>VFJS01000032.1 GCA_009885955.1 Spirochaetia bacterium | reverse complement strand
TTGTCATAAATATGCAGTTTCTGATATAATTCTATATGTCTCTTGAATAGAGGCTGTATGAAATACATTCTGGTTTTTATCGAATTCCGGGATCTGTTTTTGTCATTTACTTGCGGAAAATTCTAAAAAGATAAGATTAACCACGAAAGGCACAAACATCACGAAAAATTTAAATTATATATTTCGTGCTTTTCTTGCTTTTCGTGGTTCGATTCTTTGTTATTTTTCTGTAACTCCGTGCCTCTGTGGCAGAATCCTCTTTTTAGTTTACTGCCTCGAACTATTTTCCATCTCCGAAGCCTCTTTTTACTCATGGATTTTTTCCAAACTGTCGAAAAATATAAGACAGACAACTTTTGGGTAATTTCATCAGACTATGATACTAGTGTACTATTTATATTCATTGTAGAGGCTTCAAGAATGCAAAATATTGATTTCTATGACGGCAAAATTATGAGGGATATGCCCCCTCTCTCCGAAAGGAATGACCCTGAATACTTCTCGCGAATGTCGAAAATAAAGCACAAGGAAGAGATAAAGAGCAAAAAAAAGGCAAGCCGCATCATTTTTCTCATAACGGCCTTTTCCATCATATCCTTTACAACCGGTATTGTCGTAGGCATCAAGTATGCAGGCGGTTCCGAGAGAAAGATCATTGACGAGCAGACGTTCAAGGCTGTTTCAGACCTGGGCACAAAAGTCAACAGCATGATCAAGGACAATAAAAGCGTTGAAAAATTTAAAAGAACCGCGTATCCGAAGGAGGAATTTCCCTTTGTAATAAAGATCGGCAGGGGCTTCGACGACCAGCAGGCCCAGGACATTGCCGGTTTTTTAAGCGGGGAAGGCCATACGGTAATCATATCCAAAGGGAATAAAAAAAATCTTCTCTACACCGGCCCCTATAAAAATGATAAGGAAGCCCAGGATTCTCTGAAGAAAATTAATGACTATACAAAATATTCCTTATCATCGGGGACAAAAATCCTAAAAAGAAATTGATTTTTCAGCATGGTTTCTGTCACCTGCCATTCTTATGGAAAAGATGATTGATGACCTTGAAATTTCAGAGCCTTCCGTTGACGAGGTTCGCGCCATATATGAGCTCATAAAAATATATTCCACCGACGGCCTTATCCTTGAGCGCGCGATGGAGGATATCATGGGCTCCCGCCCGGATTTCCTGGTGGCCAGGAGTTCGGGCCGGGTAGTGGGAGCTGTTTCATTTTATGACTACGGCCCGTCCCTCAAAGAGATCAGGTCCCTCAGCGTTTCAAAATCACTGACCCATCAAGGGACAGGATCCCTTCTGCTGAAAACCATGATAGAGAGGATACGGGTCAGCAATGATGTGAAAATATTTGTCCTGACCTATTCACCGGATTTTTTTCTGAAAAACGGATTCACTGCCGTGGAAAGGGAGACCCTTCCGGAAAAGATATGGAAGGACTGCAACAACTGCAACCATAAAGATCACTGCGATGAGACTGCCATGGTCTATGCAGGCCCGGGCCGGTTATAAACATACTCCCATTAATTGTATCTATTCAGCAATCATTTTTTGCTCACGGATTAACGCAGATGTTCACGGATTTTTTAATCTGTTAATAAAGCGCTTATCCATGTAAATCTGTGAGCAAATTTTTTTCATTGCTGAGTAGTAACCGTTAATTTTTAATCCCGGCGAAGCTGAATGTATCCACAATGGCTTTTATCCGCCCGTCAAATTCAGGAAAATTTTTCTCCGGTGTTATCACCCTCACCATGTAGCCGTACATAATATTGCGGTAGATTCCTTCATATCCAGAATAACGGGGTTCGCCGCTGCTTCTGTACCGGTAAATCGCCCTGGTGTCATTTTTGATTATCATCTCCCTCGTGTAATTGCTCTCCCAGAGGGTTGATCTCCACCCCTCTTCCAGGTCCTCAAGGCTCCTGAGAGGGCTCCGGAATTTCTCAGAGCTCACGGCAATCAGCAGGTCGTACCCTTCCCCGCCTGTCGGCCTGCTCTCCGCTTTCATAAACTTCACTCCAAGGAGTAAGCCGCTATATGCATAGTCAGACCCGGTCCTGGCCTTGCGGCTGGTCCGAATTACTTCCACGGCACCGCTGACTGTGAGGGAATAGCGCATGAGGTCATGTATGATTTTAACTTCATTCCCCTCCCTGTAGATCAGGAGCGACGCAGACTCATTGAGCCCCGCAAACCTGTCACCCTCGCGCATGCTGAGTTCATTTATCCTTTTTGCCGCTGCAGCCCTTACCCGGTTCATTTTTCCGTCGCCCGGGGGCATGGCCAGGATGGTTTTCAGGATGAGCAGGCCTTCCAGGGTATAATGCCCCTTTATAAGCTCTATCCCCTGATTGAGATAATAATCGATTCCGTCGGCAGAAAGGGTTTTGTAGCGGAACTCCGGCTTCCCGGAGGCATGCATCCTGCCGTACTCATCGATGAAATAGCTGTTGCCGTCCCTGTCCCTGATGGTTTTCCAGCCGGGCATCTGTGCCGTTGAAAAAGCTAATGAAAGGATAATAATAATCGCAGATAAAACAGTAATGTTGCCCGGGGTATTCATTTTCACATGATAAGCATGATGACAAAGGCGCCGAGTAGAATCAGGCCGAAGAGAACGGCAACCAGGAGGATCACTTTGCTGTCGTTCTTTACCTTTGCCATCTCCTGCCTGGAGGATCCATGGAGCTGTATCTTAACATTCTCTTCTTCAATAATTTTAGCAAGGACCCCCTTCGCGACCAGGGCGTAGAGGATATATCCGCTTTTTTCAAGCGGTATTTTCCCCTTGACCCTCCCTTTGACAGGCGCGATGGTCCCGTCTTCACGCTGGGCATTAAGGACCGATATCAGTTTTTTTGTCACAGGGTCCTTTCCGGTGAGGAGAACATTGATCATCTCGCCTGCATCGATATTATTTATGTCCTTGCCCGAAACCGGTGATACGATGATTGATCCGCCCACGATATATTTTGCTTCAGCCTCAATCTCCTTTACCCTTTTGTCTTCGACAGCCGGGATCGCAGCCTCTTTTTTTTCCGGCTCCGCTGCTGCCTGCTCATCCCTGGGTATGTCGAGTATAATACCGGCCATTTCAAGCGCCAGGGAACTGGTCTTGTTCAGGTCAATATGGCACTGGATATCCTTTGTGTCATAGCATGACCTGACAAGGTCGCTCATTATTTTTGTCAGGGTATCGAGGTCGTTTTCCAGCAGGGATGAGTAGATCGCGCTGTCGCCCGATGAGCCCGCGAGGTACTCGCCAAGCTCCGTTGAATCCAGGACTTCATCGCTCCTGCTGTAGGAGTTTATGTCACTCATGAAGACTTTCCAGTCGTCAAAAATCCTGACCTTGTCAAAGAGGGCTGTTTTTGAAGTTGCCACATTCAATACTGCCGGTATGTACTCTTTCAGAGTGTTCACAAACATGACAAACATTCCGGAACAGGGATAGGACGGGACAATGAATTTCCCCTTTACCGCGACCAGGTCCAGGAACTGGCCCGAAACCATTGCCTTGGCTTTTTCTATATCCCCTTCCGTATATTTCAGCGCCTGGTCTACGGATTTTGTTTTAGCGCCCAGTGAGTTATACTGTTCTGACATTCATTTATTCCTGTAATTTTGCAAAAAATTTTTCTATGATTTCATATTTTTTATGGGGGTTCAATGCGATGAGCCTGTTCACCCCGGTTATGATCTTAGCCCGGTATTTCAGGGGGAAATTAATTATGTAACAGGAACCTTCCGCAGGGCTCCCGGTGACGGAAACCTTGTTCCTGGGGACATGTATGTTGAGGGCCTCGCCCAGGACTTTCACAAGATGTTCTGGATGGGTGTATTTGATGAAAAGCCTGGGTGAACCTAATTCCAGCCTTTTCATCTCCCTGTAGGATGCCGTCTTTTCCTTCTCAAGTTTTTTCCAGTTCCCCGGGTTGTCGGTAAGCATTACCAGGATGGACCCGGCCTCATTGGAGACCATGATTTTAATATAGGTATTATTCGATTTGTACATGGACAGGAGACCATAGAGGTCGTCGCTATCTTTGTGAGCAATATCTTTTAAATTTTTTTTCATATTCTATTTATTATTCTTGCGACTTTTTGTAAAATTCAGCCACTGAGACACGGAGTATATTTGCTTAATATCAAAGATATTTGTATTGTCATCTCAACATATTGAAATTTATTTTATATAATCCAATCTTTTCTGATATATCTCTGTGTCTCTGAGCCTCTGTGGCAAAACATTCTTAATTTTCGTAATCAGCCTGTTTATTCTTACGACTTTTAAAATTTAGCCACTGAGACACAGAGGCACGGAGTATATTGGGTTAATATCAAAACTATTTGTGTTGTCACCTCAAAATATTGAAATTTATTTTAATTAAACCAATCTTTTCTGATATATCTCTGTGTCTCTGAGCCTCTGTGGCAAATCATTCTTAATTTTCGTAATCAGGCTGTTTCTATTTTCTTTCCTGTTTTAGAATTAAATCTATTCAACGATACTATTTATTCCATGGGGTTTTTACAACCATAATATTATTTTTAATTTTCCTTTATACGCCCGAATAGTACCCGCCGTTTTCGTCCCTCACCAGGCGCATCTCCCTGAGCTCTTCCATGGTCTTTTTTATTTCATCCTCTCCGAGCCCGGTGAACTCAACGATATCCGGGATGGACCCGCTCCTGTTCAGCCTGAGGTAATGCAGGATGTCCCTGCTGGTGTTTTTCAGATGGCCAATGAAGAAATTATTGTTGCTGCACAGGTCCTCGGTGAGTATGACAAGCTTGTTGTTATTGTATGCCGAGTATGTATGAAATACCGAATCGATGTTGAGCTCCGAGGACTGGGAGAGGTTCCTGAGTTTTACGAAAAATCCCGAGTCTTTTACGGTGGATTCCATGATGACCTTAACAAGGAATTCATCAATGAACGACGAGTCTATGACTTTAATGCCGTCAAAGTCGATGATGACAGTCTCACCGCTGTCAATCCTGTGGAGCTGTTTTTTCACCCTTTCATATATCATGCGCCCGTTGGCCCTGGCGATAAGGTCCGGGGTACTTATTTTCAGGTCATCGGCAGTCTTGTGTATTTTTATAACCATTGATATTCCTTACCGTTTTCCGGGAAGCTTCTCCCGTAGAGATTTTCACGTCCCGTTTCGCCCCATGAATCAGCCCGAGAGGGATATGGATATCTGGACACCGTCAAAATCAGTGAGGTCGTTTTTAAAAAACATATAGGAGCCCCCCTTCTTTTTCCGGTGATAAAGGGCGGTAACCGATGCGCTTCCGGAGCGGATGAAGATTGCGCCGTTCAGCTTCTCCACGATTGTATTTACCTGGCAGAGGCCGTATCCGAATTTTCTTTTGCTCGATATGGGCGTTGTGAGGGCCTTTTCCAGAAGTTCCGCCTCGGATTTGTATTCAATATCATTCCTGTTTTCAAAGCTCCTGGTGATGCCGATCCCCGAGTCCGAGATCACAAGCCTGAGCATATTCTCCCTGTCCATGGTATAGGCCTGCATTGCAAGATAGCCGGAGCCCAGGCTGTGCTCAAAAATATTCTGGCATATTTCCGATATCACCGTGACAAAAAATCCCACCACCTGGTCCGAGAGCCAGAATTTCATGATATGCGAGGCCCTTTTCCTGAACAGTTCAATGATCCCGGAAATGACCTTTATGCTCTCCCTCTCCTTGTTGGGTATTTCTGTTATTTCAATGACCCTGGCGCTGAAATTGCTTCTTTTCAGGAAGAGTTTTTCATTCAGCCTGTCCTGGACGGTGAATATTCCGGTTTTCAGAAAGTCCATCCTGGCCAGGTACTGGTGAATATTTATGGGGATGTTCGTCAGAATAAGCTTCTCCCCCCTGTCCCTGAGATATTTTTTGCCCAGGAGGAGGAGGGACAGCATGGAATAGGGGTCGATAAAATTCACCTTTGACATGTCAAGTTCCTTCACATATTCCAGGCGCTCATTGTGCGTGGCTATGATGTCCTCAAAGTTATAGGGGTCTTTGAGCTTGTTTTCAATCACATAGGAACTGTTCAATTTTATCTGATCCATAATTAATTTCTGTAAAGGCTAAGTCCATACCCCGGAGTCACGTACCGGATACATATTCAATGCATATTTTGATTAAAATGTCAAACTGTTTTTTGCCGGAGAGTAACATCTTAGATGGGGGTGAATTAAATTCCGGCATATAAATTGGGAAATACTCCGGCACCCCCTGTCATTTTAATAATTACCCGCATCTATTGCATTCCGGCTCCCTAAATCCCCCGGAGGGGGACTTAAAGATTGCTTTACAAATAAAAGTATTTTATCAATAATATGAATGCAAAAATCAGATCTCCAGGATATATTATTGAGTTCGCCAGAAAAATGAGACTTAACAGGTATATTCTTGATTTCTACTGTTATGAGAAAAAAATTGCCATAGAAATTGATGGTGATATTCATAAATTTAGACAGGAGTACGATGAATATCGTGATAATTTCCTGAAAAGTATTGGAATATCTACTTTGCGATTTACAAATGAAGATGTAATTCACAATATAAACTATGTTTTAGCTGAAATTAAAAAAGATTTTAATTTTATAACTACGTTTCTTCAAGTCCCCGGCTTCCCAAGCCCCCGGCGGATATATTTAATGCTTGATTACAACACACTGCCGCCACCCCCGGAGGGTGTTTAGGAGCTTGTTTTTTTATTATACAACACTACCATTTTTCAACCCCCGCCGGGGGTGGCCGGAAAATATTAATGAAATATAAGAAGTTTCATCGGCCGGGGGCAGCTGCGGGGGATTTAGGGGGCCTTTTTCGGATGGGTAATGGATAGCTTGTCAAGAGGAAGCAATAGAGTTATGGGGAAGGGTTCTTTTTTTGCCGAAAAATAATTTATGTCCAACAGGAATAAAATAAAAAAAAATTTGTAAATTTTTAAAGACGGTATTAATATATTTGTGACAGTTGAAATTTATCTGTCCAATAGGTATAGAATTTCTGGATACAAAAATAAAAGTATAAGCCGGGGATGCCTTGTTGATGAAGAGAATGTGATTGTTCTATTCTTTTACATTGTTCCGGCAGTTCTTTAAAAAAGGCAAAATTAATACTATTTATTCTATTCCATGCATTTTCCGGATAGATTAACTGTATTATAAATATAATGCATAAGGGCGTTTCAAAAAAAAAGTAGTTTAATGATTAAAGCTATCACTTTAATCGGATATTTCAGCTCCATTGAAATATCATAAACCTGATTTTTTGACGGTCCCTTAAACCAGGAGGGGGTATGGCTTCAATAAATAATTTAAAGATTGGTACAAGGCTGGCTGGGTCATTTTTACTCATTCTATTGCTCATGCTGTCCATGGGAGGGCTGAGTTATTATGGATTACATGAAATTTCGAAAGAAACAAATGACGCATTTCAGACAGACTCAAAATTAATGGAATATTCAGCAAGGGCCAGGGCAAATGTTATAGGACTGAGGCGCTATGAGAAGGATATTTTAATTAATATCAAGAGCCTGGACAAGGTAAAGGAATATTATAAAAAATGGATTGAAGAGTATAATGATGCTGTGGAAAAATCAGATTTGGCTTTAAAGATAAACCTGGCTGCCAAAGATAAAGAGACAATGATCAAATTAAAAGATAATTTAAAAAAATATCATGACGGTTTTGCCAACATATACCAGAATATTCTCGACAGCAAGATAAAAACCTCTGAGGAGGGGAACAAGGCCCTTGAAGAGTGGAAAGATGAGATTCACGCGAGTGAAAAGATGGCTAAAGATATATCTTATTCCGCCGTAGACGAGATGCATAAAATGGAAGGCATGATAATAATGCATATTAATGAAACTACCATACGGGTAATAATATTTGTTTGTATTGCAATACTTTTTAGCATATTCATCAGCATAGTATTAACACGAAGCATTACAAAACCCGTGACCAGGGGGCTTGCCTTTGCCCGCACCTTCGCCTCTGGAGACCTTACCACGAGGATCGACATAAACCAGAAGGACGAGATAGGCCAGCTGGGGAAAGAGCTGAACCTTGCAGCCGAGAACATCGAGGGCCTCGTAGGGAACGTTGTCCTGGCATCGGAAAACCTGGTACAGGCCGTGGAGCAGATATCCAGCGGAAACCAGAACCTGTCGCAGAGGACATCGGAGCAGGCATCGTCCCTGGAGGAGATAGCCTCAACCATTGAGGAGGCCACGGCTTCCACGAAGCAGAATGCCGACAACGCGAACGAGGCGAACAACCTCACGAAAAACACCTCCAAGCTCGCCGAAGAGGGAGGGCGCGTATCCACCCAGGCTGTACAGGGGATTAATGAGATAAACGACGTGAGTAAGAAGATCAGCGACATCACTAATGTCATCAACGAGATATCATTCCAGACCAACCTCCTGGCCCTCAATGCCGCCGTGGAAGCAGCAAGGGCCGGCGAGGCCGGGAGGGGCTTTGCCGTGGTCGCAGGGGAGATACGGAACCTGGCCCAGAGGTCAGGGAACGCCGCTAAGGAGATCGGCACGCTTATTAAGGATACAATAACCAAAATAGAAACAGGCTCCGGGCTGGTGAACAAGAGCGGCCAATCACTGAATGAGATCATCAGCGCTATAACCAATGTCACCATGATCGTCAGTGAAATAAACGCGGCAAGCAGCGAGCAGAAGCAGGGGATGGAACAGCTCACCGTTGCCATAAGCGAAATGGACAACATGACCCAGCAGAACGCGGCTCTGGTTGAGGAGACGGCATCGGCCAGCGAGGAGATGGCCAACCAGGCACAGGAGCTCCTTGCCCTTACCAAAAAATTCAAGACCGGAAGCGGGGGCGTCAGCCATGACGTAAAGAAGGAGATCCACATAAAGGGGGCAATCAGCCACAGTACCGGCATGAAGGATATTAAGAAATCCGGCGGTGATAAAAAACCGGCCAAGGTTGAATCGGATCTGCACAGGATTGCCGCGGAAGAGGGTTTCGAGGAGTTTTAGGCATATTTAAAGAGTGTAAGAAAGGGGGATGAGGGGATAATAGGGAGAGGTAAGGGGATATAAAAAATTATTAATTTATTTTCATCCCCCTATCTCGACCATCTCCCCATCTCCCATATATCTTCAAGAGTGTAAGAGGAGAAGTTTTATGACAAAAAGAATTAAACTTATTTTTTCAATAGTAGCCATCAGCGCGTTATTCATCGCATGCGGCAAGGACGGAGAGAAGAAGGATGCAAAGTCAAGTGAGCCCAATCCGGTACTTGCCGTTACGGCGCCTGCGGGGGCGTTATCCGTTGACAATGTCCATTCCATGATCATATTCAAGATCAAACATATGGGCGCCGGTTATGTCTACGGCAGGTTCAATGGAATCGGCGGGTATGTTGACATTAACGATAAGGAGCCGGGGAAAAGCTCCATGGTCATAAAAATTGACGTGAATACTGTTGATACCAATGTTCAGAAGAGGGACGATCACCTCCGCAGCCCCGATTTTTTTGATGCCAAAAAATTTCCCGCAGCAGTTTTTACGAGCAGAACCATTGCTGCATCCGGGAAGGACAGCTACAAGGTAACCGGAGACTTTGAGATCCATGGGATGAAAAAAGTTATTACCGCCGATGTATCCAGGGTGGGGCAGGTTGATAAGGACCCCATGGGATTTACCAGGGCCGGCGGAGAGGCCAGGCTTAAAATAAAAAGGAGCGATTTCGGCATAACCGGCATAGACGCCAAGGCAAAGGGATTGTTAGGCGATGAGGTTGAACTATTCATAGCCATTGAAGGCGTGAAGAAATAGCATCTGCAATGATCCGTGAGCAAAAAATGATACCAGAGTAGATACAAAGGATGAATGTAATAATAGTTACAGTGATCACCGGGGCAATGGCTTCTATTTTAATGATACTCCCCGTGCTTCTCCAGAAGAGAAAGGGGTCCGGCAGTATCTATGGGGCGGCAGGGTTTATAGTCACCGTGTCCTATATTTTCGGGCACCTGCAGCTTACCGGCATGCCGCCGGTTTTTGAAAAGGGTTTAAACATGCCCACGCAGCACTGGACGGTGGTCATTGCGGCAGTATCCATTCTTCCGGTCCTGGCTGTTGAATATGCCTTCAGGGGGGATTTCCTCAAATATTTTATGAGGTCTCTTTTTATCGCATCAGGCCTCTATGCCGTTTTACAAATCCCCTACATTGCCTCGTCATGGCCATTCTGGAAAAGCATTGCAGCAGTGGGCGGTATGTCTATCCTTGCAGCAATCATATGGTTCGAAGGTGAAACCACGGTATTAAAGGGGGATAACAGGATAACCTTTCCACTCCTTGTAACCCTGCCGCTTGTTTCAACAGCTGTGATAGGATTATCGGGCACATTCGAAATAGCAATACTCGGCGGCCTGGTCACTGCTGCCTCAGCAGGCCTTGTTGTCATGCTCCTGGTACTGGGGCTGTTTAAATTTGAAAAGCCCCGCGTATTCATACATGAGGCCTTCTCTTTTGCCTTTGTAATGACATTTTTTCTGCTCGTGGAAGGCTACTTTTTCGCTTACGTGCCGTTTTTCTCTTTAGTCCTCATCATGGGCTCCATACTCCTTCCGCCCCTGGTGCGCGCGTTCATAACAGGAGAGGGGGTTGATGATACCGGCAGCCCGGACCCGGCTGCGGGGAAAAAAATTATCATTGTCACAGGGATAGTCATGGCATTAGCCCAGGCAGGCGCCCTGTACATTGCCGTATAGATGATCCTACAGGGGACATGCTAATCCCTTTATCAAACCCCTAATTCCTTTTTTTCTGATCCGGAAAGACCAGTTCACCTATGCCCATGAGCAGAATCCGGGACCTGTGTACCCCGGCAGCCTTTGCCTGGTTTAGAAGGTCTATCCCGGGGTAGCCTGCCGGTTCGCTTCCGAGCTGGAATGTTCCCCACTGGGTGGGAATGAAAAATTTTGCCTTCAGATCAACAAAAGCCTTCACAGCCTCAGCTGCATCGATATGCGCATAGTGCATGAACCACCGGGGGTGATATGCCGTGGTGGGTATGAATGCATAATCGATGCCGGGAAATTTTTCGCCAATCTCCCTGTATCCTTTGAAATAGCCGCTGTCGCCCCCGAAGTATACGGTAACCGAGGGAGTGGTCAGGATGAATCCAGCCCAGAGTGTTGAATTCATGGCCTGGCCAATCCGCCTTGACCAGTGCTGCACAGGAACGCAATGAAGTTTTACGCCGCTGCCCAGGTCGATGTTCTGCCACCAGTCCAGCTCGGTTACATCGGCCTTGCCAAGACTGTGTATGAGCCCCTTCAGCCCCAGCGGGGTGAAGAATTTTGATCCGGCCGGGAGCTCCCTGATGCTGTCTGCATCAAAGTGGTCGTAGTGGTTGTGTGATATGACGACGTTTACTTTTTCAGTGAGTTCGTTTAAATCTTTCATGGAAATGCCGGGAGGAGTTATCCTTTTTAGAATGACAACCCTTTTTGAAAAGACAGGGTCCGTGAGCCAGTATTCCCCGTTTATTCTCAGGAGAAAGGTATTATGGCCGATCCACAGGATGAAGTCCCTTACACCCAGGGCCTTTATCCTTTTCAGGGCATCGGGGAATATATCCGGGATATGGATTTTTTCGTCATCGGTATAATCATCTGGTGAAATCAGTTTCCACATGATGAGATCTTTGATGTTTTTCTCTTTCATGGGCATCCAGGGGTTGAAAAATTTTCCGTCACTGTAGTGCGGGGCATAGAGGTCCCGGGCATTGGTGGTATTTACCTCTTCGGCCCAGCGGGTCTCGGAAAAGTTTTCCCTTGACGTGGAGCAGGAGAGCATGATAAGGGCTGTGAGAAATAAAGGTTTAAGCATGTTAATTTTCCATGGGTTTCAAAGAATTATGTTGACATCAGCCTGGCATCCCCGGAAAAATCAATACATTAATGGATAATTCTGAAACTAATAAGCAGGGATACACATGAATCAGGACCAGGTTAAAAATGAACTTCTGCGGCTGGAAAAGAAAGCAGCCGGCTTTACCGTTACATTTTCCGGAAAGAAGAGCGACAAGGTTGACGGGCTTTATAAGCCTGAAACCTGCGAGATTATTTTACACAACAAAAATTTTATCAATGACAACTCCCTCATGTACACTGCCATCCATGAATTCGCCCACCATCTCCAGTTCACGAAATCGGACACAACCGTATTGTCCAGGGCCCATACCAACATTTTCTGGGACATGCTGCACCGGCTGCTGCTCAGCGCCGAAGAGATGGGGATATACACAAACGTCTTCAGGGCCGACGGGAGGTTTGTTGAACTCACGAAAAAGCTCAGGGAGAAATTCATCAACGTGGAAGGCGATTTAATGAAGGAGTTCGGGAAGCTCCTCCTGGACGCATGGAGTTTATGCCGCGAGACCGGGGCAAGCTTCGATGACTACGTCGACAGGGAGCTCCAGCTCCACCGGAGGTCGGCAAAGACCCTCATGAGCATTTTCTCCAGGGACATCGACACCGGGATCGGATTTGAAAACATGAAGACCGTGGCATCCATAAAGGATGACGATCGCATGATGATGGCCCAGAAGTCCTTCTTGAACGGCCACAGCCCGGACATGGTGAAGGCCGAGTTCATGGGACGGAAAAAGCACGATGATTCCCTGGAAAAACTTTTGAGCGAGAGAACCAGGATAGAACGGAGCATCGAAAGGCTCACGGGGGAACTGTTGAAGATAGAGATGAAAATAAGCGGTATTTCGGGATGATGCCCAATGCCAGGCGCTGAATTTCTCTGGGTCTATATCATGGAATGCACCAACGGCCATTTCTACACCGGAATGGCCAATGACCTTTCCGAAAGGTTCAGGCTTCACAGGGAGGGGAGGTCCGGGAGCAGGTACACGAGGAGCTTCCGGCCCGTGAACATAGCTGCATGCTGGAAGGTCTATGAGGAGAGGGGCCCCGTGATGAAAGTGGAGGCCTGCATCAAGGGGATGTCCAGGAGCGCGAAGGAATCCCTGGTCACGAGGCCGGGAACACTGAAGAAGGCGGTAACGGAAAAGTACGGGACTGGATTCAATATTGTCACCTGCAGTTCCCGGGAAAGGGAGGGGATCAACAAAAGTGCTTAGCCCCTCTGTACTACAGCGTCAGGCCTTGAAAAGGCTTTCGGCTTTTTTCTTTCCGGTGAGGCGGATATAGTCGTCATAATCTACAAAGGCCAGGTGCGGGAGCTTTTTTCGTATCCGCGAAACAATTTCCGGCCTGCCTCCCTTCGCTTCTGTTGAGGTGACATACCTGATCTCCCTGCCGCACGAGGGGCACTTTTTAATATCCCTGATGTCGATGCCGATGGTCTTGCATTTATGGCAGTAGCCCAGCGTGTCGTCCACCATGATGATGTGGCTGTCAATCTCCTGTATGTCAATTTCTGTCCATATCCGTATGCAGTCCATAAATCCTCCCCTGATGCCGGATGATACTATTTTTTTGATAAAATTTCATCAACATCTTTTATCTCAAGCTTTCCAGAAAGACTCATCCTATATATAATAAATCAGGCCGTTGCTTATTTTTGCAAGAAGAATTTTTTAATTATAATTGACTTGAAATATTTTCACCGCAATTATTGTTGATTATCGGGTTCAGGGCTGTTTAAAGAATTTTTCAGGGTGTGACATTGTGGAGAATATAGATGGGAAAATACCGGACAAAAAAAAAGAGACAGGCATGGAGGCCTTTTACAGTTTTAAAAGAAGGATAATCCTCATCATTTTTTTTCTTACCTCGTTTTCAATATGTACATCCATGGGCATCATAGTATATTTTCTTCAGAAAACCCTTGTTGATGACACAAGGGAAAAATCCATTGAAATTTCAAATATGATCCAGAACTGCCTGAGGACCATGATGATTACGCGGTCAGGGGACTCCATACAGGAAACTCTGGAGGAGGTTGTCAGGAAAGGCTTCATAGTAAAAGCTGCAATAATTAACGATAAGGGGAAAATAATCTATTCCTCGGACAAATCGGAAAGGGGAGTTGTCATTGATCGCAACTATCACGAAGGGTGCAGCGACTGTCACAGAGAATTTCTGGATACAAAGATGGAGAGCTCCGCGATTCTGTTCAACAAAGACGGCAAGTTCCACAGGAATATCAGCATCATATTCAATGAACAAGCATGTCACCAGTGCCATAGGGATACATCCGTGGTCAATGGCAAGCTCATCATCGACCGTTCCATCGGGCGGATTGACAGGCTGATTTTTTTTATTACCCTTGTCATACTGATTTCGGGAATATTGTGCATCATATTCATCTACAGGATTATCTCATGGGGGGTGAATAAATATATATATAAAATAACGGGCCAGTATGATGAGCTCTCCATGCTCTATACCCTGGTTGAAAGTATAAGTAGAATTATTGATATAGACGACCTGAAGGATATCATATTGAGCGCCCTGCACAAATTCCTTAATGCCGATGAGATAGTCATTATCATGCCGTCCAATGATGAATACAGGGTCACCTCATGGTCTTCGCAGCACAACAAGAGTGAGCGGATGAAAATAATTTCCGGCAGCACCCTTGAAGCGAATGTGGAGAAGTGGCTCGCCGGAAGGTTTGAAAAAGAATGGGTTTCAGAGGATTCATGCGAGGTATGCTACCCGTTCAGGAGAAACGGCGACAGGCTTGCCCTGCTGTATATAAACAGAAAGGGCAATCCCTTTGACCAGTTTTATTTAAGGCTGATTAAGGTTATCAGCGGCCATATATCCGCTGCCTTTGAGAACGTGTATCTCTATAAAATTGCAATAACCGATGAATTGACCGGGCTTTATTCCCTGAGGCATTTCAGGGAGAACCTGTCAAGGGTGA
This sequence comes from Spirochaetia bacterium, assembly GCA_009885955.1. Taxonomy (GTDB): domain Bacteria; phylum Spirochaetota; class UBA4802; order UBA4802; family UBA5550; genus VFJS01. Next base: position 61,919 of record VFJS01000032.1, on the reverse strand, counting down.
TGCGCAAGTACCTTGAACATGCAGAGCCCTTTTCCCTCCTGATGATGGATGTGGATAATTTCAAGCAGGTTAATGATACCTACGGGCATCCGGCAGGCGATGTGCTGCTGAAGGAGATTGTAAACTGCATCATGGCATCCATCCGCGATTCTGACAGGGCCTTCAGGTACGGGGGAGAGGAGTTCGCGGTGATACTCCCTTCAGCCGAGGTCTCCGAAAGTATCATGATAGCCGAAAGGATCAGGGGAAGGGTAAGTGAGACGCTTTTTCTTAAAGGAAACCATGATCTCAAAACTACCATAAGCATCGGGGTAGCCACCTGCCCCGGCAATGCCCGTTCATCAGAGGAGCTGGTTAACCTTGCCGACCAGGCCCTTTACCAGGCAAAAAAATCGGGTAAGAATGTTGTTATCGTGAGTTCCTCCGGGGCGGGAAAGGAATAATGCATGAATTTGGAAAATTATTAAAGGATGAACATTGATATTATCAGAAAGAAGATTTTGCCACAGAGGCACAGAGACACAGAGATATGGTTGTATATTCTATCATTCTCTGTGCCTCTGAATCGACCTGGCTGACTTTTAGTCAGTTGCAGGATGGTTTTTATCTGCAGTTGAAATGTTTTCCCAGTTCACGGAGCTTATCTATGATCTTCTCCTGCTGATCCTTATCAAGCAGGTTGTAGAGCTCCAATACCTGGTCGTAATACCTGCTGAATGCATCAGCCTTTTTTGCATGCCCGGCATCATGAAATTTTTTGAAATTTCCCGCGAGCTTATTGATGTCCGGGTTCTGTTTCGCCAGCTCATCATTGGCTTCGTCGAGTTTTTGAAGCTTTTCGTTCCTTGCTGCGATCATATCAGCCTTCACCTGCTCCCTTATCTGGCTGTATTTTTTCTGCTGGATCTCGTTAAAGTTCAGCTCCTTAACCTTTTTGTCAGCATGGGATAGGATGTTCTCCGGGAAATCGTTGCTGCAGAAATGTTTGTGGTGGCCATTGTGCCTGCACCCGTAGGCAAAGAATCCTATGAGCGCTGCGATACCGGCCATTGTGATTTTTTTTGTTAATTTCATATGTATCTCCTTTTTAGCTTGATTTTAATTTACAAAGTAGCAGATGTATGTTAAGAGAGTTTTTTGCCTCTGTAAAAAGTGATGATTAATTGTAAATAAAGTGTAAATAAAATCTGCATTTTTTTACATCCCGGAAAAGATTATGAACGAAAAAATTATTATTATAGATGATGATATGAAACTCCAGGCGCTTTTGAAAGAGTACCTGGGCGGATATGGATTTCATGTTATTCAATGGAAGGAAGGGAAGGGGACCATGGAAGTAATTGAAAGGGAAAAACCGGATGTTATTCTATTAGACATCATGCTCCCCGGGAGCGACGGCCTCGACATTTTACGGGACATGAGAAAAACCTCCTCCATCCCGGTGATCATGCTTACGGCCAGGGGCGACGAGACCGACAGGATCGTGGGGCTCGAGCTCGGTGCCGATGATTATTTACCCAAGCCCTTCAGCCCCAGGGAGCTCCTTGCCAGGATACGGGCTGTTATGCGCAGGTCTGCCGTGCCCCTCCAGGCTGATCCCGCAGCCATGTCCGATATCATAGATGCCGACGGGTTTGCCCTGAACCTGTCATCCATGACGCTCCATATCGGCGATGGAAAAATCGAGCTCTCACAGACTGAATTCAGGATACTCGAGGCACTCATGAAAAGGCCCGATACGGTTATTACAAGGGATTCTCTCATGAACATTGCCAGGGGGAGGGATTTTATAGCCTTTGAACGGAGCATAGATGTGCACATAAGCAAGCTCCGGGCCAAGGTTGAATCCCTTTCCGGCGACAAGGAGAGGATACGGACCGTCTGGGGCACGGGATACCTGTTCGTGAGCCGGCAATGAAAAGGCCTCGTCTCTATATAAAGATATTTTTCGCATATATGGCGCTCCTGGTTATCACCGAGGCCCTCATCTTCGCCGCGTTCAGGCATGTCTCTCTTGAATCGGTACGCAGGGATTTTCACGGGTATATGCAGGAGTCGTCCAGCCTGTTACGGAAGATTTTTGAAAAAAATATTGCCACGGACAGCGGGAGCGGCCCTTCCGGGAACAGGCAGCAGGTTCATGAATTCATCGATGCCATGGGGAGGCTCTCCAGGTCCAGGGTGTGGCTGGCGTATGATGACGGAACTGTCATATCCAGCTCCTTCCCAGGCGTTCCGCCTCAGGTGAACGAAAAGGATCTCATGGATGCCGGGGAGTTCAGGTATCTTCATACATTCAGGGGCCCGCACACATTTTTCTTCAGGCTTCCGATCAGTTTTCCGGGCGGGAGGATCGGGAGCATTAATTTTCTTCATGTCAGGGAGAAGCCGCCTTTCCATGAGGGGAGTTTTCTCGCAGCCCTGGCTGTGATTGCCCTGGCCATAGCCGTACTACTCTATCCCCTGACTATGTATATCACCGGGCCGCTGAAGAAGCTCACAATGTCGGCTAAAAGGATCTCCGAGGGCGACCTGGAGCAGATGGTCTCGGTGAAGAGCCGGGATGAAATACGCGAGCTCGCAGATGAATTCAACGCCATGGCAGCTAAAATAAGCCGCATGATCAAAGGGGGAAAGGAGCTCTATGCAAACATCTCACATGAGCTCAGGTCGCCGCTGGCAAGGATGCGGGTGGCCCTGGAAATGATGATCGATGAGAGAAAGGTCCTGGCCGGTGGAACGCCGGACAGGCTGATGAAATCGGTGGAGTTAGAGATAGTGGAGATGGACCGCCTTATCGGGCAGATACTCTTGTTTTCCAGGTATGATTTCAAGGGGCTGCCCGATGAAAAGAGAGAGGTTGACCTTGCCTGTATTCTGGTTGAGAACATGGATAAATACAGGCCGCTGATAGAAAGAAAAGGGATTACACTCAAAATGGGCAGCCCCATCCCCGGATCCGTCATATGGGGAAGGGCTGAGGATTTACAGGCTGCAATGACAAACCTGCTGGACAATGCCGTCAAGTTCACCCCGGAATCGGGGGTGATAGCTGTTGATATGTTTCATGAAGGCCCCCGGGTAACGATCCGGATCTTCAATACCTGCCGTATTTCTCCTGTCCCGGATCTGAATATTATTTTTGAGCCTTTTAAAAGGATCGATGGAACCGAAGGGACAGGCACCGGCCTGGGGCTTGCGATATCGAAAAAAATCGTGGAGATTAACGGCGGTGAGATCAGAGTTGAAACGGTTGAAGGGGGTATCGTTTTTTTCCTGTCATTTCCTCTTATGAACAGGTGATGGCCCGGGGGCCCCATTCATAAAAGCATCCTGGGAATCACTGTCTGAAGCGGGCTCTAATGGGTTTTTTCCCACGGCTCCACACCACCCTCGGTTCCGTGAAAGAGCGGATGGAGACAGGGGATCAGAATCCCTTTGACTTCGAGATACCTGTTCATGTCCCTGGACATTATTTTTTTTATGAAATGAGCCCATTCATACCTGACCTGGCCGGCCGGCACAGGGATGCTTCCTGCGATGTCATAATTACAAAAGGGAATTTTACTGCTGTTAAAATTAAAATTTCTCTCCCTTGAAGCAATTAATATTATTGAGAGATAATAGCCGATTGATTTAACCGGATCTTCAGAATCCCTGAACCTGGTGAGCTGCGGATGGTGCCTGTACCCATTAGTCCTCCCCTGGAGCACGGCAAGGGCCAGCAGGCTCTCTCTCCACAGCGCAACTAATCCCCTGGAATCAAGATATGCCGGGTGGAAAGACCATAATCTCATATAATAAACCGTTGTATAAATTTTAATGGAGCCCATGTTACTTGAGACCGCCGTCATAGGTCTATACAAAAAAATATTGACTCTTGAAAAAAAAGATACATACTATCCGCCTGGCAAAAATTACATTCTCGAGATGGAGGGATGTAATGGGCGAAACTCTTGATAAAATCAGGGGAAAATTCAAGCTTCACAGTGTGCCTGAACTTCTTGAGAGGGAAACGAAGAGGAAAACAGTAAATTCCGCAAGTGGTTAAAGGAGGATCACGGTATCTCGCCTGCAAAAGATCCCATGGATATTGTAAAGAGCGCAAGAAAAAAATGTATTGAGTATGAAAATGCTTTTTCCGGATTTGTACATTGATGGATCTCATATTTCTATCTCAGCCTGACAATGAGCTTCAGGTTGGCAAAGTTCAGAGGGGGGCGGGGCATGAATAGATTTATTAGTTTATTGACATAAATTTTTTCCCTTTTTAAATGTCCAATTTAATTGCGGGTGCCGGGAAAATCAGGATTTTTTTATTCGATGATAGGGAAAAAGAAATTTCTGATTTTTTATAGTATCCCTGCATGGGAACATTGATTGTTTTTATTTTTGTTTCATTATATTCTTTTATATTCTTTGTAGCCGAAATTCTCATGTTTGAGAATGCGGGGGAACCGGGAATCCGGGGCGAATTCCAAGCAGGATAGGGCACTTCCATGCCCGAGCCCGTCAGCTAACCTCGCAGGCGTTTGGAAGAGCATCGGATAGAGATATGCCGGTTTAAACAGCATTAACCTCCCGTGCCCTGAATCATTTGGAGGCATTATGGAAAACAGTACAAAAAAAACTGACGGCGATCCGTCGTTCCTGTCCAGAATCCGCATCAGGATTTTCGGCGCCCCGCGGGATATAAACGACCCCGGAATATTTCACAAAATCGCTCTCATCCCCTTTTTCGCATGGATCGGCCTTGGAGCCGACGGCCTGTCGTCATCGTCATACGGTCCCGAAGAGGCATTCAGGGCCCTGGGAAGCCACATGTATCTCGCTTTTTTCCTGGGCATTGCAACGGCCCTTACCGTTTTTATCATATCCTATTCCTATTCCAGGATCATCGAGCATTTTCCCAATGGCGGCGGCGGTTATATCGTTGCAACTCAAATGCTCGGGGAAAAGGCCGGGATTATTTCGGGCAGCGCCCTCATCGTCGATTATATTTTAACCATAACCGTTTCCATCGCTTCATGCACCGATGCCCTTTTCAGCTACCTTCCCATTGAATATCACAAATTCAAGATTGCAAGCGCAACAGTATTGATCATTGTTCTTATCATTATGAATATCAGGGGTGTCAAGGAATCCATCACCATGCTCGCTCCCATTTTCATGATATTTTTAATAACTCACGCCGTCATGCTCGGATACGGCATTTTCAGCCATATAGGGGAAGTGGGCCAGGTGGTAAACCAGGTGGGCTCGGAATTCAGGGAGGATATGAGGTCAATAGGGTTCATGGGTATCGCGCTTATTTTTTTGCGTGCCTATTCCCTGGGCGGAGGGACATATACCGGGATCGAGGCGGTATCTAACGGCCTGCAGATTATGCGGGACCCGAAAGTACAGACGGGCAAGCGCACCATGGCCTACATGGCAGCCTCCCTTGCAGTTGCCGCCAGCGGCCTTTTCCTCTGCTACCTGCTGGTAAAAGTCGTTCCGGCAGAAGGGAAAACGCTGAACGCGGTACTTGCAGATGCCCTTTTCGGGGAGTGGAAATACGGCTACCTCCTGGCCCTGGTTACCATTGTTTCCGAGGGGGCCCTTCTCTTTGTAGCAGCCCAGGCCGGCTTCATCGATGCGCCGAGGGTCATGGCTAACATGGCCGTGGATTCATGGCTCCCTCACAGGTTCGCGGCATTTTCTGAACGGCTCACCATGCGCAACGGCGTCATCATGATCGGTATTGCCGCCCTGGCCCTTTTATTTTACACCCACGGTTCAATCAGCGCCCTGGTTGTCATGTATTCAATAAACGTTTTCCTTACTTTTTCAATTTCCCAGTATGGTATGGTTCATTTTTTTATAAAAAACCGCCACAAGGTAGCAGAATGGAAACGGCACCTGGGAGTTCACATTACCGGCCTGACATTGTGCCTGACCATTCTGTTCATAACTGTTTTTGAAAAATTCCTGGAGGGCGGATGGCTGACGCTTGTGATTACTTCAACGTTCATCCTTTTGTGCTACCTGATACGCGACCATTACACAAAGATCAGCCTGGACATGAAGCAGCTGGACGAGCTTCTTACAGACATACCCACCGTGGGGCCGGCAGTTGATGCGCCGGCAGACCCGAAGGATATGACTGCCATTCAGCTGGTGAGGGGATACAACGGCTTCGGGGTCCACACCCTGCTCTCCATCACCCGGGCGTTCCCCGGCCTCTATAAAAACTTTATTTTTGTTTCAGTTGCCGTTGTAGACCAGGGCCTCTTCAAGGGCGAGGAAAAGCTGGAAGACCTGAAAAATACGGTACGGGAGTCGCTGGTCAGGTATGTGGACCTGGCGCGGAGGCTCGGCTTTCCGGCTGAGTACAGGATCGAAATAGGCACCGATGTAGTGGAGACCTCAACCAGCATATGCCAGGCGGTGGTCAAGGAGTTCCCCCGGTCCACGGTGTTCACCGGCAAGCTTACATTCAGGATTGCAAAATTTTACCACAAATTTTTGCATAATGAGACGGCATTTGCCGTTCAGCGCAGGCTGCAGTGGAGCGGCATAACAAATGTCATCATGCCGATACGGATGGATATGTAGCAGGATATCGGGTATGCCCCCCGGGTAGTATTCAGCCTTTTTTTTGTATCTGCTCGGTATCCTTTTTTGCTCACGGATTAACGCGGATGTTCACGGATTTTGAAATAAGTCTAAACCTAACATGTAAACGTATCTTTTTATATCAGATTTATTTCAACAATAGAATAACCTGCACAATAATTAATATCTCAGCCATAACATCGGCAATTTTCTCAATATCTTCATTTTTCTGAGCACGTATCCATGAAATCCGTGAGCAAATTTTTTTCATTGTTGAGTAGTAACTATTTCTTCGCCCTTGGGAGTATGACGATATCCACCCGCCGGTTGAGCGACATGTTGGCCGGGGAGTTGTTGGGCACGATGGGGTGGAATTCACCATAGCCGGCTGCCGAAAACCTGGCCTCATCGAGCCTGGTTGTTTTGAGGATGAAAATAAGTACTGCCAGGGCCCTTTCCGATGAGAGGTGCCAGTTGCTGTAGCCGGTATTCGACACGATGGGCACATTGTCCGTATGCCCTTCAATGACAATGTTGTTTTCAGGATAGTCAAAAAGTATCTTTGATATTTTCTGGAGTGCCGGGAGTATCTCTTTTTTCAATGTTGCCGACCCGGAGTCAAAGGATATTTTGTCGTCAATATTTATTATCAGCCTGTCATGAAATTTTTTAAGCCTTATTTTTCCATCCTTTATCTCATTCTCAAGCTGCTTTTCAAGATCATTCGTCTGCTGGGCAAGCCTGTCGAGCTCTTTTTTCTGCGATTCCGTGATCTTCTTCAATGAATCGAGCTCCTGGTTCAGGTTTCTGATTTTATCCTGAAGCTCGGAGATCCTTTTCTCGCACTGCTCTTTGAGATTTTTTATTTCAGCCAGGTTTTTCTCCCGTTCGCTGTTCAGCTGCCTGTTCAGCTTATCCATCTCAGTTTCATGCCTTGCCTGCATGTCACTGTTGTTTTTAATGAGATCCTTCTCCCTGCCGCTGCTGGTTTTTTTAAGGAGTTCAATGGTGCCGGCCAGTTCGTTTATCCTGTTCTCATATCTCTTTTTTTCTTCATTTTTTTCACTATTCAATTTTTTAATTTTATTATTGAGGTCGCTGATTTCATTGTTCAGGGACACAATGGTTTTTCCCAGGTTAAACCTGTCATTTTCATACTGCTCTTTAAGGTTCTTAAGTTCATTTTCCAGGGCCACCTTTTTTTTGTACAGGTCCCCGAGTTCAAGCTCCACTGCAACTTTTTCATTACGGAGTTTGTTATAGTCTGCCGGAGTATAAAAAAGATCTGCTGACAGATCAGTCATGTGACCTGTCCCGGTTAATACCAAAGCCAGAATTGCCGGGAGGATAATGTATTTTTTCATTTTATTTCCTGTTTATCAGAAGTCATAGAGCTTATTGTATTTTTTTATATTTTTTTCAGCGTCAAGGAATTTTGCAGAAACCACGTCAAGTTCCTGTTTTCTGTCCGATAGAATTTTCCGCCTGTCGTTATACTGCTCCGCTATCTTGCATACATTAACATCGAGGCCCTTGCTGAGAATGGCGCATGGAACGTCTTTATATTTTAATTCCGGCTTGCTCTCCTTGACTGCATCGGGCTGCTGTCCGGTATTGCCCCTGGAATTTATATATGCCTTTTCCAGTTCCTGCTCGGCTATTTTGACTGATAATTCAGCCTGCTTTCCCTCAACCCTGGCGGCCTGATATGAAACATTAATGGTAGTGAAGTCTGCCAGTTCATTGTTGAATTTCATATCCTCGTCATTTGCAGTCAGTTCCCCTCTGGCTTTTCCGAGTTTTTCTCCATCCTCCATCAGGATATAGAGTTTCACAACCTCCTCCAGCCAGGGCTTCCGGTATTCGAGGAGGGAGATTTTTTTCTTAATCACGGTAAGTTTCTGCCTCATTACTTCAGAAATTTTTTCCTGTTCCTTTATCTCCCTGTTGATTGCTATGATGTCGTTCTGAATTTTATACAGGTCCGTTTTTTCAGAATCGTTCCTGTTCTTAATAAAGGCATTGTTGACCTCGGGCATTGTGGCAAAACAGCCTGAGAGTATGAGGAGAAGGAGCGGCAGATAAATATGTATTTTTTTCATGGTACCCGGCCTTAAAAATTTTATCATTTCAGATTATCTGATATTGATATTAATGATGTTATTTGTAAATTGCAATTTTTTAATTTTGAAAAAAATTTAATGCAATTTAAGAAACTCTTATTATGCATGAAACACATTCAATTTTCATTTTATCCTATCATATTCCTGATATTTATAAAATGATGCGGAATGTCAATGTTCTTTTTATTCTGTTTGTAATAACTCCTATCCATGGAGCATTTTTATTATTGAATCGTGATTTTTCCGGCAATCTGCTTGATTTTATAATAAAGCTTCAATATATTTAAATATCGCACACAACTGAAGCAGGACAATTTTTTAAGTTATGAAGAATTAATGTATCAGTATTGTATGAAAAAAATAAAAAAATTTAAATATACAATAAATTTCATAATCTTCCTTGGTATATTATGGACAGTTATTATTTCCGCAGCAGCCTATATAAATCTCAGGGAGATAAAAAAATCGACTTTTGAACTGGCCCTCAGTGAGGCAAAGGCAACAGTAAACAAGGACCTGTCGTTCCGCCTATGGGTGACATCGCATGGCGGAGTATATGTCTACCCGGACAAAGATACGCCTCCCAACCCCTATCTCAACTATATTCCCGACAGGAATATTGTAACTACAAAAGGTGATGTGCTCACCCTGATGAACCCTGCGTACGTGATACGCCAGGTCATGGATGTGTATTCCAGGTTGTACAATATAAGGGGGCATATTACGAGCCTTAATCCCATCAGGCCTGAAAACGCGGCAGATCCCTGGGAAAAAAAATCCATGGAATCCTTTGAAAAAGGGGTTAAGGAGGTTGCTGAAATTTCACTCATAGATGATAAGCCTTATCTCAGGTACATGCAGCCCCTCATCACCCAGGAGGGGTGCCTCAAGTGCCATGCCCACCAGGGCTATAAGAAGGGAGATATCCGCGGCGGGCTCAGCACCGCGGTCCCCCTGGATAATTATATCAAGATTGAAACCGCTTCCCTTCAGAAATCGATCCTGACATATTTTATCCTCTGGCTTGCCGGTATTACAGGGATAGTTGTTGCCGGCCGCAGGCTCGACCGCAGTCTGGAGGCCCGGAAAAAAAGGGAGGAGGATTTTGAAAACATCTTTAACCTGACAAACGACCTTGTCTCCATTGCCAGCCTGACTCACTTTATAAGGGTCAACCCCTCATTTACGAGAATACTGGGCTACAGTGAAGAGGAACTTCTGGGAAGGCCCTTTATAGAATTCATTCATCCCGATGACATCAGGCCCACGAGGGATATTGTTGAGGATAAATTGAGCAAAGGGATTTCAGCAATTAATTTCAGGAACAGGTACAGGCATAAAAACGGTTCATACCGTTGGCTGGAGTGGATGACAAATTCAATGAGCTCAAAAGAACATCTCTATGCAACAGCCAGGGACATCACCGGGCGCATTGAGGCAGAGGAGCAGGGCCTCCTCAACCGGGAGAGGATGGAGAGCCTCATCAAGATTTCACAGCACAGGGCGGAGAGTCTCCAGGAGCTCCTGGACTATGCCCTTGAAGAGGCAATACGTCTCACCAGAAGCACCATAGGATTTATCTATTATTACAGCGAGGAGAAGCGTGAATTCACCCTCAACACCTGGTCCAGGGATGTGATGAAGGAGTGCTCGGTGCGTGATCCCTTAACGGTCTATGCACTGGATGCCACAGGAATCTGGGGCGAGGCGGTAAGGCAGAGACGGGCGATCCTCATCAATGATTATCATACCCCGGACCCCCTGAAAAAAGGGTATCCCGAAGGTCATGTTAAACTCGGCAGGTTACTGATAATTCCGGTATTCAACCGGGACCGCATTGTACTGGTGGTGGGTGTTGCCAACAAGCAAGGGGATTATGACACGAGCGACATGAACCAGCTCACCCTTCTCATGGACACCGTGTGGAAACTGGCGGAAAAGAAACGGGCGGAAGATGAAATCCTCAGATCGCTGAATGAAAAAAACATACTCCTGAGGGAGGTCCACCACAGGGTAAAGAACAACATGGCAGTGATCATGTCTCTCCTTGAGCTGCAGTCGGGCTATGCAAGGGATGATGATTCAAAAGTCATGTTCATGGAAAGCTGCAACAGGATAAAATCCATGGCCCTGGTCCATGAAAAGCTCTACAGGAGTAAAAACTTTGCCTATATAGATATATCCGAATATATTTCGGAACTTGCATCGGAGCTCCTTTCCGAATATGAAGGAGAAAAAGGGAATGTCAGCCTTAAGCTTGATATTGAAAATTATAATATATCACTGGACTATCTCATCCCCCTGGGGCTGATAATCAATGAAATCCTGGCCAATACCTTTAAGCATGCCTTTGTGAGGTTGGACGCCCTGCCGGAAATAAAGATCGCGCTGCAGACTGAAGAGGGGATGCAGGTGCGCCTGATGATCAGCGACAACGGCATTGGACTCCCCGGAGATGACATCCTGTCGCAGAAAAAAACCCTGGGCATGCAGATCATACGGGCGCTTGTACACCAGCTTGGCGGGACCATGAATATCGAACGGAACGGCGGGACCATGTTTATCATATCATTTCCGCTGAAGAAAGACGCATGAATATTTGATCTATATTTAAATCATCTCCACAAGGGCCTTCCCGTAATCCTGGCATGCCTTAAGCCCCTCGGCCGTGTCGATTTTATCCTCAAGGAGGTTAAAGGACCCCAGTTTCATTACATTCATTTTAAAAACAAATTCCTGGGTATCAAATATGATTTTAGGGGCATCGCCGCTGTGGGTATATGAACCGAAGGCTCCGCCCGGTTTTCCCTGGAGCCCGGCCTTTTCGCACAGGAAGAGGAATTTTTTCATGCTTTCCACCATATCCCGGTGGTATGTGGGAGATCCGAAGGCATATGCATCATACCCTTTGATGTCCGAATCCTTTTCTATTTCCGATGTTTTTTTTATAACCGCCTCATTTCCGGTCATTCTGATCCCTTCGGCGATATAATCAGCCATCTGTTTTGTGTGGCCGGCCCTGCTGAAATATGCAATTAAAACTTTTCCCATAGTGCACCTCTGAAATTTTATGATAAAATCTTTTTTATCAATTTGATACATCAAGTGTCAAGAATAATTTGAAACTACTAACATTTATTATCATTACATTGGAATTTTTTTATGCGCCTGTAATTTTCCCGGAACTTCATGGAATCCTGTTAAATCAATGGATTTATTGTTGAAACCATGCGCAGCGTATGCATAATGGCCCGTGAACTATTATCATGGAGCGCCCAAAGTAAAACCGGTTATAATGATTAAAGGAATTTCATCTTAAAATAATGGGCTCATCAAAATGATTTTCAATATTGAACATTCAGACGCCGGTTCCCAGGCACGGGCCGGAGCCATTGTCACCTCCAGGGGGATTGCAAAAACCCCCCTGTTCATGCCTGTTGCCACAAGGGGGACGGTACGGGCCCTTTCTTTCAGGGAGCTTGATGAGATAGGCTTCGAAATGATCCTTTCCAATACCTACCATCTCTACATCAGGCCGGGCATGGAAGTTATGGGCGAGGCAGGCGGGCTCAATAATTTCATGAACTTCCACAGGCCCCTTCTCACCGATTCCGGGGGCTTTCAGGTGTTCTCCCTTTCGGACCTGTGCAGGGTATTCCCTGAAGGCGTGGAATTCAGGTCACACCTTGACGGCTCCAGGCATTTTTTCACTCCTGAGAAGGTGCTGGACATCCAGAAGGTCATCGGCTCGGACATCATGATGGTCCTTGACCAGTGCGCCTCCTATCCGGTGACCGAAGAGGAGGCAGCCGGTGCAGTGGAGAAAACCGTGGACTGGGCGGAAAAATCCATGGGCCACTGGAAAGGTTGTTTTGACAGGGAGAAGCAGGCCCTCTTCGGTATTGTACAGGGCGGGGTGTTCAGAAATCTCAGGAGGGAGTGCGCCGGGCGCCTCATGGATCTGGATTTCCCGGGCTATGCCATAGGCGGGCTTTCAGTCGGGGAGCCGGGAGAGGCATACAGGGATATCACATCATTCCTTTCCGAAATTCTTCCCGTGGAAAAACCGAGATACATGATGGGTGTGGGCAGCCCTCTTGAAATTCTACACGCGGTAACATATGGTGTCGACATGTTCGACTGCGTCATGCCCACAAGGATTGCAAGAAACGGAACCCTGTTTACCAGCAGGGGGAGGATAAACATAAAAGGATCCATATATGAAAAGGATTTCAACCCTCTCGATGACCAGTGCCTCTGCTATGTATGCAGGAATTTTTCACGGGCATATCTAAGACACCTGTTCAGGGTGGGTGAGATATCCGCCCTGTCATATTTCACCTATCATAATCTTTATTTCATGAAATCTTTTTTCAATGAAATCAGGGAGGGTATTATAAGCGGAAATTTTTCAGATATATGCAAAAAATGGGAAAGTGTATATTTATCAGGCAATGGAAAAAATTGACTAATTTACTTTATATAAATAATTTATCTTGACATCTTTGACAAACAGAAATAAATTGTAAGGAGTGTAATTTTTTCAACAAATAGCTAATTTTGTATGCTTTTTGGCGCGTGTTGCCCATATACAGGAGGAAATTATTATAATGGATATCAATACCAGGACAAAGGTTGATATTGTTATTTTGGATATTTCAGGTGAGATAGATCTGTATAACGCGCCGGAGATTAAAGATATTATAAACAAATTGATTGATGAAAAAAAATATAATGTCGTTATCAACCTTCAGGAAGTTTCTTATATTGATTCATCAGGCATAGGCGCTCTCATTTCCAGCCTGTCCAATCTGAAAAAATACCAGGGGGGATTGAAGATTATAAATGTTTTTGCATCTGTCAGAAAAGTTTTTGAATTAACTAAGCTGACTTCTTTCTTTGAGATTTTTGATTCAGAAGATGAGGCTATAAGTTCTTTTTCCTGATTTTTTCTTTTTTACTCCCTTGATTTTAATTAAATTTTATTACAGAGAGGTGTATATGAAAGGCATATATCTATCGGCAGCATCGTTATTTTTGACATTATTCATTATGGGATGTGACGCACCGGTACCGATTATGGAGATGGTTAAAGCCAGAGATGCTATATCAAAGGCATATACGGTGAAGGCGGATAAATATGCTGCTGCTGAGTTAACCGCTTCTGAAAGCAAACTCTATGAAAACCATGATTTTATAAAGGCCGGGAATTATGACAAATCCAGGATATCGGCTGATGATTCATTTAAGAAAGCTGTTGAAGCTTACAATAAAGCAATCCCGCTCCTTGCGAAAGATACAATAGCAACGGCAAAGGCAAGCATAGTCAGCGCCGAAGAAGTCTACGCGGAAAAGCTTGCGCAGGACGACCTGCAGTCATCAAAGGACCTGCTGGTAAAAGCTGAGGCTGAGAATGGCTCTTCGAAGTTTTATGAGGCATACCTTACCGCTCTTGAAGCTGATAAAAAAGCCAAAAGCGCAATAGGAATATCATCGGGGAAAAAGGATTTATTGAAAGATTCTATAGATGAAGTAAAGTTAACTCTATTAAAAGCTAATGAATATGAAAATTTATCCTCTGCATCAGGTAAAATAAGCATAGCCAATGAAAATCTGAAAATTGCCGAGGAGTCTTATAATAATTCCCAGTTGAAAAAGGGTTTTTCTGCAGTACAGGTTGCTAAAATTAATGCCGATGAAGCGCTTGTCCTTGCTGCTGAAGGTACGGCAAAAGAAAAAATTGCCAACGCTGAAATTTTATTTGATCAGGCGATTAAATCGGAAGGCTCTTCCGTAGCCATTGATGAACTTGCCGCATCCAGGGAATCGATTAACAATGCTAAGGTTATGCTTTCAAATTCAAAATACAGGGAAGCCATAGAATACACGAAAGAATCGGCCAGGCTTTCATCAATTGTTATAGCAACAAAAAAACCTGCTGATACAGATGCCGACAAGGATAAGAATAAAACGGTGAGCATGGGAAATGCTGACAAGGATAAAGACAAGGATAAGGATTCAGACAAGGATACGGATAAGGATTCACTTAAAGACAAAAAATCAGTGTCTGCCGTATCAGAAGATGAAAATTATTTTTATTACAAGGTGAAATACAATCCGAAATGGAGGGATTGCCTCTGGACAATAGCTCAGAACTATTACAAAAATCCCAAGCTCTGGACACTCATTTATAATGCAAATAAGGAGTTGATAAAAAATCCTGATATGATACAGCCTGACTGGGTAATAAAAGTCCCAAAACAAGTCAAAAAATAGATACTGTTTATTAAAATTTAAAACCCCATAACTTTTTATTTGTATTAAAGCATATGGGGTTTTTTTTAATTTTTTCAAAAAAAACTCTTTATTAAGTTGAGTAATTATCTTTAATCTACAAAGTTCATAAAGCGGTTATTGAAATGTCTGAAAATAATAACATAGATGACAGCATAAATGTTGATACAGCTGATTCAGTTGATAGTATTGATTCTGTTGACGCCATCGATGAAGAATTCAATAATTCAGAAAACAGTGATGTATCTGAAAATGATGATTTGCCCGACAGTGATAACAGGAACAAACGGCAGATCAGGAAAAAAAACGACAAGATATTCACAGATTCCTCAATTTCATGGTACCTTGAACAGATAAACAAAATACCGCTTCTTTCACGGGAAGAGGAAGATACCCTGGCCAGGCTTGCAAGGGACGGGGATGAGAAGGGTAAAAACAGGCTTATAAAGGCAAATTTAAGATTTGTTGTCTCAATAGCCAAGAAATATCAGACCAGTGGAATATCCCTTCTCGATCTCATAAATGAAGGCAACATGGGCCTCATAAAAGCTGCTGAAAAATTTGATCCCGACAGGGGGTACCACTTTATATCCTATGCGGTCTGGTGGATCCGGCAGGCCATTATCCTTGCCATATCCCAGAAGGCATCCCTGATACGCCTTCCGTTAAACAGGACTGCCGACATCCAGAAGATTGACAAAGTCCACAAGAAGCTCGAAAACAAGCTCGGAAGAGAACCCACCCCGGCCGAAATAGCTGAAGACCTTGACATGAATGATGATGAGATAAATCATTTAAGAAATATCACACAGGATTTTATATCCCTTGATTCCTTCTATGGGGATTCTGAGGATACAACAATACTTGCCATGATTGTCGATTCAAAAATGGACTCCCCGGACCAGAAGGTCCTTGATGAGTCTCTGCGCAAGGCCCTGGACGATATTCTTGATACTCTGACGCTTTCTGAAAGGGAAATTTTGAGAATGAGATACGGGCTCGACGGATACGAGCCCATGTCGCTTCAGCAGATTGGAGATAAATTCAACCTTTCCAAGGAGAGAATCAGGCAGATAGAAAAAAAGGCGATCCGCCGTCTCCGCCATCCATCGCGCAGCCAGAAACTGAAGAGCTTCCTTCAGGATTAGAACAATGAAAATTTTTCTCTCAGGTCTTGCGGCAGGCATAATCCTGAATATTTTTATCCTTCAGCACATGGGCGCCCTTGAGTTATATCCGGAGTTCAGCATCGACATTTCCAATACCGAAAAGCCCGAGGTAAGGTACGGGCCCGGGACCAGTCTTGCAAAATTTCTTGTGAAAAAAGATGCCCATGCCTTTCAGGTTGACGGCAATGGAAATATTCTAAAAAGAATTTTTCTGGAGAACGACCTTGCAGCATTCAGCGGGAACGGTGAAAATTTCATAAAATACCGTAAGCTTGGGACTGAAATAGAATATTTCAGCATAAACGGCGATAAATTCTGGAAGCTCAAGTCACGTGAGTACCCCTACCTCTCATACAATGGAAGGATAATACTCCTTGCAAACGGGGACATGAGCACAGTAAGAATTGTTGACATGAACAGCAATGAAACTGGAAAGAAAACAGTCTGGGGCAAACTGTGCACTGTAATCGTTTTCTCCATGGAATCGGATTTCAGCGGTTTCGGGTTCATAGACGGGAGCTACCACATCCTCGATGAGAAAGGGAACTTGATTACCAGCGGTACCGCGCCGCAGGGGAGTATTGTCAAAAGCATATCCATCAGCGCCAATGGTGCTTATTCTGCAGTGCATTACGGCGACTCTGTCAATGACATGATAAGGATTATAAACCTGGAAAATAAAAAATTTACCGATGCCAGGGTCAGGGAGCCGCAGGCGGCTAAGATGCCCCTCTCTGTGACAGGAAAAGGATTTGTTACAATTATTACTTCCAGTGAAATAGTCCGCTATAAGAACAACGGCAGCATTGAATATATAATTGAAATCCCGCCGAGAAAAACTGGGCAATCATCCATTGAATTCAAAGAGCCCTTTTACACTGCATCTTATTCACTGTTGTCCGGAGGTTCCAAGCTTATTTTTTTCAGGGAACGGGGGACAATCCTCCTTTCCAGAGAGTTTCCGGCAGAGGAATATCTCCACTCATCAATAGTCAGGGATCGGTTGTTTGTAAGAGGATCCGGGAATCTATACTGCTATAGCATCCATCAGTAATTCCTCTCATTATCAATTCAATCCCCCTGGCAAAATCATTTTTATCCCTCTTCACAGCACCATCCAGGAGAATCCTGCATTTTTTCAGCGCGACATTCCTTGCCGCTTCAAGGTAATCCATCCTGATGCCGCAGCCCTGATTATTTAAAAGCTTGATAATAGAATAGACCCTGAACCTGTCCATTCCCCAGAACTTTCCAGAAAGCTGGTCCGGGTGGCCGCCATACTTTATTACAAGTTCATCGTTTATGAGACCGGCTTTTTCCACTGAAGTTATCCGGAGCCAGAGATCATAATCTTCACATGCCGGCAGGTCTTTATCAAAGAGCCCGAACTTTTCAAAGATCTCCCGGTCAATACATACAGCTGAAGGGCTGATGAGGCAGAGTTCAAGGGAATCCATAAAAATTTCTCCGCCCCTTTTAAGGTGCTTCTCCCCGTGGTTTACCCTTTTTCCTTTCCGTATCCACCTCTCGGCGGTCTGGTGGATGCCCGCACCCCTGTTTTCCCGGATATAGTTGAAATGGCTCCCAAGCTTTCCCGGCAGCCATTCATCATCGGAATCGAGGAAGGCTATATGCGCTGAATCCGATGCTCCTATGCCCCTGTTCCTCGCAGAACTTACGCCCATGTTCTCCTGGCGGATATAGGTTATCCTCCCTCTGTATTCCTCTTCCATGTGCCGGGTATTGTCTGTGGAGCCATCATCCACAAGGACCAGGGAGTAGTCATGGAAAGTCTGCGCAAGGACCGAGTCAACTGCCCGTTTAGTCAATTCATAACGGTTGAATGCCGGGATTATTACAGAAAAGAGCGGCATAAATCATCCCTTAATTTTTTTTATATTTGACATGTTCCTGTTTTCCGTAAAGGCTGAATAAATCCGGCCATCCTGATGTTCATTCAGTACTGGCTTCAGGTGGTTTGAATTTTGCAGCCGGCAATAATTTTTCAATGAAAATTTTTTTTTTCCATGAATAACAGAGGCGGATTATTTTGAAGATGAAGGGAAGCAGGATAAGAAAAAAGACCAGGCCCATCAGGGTGGGGAAGGGGGGTATGGGGGGTGATTTTCCCGTATCTATTCAGTCCATGACAAACCTTCCCATAGAAAATATTGAGGGCACAGTGAGGCAGATCAATGCCCTTTATAAAAAGGGCGCATCTTTTGTACGGCTCGCTGTCAAGGGGATCGAATCGGTGACCTATCTGAAAAAGATAATCGCCTCAGTTGAGGTCCCGCTCATCGCCGACATTCATTTTAATTATAAGATTGCAGTTGAGTCGATTAAGGCTGGCGTATCAAAGATCAGGATCAATCCCGGAAATATCGGCGATGCAGGGAAGGTGAGGGAGGTGGTAAAGGCTGCCAGGGACTATTCAGTCCCCATCAGGATCGGGGTGAATGGCGGCTCAATTGACAGGAAGAAATATCCTGAAGGGACCCCGGCTGACCTGGTGGAATCCGCCATAGACCAGATCAGGATACTGGAAGAAATGGATTTTCATGAAATTGCAGTGTCAATCAAATCATCGGACCCGTTCCTGACCATCGAAGCGAACAGGCTCCTTTCCCTGGCAAGGGACTATCCGATTCATGTAGGGCTCACCGAGGCAGGCTACGGGCTGTCCTGTATGGTCCAGAGCTCCATTGTCATAGGCCACCTGCTTATGCTCGGTATCGGGGACACCATCCGGGTGTCCATGACAGGCGATCCCGTGGATGAAATTGCCGTAGCCTGTAAAATTCTTGAAACAACCGGGGATATCACACCGGCGCTGAGAATCGTCGCCTGCCCTACCTGCGGCAGGACCGATGAAGATCTGGATCTCAGGATGCTTGCTGAGGAGATTGAAAAAGAGTGCAATGACAGGTTTTCATCAAGGCTCGCTGAAACCGGCAGGACTCTTACCGTGGCCGTAATGGGATGCGAGGTAAACGGGCCCGGAGAGGCCTCCGAAGCCGATCTCGGCATCGCCGGAGCGGGGAAGGGCCATATGATCCTTTTTGCCAGGAGCGGGAAAATAGGCAGGATAAAGAGCTGTGATGCGCTGGCCGCACTTATAAAAGAAGTTGAGAAAATTTTGCCCTCACCCCCGGCCCCTCTCCCGAAATAGGGAGAGGGGAGTTGGCAATCAAGAACGAGGAGCTTAAGCCCCTCGTTCAGTATAAGAAGCCCTCGCCCTGCTGGGAGAGGGCGCGCGGAGCGCGGGTGAGGGCATCAGATTTATTAGATCGAAAGAATTTTGTTTCCCAATATTTCGGAATTACCTGAATTTAATATTGACGGTATTATTTGACCGAGGCGAAGCGTAGCAGCATGCCGGGATTTACCGGTTTCCCCTGGCGCCTGACTTCAAAGTGGAGGTGGGGCCCGGTGGTCCTTCCCGTATTCCCTGAAAGGGCTATAAGTTTTCCCCTGGCCACATTATCCCCTGCCTTGACCATGTTGGTTTTCAGGTGGCCGTAATAACTCTGATATCCGTATTCATGGCTTAAAATGACCAGGTTCCCATAGCCCTCCATGTATCCTGAGAAAGTTACCTTCCCATCCCTTGAGGCATATATCTTTGTGTTCACCGGGCATGATATGTCAACACCGCTGTGGAACTCATATTCCCTGTTATTATACGGGTTCCTTCTCATCCCGAAGCCCGATGTCCTTCTCCCTGTTTCAAGGGGGCTCATGAATCCGGTACCAATAAACAGCGACCTTTCCAGGTCGGTAAGCCTTCCGCATGGAATATAGAGGTGGTCTTTGTCAAGGTCGCCGGCCCTGTTTACTTTTTTTACATAGCCAGGATCAATCCTCGCTGCTGCAAGGTATTCTTCCAGGTTAACCTTGCTGCTTTTTTCCAGTATAATGCCCCTCATATTCGGTATATACAGGACTTTCCCCGGCGTAATATCCCTGGATGTGGAAAGGGAATTAACTGATATAAGTGAATCCATATCCAGGGAAGTGGCGGACATTATGGACCACAAGGTATCCCCTTTTTTCACCGCATACCTGTAAAATTTGAGTTCCGGGATTTCCTTTGCCGGCATCCTGCTTTTTATAATATAAATTGATTTTCTTACGTCATTTCTAAGGCTTTTTACTGTTTCATTTTTTATCGTGTTCAGGTCTTCAATAGTTTCTATTGTATTTCCATAAGAATTTACACTGAAAAATAGAATGCTCAGGATAGTAATAAGCCCGGTGATATTTGTAAACAGTTTCATATCAGAATATTGCCTTATTCCGATTTTCGGCAGGAAATTTATATCTCATAAGCGGAAATTTTATGTCTCCATATCTTTTTTGATGCTGGATAAAAATCCTATTGACAATAAAAAAACTCCAGATATTAATATGCAAAATTATAAATATCAGGCAACAGAGGCTATTATGGCATTTGCAAAGAGCGGCGGTGATGTAGCGAACAATGTAATAGGTGAAGATTCATTTTTTACCGGTAATTTTGTCATAAATGGTTCATTAAAAATTGACGGCAGGTTTGAGGGTAAATCCCTCCAGGCCGAGCAGCTCTATATCGGCCAGAGCGGTAAGATTAAGACCAATATTAATGCCGTTTCGGTCATAGTTGAAGGCCTTATCATCGGAAATATCAGCGCTTCGAGCCGGGTCATTCTCATGCCCACTGCCATGATATACGGCGACATTAAAACACCTGAGCTCATCATACAGAACGGCGTTATCCTTGAAGGCCGGTGCACAATATCCAATGATCTTAAATCATCGGCAAAGGACCTTCTTGAAGCTGAATATATGAAAAACAGGATAATTCCCCAGGAATTTATTGATAAAGAAAAAAAGAGCCCCTGAAATTGAAGGTAATCGGGATAACGATTGGTGACCCTGCAGGCATAGGCCCTGAAGTGTCAGTCAAGGCCCTGGACTATGTATCTGATTCTGTAATTCCTGTCTTAATCGGACGCAGAGAAATTATTGACCTCTATTTCCCGGGAAAATCTGGTGAATTTGAAATTGTTGATAATCCTGAATCCTTCATACCCGTCAGGGGCAAAAAGTATATATTTCACATCCCGGTAAACCAGCCTCTCCCGGTCCCCGGGAAAGGGAGCATCCTTACAGGAATTGAATCAAAGGTGTATATAGACAGGGCCCTTGAATTATGGAGACTGGGGAAGATTGATGCACTGGCAACTGCCCCGGTGAGCAAGGGTTTCATTGAAAAATCCGGTGTAAAATTTACCGGCCACACTGAGTACCTTGCTGCGTATTTGAATGAAGATAACCCCTTTATGATGATGTATTCACAGAAATACAGGGTTCTCCTGGCAACGACCCATATTCCAGTATCCATGATTTCCAGTTCCCTTGACAGGGACAGGGTGGAGCTTCTTATTGAAACAGCTCACAGCGCCATGGAATTAATTGACCGCGGCAATGTAAAAATAGCAGTTGCCGGCCTTGACCCCCATTGCGGAGACAGCGGTTCCACCGGGACCTTTGACAGGGATGTCACCCTGCCGGCCATAGAAAAAGCCAGGAAAAGGGGGATTGATGTGAATGGGCCCTATTCCGCGGATACACTTTTCATGTCTGAAAACTGGGAGAAGTATACCATTGTCACGGCCTTTTATCATGACCAGGGACTTATCCCCTTTAAGATGCTTGCCTTTGATACAGGGGTAAATGTCACCCTGGGCCTATCACTTACAAGAACTTCCGCTGACCATGGGACTGCCTATGACATTGCCGGGAGAAACATTGCCCGTTATACGAGCATGGCGGAGGCTGTAAACCTGGCCGCAATTCTTGAGGGCAAACGGAAAAACCGGTAATTTTTACCGGGACCTCAGTTTTGTGTCCGGCCTTGATTTGAAGAGGATGGGACAAGCCCCCTGATTTTTTTTGAAAGATTTATTATCATATCATCCTTATCCCTCCCCTCGGCTGTTATAAACATCACCTGTTCCAGGGTATTGCCCCTTTTCAGCTTGAGTAAAAGCTTCATGCCGGCATTATGATTTTTTTGCCTGAAATTTCCCTCTCCTTCATACCATATGGATTCATATCCCGCAGTGTAGGAATAAACCGTAACCTCCAGGAGCCCCTTATCGCCTGTATTGCCGGAGCCGGTGAATGCCTTCCTGACTTCATCTTCGGTCAGATGTATATTGCCGGGAATTGTAATAATTATACTGCCATAGCTCCATTTTATTGTGCTGCATGATGACAATAATGGTATATTTATTAATAAAAATCCCGATAATAATAGGAAGGAAACCGGGCGCCTGTTTTTTTTCATATTTTCATCGTCCATAGGGTTCTGATGAAGTATTTTTATATTTATGTATGTTTGTAAATACTTAATTTATGCCGGCATTAAAAATCAGCATGCTCTTTTGAGTACGGATGACAGGGCCATTCCGGGCTGTTTTCATGCAATATTTATTAATTCGGGTAAGATATTTTTATGAGCGACACTATTATCATCAAATCGGTATTTATTTTTTTATCCTTCTGGGGTATCGGCATTATACTGTTATGGTTCAGGCCCCGTGTTGAAATATTCTGGAAGATTATCGCGACAGTTATTTTCGGATTGTATATATGGTTTTTTCTGGATGATATAAAGAAGGGATACGGTCTTTTTTCATCGAACTGGTATGTTTCAACCATTCATTTTTTGAAAGAACTGCTGACCCTGGTATTTGTTAATATGTTTTTTTTCTGGCCTGTATGCCTGGTCATGATATTTTACCAGGCCGATGACATTGGAGCAGAAAGGCTGCTCAAGTTTCTCTGCGTACTTACGCTGGTTTTATGGATAATTTTCATTATGTACAGCTTTTTCAGTTCAGGTATTGATAAATATTTCTATGAAAATTTTAAAAAGATGATTCCAGGTGCAAAATAGTATAAAAATATTAATATTTTTTTCTGTTCTTTTTTATTCCGCCAGCCTGTCGTCCCTGGACAATACTACTCTCCTCTATGATAAGGGTGTCCGGTTTATGAAGGCCGGGCAGCATGATGAAGCTATTAAAACATTTAAAGATGTGATAAGTAAAAGCCCTTATTACTGTCTTGGCCATTTCGGCCTGGGCAGGGCATATATGTTTAAAAAGGGTATGATAAAATATGCCATCAGTCACCTGAAATATTCCGTGGAGCTGGACAGGAGTTTTACAAGGGGCTATTTTCATCTCGGCATAGCCTATCTCTTTGCAAAGAAATATACTGCGGCCCTGTACAACTTTGAACTGGCCTTCAGGAATGATGAAAGCTATGTGGAAGCGCTCTATAACATTGTTATACTCTATGAGCGCCTTGGGAAATGGCAGTTATCCAGGGCCTGGTATGCAAAATATCTTGAATCAAAAAGCAGAAAAAAGGGATAGGATGTGCGGTTTCCTTTACTACCGGGACTTATCATGAATGGAAATTATACCGGTGAAATATTTTTCAATATTCCCAAATTTTATGTGACAATATTCTTTATGATTTATATATTGATAAATACTGGCATGTATGTCAGTAAATAAAATTAAGGATAAAACCATGGAAATAGAAAAGCATAAATTTGTAACACTGAATTATCTGCTTAAAAATGATAAGGGCGAAAAGCTGACCAGCTCTGAAGAAGAGGGTCCCATTTCCTATATACATGGCACTGGTAATCTTATGAGCGGTCTTGAAGATGCCCTGACCGGGAAAAGCGCCGGAGACAGCTTTTCAATAACGCTTTCCCCTGAAAAAGCATACGGTTCAAGGGATGAATCCCTTGTTCATGTCCTCGGCAGGGACCAGTTCGCCGATTTTAACGAGATTAATCCCGGGATGCAGGTTCATGTACACAATGAGCTGGTAAATCAGGTTATGACTGTGACAAAATTTGAAAACGATGAAGTTACTCTGGACGGGAACCATCCGCTTGCCGGATTGGAGATCAACATTGAACTGGACATTACAGAGGTCAGAGATGCCACGGTAATAGAACTTGAGCAGATTTACTCAAAACCTAATTCATGCGGCGGAGGCTGTTCAAGCGGATGCGATGCCTGCTAATCATTTAATGGATTTTATATTTTCTACATGGGATAGGTGTATGTTCTGATGGAAGCTGATAACATGAATGAACTGATTAAAATTTTAAGTCAGATTTCAATATTTAACGGCCTCTCGGATGAAGAATTAAAAAATATCATCCCTCTCCTTAAAACACTGACCTCTCCTCCGGAAACCCTTATTATAAAGGAAGGGACCGAGGGGGACTCCATGTATATTATAAAAAAAGGGTCGGTTTGCGTTGCAAAAACGGAAAATAACAGGGATTATATCACTTTGGGGAACCTCTATTCCGGATCCTATTTCGGAGAACTCTCACTGATTGACAATCTTCCGAGGTCCGCAGATGTGAAGACGATTGAAGAGACGGAAATATTCATACTGGATAAGAAAAATTTTGACGAGCTCCTCAAGAAGAATATCAACATTGGTTATATTTTTTATAGAAACTGCCTTAATGAAACCTTTTCAAGGTTTAGAAGCCTGGTGTCAAATTTTACCTTTTCCCAGCACATCCTGAAGGAGAAGTCCGATATATTAAGCGAGATCAATGAGGACCTCTCCTCCGCGCAGAAAATCCAGAAATTTTTTATTTCTCAAAACCTCAAGGATGATGATATTTTCGGCGGCGCGGCAAAATTTTCCTATATGTACAGGCCCTGCATAGCTATTGGCGGCGATTTTTTTTCCATTGAAAAGCTCGATAACGGATTCATTGGAATGATTATTGCCGATTTTGAAGGCCATGGAATAACTGCAGCCCTTGGGACCGGTGTGCTAAAAAGCGTGTTTTCGCTGGCAGTTAAAAAGCTCGGCATGAAACCTATCAGGCTGATGAGCTTCCTGAATAAACATTTTATACATGTGATAAAGCAACTCTATGCAACAAGCTATTATGCCCTTTTTGATACGGAGAATAATAAAATTACAATGACCAAGGCCGGCCATTATCATCCCCTGGTATGGAAAAAAAAATACAATGATTTTCTGGAGGTCGATTGCGGGGGCATAGGGCTGGGGATTGTCCCTGACGGGAAGTATCAGCAGATGCAGTTTGATATTGAAGCCGGTGATAAGATTCTTTTTTTTACAGACGGCATCATCGAGCAGTTCAATGAAAATAATCAGATGTATTCCATGAAAAGGTTAAAATTTATTTTTCAGGATATGATAAGGAAAAACGAGGTTGCGATTTTGAATAAAATGTATGAAGACCTGAAAGCCTTTTCGAAAGTCACATCTTTTGATGATGATATAACACTTCTTCTCTTTGAGTTTTGATTGAATCCGGGAAATTCACCGGACCTGGCCCGTTGAATTTCTTTGCAGGGAAAAAAATAAATGGTCAGAGACGGAATCGAACCGCCGACACGAGGATTTTCAGTCCTCTGCTCTACCGACTGAGCTACCTGACCATGAAAACAAAACACATTTATTTCAGATAGTTAAAATGTCAATAAGTAAATTCGTAATATTTTTTATAATAAATAATATTTTTTTTACCCTCCTTATTTCTCATTCCACGGCTCTCTGGGAAGGGGAGCCTGAAAAAAATGCTCTCTATTATTATCATAAGGGCCTTCTTCAATATGAGAATGAAATGTATGACTATTCCATTGAGAATATGGAGAAGGCGGCTGACAGGGACGGCAGCCTTTACACGGCCCTCAATGTACTGGGGCATATTTACGTGATTAAACATAAAAGGGACAGGGCAATAAAATATTATAATGACTCGCTCCTGGTAAATAATAATCAGCCCGATATACATTGCGCTATAGGTGAATTGTATGAATTCTTTTCAGAAAACGAACTCGCCTTCCGGCATTTTATTGAATCGGTAAAACTGGACAGCAAACATCTGAAATCCAATTTGAACCTGGTAAGGTTTTACATAATAAGAAACGAAAAAGGAGCGGCTGAAAGGCATTTCAGGGCAAGCAATGCCGCGGGAATAGAGAAATCCAGGCTGGTTTATGAAAAGGCAAAGGAGGAGCTGAAAAAAAAGAATTACCGCAGGGCAGTAACCCTTCTTGAAAAATCCATAAAGGAAAATCCCTCTCTCGTTGAAGCATATATTGATCTCTTCCATGCCAACAGGTACCTGGATGACCACGTTCATGCTGCTGAAATCATGGAGAGGCTCAAGTTTATAAAACCTGATTACGAAATGGCCTATGTTAACCTCGGGCATATTTATTTTGAGAAAAAATTTTCCGGGAAAAAAAAATACTATATCGACCTGGCAATCAGGAATTACATGAAGGCCTTAGAGCTAAATCCCGCCAGCTATGAAACCTGCTACTCATTGTCCATGATTTACTACAGTATCGGCAATTATGCCAGGGGGAGGGAGTATGAGAACATGGGACTGGAGATTGAGAAAGTTGCGGGGAACACGGGAGAAAAAAAATGAAATGTATTTTTAATTAAAAAATATTGTAATTGGGCCTGTGTATGTCAGAGTATATCGGTAATGGAACTTAGTTCCATTATTTTTTTAAGCCTGTCGGACATATTGATCATATCGAAAGTCTTGCCTTTTTTTTTCTGGATTCCCGTCAGATTCATCAGCAATCCGATACCGGTGGAATCCAGATATTCCACATGGGAAAAATCGATTACTAAATTTTTATTGCTCCTCTCAACTTCGTCAATTATTCTGTTTTTTTTCATCATCAATTCATTCAGTATCATATCCCCGATAAATTCTAATATCACTTTTTCATCATTGTTAATAATTTTATAATCCATGTGATCAACCTCGAATAATGTAAATATGGGGTTCCTTTAAATTATTTTTTTTTATACTGAATATTAACATTCAGTGTGGTTACTCTATAAATTTTTTACCGGTTAGTCAAAAAAATTATCTGGACAGAGATTTCCAGAATTCAGAAAATTTATTTCCTGTAACTTCAATTTTACTGTTTACGTGGCGCATCCACTTCTCATACAGATCAAAGGAATCTGACACAAGCCTGAAATAATTATTTTTGATACTGGCATGGCGGGTTTCTGTTTCTCCCTTATGCGGCCTCTCTTTTTCCTGGAGGCCGCCGGTTTTACCGGAATGATTTATTTCCCCCTCGGATTTCACAAGAACCAGTGAAAAGTTCATATTGGAGGTGTCATCGGCTTTTTCAAAGGATAATAAACCGACAGCAGGTTTTACCTGTATGACTGCCCCTTTTTTCTCGCTCTTTTTTTTATTTTTCCGGGCGATTGAAGGTTTTTTCCCTGTCGAATCAGCAGAGATGTATTTCAGGCTTCCCTTCCAGTTCTCCCTAGTAAGCATGTACCTGGGGAGTTCATATCTATTGGCAGAAGTGATCTCATTGGGATCCACCGGGTACCCGGCAATGGTGAAAGCATATGTATATCCTTCTGCCTTTAAGGTCTCCTTTGTGATTTCAGACCTTACGCCGAAAGGATATACAAACATGTCGACTTTTATATTCAATTTTTCTTCGAGGGTACTCTTTGATTTGCTTATCTCCCTCATGAATGCCTTTTTGTCTTTTTTGTAAAGCTTTTCATTTACATACAGGTGGTTGAATCCGTGCGCTGCAATGGCGCATCCGTCATCGGAGAGACTTTTAAGCTGCTCCCATGTAAGGGCATATTTTTCTCTGCCGATAATGGCAGGATAAATTGCCAGGATCGGCATTATCCCCCTTGGCTTGAAAACCTTATGGAATGCTTCATATACGGTTTTATTTCCATCATCAACGGTTACAAGGATATTTTTGGAGCCGCTGATGTTATTACCGGTTACATCGGATATGGATACGAATTTAAATCCTTCTTTCTGAAGATAGTCTATATGTGTATTTAATTCATTTAACAGAAAAGAGTAGCTGTTGCTGTCCGATGAAAAGCCGTGATAACAGAGTATATAGACCCTGTCCTTTCCAACCGGGGCTTGAAAGAGCATTGCTGAGGCTAATATTAATGCGGCCGTTTTCATTTCATTATTAATGATGGATTTTTTTTCCGGAAATCCCGAAAATCAGGAGGCCCTTTAAATTTTCCATCTCCTCCGTCTGGTTTTTTCCATTAACCTGATTTTTTCAATATGCTCTTCATCCTTTACAATTTTTTTTGCTTCGGTTGTGAGTTCCTTATGCCTTCCCGCCGCATTTGTCATATAGGATGGATCTATTGCCTGGATCTCTTTTTCAAAATAGCCCATGTATCTATTTAAATGGGGCAGGATATATTTTCCCAGGTATGTATAATTTTTCCATAAGGATTTATCCTGAAAACGTTCTATCTTATAAAGGGTTATTTCCCTGAGTTTGTATATTTTCTGATAAAATTTTATGAGAATTTCTTTTTTGATGCTTCCCAGAACCTGTTTAAAGTTTTTACTTTTTTCCGGCGTGTCATCTTTATTAAAAGTAATTGTAAAGATATAGACAAGATTGATTTCAAAGTCATAGCCGTATTCAAATCCCAATGATTTTGTGGTGTTCGCAAGAATATCCATCTCTTCCCTGCTGAAATAATCATAATCATATTTTGCCGGATAGAGCCCGGGTTTAACAATCAGAAATGATAATAAAACCATGAAAAAAAATGTAATTCTCATTTATTCCAGATCCTCATTTTTTATTAGAAATCCTTCTACTATGTCGAACCTGGTTTTTTTCCCAATGATTCTGCCGATCTCATAAACAGGTATACCCATCCCGGGCCGCAGGGCAATAAGGTCATCCATATCAATTACCTTGTCCCTGGGGATAAACCTTTTTGCGAAAAGACTCCGCCTCGCTGTTTTTGCTACCTCGTCTTCGTCATGGGAGAAGGCCATTTCACCGGTTCCGATCATCTTTATGCATTTTTCAACGGCATGTATCAGGTCGAGGAATTCACCAGGGGTTATTGATACTTCCCTGTCCGGGCACTGGTAATTTCCGTCAATGGTAAAATGCTTCTCGAAAATTCTGGCGCCCATGGCGGCAGCGATTATATCAGCCTCCATTCCCCTGGTGTGGTCGGAGAAGCCCACTTCGATTTTAAATTTTTCTCTCAAGGTCTCAATCCTTTTCAGGTTAACATGTTCAGGCCTGGGCGGATAGAGGGAAACACAGTGCATAAGCGATATTTCGCCTGCACCGCTCTTCCGGAGGAGATCCATGGCAAGTGATATTTCATATTCCGTGGAAATCCCGGTGGACATTATAACAGGCTTACCTGTCTGTCCGATTCTTTGGAGCAGGATATGATTTGTGACTTCAGAGGATGCTATTTTGTATACGGGCACGCCTACCTTTTCAAGGAGTTCCACGGATTCAATGTCAAAGGGCGAAGAGAAGAAGACCATACCCCTGGAATCTGCATCTGATTTCAGCTCAATGTACTGGCTTTCGTTGAAGCAGAATCTGCTGAAAAAATCGAACTGGGTGGAGTCCCTGAATTCCTCAAAGCCTTTATTCATGAGGGATGTGGTATACTGGGAATTCATGCTTTCCGGGAGAAATGTCTGAAACTTGACACCGTCAACTCCGGCCTTTCCTGCAAGGTCGATCATTTTTTTTGCCATGCCGAAATCCCCGTTGTGGTTGAGGCCTATTTCAGCGATATATACGGCAGCTCTACTGTGCCTGTTAAAAATATTTTTTATCATTATATTTAGAATGTTTTAGGTATAATTTCATTATTCAAATCTGCCGGCCCGAAAACCGGGAACCTGTCTTGTGAACATAAACATAATACCATTTAAGTTTAGTGCGTTAATAATTTCAAATTAAATTTATACAAAATCAAATTCAGGCGCCACAAAAAATTAGAATTTTTCCCCTGATTTCATTATCCGGTTATCCATTAAATGGTCGGCGTATGTATGGGTTTTATTGATAACGATTATCAGGTTGGATTAGATATCTAGGCTGGTACATGTGGTAAAAATATATTTATTGAAGATGCCATTTTATGTTGGATATCCTGTCTTTAACCATCAGTAATTCACTTCCGAAATCCCCGGTTATGAGTTCATATAATTCCTTCAGGTCTTCTGGCAAATAATCATGAACAATCCTGTTTCTTACATCCCTCATGTCCATCCATAGTGTAAGAGAGGTTATGAAATTAAGTTTTTCAATTCTGTTCAATAAATCACGGATAGTTTCGGAATTTTCACCATACATATATTTTTCATAGGTCCGGAAAAATTTTAAACAGACTTCAACCGATCTTGTAAATCTATCGCACATTGCGTCGTAAGGCTCGAGTTCCTTCGGGGTATATTTTTTATTAAGGTCAAAGGGTGATATGCTTTTAATTGATGCATCTACAAGAAGAACGGAATTATTTACTTTTTCTGCAGCATTTTCAGCCAGAGCTCTCAGGTCAACTTTCACCTGAACCTCTCAATTTTTAAGGTATTGAGAAAAGCATTCTGTATCATGCTGAGATTATCCGGGTCCATTACAATAACATCGATTTTTTCTTCACATTCCATAAAAAAATTCACTGCAACCCTTCTGGACAGGGAGAACGGCTGCTCTCTGGATAAGATCAGGATATCGATATCTCCTCCTTTCCGGGTATCATCAACCCTTGATCCGAAAATATAAACTTCGCCATCAATATTTTCAATAGCTTTTTCAAGGGCATTCAACTCTTTATTATCCAACCTCATATTAGTAACCTGTTTTAAATTTATAAAATAATTTATTATGTCAAGGAATATATTGATATAAATTAATTGTTTTCTCAATATAGTATGACTGAAAACATGATGATCGGTTTATGTTTTTTGGGGCACTGCTGACGGCATTTAAAAAATTGAGCAGATATCGTATCTTATAATCTGCAGCCAATGGCACAGGATTTGATAAATGGTTGACATGGCATAAATTTCTGATACCATTGAGCAAAATAACAGGATATGATACTCTATAAAAAGGGAACGGTATTACCGGAAGGGGCTGGATCAAACCGGTTTTACCTTTGAATTATTATATGAAAAAAAAATTTATCCTTTCCATTGATCTTGGA
The DNA here is from genome assembly GCA_009885955.1 of Spirochaetia bacterium. Taxonomy (GTDB): domain Bacteria; phylum Spirochaetota; class UBA4802; order UBA4802; family UBA5550; genus VFJS01. Next base: position 30,634 of record VFJS01000032.1, on the reverse strand, counting down.
ACAACAGGCAACCGGGTCTTCTGCATTGATGAAGAGGGAAGGCCCATTTCCCATGCCTACAGGGAGTTTACCCAGTACTTCCCGAAACCGGGATGGGTTGAGCACGACCCTCTTGAGATATGGGACTCTGTAAAACAACTGATTCCCGGGGCCATGGCCGCCGGCGGCCTTTCGGGCAGTGATGCCCTTGCGATCGGGATGGCCAACCAGAGGGAGACCTCCCTGCTGTGGGACAGAATTTCAGGAAAGCCCGTTTACAATGCCATTGTATGGCAGTGCAGGAGGACATCCGAAATCTGCGCATCCCTTAAAAATAAGGGACATGAAAAAATATTCAGGGAGAGGACCGGCCTGGTCCTTGACCCATATTTTTCAGGCACAAAGGTCAAGTGGCTCCTGGACAATGTTCCCGGCGCCAGGGAGCTGTCTTCCGGGGGGAGGCTTTGTTTCGGTACAATCGATACATGGATTCTCTGGAACCTGACGGGCGGGAGGTCGCATAAAACTGATTTTACCAATGCATCGAGGACGCTGATGTTTGATATCAGAGAAAAAAAATGGTCCAGGGAACTCCTCGATATCCTGGATATTCCGGTGAACATTCTTCCTTCTGTCCATGGGTCTTCAGATGATTTTGGAACTACCCGCGATGTCCCCGGGCTCCCTGATGGTATCATCATTGGCGGAATCGCCGGAGACCAGCAGGCGGCCATGGCCGGGCAGGGATGCGTCTTCGAATCAACCTCTAAAAACACCTATGGAACAGGCTGTTTTCTTTTACAAAATACCGGCGGTACTTTTGCCCTTTCGGCAAAAGGCCTCATCACAACCCTTACCTGCGGCAATAGCGGTGAGCCGCTCTATGCCCTGGAAGGGTCGGTATTTATCGGGGGGGCGGTGATCCAGTGGCTCAGGGACTACATGAAATTTTTTGTGAGTTCCGATGAGACTGCGGTGATGGCCGGGGAAGCCGGCAGCGGCGATGAGGTGGTATTTGTCCCGGCCTTCGTGGGCCTGGGCGCGCCTTACTGGGAGATGGACATCAGGGGCTCAATCTCCGGAATCACCAGGGATACAACAAGGGGGCAGATAGTGCGGGCCGCTCTGAAATCCATTGCGCTGCAGTCAAGGGATGTGATTAAATCCCTGGAGCATGATTCCGGGAGTCCGGTAAAAGAGCTTAAGGCTGATGGGGGCGCTTCCAAAAACCATTTTTTAATGCAGTACCAGGCAGATATACTCAATATTCCGGTGAAGGTTCCTGAAATCATAGAAACCACTGCCCTGGGCGCCGCCTATCTTGCCGGTATCACAGTGCGGATATACGGGAAGATCGATGAAGTTGCAGGGAAAAACAGGGAGGCATCCATATATTATCCCGATATGGACAGTTTCAGAAGGGATAGGGAAATATTTTTATGGGAAGATGCGGTAAAAAGATTGATTTTAAAATTTTAAGGAAACCCCGGATAATCAAAATACTTGCTTTAAATAAATTTTTCCTGAAAGTATTCTGAAAAAAGAAAAAAACAATTGAATATTTCACTCATTGTATTATATTTATCAGGTTGCTGCTGAGATCTATTGAGTCAGCGGATATTCTATTGACAATTAATTACAAAAATCAGGAGGATATATTATGGCAAGGCCGTTATTGGGGGAATTACTCTATGAAACAGGTGAAATAACCCGCGAGCAGCTTGATCAGGCGCTGGAGGTTCAGAAAAATGAGGGTGGATTGATAGGAATTATTCTGGTAAATCAGGGAGTCATAAAGGAACAGGTGCTGGTAAAATATCTTGCCATGCAGGCGGAAAAAGTAGCCAAGGGCGAATAGGCCTTATTGTTTTTTAAATGGTTAAACAGAGAGTAATATACTCTCTGTTTAACCATATCAAGCTTTTTTATATTTCTACAGTATCAAGCCATGAAAATTTATCTTCAGTTTCACCTTTCTGCAATTTTGTCAGCCTTTCATAAAGGTCTGTGAGTACCGGGCCGGCCTTATCGCCGTTTCCGAAGTTGTAATCCTTACCCCTGTAATTGATAACATTCACCGGGGTAATAACGGCAGCAGTCCCCACAGCGCCTACCTCATTGAATTTCCCCAGGCCGCTCATGGGAATCGGCTCCTTCCTGACCTTCAGGCCAATGTCCCCGGCAATTGTTGCAAGGCTGTCATTGGTAATGCTCGGCAGGATTGACGGGGAACTGGGCGTCACGTAATCCTTTCCCATGATTCCGATAAAATTCGATGTCCCGAATTCATCAACAAATTTTTTCTCCTTCGGGTCAACAAAGAGGGTGATGGGATAACCCCTGTCCAGACCGTATTGCCTCCCTTTGAGCCCTGCAGCATAGTTGCCCCCGACCTTGCAGTCGCCCACGCCGTTGGGAGCAGCCCTGTCGAAATCTTCTATGACAAGGGCCTTAACCGGCTTGAATCCGCCCTTGTAATAGGGACCCACCGGTGTTACCAGGACTATGAACATGTATTCGTCAGCCGGGCCGAGGCCTACTTTTGCCCCGACTCCGATTGCCAGGGGCCGTATATACAGGCTTGCGCCGGTACCGTACGGGGGCACGAATCTGGCATTGGCCTTTACGACTTTTCTGCATGCATCAATGAACATATCTTCTGGTATAAGCGGTATATAAATCCTCTCGCAGCTCTTCTGGAGCCTCAGCGCGTTTGCCATGGGCCTGAAGATTACAATCTTTCCATCAACAGTTTCGAAGGCCTTTAAGCCCTCAAAGGCCTCCTGGCCATAGTGCAGCGAGGGGGCTGCTATATGAATGGGAAAAAACTGGCTCGAGGTGAGCTCTCCTTCAGACCATTTTCCGTCCTTGTAATGATAGCGTATGTTATAATCGGTTTCGACGATTCCAAACGGGAGATTTGCCCAGTCAAGGTCTGCTTTTTTTATATTCTTAGCCATGTTATTCACTCTCAATTTAAAATGTTTGTTTATACAATTTTAGCAATTTTCAACACCGGGGTTAAAATTGTCAAGAATAATAGGGTGGTTGATGTTTACAATATCCTGCCCAGCAGAATCCCGTTGGCGCTTGACTGCATAAGGCTCCTCGTTATTCCAGCCCCGTCACCGGCGACATAGAGCCCATGTACGGCAGTTTCAAATCTCCTGTTAACCCTGATCATATTTGAATAGAATTTTACCTCAATGCCGTAGAGCAGGGTGTCGTCCCCGGCTAATCCGTTGAAAATTTTATCAAGGACGGCAAGCATCTCCCTGATGTCGACCATGATGCGATACGGAAGGACAAGGCTCAAATCGCCCGGGACGGCATCGGACAGTGTGGGGATTATGGAATTCCCTCTGATCCTGTCATGGGTGGACCTCCTGCCCCTCATCAAATCTCCGAATCTCTGAACAATGACCCTGTTGCCCGAAAGAAGGTTGCCCAGCCTGGCAATGTATCTGCCGTATTCTATCGGCTCCTTGAAGGGCTGTGTGAAGTAATTGGATACGAGCAGGGCAAAATTGGTGTTTCCGGTCCTGAGATTCCCGGATTTATAGCTGTGGCCATTGACAACGGCCATGTCCCCGTCATAATATTCCGACGAGACCATTCCAGAGGGATTGCTGCAGAAAGTCCTCACCCTGTCATTGTATGTGGGGGTGTGATAGATGAGCTTGCTCTCATACATGTCATTGTTGACCCATCCCATTGTCTCGTTTTTAACCTCGACCCTGACGCCTATATCAATAGCTCCAACACTCTTCTCTATCCTGTGCCTCACGCAGATGTCCATGAGCCACTGTGCCCCGTCCCTTCCGGCAGCAATGACAACCCTGTCTGAGTAGTAGTCCCTGTCGGCAATGACCCCAATGACAGACCCGTCCCGGACCAGAATGTCACTGACCGGATTGTTGAAGCTTATTTCAATACCGGAGGCTGTGAGTTCAGCTTCTATCAGGGTGAAGATTTCATAACATTTTTCCGTGCCCAGGTGCCTGATGAGGCTTTCAATGAACTGGAGATTGCACTTTGCCGCATTTCTTTTGAAGCCCTTCGCATTTTCGCTTTCAGTACATCCGTAGAGCCTGCTGTCGGCTCCATAAGACAGGTATATGCTGTCTACATATTGTATCAGGGCGGCCATATCTCCGGCATTGACAAATTCATTCAGGGAGCCGCCGATCTCCGCTGAAAGTATGAGCTTGCCGTCGCTGAATGCGCCGGCGCCTGAAAATCCGGTAGTTATATTGCACGGGCTGCAGCTCTCACACAGGCCCGTGGTTCTTTTTGGGCAGATCCTGTTTTTCATGCTTTTGCCCTTTTCGATGAGGAGCACTTTTCTGCCGCTGTTATGTTTTTTGTATTCAATGGCGGTGAATATTCCCGCCGGGCCGGCGCCCACTATGATAAGGTCATATTTCATCTATCGCCGGTCCTCCTGTCATACAAATAACCAGCATGATTGTAATAGGGTGAATTTTCGTTTCAATATAAATATCATATAATTCGGGTGTGAATTATTTTTCGGCAAAAAAGAACCCTCCACCCATAAATCTATTTCTCCCTCCTGACAAGTTATCCATTATCCATCCGAAAAAAGCCCCCTAAATCCCCCGGAGGGGGACTTGGAAAAACATAGTTATAAAATTAAATTCTTTTTAATATCAGCTAAAACATAGTTTATATTGTGAATTACATCTTCATTTGTATATCGTAAAGTAGATATTCCAACACTTTTCAGGAAATTATCACGATATTCATCGTACTCCTGTCTAAATTTATGAATATCACCATCAATTTTTATGGCAGTAAAAATCAATAATATACCTGAATAGAGGGTGTCAAATTAAGTCTCATTTTTCTGGCGAGCTCAATAACATATCCTGGATATCTGATTTTTAAATTCATAAATATCAAATTATTGAAAAATTGTTTTATTTGTAAAGCAATCTTTAAGTCCCCCTCCGGGGGATTTAGGGGGGCAGGGATGCTATAGGTATGTAATTAATTGATTGTCAAGGGGCGCCATAGTAAAATTAAATTGCTTTTATATAAATGTCAATAAATTATAGGCTGTTTTCAGGTAAACTGATAAATATCCTGATGAAATCGGGACAGATCCTTTGTAACGAATATTTTCTGTTGAAGCTTTATGTTAAATAGTATATCTAAAATTCTTAAAATATTAATTTTTATTCCATTCCTCTGCGGTGGTGTTATGGGCAGCCCCGGCGGGGTGCCCATACTTGATTACCTTAATATGTTTGGATATACGGAAATAACCGGAATGTTAAGACCTGCTGAAAAATCAGAGCTGTCCAGAATTGATGTTACAGCCTCCCCCCCACTCTACAGGGGGGAATTATTGAGGTTATACATAATCGCTTCGGAGATTACCGATGAACGGGAAATTGAGAAGTACATGGCAAGGTTCAGGGAACTCAAGGAAAAGGCCGATGGCGAGATGAGCCGGATGAACCTGAACAGCTACAACAGGGCGGAATTTCTTCTCCATTTTCTTCATACGAATGTTTTCCTGGAAATGGAGAAGGGAGTGTACTCAAGCTATAATATCGGGATACGGGAGACACTGGATTCGGGAAGGTTCAACTGTTACAAGTCTGCGCTCATCTATAACGCCTTTCTTGAATACTACGGGTACAGGTCGGGATATGTCTCGGTTCCGGAGCACATCTATTCCGTGGTTTATATTGATGATGCGCCAATCGATGTTGAGACCACAAACAGGTTCGGCTTTGATCCAAATGATACAGGGAAGCCCGGTTTCACAAGGAAGTTTGATAAGAAGAATGTGAAACTTATCAAGCACCGGTACAGCAGCAAAAAGCCCTTTGACAATGTTTCAGTACTCACTCATGTCTATGTGAACAGGTCGAATATATATTCCGGGCAGGTTTCCTATATGGGTCATGGGGGAGAGAAGGACTTTTCCAGGGCGTCCCTCCTTGCAGTCATTGGAAATTATCTGAACCCCGGGGATGAAAAGGAAATAATTGACAGCATGCTCTACAAAATTTTCCTCATATCTCAGGAGAATATTGTCAGGGACCCGGGGTCAGCCGAATTTGAAAAAAACAGGTATTTCAGGATTATCATGCATCCCCTCTTCAGCAGTTTTTCACAATCCCACATGTATAACATGGAGGTGGGCCTGTCCAGGGCCGTTGAAAAAATCAGGGCAGCCAGGTTAAACGCGGTACAGGGAGGGGAACCGGAAGAAATCCTGAATATTTTCAGGGAGAGTGTAACCATGGCCGGGAAAAATATTGAGTGGAACAGGAAGATACGGAACGGGGTATGGAACAACGCGATTATCGATTTCAATGCAATTCTTGAGAAGAGGTTCCCTCTCAGCAGCATGGAGAATATTATACCCTATGCCCGGAATCTGATGAAACTCCTCTCCATGGAGATTCTCACTGAGGATAATTTTTCTGAAAAATATATCAGGCTCTACAAAAATAATATCGCCCTGTATATATACAACCTGGGCGTGGGACCTGTCAACAGGAGGGAACACGAAAAGGCCGACAGGATATATGAGGAGGGGATCAGGTTCCTGAAAGATGAACTCAAGTTCAGCAATGAGCAGAATCTGCTGAAAATCATAGAAATTTATCATCATAATAAAAAATTTTTAAAGTGAAACATTCATGAGGTACAGGAGTAAATATGGAAGAGATACTAAAGACAATTACATCAAATAATCTTTATCTGGCCGCTGCAGTTATACTCGGGGTAATCATCATTATATCCCTTGTGAAAAAGATGATAAAAATGATAATACTTTCACTCATTGTTATTAGCGCATATCTCGGCTACCTCTATTATACGGGGCAGAAAATCCCGAAGACCAGGGAGGAGACCGTGAAGCATATCACGGATAAGGTTGAAAAGGGGAAGGTGATAATCGAGGATAATGTTAAAAAATACGGCAGGTAAAAATAGAGATTGATCTCTCCCCTGTCAACATCCCGGGAATATGCCATGCTGCAGACCGCAGCACATTAAACCCCTCAGGAACCGCCGTATCCCACGGTGACTTTATCTCCTTCAACTATGACGGGCACCTGTTTTTTCCCGCCTGAATATTTGAGCATCTCGTCGATCTTTGATTTGTCCTCTTTTACATCATAATAAATAGCCCTGTTTCCGTAGGCCGACCTGGCCGAATCGGTATAAGGTCATCCGGCTTTTCCGTAAATTAGAATTTTATCGGGCATATTTTCCTCCTTTTCCATGTCTGATATGAATGATTTTCGTGTATCCCTGTTTTTTTGTTTTCGAGAACTGCTTTGTATAAATATCAACCCGCAGCCTCCTTTGAATATACATAGGGGTGTTGCCGGCGTCAAATATTTATTTCCTGAATTCTCTTCGCAGTTTACCTCTTGACAAAAAATGATTTCATCATAATTTTACTAAAAATAGGACTATGTATCATTGGGTAGATGCCAAAAAATTGATTTTGGGGTGGAGATATGATTGATCCGAAACTGATCAGGGAAGACCTCGAGGGCCTGAGGAGGCTCATCGAAAAGCGAAACATGACCGGGGTGGTTGATATAGATTATTTGAAAGAGATCTCGGACATGAGAAAGGAGCTTTCCGGCAGATCAGACGAACTGAGGGAGAAGAGGAACAGGATTTCGAAGGAGATCGGCATACGGAAGTCGAAGGGGGGCGATACAGAGGAAATCATGAAAGAGGTCCAGGGGATTTCCGATGAACTTAAAAAGATGGATGAGGAAATCAACAGTATCAACGAAAAATACAACGAGCTCCATCTGACCATCCCCAACATACTCGATGAATCGGTGCCGGAAGGCAAGGATGAGAAGGACAATACCGTTGTAAGGACCTGGGGCGAGAAGAGGAAGTTTTCCTTTACACCCAGGCCCCATTATGATATTGGGACTGAAATGAATATCCTGGACTTCGAGAGGGGGACTAAAATTGCCGCAGCCAGGTTCTATGTCTACAGGGGGCTGGCTGCCAGGCTTGAAAGGGCCCTTCTGAACTTTATGCTCGACCTTCACACCGGTGAGCATGGATACACTGAAATTTTCGGCCCCCTGATAGTGAATGACGAAAGCATGACGGCCACGGGCCAGTATCCCAAGTTCAAGGACGAATATTACAGGCTCGAGAAGGATGGCCTTTCCCTTATCCCCACGGCCGAGGTGACGCTGACCAACCTCTACAGGGATGAAATCCTTGAAATGGAGGACCTTCCGGTATATGTGACCATGCAGTCTTCCTGCTTCAGGAGGGAGGCCGGGGCTGCCGGCAGGGACACCAGGGGCCTGGTAAGAGTCCACCAGTTCCAGAAGGTGGAACTGGTTAAGTTTGTAGATCCCGCAACTTCATCGGAAGAGCTTGAGAAGCTCACGGCAAATGCCGAGGAGGTCTTGAAGCGCCTTGATCTCCATTACCGCGTGGTACTCCTCTCAAGCGGCGACACATCGGCTTCATCATCCAAAACATACGACATAGAGGTTTGGATGCCCGGGCTGGACAGGTACCTTGAGGTCTCATCGTGCTCCAATTTTATAGACTACCAGGCCAGGAGGGCCATGATCAGATACAGGGAATCGAAGGGCGCGAAGCCGAAGTACCTCCATACTCTTAACGGATCGGGACTCGCAGCCGGAAGGACCCTTGCAGCCGTGATTGAAAACTATCAGAAGGGCGACGGCACCATGGACATCCCTGACGTTCTTAAAAGCTACCTGAGATAAGAAATTCTCATGATCTCCATTGATGTTGAAATCCCTGACTGGATTTTTTTTCGCCAGGCACTTTCCCTTTCACTCCTCACTGAAAAACCGGTAAGATTAAACCACGGCTGCGCCTTTATCTCCGGTAACCGTGAATTTGAGCCGGTCCTTGCTGATATTGAAAACCTTGTACATTCTTCAGGGCTTGGGTCCATGAAGAGGGACGGCATTTCCATTTCATATTATCCAGCCAGGCCTGCCGGCTGGAGCTATGACATCGCATCAGGCATGTTTTCGGCAATTTCGGAAATAATTCTGTTTCTTGCCCCGGCGCTGTTCAAGAGAGAGTTCAGGACGGTTCTGAATATCTGCGGCGTGACCCATTCTTCGCTGTCGTATCCGATATCATTTATTAATGATTCACTTTTTCCGATGCTCGAAAAAGCCGGCCTCTACGGCGGAATCAGGCTGAAGCGCTACGGCTTTTACGGCTCCGGACAGGGATTGGTTGAGGCCAGGATATATCCGGAAGAGGACGGGGAAAAGGGTCCGTCTTTATGCCGGGAGAGGATTGCGGCAAAAAGGGGTTCCATTGTATTCTCCGGTCTCAACATGAGACACCCAGAAGATATGAAAGCCCTTATCTCTTCTGAGCTTCATCTGGATAGTAACAATGTATCCATCATTGAAGTCCTCGACAGCGCAGGGATGGGGATCTCTGCATCCCTGTTTCTGGATGCTGAAGATTCCTCCGGTTCAGGTCCGCAGCCATGCATTGTACCGGTGTGCTTTAATATATATAACAGTGCCGGCGACCTTGTATTTGACGCTGAACATAACCTGGAAATATTAACGGCAAGGCTGCATGAGGCAGCAGAGTCCATTGAAAAAAATATTCTCCCGGGGGATTTTTTCCGTGAAAGCAGTTTTTTTTTACGCCTTGCCGGGAAAATGCCGGTGAAGGGAGGGCCCGGAAACGGCGGATACCCGGAACCTGATTTGGTTGATTTATTCCTCGGTTGAGATGTTCAGGATGTTATCGAGCTCCTGCTGCTTTTTTCTGTTCATCAGCATCTCTTCATTTCGGATAATCTTGATATAGTTGTTGTACCTGTTGCGGATCAGCGATGAATTGATCTCTTCAGAAACATTCATCATGAATATGCTTATACCGTTCCCGGACAGGTCCCTGGCCATTTGAACAAGGCTTGCCTGCATCTGGTCGGAGAGGTTTGAGAATTTTTCAAGGTTAAGGATAATGACGCTTGATTCCTTTGTGTGATGGGCCAGTATGTATGACTGGAGCGCCGCGGTCTCATTATTCGAAATGTCACCGGACATGTCTATGATCATGTACCCGTATTTTTTTCTTTCAGTAAGTATCAGTTTTCCGGACATATTATTTTCCTGTTATTTCCGCCGGTTCTAGTATTCTGATCTCTTTAATGTCCTGGTACCTGAAAATTATTTTCTTAATGTGCTCATTTTTCGTTACCATGGATTTAAGCTCCATGTCTATCTTCCCTTTCATTTTCCCGTCGGAATTTTTCAGTTTTTCCCTGAGTGAATTGATTTCGTCTTTTATCGGCACAGTCTGAATTTCCCTTTTGGCCTCTATCCTGTTTATTGTAGTCACCGGGAGAACCTCGAACCTGGCGGAGAGTTTTTTATCCTCCTGTTTCAGGATAAGCGTGGGAATCATGGAATCCCTGGTGTGGACTATCACTCCGTCCTTCGGGTTGACTTTTGAAGCCCCCTGGTTTGAAATGAAGTTCCCCAGGCTGTAGAATATGAAGGTTTCCCTGCCGTCTTTGGCAATAACTTTTTCTGCAGGCTGAAGGACATGGGGATGGTGCCTTATTACCAGGTCAACTCCGTCCTCAATGTTTTCTTTTATCATGATTACATCGGTACCCAGCGGGTCTATTTCATATTCGTTCCCGGAATGGACGATCATAACGAGGTAGTCGCATTTAGCCCTTATTGCCGCTATGTCCTTTTTCACATAAGCCCTGTTGGCAACATTATTAATATAGAACCCTTTCGGATCGCGGGGGAATGGGTAGTTCATTATACCGGCGTATGAGACTAAACCGATTTTTATGCCGCCAATTTCTTTTATTAGACCTGATCTGGTGAGCTGCTCTGAGCTGTTGACCCCGATGATGTCCATGGAATAGGTGTTCAGATAATTAATGGTATCTACAATCCCCTTGATCCCGCCGTCCAGTATATGGTTGTTTGCTATGGTCATTGCAGTGAATCCCGAGCTTTTCATTGACGGGATGATTTCCGGGATGCAGTTGAAAACCATGCCTGCAGCTTTAAAGGGGGGCGAAACCGGGAACTCCATATTCCCCACAGCCATGTTTGATGATCGGAGGTAGGGGCTCACCTTTTCAAAGAGGTAGTCGAATCCCAGGTTGTTCAGCGAGGTTTTCCTGTCGCTGCCCAGAACATTGTGGTGCTCTGCAGAGAGCTTCACTGCATCGTGCATGATAATATCGCCGGTAAAGGATATTTTTATCTCCCTTAATCCCTCTATTTCCAATTTTTTTACCTGTCCCGGCCCTGACCCGGGAAGTGTGCTGCACTTTTGTATGAAAAATATAAGGGCAGATAATAAAAAAGGGAGTAAAAATAATTTTTTCATTGAAATCCAATCGTATATATTTTTATGTAAATTTCAGAATCGTTAGTTAATTTATTTTTTACGGTTATTGTCAACGAATTTAAGTGAAAATTGCAAATTTTTCCGGTATTCCCGGCATGATATACTGCAATATATCATCGTTACGGTTATACCCTCAACACATCGGAGTGAGAAAAAATAATTACCGGGACAGAGGCCAGTATATGAACAAACCACTATTCCTGATCTTCCTTTTTGTTGTCCCGTCATGCGCAACCTATATACATGCCGACGGCAGAGGGGAGATAGAAAAAATTAAATCTCAAAATCATATCATCAGGAACAGGCTCATCCTCATTGAAAGAAGAAACAGCATTGTTGAAGAGGAGAACATAGCCAGGATCAGGGAGATACAGGAGAAGCAGGCGCAGTATGAAAATCTTGCTGCTGAAAAAAAGGCCCTCCTTGAAAAGTCTGCCAGTGACATGCACCTCATGAATGAGAAGTACCGGAACCTTGAGGAGAAAAGCAGGATACTTGAAAAAGAGAGTTCCCGGAAAATTCAGGACATGGCCCTGCTGAACAGGAATCTTGAAGGTACGCTGGGCAGCAAGATTCTCATGCTCAATGAAGAGATAAAGAAGAGGGAACTGAATTTCGGAAATGAAATGGAGAGGATTAAAAAGGAGCATGCACGGAATGTTTATGAACTGTCGATTAAGGCCGAAGAGCTCAAAAAGACCATTTCCAATGATGATGATATCATACACTCCCTTGACCTGGATCTGAGCGAGCTCAGCGGCAGAATAAAAAAACTCAGCGGCGAATTGATGAATAAAAATGATATTATACGGGGACTCATAGATCTGAGCGGAGCTGGTAAGGACAGGGAGGAGGAACTCCGCCGTCTCCTTTCAGAAAAGGAAAAGGAGCTCATAGAGTCAAAAAAGAGAAAGGATATAATCGAAATGGAAAAGTCCCTGAAAAAGGGTGATAAATGAGATATGCCCTGCCCATTGTCCTGGCAGCCCTTTTTTATTTTAACGGAGAACTTGCCGGCAGTGATCTGAGGATTGTCATAACATCAAACCTCAAGGGCGGTTTTTTATCGGAGGTAGAAGGCCAGGAGGACAAAGACCCCATGCTGCTCCTCGGCCAGACGATCCTGAATGAACGGAAAACAGGGGATGTTCTTTATATCGACCTGGGCAACTCCTTCTACCCAGGCATCATAGCCAAGTACAGTTTCGGTTCGGCGGTGATGGATTTTTTCCGGCACATGAACTGCGCCATGACCCTTGTCTCATCGGCCGATCTCAGGATAGGAATTAACACCCTGGAGTTTCTCCAGAAGGGGAACCCCACGCTGCTCATGTCGGGCAACCTTACGCGGAACGGTTCCCCCATATTCGCGCCGTATACCATACATACCGTCAGGGATAAGAGAATCGCCTTTATCGCTCTGTCGTCGAGGAATATTCTTCTGGACATCGCGGAAAAGAACCTCTACCAGGCAAGGATGGAGGATGAAATACTCACGCTTAAAAATGCTCTTTCCTTGCTGAAAAAGGAAGCTGTTTCCCATATCATGCTTTTATCAGGGCTTGATGATGATATCAACCTGGCGCTTTTAAAAGAGTTCAGCGGGATCGGCCTCATCATCAGCGGTTCGGATAACAGCGGAGGTATTTTTAATAAAAAGATCGAAAGGGCCGAACTCTATGATGGAAGGGCCGTCATAGGCGCGTCAAGGAGCAGCGGATGTTATATCCTCGACCTTGAACTGGGGAGCGGGATAAAAGTTTCGGATTACCGGTACATCCCTTCAAAACGGTACCGGATTGAAGGGAGCCCATACCGGGATTTCATTTCCAGGATTACCAGGTGGAAAGAACATTTCGTGAGCGAACACGGCAAGGTCCTGGCCGTGACCGGGGGCAAAACCATTGTGTTCAACGACGAAAGGGTTCTTAACCTCCTGAGGGACAGGTTCAACACTGAGATATCCATACTTGGCGATAATGCCGTAACCCCTCTTAATCTTGATGAAAAGATCAGGGAGTCTGACCTCCTTTTTTCCATCAACACCAATTATCCCGTATTCATTTACCGTCTAAGCGGCAGCGATATCATGCAGATGCAGCCGCTCCTGAAAACATTCAGGGTCTCAGGCGTTACAGACGGAAAGGTCCAGAACTACAACCTTGCCCCTGGCAGGTTCTACAGCATAGCGTCGACCCAGTCCATATATGACGAGACACAGTATTTATTGAAAAAGGATATACCTTTCGTAAACACATGGATGAATATCCATGACACGGCTCTTGAAGATCTGAAGGGGAAAAAGGTCCTCTTGTTGAACGGGTATGGCTACCTCGACAGGAGGTTCAGGGCAACTGCCGATATCTTCCTTTCGGGCTTTTTTAATAATACATCTGTGGAAATGAGTTACGGCGCCAAACCCCCGGCGGGAAGTGCCGACAAATCCTTAAAGCATCTTGGTACAGAGGACAGAATTGATTTCACCGTGTATAACAGCCTGCACCAGTTTATCCTGACCCCCTATATATTCTACGAAAAGGAGAATGATACATATATTCATAATCTCCTCAGGGGGACCCTGGTCTACAACCTGAACCTGGATCACATGGTGAAACCCTACCATAAGTCCCAGGCCGATTCGGTTGTTATTTCCGTTGCGGATAACCGCAGGCCTACTACGCTGCGCGAAACTGCTGGTGTCAATATAGCCGGAACAATCGTAAAGGGGAAAGCAGGCGCAGGTTTTGAAAAGGAGGTCCACGATCCGCAAGGGCCTCCTGTTTACGGGTTCGAGACAATCCTGAACGTGGAGGTTAAATTTTTAAGCTATTTTACCTACAATCTGAACATTGATTCATTTATGGCTTACAGTACGGTTAAAATTGTTCTGGAAGAAAAAGGATACAGGAGGATTGAAGTTGAAAATTCCATGACCTTTAAATTCAGCCAGTCGGCCGGCATTGCCGTCAAGCACAAGTGGTTCAGGTATTATTATATTCGTAAGAATGATAAATATACAAATTCACAGGTAATCGCCTCCTTTGATTTAAAGACTGATTTCAAGATTTACTGAAATCATCATCTGCCCGGTTTTTTTTCTGAGATGTAATATTTTTTATAAAATTCATAAAAATAGTTTTAAAGCTGGATTTTTGAATCATTTGATAATATTCTGGTCCATTACAAAGGAGTTTCCCATGGAAAAAAACGAGATCTTCAAATTCATGAACAGCAACCCGGCATTTCATCTTGCAACAATCGAAGGCGATAAACCGCATGTAAGGGGGATGTTCCTGTACCGGGCAGATGAGAAGGGGATCATTTTTCATTCAGGGAAGCAGAAGGACCTGCATGGGCAGATTATGAAAAATCCAAATGTGGAACTCTGCTTCATCAATGCGAAGGAGCTGGCCCAGGTAAGGGTGAGCGGCCTGGCAGAAAGTGTTGATGATATTGAATTAAAAAAAGAGATAGTGGGGAAAAGGGAGTTCCTTAAACCCCTGGTGGATAAATCCGGTTATGACTCCCTCTCTGTCTACCGGGTCAGTAATTTAAGGGCCACGGTGTGGAGCATGGCCCATAACATGGAGCCCAAGGAATTTATTGATCTGTAAATTTTCGGCTGATCAGTTATAAACAGCAGCTCACGGATTTACACGGATTTTATAAATGGAATGACGCAGCCTGCCTGCGGTTCAGCCACTCAAAGATTTGGAGGAGTAATGAAGAAAGTAATATCATGCATCATCTATATATCAGCATTCATCATCACCATGAGCTTTGCGGCTCAGATGAAAACGGGATGGATTTCTGAATCAGTCGAATGCTTCGAGTTCCTTCATTTTCCCGTCAAATAGTTCAGTCCCGGATTCGAATTCTGATATCACCGTCTCCAGCTCATCATAGGATGTATCGATTTCCAGCCTCAGGGCATGGACCTCCTTTGACATGGCCTGTATGGTCAGGCCTTTGCCGGAGCGCGAGGCCTCTATGATCTCATGGTTCAGAGTGTGGAGCTTTTTTTCCGATGAACTGATTACTTCCTCAAGGGAGAGGATTTTTTTTTCCATTGGCTTCAGTACCCTGGACCTTTCAGTGAGTATCTCGGCCCTCAGTTTTCTAATATCCTTTTTATTCATGGAGGCCGGGAGGCCCGGTTTTTCGTCCCCTGCTGACGGGATAATCTCATCCTCCCAACCTATTTTTTCAAGGAATGAATTGTAGCTCCCCTCGAAAAGTTTTACACCGTCGTTTTGAAAGACGATGAACCTGGTTGCCAGGGTCTGAAGAAATAACTGGTTGTGCGTTACGATGACCACGGCACCGTCAAACTGGTCAATGGCTGCCATGAATGCGTCGGTGGATTCCATGTCCAGGTGGTTGGTCGGTTCGTCGAGGAGCAGGAGGTTTGACGGCCTGGCGAGGATCTTGCCGAGAAGGACCCTGCATTTTTCGCCTCCTGAAAGTATGCCGATCTTTTTCAGGGCCGCGTCGCCTTCGAACATCATGCCGCCGCTGATGTTCCGCGCCTCCTGTTTCTCAATGCCTGTTGACATGAGCTCTTCCTCGATTGTCAGGGAGTCGTTGAGGTTTATGGTATTGGTCTGGGCATAGTACCCTGTCCGTGTCCCGGGGTGCATGTCAATGCCGCCAGTCTGCGTCTGGAGCTCACCTGCCAGTATCCTGAGCAGGGTGGTTTTCCCTTTCCCGTTTTTCCCGATGACGCATATGCGGTCATTCTTCCCGATGGCAAAGCTGAGGCCGCGGAACAGTGGGGGTTTCGCCGGATCGTATGAAAAGGAGAGGTCCCGGGTTCCCATTGCGGTTTTGGCCGGGAAAGGGGCGTACCGGAATGAGAATTCCAGGGAGTCTATTTTTTCAAGCCTGTCCAGCTTCCCCTGTTTCTCAAGGGCCTTTACCCTGGACTGAACCAGCCCGGCGAGCCTTGCCTTTGCCCTGAATCTGCTTATAAAGAGCTCGGTCTCCTTCCGTTTTTTATCGTCATTGACCCGGGTCTTTTCGTAAATTTCCTCATCCTTCAGGATCTGCGCATAGAGCTTTTCGGTATTCCCTGCGATTTTTCTAATTTTTTTCCTGTGAATACCAAGGGTATGGGTGATGATGCTGTCCATGAAGCTGCGGTCATGGGAGATTATCATGATCTCATTTTTCCAGTCCCTGAGGAACTTTACGAGCCAGCGGATCGAAAGGATGTCCAGGTAGTTCGTCGGCTCATCAAGGAGGAGGAGGTCCGGTTCCGATACAAGGACTTTCCCCAGGTTGAGCCTTACCTGGTAGCCCCCTGAAAATTCCATGGGGCTCCGCTGCATGTCGCCGGCGGTGAAGCCGAGGCCGAAAAGTATCTTCTCAGCGAGCCACCGGTCGTCCTTTCTGTGTTCCGGGAGCCCGGTGCAGCCTTCGTCAATGACAGTATTGGATGTAAACTCGATCTTCTGGTTCAGGTAGCCTATGGAATAATTTTTCGGTATGGTGATCTCCCCGGAATCGGGGTAATCCTCGCCGGTGATAATCCTGAACAGGGTTGTTTTGCCGTGGCCGTTCCTGCCGGTAAGCCCTGCATGATCGCCCCGGTTCAGGTGGAAGCTCACGGAGTCGAAGATGACCCTTTCGCCGAAAGATTTTGTTAAGTTGGATATTTTTATCATAGATACATGCCACTCTTCCCCGGGGGGCCATTTTTTTCAATAAAATATTTGATGTATTTATAATCTATTTATAAATGGGCTGAAAAACGGGGGAATGGATTTATGGGAAGGTTTATCATATTCATATCAATAACGCTGTTAATCTACGGCGGAATAAGTTTTTACCTGTACACAAGGGCAAAGGGGCTTGTCAGGGGGCGGGCCGCGCTAAATGCCTTAAGGATTATTCTTATTGCAGTATCAACGACCTTCTTCATATCAAGGTTTCTCCAATCCCATCTCCCCTTAAAAATTTTTGAGATCCTGCTAAAAATAGGATCTTACTGGCTCGGTATATTGATTTATACATTCCTGTCCCTTGCCGCCGTGGATTTTATCAGGCTCATGTTGAAGATAACCGGTAAGAAGCCCCTGATTTTATACAGGGACCCGGCCAGGACAAAACAGATTATCGCTGCAGCCATACTATTAATGGTTTGTATGATAATGGGATACGGCTACCACAATGCCAGGAATCCAAGGATTTCAGAGGTTGAAATAAAAATTCCCGGGAAGGGGGGGGTGATGAAGGAGCTGAACGCTGTGCTGATTTCTGACATCCACCTGGGGGATATCATTGCCAACAGGGACCTCGCTGGATTCGTGTCAAAAATAAATGAACTTGATCCGGACATCATTTTTATGGCAGGGGACATCATTGACAACAGGATTGAATCTCTAAAGATCAGGAAAACCGGGGAGATATTCATGAACCTGAAAAGCAGGTTCGGGATATACGCCGTAACGGGAAACCATGAGTATTTTCAGGACGTCAAAAGCGCTGTTGCATATCTTGAAGGGTACGGCATAAAATTTTTGCAGGATGAAGCCGTTCTCCTTGGAGGGGGGGTTTACATTGCAGGGAGGAAGGACAGGAGCTCAGAGAGGTTCGGCCATGGGAAGAGAATGCCGCTCTGGGAGATCACGTCCGGGCTGAACAGGGAGTATCCGGTCATACTCCTGGATCACCAGCCCTATGACCTTCATGAAGCCGAGGAGGATTCAATTGACCTGCAGCTTTCAGGGCACACCCATAACGGCCAGTTTTTTCCCGGTAACATCGTGGTCTGGTTTATGTATGAAAAAGTATGGGGCTATCATAAAAGGGGGAACACGCAATATTATATTTCCAGCGGAATAGGTACCTGGGGCCCGGCTGTCAGGTTCGGGTCGGTGCCGGAAATTGTGAAGATGAAGATACGGTTTGTGGGTCCGGCCGATTCTGCCGGAACCCGACGGCAATAGGTTGTGCGGGATTGCTCAAAAACTATTTTTTAAACCTACCCAGTTCCTTGTTTACTTTTTCCCGCTCTTTGAAATTAAACCGGATGGTCCAGCTTTTTTTGGTCTTAACCGGATGAAAGGAAATCCAGAGGGGGTCAGGGAGGTACTGAATGGTGTTGCAGTAGCTGCATTTGACGTTCCGCGGCGTATCCTTTGTTATTTCCAGGGGGCCGCCGCACCTGATGCATGAAATGGCCACGGGCTCCATCTTTTCATCAATTTCTGAATCTTCTGTCTCCCGGGCTGCACAGAAAACATGGTTCCCGCTCCCGGCCCAGGTGAACCACCCCGGCACCGGAAATGAGTGGTTTCCTTTGCCGCAGCTCCCGCATGGTATATCTGTGCAGCTTTGATCGGGGATGTCATCGGTTTCCAGCGGTTCGCCGCAGCCTGAACAGGAGGCACTGTCCATGGTCTTTTCAATGATCAGGCCATTCAGGGAATCTGTCCTGGAAACGCCGAATTCGGCATTAAGCACCCTTTTCCACACGCTGTCCTTTATATTCACAGCCTTAAGGCAGAAGCTGCATTTTATATTGCGTACCGGCCCGTTAAGAAATACCGGCTGGCTGCACGACGGGCAGTTCATTTCAATCATATAGGTATTGTAGAAAGGCCTGATTTTTTCAAGCCTCTGTGATGCGGCATCTGTGACACTCCTGTCACCGGCGGCATGGATGATTTTCATAAGGATGTTTTTATCTGCAATCCGGTTTACGGCTGCTATCCTGACACCGCTGTCCCTGTCTTCCATTGCAATTTTTTCCAGGACAGCGGGATCCTTGATCCTTCCAGCCGCATGCATGCGCACGGTATTGTCGGCATCATTCAGAGCTATCCCGGCCAGCAGTTCACCATTGCCGGCATCGATTTTCTCCAGGGCAAGGATTCTGGCCTGAGGGGATACACCTTCCCTGGCCAGTCTGGAAATGGTATCTTTTGATGTAAACCTTCCCATTGCCATCTTCACAATGGAGGTATCGGTCTCTTTTAATATGATGTCAAGGAGCAGGTTCTGGTCTGATATTTTTTTCATTGCCGCTGTTTTATGTTTGCTGGATTGTAAAAAAGCCGCCGCATCGGCCAGGTGTTTCTGGCCGGTCATCAAATTAATAATTTCCATGCGGAGGGAATCGCTGATGCCGCCTTTGAAAATATCCATGAGGACATTTTCATTTTTAATTTTTTTCAAGGCAATTATTTTAAGGTCCTCGGGATGTTCACCCATGATGAACTCAACGAGGAGTTTTATATCGCCCATCCTGTTTAAGGCATTAACCCGTACCTCCAATGAAGGGTCATGTATGGCGATTTCCAGCAGCTTTTTTTCATTGGTAAGCAGGGCGAGCGCCTTTAGCCTGATGTGTTCAAGAGAATTTTTTATTTTTGGCCTGAAGAGGTCCAGGACGGACATGTCCGTGGAAATGACGGATCTTTTTGAGAATGCATAAATTGACAGGAGGGCCAATAAAACAATCCACCAGTATAACGGCGACGGATTATCAAGAAACTGGTAATAGGCCTCTCTGAACTGTTCACCGAGATTTTTTTCAAATGCCATGCCGTAGTAGCCGAAACCTCCGCCTCCGATGGAAAAGAATCCCAGGGCCAACTGCCCGAAGGCGAAGATTAATCCGATGGCCATCTGGCCGATGACAATAAATCCTGCACCCATCTGGGTCAGGGAGATGATGCCGATGCCGAATTGCGCAATGGTTATTACCCCGTAACCGAACTGGCCGATGGCAATTATCCCCCCTGAAATCCAGCCTATGGCAATGATGCCCCTGGGTTGTGCCCCGAAGGAGAAGAGGGGTAGGTTGAATATTTTTATTTTACTATCCCAGGCCATGGTACACGTCCTCTTGCATCACATGAGAACATGCAAATGATTCATGAAAAAAAGCAATTACTATTTTACAGAAAATCCGCTTCCAGGGTTCCTGAAAGAGATGTACGGGATTGCTCCCGCAAGGGGATGCCCCGGGAGCCGGGACTGGGACGTGCAAGGGGGTGGCTGCACGGTCCACCCCCTTGCATCCCCCGCGTGCTCCTGCGGAGTGCTGACTTTTTTATTAGTATGAATTTATTTGTTTTCGCCTGCGGATGGGCCTCCTGCCCGTCCTCGGCGGCATTTCGCTCGCCCTCGTGGCTCGCTCAAAGAGAAAAAGAAAAATTATTTTGTCACACACCCCTCTCCTGCCAGGAGAGGGGACGGGGGTGAGGTCAAGCGGATGTAGCCGAAGCCTTTTGTGACATCCTTTCGCGCTTCGGCATACACAGCATCCTGCTGTTCGATTGAAAGGCGAACTGGACATAACGGAAAACGGCGGCACCGCATACCGGATAGAATTCAGATTAAACGCACGCGCCGCAGGAACAGAAGGGCGCGCTGTCAGAGAGAAATAAATTTCAATTACGCAGGGGTTTTGAGAAAGAGGAATAACCTGTTTTCAGCCAGAAAATTTTCCACTTCCTGAAGAGTTAATGGCTTTGAGATCAGGAATCCCTGCATATGGTCACAATAGAGGCTGCAGAGTTTCACTGCCTGTTCTTCGTTTTCCACCCCCTCGGCAATTACATACATGTTGAGATTTTTGGCAAGGGAAGCGATGGCATTCACTATTGCAATTTTCTCATCTCTTTTATGATTCATCTGACTGATGAATTCCTTGTCTATTTTCAGCGCGTCTATGGGATAGTTGTGCAGATAACTGAGTGATGAATACCCCGTACCGAAATCATCTATCTGCAGCTCAACGTTGAGCCTTTTTAAATTTCCGAGTAATGGCTCGATATGATCGGCGTTCTGCATCAGGATGGTTTCCGTTATTTCCAGTTTAAGAGTACGTGGGTTTATCCCGGTTTCTTTTAACGTTTTTTTAACGAGATCAACAAGATCTTCATTGCACTGTTTTCCTGAAATGTTAACGCTCATTGTCAGTTCTTCTGTGCCTGGATATTTATCCTGCCATGTTTTAATCTGCCAGCATGCCTCAACCAGGACCCATTTCCCGAGTTCAATGATAAGCCCTGTCTCTTCGGCGATATGAATGAATTCACCGGGCATCATCAGCCCGTGTACCTGATGCTGCCACCGGACAAGTGCTTCAAATCCGATAATGGATCCCGTTTTCACCGATATCACGGGCTGGTAATGGATAACAAATTCCCTGTTTTCCAGGGCGTTTTTGATGTCCCTTTCAAGCTGCATGGAGGTGATTACATGCTGATACATGTCACTGCTGAATATTTTATAACAATCCTTTCCTGCCGATTTCGCATGATACATGGCGATATCGGCATTTCTCAGGAGCTCTTCAGGTTTGGCAAAGCCGCAGTCGCTGAAACAGACCCCGATGCTCACAGAATTGAATATCTTGTTTTCCTTGATGTCATCGTCGATGAAATAAGGAAAGGAAAGCTTCTCACGGATCCTGTCCAGGAGATTGATGACATCATCGTAGCCGGATATATCCTCGAGTATCACGGCGAATTCATCTCCGCCGAACCGGGCTACCATATCGCCGGGCCTGAGGCTCTCTTTCAATCTCCTGCTCACCGACACGAGGAGCTTATCTCCTGCCATGTGCCCGATGGTATCATTGATTACTTTAAACCTGTCAATATCCAGGAACAGCACAGCAAGCATTTTGCTGCTCCCTTCCCTTGATATCTTTTTGGCAGCCATTTCAAGATAATTGAAGAAGAGAGCCCTGTTCGGCAGATTGGTAAGTAGGTCATGAAAGGCATCATAGATAAGCCTGTCATCGGCCTTTTTCCTTTCGGTTATATCCGATTGAGATCCGATCATCCGGCAGGGGGCATTGGTTTCATCGCTGACGGCAATCCCCCTTGTGAGAACCCAGCGGTATAAACCGTCCTTGTGAATTATCCGGTATTCCTTTTGAAACTGCTCGCTGCCGCTTTCTTTCCAGCTGGATATCTCCTTCTCCATGAGAAAAATATCATCGGGATGAATCCTCTTCAGCCATTCCTCCGGGCTGTCCCCGATCTCATCTTCACTGAATCCGAGAATGGATTTCCATCTCGGCGAATAATATATCATGTTTGTCTTGAGGTTCCAGTCCCACAATCCGTCATTCGCTGCCCGGGCGGCCAGGGCGTACCTCTCCTCGCTTTCCCGAAGCTTCCTCCCGGTCTCTTTATGTTCTGCAATTTCCCTCGTGATATCGTCATAGTTTTTTTTCAGTCCAAGGCTCATAATGTTAAAATTATCTGCCAGCTCTCCAAATTCCGTCTTGAAATTGTGATCCACGGTACAACCCAATCTGCCGGATGAGATAGTTCTTGTCGCATCGAGAAGCGTATTGATGGGATTGATGATCGATGTTGTAAGTCTCACGGCAAAAAATGTGGCGATGATGAGTGTTCCCATTAATGTTACGAGAAGAATTTTTATAATTATCTGAAAATTTATTGAAGTTTTTTCTGTGGTCATATCCAGGTTCTTACTCCCCAGATAAGACATGTCCTGAATCTCCTTTAAAATACTCTCCCCGATTTCTGAGGACTCTATTTTCAGCTTAATGACCCTCATTTCATTTGCGCTCATGGTTATATAAAAGCTTAAATGGTCATTGTAATCCTTTATGAGCTCCTGGATTTTCATAATCCTGGTATGTATACCGGTGGAATGGTGGCAGGATGTGCATCTGCCCGACGCATTTTCAAGGGATTCCATGTTGCTGACGATTGCGTCGATGCTCTGTGTATGGGATGGTTTTATTTTATACAGGTCGCCCTGGACAGATTGTATATTGATCCACAAGGTCCGCCTGAACTGTTCTATCTGATGAAGCTTAATAATTCGATTCAGGTCGCCGGTTACATCTGTTATAAACAGAAATGTCAAGGCAATTCCGGCTGTGAAGAGGCCAAAGATTATAGTAAGAAAGATGACAATTTTCCGCTTCATAAAGAATTCAACTGATTCATTTATTTACATATTCATAATTTGCAAGGTCGATATCCGCCTTTGCAGCCATTTCGAAAACCGGTTTGTAATCATTCTCGTTGTTTTCGATGAATTTTATATCCCTGAATTCCTTGAGGACTTGAATGCCGTCAGGCTCCCTGTCCATCTGCAGCAGCAGATTTTTTAACCTGTTTTTTATCATGACATCAATATCCTTCCTCAATCCAAGGCCGTTTGAAGGTACATCGGAAGATTCCGCAAGTACTAAAAGCTCCCCTTTGATCCTGCTTTCCTTTCTGGCCAGCATGTCATAGATAGTATTTTTCACGCAGCCGATATCGGCCTCACCCTTTAAAATGGCATGAATTACCGCGTCATGGCTTCCGGTAAAATAATACTCCTTGAAAAAGCTTTTAAAATTTTCTATGCCATTGTCCTTGAAATAGGCTATGGGATACATATACCCTGCCGTGGTCGCCCTGTCTACAAAGGCGATCGTCTTATTCCTCATGTCACTGATGCTCTTTATATTGCTGTCCTTACGGACAAAAATATACCCCTTGTAGGTGGAAGTGCCATCGGGATTTACCGGCCTGACTAAATGCTCAATGCTGAGTCTTTTTATTGCTATGGCTCCGGTAAAGCTGCCCCAGAAGGCGCCGTCAAGCTTGAGATTGCTGAAGTTGTCTATGATATTTCCATACCGGGGGAGGATAATGAAATTAATCTTCAACCCTGTTTTTTTTTCAATATAATCACCAAGCGGCTTATATCTTTTTTTCTGAACCAATATATTTTGCTCCGGGATGAGCCCTATTTTCAGCTCGCCGGTGAGCATTGATTCATTTTTTCTCCCTGATTCCATGGAACCCGATTTGCCATCGCCGCATCCAGGGAAAAGGCTGATTGAAAATATAATGAAACAATAAATTTTTATTTTACAACAATGCATGTTTATCATACCCGATTTCATTCAACTGAAATATTCATTTCTCCAATTTAAAGCTTTATGAATTAAATATACAATTGTTTTAAATTGTCAATAAGTACAAGTACCTAAGATTGATAAAAATATTATTCCTTTTTATTATGGGCACTTCCAAGAACTGCTTTTTCCATAATTATAATAAGATAAAAGGCAGTTTTTACCTTAATTATATGCCCACAATGGGGACATCAAAATGATAGTTTTAGAAGTCCGCATATAATAAATTTAAACTATGAATAATAAATGAATAGTGCCTGTGAAGGGGGTCTCATGAAATACTTTCTGTTTTTAATGATTTCCGGGGTCTGTTTTTCTCATTTATTCGCGCAGTTTCCTTGAAAAAAAAGCTTATCTTTTTCCCCGTGTTTCCTCATCAAGCTTCTGGAAAAAAATTTCCATGAACCCGTGCCGCTCCATGGCAAGCTCCCTGCCCCTGGTTGTGAGCATGCGGTCCTTTATATGGCGCAGCTTGAACATGTACTCGCGGTATGCCGAGTCTTCGCTTGTATATGCATGGGTCTTAGTCACATCAACATCGGTATTATGGAGCCTGGCGCCTATCTCCCCGGAAAAGAGGAAGGCCCTGCCGATTCCCACTGCTCCTATGGAGTCGAGCTTATCGGCATCGAAGAGTATCATGGCTTCTATTGTCGTCGGGGGGTTGTCCTTCCGGTACCGGTGGGTGAGGATGCATCGGGATATGTGTGAGGCCCTCTCATTATCGAGCCCCTTTTCCAGAAGGAAATCATAGGCCAGTTTGCTTCCGAGCTCAGCATGGCATACGTCGCCTGAAGCGCTGTTCTCATCCTCCCGGGCGATGTCATGGAGGATGGCCGAAGTTTTTACGATGAAGGGGTTCGCGTTTTTTTCCGATTCGAGAAGGATGCCGGTGAGCATCATCACCCTCTCCACATGATCCCATCCGTGGCTTGAATGAAATTTTTTCATCCGCTCCCTTGCAAATTGAAGGGAGAGATTTATGATGTCCGGTCCGGCAGGTGCCATGGGGCGGGATTACTCCACTTTCAATATTGTGAGGAATGCCTCCTGGGGAAGCTCCACTGAGCCCACCATCTTCATCCTCTTCTTCCCGGCCTTCTGCTTCTCTAAAAGTTTTCTTTTTCTCGAGATGTCTCCGCCATAGCACTTGGATGTGACGTCTTTCCGAAGGGCCGTAATGGTTTCGCGGGCGATTATCTTTGCCCCAACAGCCGCCTGCAGGGGGATTTTAAACTGGTGCTTGGGGATGATGTCCCTGAGTTTCTTGATGATATCCTTGCCGCGCTGGTATGCCTTATCCTGGTGCACGATGAATGAAAGGGCATCCACGGGTTCGCTGTTTACCAGGATGTCCACCTTCACCATCTTCCCGATCCGGTAATCGATGATCTCGTAGTCAAAGGACGCGTAGCCCCGTGTCGACGATTTCAGCTTGTCGTAGAAGTTGAAAACGATCTCGGCCAGGGGGAGCTGGTATGAGAGCTGTACCCTCATGGGGTCAATATATTCCATGTGGTCATGTATCCCCCTGCATTCCGTGATGAGGGAGTTTATGTTGCCGATATATTCCGACGGCGTTACAATGGAGGCCTTTACATAGGGTTCCAGGATGTATTCGATTCTCACCGGGTCGGGCAGGTTGACCGGGTTGTCGATGATGAGGTTGTTGCCTCCGGCAATGAGCTGAACATGGTATTCAACGCTCGGCGAGGTGGTGACAAGAGACAGGTTGAATTCCCTCTCGAGCCTCTCCTGAACTATCTCCATGTGCAGCAGACCCAGGTATCCGCACCTGAAGCCGAAGCCCAGCGCATAGGAATTTTCCGGCTCAAAGATGAGCGACGCGTCGTTCATCCTGAGTTTGTACAGGGCGTCTTTTAAATTCTCGTAATCATCGCTGTAGACCGGGTAGAGCCCGGAGAAGACCATGGGCTTCACCTCCTTGAATCCCTTGAGGGCGGTCGGGGCGGGGTTGACGGCATTGGTCACGGTGTCGCCGATTTTTGTGTCGGTGACCGATTTTATCCCGGCGATGATATAGCCAACGTCACCGGGGTTCAGGGAATCGCACTTCTCCATTTTTATTTTGAATATCCCCGTTTCACCAACGGTATATTCTTTTCCCGTGGAGAAGAATTTTATCTGGTCGTTTTTTTTCACCGTGCCGTCGAAGATCCTTACCTTGATGATGGCCCCCATGTACTGGTCGAAAAATGAGTCGAAAATCAGCGCCTTCAGCGGTTTGTCGATTTCTCCTTTCGGGGGGGGGATGATCTCGATGATCTTTTCCAGGAGCTCATCGATGCCGGTGCCCTCCTTTGCCGAGGTGAGCACCGCAAGGTCCGAATCGAGTCCCAGGATCTTTTCAATGCCGTCCTTGGTCCGCTGGATATCGGCGCTCTGCATGTCAATTTTATTTATGACGGGAAGTATCTCCAGGTTGTTTTCCATGGCCAGGTAGAGGTTCGCGATGGTCTGGGCCTCGACGCCCTGCGTTGCGTCAACGACAAGGAGTACGCCGTCGCATGACGACAGCGCACGTGATACCTCATAGGTGAAGTCAACGTGCCCCGGGGTATCAATGAGGTTATAGATATATTTTTTTCCGCTTTTCGACGTGTAGTTCAGGGTGATGGCGTTGGACTTTATGGTGATTCCCCTTTCGCGCTCAATGTCCATGGTATCGAGCATCTGGTCCTTCTGGTCCCTGGCGCTGACAACCTGGCACTTTCCGATGATCCTGTCTGCCAGGGTCGATTTGCCGTGATCGATATGCGCTATGATTGAAAAATTTCTAATGTGGCTGAGATCCATTTTTTATTGTTTCCTGAAAGATGTAATTATTCAATGATAAAAATTTGCTCACGGATTCACACGGATATTCACGGATTATTTGTTTAATTTTATCAGTGTTTATTATATTAATGTCCGCAAGATTTTTTTTATTCATGGCTGATTAATTGCCTGAAAATTCATATAAATGTCAATAGTTTATTTCGGCCTCATTTTTGGCAAGTTATTTTTTTTCAGGATAAATACATCTGTGAACCTGAATTCAAGATTAACAGATGCTTTATAAATTCAAAGTATTTAATTCTTGACAAAAAGCTTTTTGAAAAATTTTATATATAAGTATTCGTTTTATTTTAATTAAAAGGCTATTTGGGTGATAATTTATTATTCCGATCAGGCTTTGAAACATCTTGGCAGAATCATGAAAGGTGATAAAAAAAACAGCTCAAAAAATCGTAGATAAAATTCAGCAATATGCCGGCGATCCTTCTGCAAGTTATGACGTCAAGTATTTAAAAGGGAAACAAGGAGAGAGGGTGAGAATCAGGGTCGGCAATTACAGGATAATTTTCAAGGTTGAAGAGAATGTCATAAAAATATCCGCAATCAAACACAGGCAGGTGGCATATAATGATTGAAACTCAAATTATCAGGCAGGGTAAAAAACCTGTTGCAGTAATTATCGATTATAAGGAATATCAGAAGTTGAAAGAAATTCAGGAAGACTATGAAGATTATATTGATGCGGTAAAAGCGGAACAGAGCACTAAAAAATGGCATAAACATGAAGATGTGATAAAAAAACTTGGTTTATAAAGGAAGATTTTTTTATTTTGTATTTGACAAAAAATGTAAATATGCAATAATACTCATTGGATAATGTTATTAAGAGTTAATATTTTCCAATAAGGGCGGATAAAAAAGAGGATTATTGGGGATTTTTGTGAAGGGGATATTTTTATACATTTGTAATTTTTTTGTACAGTTAAATCTCTCTCTCTCTCTCTCTCTCTCTCTCTCTCTCTCTCTGCAAATTAAAACACTTTAAAATTTTCGAATTATTCAATATTGTAAATTCATTCCTGAAACAAAGAAGAATAGATCTATTTCTTGGATTTTTTTCCTTCCAGTATCCCCTAAATATATCTCCTTACTTCTACCCGCAAATAAATGTAAAAGGAGATATGGGGATAGGAAGAGACAAGGGGGATAAAGAAAAATATAATTATTATCGTATCTCCATATCACATTTTTTTATCTCCCCATCTCCCAACTCTTCAAAGTTTAAATGAATACAAAAATTATTTATTAAGATAAAAAGGGGCTGTCATGAAAAAAAATAACATGATTCTGATATCATTGATACTGCTGATTTTCGCTTTCCGGGGATATTCGGCGGAAAAGATGCGCATAGCCATAATGGACCTTGAGCCCAAGGATATATCCGTATCGGACGCGGCAAAGATTTCCGAGCTGATTCGAAATGAAATTATCAATACAGGAAAATACACGGTAATTGAAAGGGCACAGATGAACCAGATATTGAATGAACAGGGCCTTCAGAAGACAGGATGCACGGATATATCATGCGCCGTTGAGGTCGGCAGGATCATGAATGCCAATAAAATGCTGGTGGGGAGCGTTATGAAGCTGGGGAGCAAAATAATCATCACCGGAAGGATTGTCGACGTGGAAAAAGGGGTAGCCGAATTCAGCGAAAAGGGGACTGCGCCCGACCAGGACAGCCTTTCCGAGGCCGTCTCGGATTTTGTAACCAAATTATCAAACAGGATCGGGGCCGGTACTGACAGAAAAGAAGCAAAGGGGGATATAAAAAAAGAGGAAAAATCCATATCTGACGCGTCTTACGGGAATCCTTATTCAACTCCTTTCATAGGCTTTTTTTCACTTACAGGCGTTTCCGCCCTGGGAGGGTACTACTCAGATTTAGAATACCTTTTGAGACATTATAACCCATTTGACCTCACCCTCAGTCCCTCTCCTGGCAGGAGAGGGATGACTCTAACCAGTGAACAATCCGAATATTAAAATACAATGTTTAGAAGAACTCAATTTATTATCATATATGAATATTCTTCGATAAGCATTCACATGTTTTTTATGCCATGCGGCATTTTTCCCCCGCAATTCATTCAGTGCTATCATAATATCAAAAAAATCTATCCCCGGCCAATAGATTGAAAATCATTTACCCTATTGAACACCATATTAAATCTTTTGAATGATGATCCTGCCGTATTGAATATTTTTTTGCCACTGTGATTCACAAAATAACCAGGTATATGCAGTTCTTCATCACGAAGTGTTTCAATGTCTGGGATTTTTTCATCATATTTTAAAATCTGCGAGCCATACAGTGTCTTTATATTGTACGCAATCCCGCACAGTTGCGTCAATGACTGATTTACATCGAACAGTTTGCAATGGCTTTTTACAGAACCGAAACCTGATTTCAATTCACCTATAATGGTTTCAACCTGTGCATGTTCTCGATATAATCCATATATGTTTTCTGATGTTAATGCCATGTTGGTGGCAAAGGCATTCGTAAACTCATCAGATGCGAAATCAAGGATGTACAACTGGCCGTCTTCATCGTACACCCTATCGACCTGTACAAAAATCTGCCGATACTTTCCGTTTTTAGTTTCAAGCATTCTTTCTTTCAGGGTACAATCAAACTTACGGCTTTTACGCCTGTTTTTAGCCCATTTCCCGGCATTTTTTACCTTTTTCCGCTGCTTCTGAGCAACAATAAAACCAACACCCATCCCTTCGAGGTAATCAAACACCTCGTAATTTTCATAACCTGAATCAGCGACAAGCCTAATCCTGACTCCCAGTTTTTTCAGCTCAGGGATAAGTAATTTTAGGTCCGAAAGAAATCCATTTGAACAATGGACTGAGCCTTTACGCAATTCGACTTTCAGCAGTGTCTTCGTTTCACGAACTGACCATACCTGTAACTGGTAACATTTCGCATTTCTTTTCTCAGGGTTATATCCCTTTTCAGCCCCTTCTTGTTTCCCGTAAATAGTCGATGCTGTTGCGTCAACATCAATTGTTATGGTTTTCAAAGATTTGCTTTGTATTTCCTGTTTCAGAGCCCAGATTGAATATCTAAACAGTATCCGTTCAAGCGATACATGTGCATGTGAAATATTCCTTTTGAGAAAATATTTCAATGTCGTAAAATGAGGAACCTTCCCTGTTTTGAACAATGTTGAAAACATCTCATCATTTACTTTATGTCTGAAATGATACAATCGTATACTTCCATCTATCAGTTTGAGAAATATCGACATCAGAAACTCTGAAGCCAGGTATTGAATTAATTTTTGATTTCTCTTATCGTAAAATTCATCATCGATTATTTCCTTTAATGGACTTTTAAGAATGAAATTATAAATCGGTAATAGCCCTGAACTTTTGATTAATCGCAATTTACTTTTTCTTATCTCAACAAAAAAAGGCTTGAATATTCTCGTTATTGTTTTTAACATT
>VFJS01000099.1 GCA_009885955.1 Spirochaetia bacterium | reverse complement strand
CGACTGTCAGAAAACAGGGCTTAAATGTTATTGAATCTATTTATCAGATCATGATCGGTAGACAGATATATTTGGATTTTCAAAGCTGAAGAGCTGAGTAGTTACGAATAATTAATAAAATCAGATTAATCTGGGCATTATCTGTTAGACTTATACTTATCGATTGTTTCCATTAGCTCTCGTAACTCTCGTAAAATATCCTGACATTCTCTGATTAAATTTTCTCTGTTAGAATCATACGTTTTGATTGTTTCCATTAGTTCTTGTACTATATCCTCATATATTCTGATCATATTATCTCTATTTTTTAAATTTATCCAATTGAGTATTGATACAAGACAATTTAAAATTATTATTATTAAAAATAAATTATTCATCAAATTATAGCTCCAACATTAATAAGTAAATGTTATAAACTTGACCTTGTTGTTATTAGTGAAATACGGTTTCCTCATTTTTCTTCCTGCTTAACATTACGTAAGGAGGTACAGCCGCACATATCACATACCCGAGGCCCAGTAAACTGGCCTCATCTGGGAAGTGACTTATAAGATCAGCGGGAGGGCCTCCTGACAGAAGCCCTCCCTGACCCCAGAAAAATCACTTTATGATTATATTTTACCGTATGCAGCGAAGTATTTATTCCACAACTCCTTTCCATGATCATTCACAAACTTTCCACACTCCCTGGCAAATGACTTTCTTGCGATACTTCCATCCCTGTCCATTTTATAAACTGCTGTCTTAAACATTTTTTTACAGCCCTCTGAGTAAATCTCAATTTTAGGCTGTGTCTTGTTTTTATATTCTTTGTATTCATTACAACCGGTGTATCCGGCAATTATTATTAAAAACGATACTGAAATAGCTGCAACTTTCGATTTTGATATTTGCATTTTATAACCTCCGGTATAGCATTATGAAAAACATTAAACATGCAATTCCTGCCGGTTTAATCCGACACCTTGCAAAGTGGTAATAACCTTCATTATAAACTTAGACGAGAAAAAAAATAGAATTAAATAATTTTTTTGAATTGCTATTCTCAATTATGCTAGTAATTATCACAACATATCGTTGATTGGATTTTTATTTCAGAATAAGTATAACAATATGGAGAGACAAATCAGGGTATCAATTATTTATCCTGGCGATTGTCGGAAGGAAATAGATATTTAAACAGGGCCTACTACATCTAATCATTTTTTATCAGTCGGGTCAATTCCTCCAATTTCTTTCAAAAGTTCCTGTGGGACATCATCCATTTCAATCCTTGACTGATAAAATCCATGGAACAACTTTCGAGTTTTTTTTGTCCTTTCAGCTTCCTTGGCTTCCATCATTTTTTTATATTCTTTCAATGATTCGGTTTCAAAAAGCTCCCACTGGAGCTGGTCCTGGGCCGGCAGTATTCTGTACTTTTTTACGAAACGAAAAGTCCGATCATTCTTCAGGTAAAAATCGAAATCATCAGCAAGTGATTCCAATAAACCTGAAATAGATATGATTTTTTTTCTTTTAAAATTATATTCCCTATGAACTGCAGAGTCTATATCATTCTCAAAATGATCCTCTTCAGGATCGATTCCAGTCAGCCCGTGCCTCACATGAATGGATAGTTTTATTTTGTCCCACACCTGCTTATAATCAGAATCATTTTCCGCTTTATACAGCGCCTCAAAATTCAGTAAAACAATTTCATCCAATTCCTGCCTGAATTTATATACCCAGTATTCCAGGTGCTCTTCTTTTGGCCGTTTCTTTTTCATGGCATGCTCCCTTTTCGTCTATTCATAGTATGGAACAAGGTTATGGTTTAATCCCTCTATAAAATAAATCTACCATAATTCATAACCTTACCGTTAAAATCCAATTTTTTTTAACGCCATATGACTCAACTCTTCGCTCGCTGATATCCTCAGGTCCTTCTCCTTTACAACCCTGTACTTTGCCGTACGCTGGGATGCCTTTATGGATGCCCTGAAGATCGCATTCTTGATATTCCCTCCGGTCAGCTTAAAGTCCCTGGCCAGCGACCTGAAATCAATCCCCTCCTCCAACGGCAGCCTGTCCGGGAGGAGCCTTTTCCATAAAAGCTCCCGCAAACTTTCATCCGGCATGGTGAATTCAATGTTGTATTTTAACCGCCTGAAAAAAGCCTCATCAATATTGCCGATGAGATTCGTGGTAAGAATAACCATCCCTTTGTACCTTTCAATCCCCTGAAGGAGTATGTTTACATCGGCATTGGCATACCTGTCATTTGATGATTCAACGGCAGTCCTTCCGGCGAAGAGAGCATCGGCCTCGTCAAAAAGGAGGATGCTCTCCGTGTCTGCTGCATCATTAAAAATGGACTCCATATTCTTTGCCGTATCCCCCACCCACTTGGATACAACCTGTGCCGCATTCACCAGACGCACGGGCCTTCCCAGTTCATATGCCATGCATTCTGCCGCGAGAGTTTTGCCGGTGCCCGGCATCCCATGCATAAGGATGGATGTGCCGCTCCTGTACTGATATTCATCATCGTCGAACCCCCACTGGCCGAAAAGGACATTCTTCGATTTTTCATACTGGATGATCTCAACGAGCCTGTTTTTAATACCCTCCTCAAGAACAAGACCCTGGAGCCCGACGGAGGGGATTATTTTTTTTTCCAGCTCGTTTGACTGGAAGAACCTTTTTAGCTGTTTCCTTGCACCATCTTCCAGGTCCCCCTGGTTTATGATAATGGGATCACCGCTGCGTGAGACGGAATTGGAGAGGGCTGTCAGGACTGCATTTTTTATCAGTCCCCCTGAGAGTTCATAATCATAGGCGATCCTGTTCAGGTCTACATCATCGGATAACTTCACCTTTGAGTTCAGGTGAATATGCCATATCTTCTTTCTCATCTGGTGATCGGGCTTCCTGAATTCAAAGGACATGGTGATCCTCCTCTGCATCGCTTCATCCATAACCTGCGGCATGTTGGTAGCCAGGATGATGAGCCCGTCGAGTTTTTCAAATTCCGAAAGGAGCAGGGTCATCGCTGAGTTCCCCATCCCCCGTGACTTGAAAATCTCCTCGCATTCATCAAAAAAAAGGATGGCATTGTTGACCTTGGCCTCCCTGAAGATATACTTGATCACCAGGTCCGAAACCATGCCCCCCAGAGAAGGAAAGTTCACCAGAAGGATCTTCTTGCCCAGGTGATTGGCAATGGCGTTTGCCAGCATGGTCTTCCCGGTTCCTGAGGGCCCGTAAAACAGCATCACCATGGAGCTGCCGTAGGATATTATCTCATTGAAACCCAGCTTCTTTTTGGCATTTTGAAACTTGTGAAAATTTTCCACATGCTTCATTATGATCTCCTTCTGCGCATCGGGAAGAATTACCTGGCCCAGTTTCACATTCGGGGTGTAGAGATGACTCCCTTCAATGAATTCATTAATCTCAGTGTCGATGCCCAGGAGATAATCCATCATCCTTCTGTCTATCTCCACGCCGGCCCTCTTTATGTCATCGAAATCCTGGATGGTTATTATGCCGTCACGGACAAGTCTGGCGTTCTTGTAAAAATACTTCCTGTTTTCAATCTCGTATCTGAAACCACTGCTCAATGCGGTAATGATTTCTCCGATATTGAAGTCATTAAAATCCTGTTTTCTGAATTCTGTGGAATTCCTCGACCCTATGAGCATGAGAATGATGTTCTTTTCAAAGTAGTCATACCGCCTGCTGTCACAGAGCCTTTCAAGCCTGGGGAGCCAGTCGGATTTCAGTCTTGTTTTCGCCATCCTGGCGTCTATGATATTTCCCAGCGCTTTTTCCTTTGCCCTCAGCTCGCGCAGCTTCACCTCCCGTGACCTTTCATCATCAAAATCAAGACTTAATAAACTGTCGCTGACCATGATTTTCTTAAACATTAAAGTGTTCAGAAGACACATGAGCATGTCTTCGATATATTGAAGGTCTGAAGCATATGGAGACAAAGAGTCTTCATCATCCAATAATATCTCATCTCTTAATGGCCCTGACTCCGTCTCCTTGTCCTTCTTTAAAAAATCGCCCAGATCAAAATCGTTTTCATCGGGCACATCATCATCCCCAACAGTGGAATCATATTCCCCGTTATTTATATCCCCGATATCATCACACCCATTGGTATCGTTATATGATTCAGTTTTGAAATCACTTTTGGGCAAATACATTTTCTGTGGCTGAATCCGGATTGCACCGGGCTCCTCCTTTAATATTTCCGCAACAACAGTCCCGTCAATTTTTATCAGCATTTCTTCGGTAACCGGGAGCCCCATGAGAGGCATGATGACCTCTTCACGCATGTTAATCTCACGTTCAAATATGCCCCTTCGCAAAGACGATTTAGATGATTCCAGCTCCAGTAATCCGTGCTTTATAAGAGGACTTTCACTGTTTATAAATTCCATTATATCCTCAAGATCAAGTTCAAGGAACAAAGCGACATTTTTCAGCTCTTGATTCCTGATAAGATTGAATCTTTCAGAGAATATGCAGTCTCCATAAAGCAGGATGTAATAATGCAAAATGCCCAGGTGGGTCCATGAAAGGTTGATTTTTTCGGCAAGCCTCAGAATCCGCGGCGCTCCATGTTTGTTTTTCATCAGCTCGATTCTTTTCCTGAAGCTCCCGTCCACTATTTCAATAAGGCGTCTTATATTTTGGACTAGACTTTCATTGAAATCGAACTTCTCCCTTGCATCGGCATTATAGAGGCCGGTTATCTTCTGCTTCATATCCAAAGCCATTTGAAGTGAAACACTCCTTAACATGAAGGTGCTTTTCAGGTGATCAATATATTCTCCGTCCGATTCAAAGGGAGTTTCGATTTTTGTCTCATAATCGAGCAATTTTTCCCTGGATATGAATTTTTCAATGTAACTTGCATCATCAAATATCTTATTTATTTTATCTGTTGCCGCCATTTAAATGTCTCCCGGTTAATACCAAAATAATTTTCTGTATCTGTAATAATAATAGACGAAAGAATTTTATGAATTTAATATATTTTTGAAAAAAATTATATAAAATAATTTACCAAGATTTTGTCTTCTCAATAAAAAATATTAACATTACAAGAAAATCTTTCGTCTGATTAGTTATAAGTCCTGGAATTATTCAGGAAATAATTTTATAAATTAGATAATTTCACTTTACACTTTCCATGAGACATAATAATTAATGGAAATCCCTTGATGTGATATTTCCTGTGTTGTAATAATGTAATGGACGAAATAATTAGAAAGCGGTTAAAGCGTGTTCCGGAATTTCGTGATTATATGAATAAGTGCGACGATGATTCCCATGTACATGAACTGCAGATATACCAGAAAGAGCTATCCTCACTGGATACTCATGGGCTCATCCAGATGTCCAGGCAGCTGAGGGATGACAGGCTCTCACTGATTATCCAGGAATTAATAAAAAGAACTGACCCTGCTGATATTAGCACTCTGGAAAAAACAATATCATCATTAATTCCCCAATATCTTGACGGCTGTCATTATCAGAGAGAGGTGTGGTTCCATACATACAGGCTGTTGTTCTCCCTGATGACCCGGACAGGCAATCTCCTGCTCCAGAAGACCATTGCTGTCTTCCTAGGAACCAGGCTCCGGTACCGGCTTTCCGGTGACCTTGCGGCGATGATGGAAGAACAGATGGGATTCATGAAGGAATTCCTTTTCGATATTTTAGAATCAAGGGACATGAGCGCATTTGTTTCCGAGCATCTCAATGCTGCAGAGAGGCTCGTCCTCATAAAAATGGAGCCCATGAACCAGCCCGGCCTCCGGTACCGTGAGTGGCTCCATGTGCAGAAGGATATTATAAAACTACTTCTGGACCCTAAACTCGTCGTCACATGGGATGGAATGGTCAGGCTCTTTCACAAATGCATCAATGACGATACCAGGATGAAATTCGCTGAAGTCCTTCGAATAAGAATGATGGATGAGGGAATTGAGAGCATCCAGAAACATTTCTTTAATTCTGTCCCCAGGCAGATACTCTCCAGATTTTTTATTGACATGTACAGGACAGCCCATGATGAATTGAAAAATATAGTTATACTCTGGATCTCCAGATCTCAGATACAGTCTGCCCTGAATTTCCTCATGGATCTCTACGAATCCGGTAATGATAGAAGCGAAGAGATCATCCACGGGATCAGGACCAATGCAGACCGGCTGCTCCAGAGAATCATTCACCTCTACAAATCCAGCCCGGCAGCCGGCGCACCCCTCATCTCGGGCATCAGCATTAATCTGAGTGCTCATAAAAAAAGGATCACCGAAAAGCACGGTAAATCGGGACTTGATGAAAAGGGCCTTGAATTTCTCATAACCATGGTTCATGATATCTGTTATTCCGATGAAAGGGCGGCAGGGAGTGAATATATTACCTACTGTGCTATGCTGAAGACAGAGTCCATGCTGAACATTTATACTGTCGGCAAATGTTTCAGGATTGTCTCCCTCCTGAACAACATCGCCAGCGCCTCGAAAAAAGACCGCCTCATGGACGTGTTGCTCATCAATGATACAATTATCGAAAATGATATTATTCTGAACTCCCTTCTCCTAGCCGATGAGAATGATATCAGCCTCTTCAAGGAAAATCTTGAAAGAGGCTCCGCTTCAGAGATGGCCTTTGATCTGATGATTAATAGAACTGTACCTGGCTATGACATTAATAATCCCGAGGACATGGAGAGGATCTATTGCTATGTCAAGGGGAAGATCGCCCGTGAAAAGTATATTTCAATGTGCATCGAGGCAAGGGGCCATTCCATTCCAGAGATGCCTGTGGGCTTCACGCTGTTTATTATCAACGGTTCCAGACCGAAGGATGCAGCCCCAACCAACCAGAATTTCTCATGGAACAGTAAAAAAAAAAGGTATGATGACATTTTCCGGAATATCCTGGAGACTAACCATGTAATCAGCAAAAGATCAAGGGGGCAGATAATATATCACCTGGAATGCATATTCGGCAAAAAGATATCTGAAATGGATATCAGGGATGAAATTGACACTGCCGGATTTGATATCATGGAAAAAGTTTATACCGGTATTTCCAGGATACTGATAAAAGAATTCTCTATCCACAAAAAACTATCTACACAGGACATCATCTACATGATATCCCGGGACTATTTATTCAACAGGCTCCATGTTAAGAATTTCCGGGATAGGGAGAACAAGGATTCCATGTCAAAGAGAATTCTTCCTGAAGTCCTGAATATAGAGAACACATTATACTCTGAATATTTTACAGAGATACAAAAGAAACATATTAAAATGCTTTACCGGCTGGAGAAAAATAATATTTTTACTGAACATGCATCGTCAATCTCGGACCTGAGGCACATGTATAGGTTCAGGATGGAACAGCTGAAAGGAGGAATCAACTTATCATCAAAGGCCTTAATCGCTGAGATGAATGTAATAAACAGCCTCCTAAAAGACATTTTCATCTTCGACAGGTTCCTGTCCCAGACAGCGATACAAACAGGGCATATTATAAAAAATAACAATGAAATACAGATTTACCCTGCGAATGATCCATTTTTGATTTTCCGCTCCTTTACAGGAAACGACTGCAACAAAGGAAACATCTCTCAGATTAAGGAAAAAAACAGCATATTTTTCAGGATATATAATAGATCTAAATGGATCGGGTACGCCGGATG
This sequence comes from Spirochaetia bacterium, assembly GCA_009885955.1. Taxonomy (GTDB): domain Bacteria; phylum Spirochaetota; class UBA4802; order UBA4802; family UBA5550; genus VFJS01. The sequence goes on along the minus strand of VFJS01000099.1, from coordinate 20,094 downwards.
TCTTGTTTTAAAAGGAAAGAATGTTCCCGATGCCCTGCTCATTGATGTTATCAATGTTTCAAAAATGCCCATGGACTCAGCCTTGTTCCTGGAGGAATTTTTTTATAACCTGTCAGTACAGTGCAGGGAGATGAATATCAAGTATATTCTATCATCACCGGATATAGGAAAATTTTCAAACAAGGATTATATCAGAAAGGCCGGAATGGCCTACTATACCGGGAACTTTATAAAGAATTCCTGGAAATCACCGAAGGCAAATTTTCAGAGTGTCGGGGAGGTGTATAATGTACTGGTGGAGGTGTGAGACATTATTGACTTATAAATCTACCTATAAGCCGAATCACATTTGATTCTGGTTGATATCATTTTTGATTTCAACTTTAAGATCCATACCTCTTTCAATATTGATATGCCGCTATATAAACAATTCGATATAGCTCAACCAGTATATGGGCATCTCTCTCAATAATGCAAGCCCAAACTGCGGATACTGCTTCTTTCTTCTGTTCCCGGCTTACCAATCCAAAAATCGGTCGGCTTTTCCCACCCTCTATTTTCTGCTTGGTTGTTGTGTACTGAGTCCTGCTTCAGATTCTTTTAGTTTTTTTTGGATCTGCTGCTCAGTAAATCTTTTCTTTCTTATATTCATCTCCAAAATCATTTCATTAAATTTTACAAGAAATTCTCCCCTTTTAATTTGGTACATTTTTCAAAAGCAGGTCACATCTTTTATATATTATTTCAAGATGAGATCAAGTCGAGTAGCCCGGAAGAATTTCACTTCAAGGCTCTCACAGAACCGTACATGACAGTCTCCCGTCATACTGTTCTTCGTATACATTCATTCAGATACCAACCGTATCCCCAGTGTGCAAAAATGATTTGAGTTTCTGATAGCTTCTCTTGCTAAGAATCTCGCAGCTTTCAACCAATTTCGCTTGAATTTCTTGAATCGGTTTCTCGTCCATTTGATAAGTATCCCCTGAAACATCACGGTTCACTTTCGTTCGTCTTCTGTAGCCTCACCTGACAATATCGAGTACTGCCTTCCCCCACAACGTTCACTACCCTGGACATTTAATCCGAGCAGCTTGTGGAGGTTTGAATCCAGCTCCTGTAAGCCGAATCCGAGGGGTCTTCTCCTCATTTTTCCGAAATGTATTTTATTGTGGCACACTTTTACGCTTACGTTTGATAGCATGTTCCAGAAATCATTAAGCGATGTCGTTTGAACCGACTGACGTGAGTAGGCGGTTATAAACTCAAACTGTGGACAATAGGTGCACATCACTGGACAGCTACCAGTCAGCGTAAACTCTACATGCACAGGTGATCACCCCCGCCCTTCGTAAAGTTTTCCGCCAAGCGCCGTCCCAGGAGGCCCCGCGGGTACCAGTGAGCAAGTTTTACAAACAGGCTCCAGGCTTTGCGAAGCTCCATTCTTTTAAGCAGGGACCCTAAATCGGCAACTGCCTCATCTCCGTAGTATTTCACCACACTTTGAATACCTACGCGATAAGCAGAGAGGTACGCTTCGACTCTAGTAAAATGGTTACGCTCAGAAGACAGCACGGTATAGGCACTCGCAAACATGCGTCCACCCTCCTGGGACATCTGCCCGGGCCTACGCTGGTATTCCATCACTATTTCGTGATGGCAATGCATTTGGTTTTGGCGGACGATTCGCAAAAAAAGGTTCCAATCCTCGCACGCCGACAATCCTTCTTCAAATCCGCCGACTTCCACCAGGGTGTCTCGGCGGAATAGGCATGTCCCGACGTTTACGATGAAACAGCCCCGCAGCAGTGACGCGTAGTGGTCCGGTGATGGCTCGCAGGCATGCACGTGCTGGAAATCTTCACACAAACCAAAGGTCCGCAAATTACCGCAAACAAAGGCTACATCAGGAAATTGTCGGATGGCCCTTAGACTCACCTCGAAGTGATGTGGCAGCAACCTGTCGTCTGCGTCGAGAAATACGATATACTGCCCCCTGCAGGCCCGCAGGCCGGTATTTCTGGCGGCGGCAAGGCCTCTGTTGGGTTGCCAGATATAGTGTACTTCATCCTGGTAGCATTTACGCAGCACTTCCAGTGTTCCATCGGTAGAGCCATCGTCAACCACTATTATCTCGAAGTTCCGGTAGCTTTGCGCCTGCACACTGGCGACTGCAGTGAGGAGGAATTTGGCGTGATTGTAGGTTGGGATCACCACGCTGATAAGATCGGATTGAGATGCTGTGGCAGCAGTATTCATAGGCGCTTGCCCGTTCAGTTGCGGCGCCATGGGAGCGACTCGCTGTTTCGAGGTGGAAAATAACAGTTGAGCATTGTCGTGGAAAATCGACTTCAATGCGTTCCGGTCGCCGGACACTGCCTCCACGATGGCCTCGACCATCTGAATATGCAATAGTACCGGTGTCTGGCCAGTGACCGTCGATGGGACGTCATCGTCGGTGGTCCAGTGGTAATCTGGAGCATAAAGTCTTGGTCCGAGCCTGGCGTGGTGGTAGCCTGTAGCGCGGATAAGACTCAACGGTTCGTCAGTGCCGAACAGTAACCTTTCGCAGCCCAGCGCATTCACGGCCTCACGTATAAGGTTTGCGTCCCAGATAAAAGCGGTATCCATAAAGACGTTCGGAAGGTCCCGCAACTCGGCGTAAGCCCCCTTTATCCTGGGCGTCCACCCTTGGCCGCCGTGCCCGCCGAGGTGTGCAAGCATGATGTTGAGCCCGGGGTGGCGCTGGGCTGTCTCCGTAACTTCGCCAAGCTCATCTGGCAGGGCTGTCGGCAGATGTAGGATGATTGGAATGCCCAGACGTGTCGCAACTTTTAAAATCGGGTCCGGGAAAATATCCCGGACCTTAATCAAAGGAGGCTCGACGCTGTGAAAGTACATCTTCAGAGCCACTGCCTCTCCCCGCTCCATCGATTGAATTACTGCCTGAGGTGAGCTGGGAAGTCCGAACCATACCAGCAAGTCGCCCTTCGGTAGCTCGCGGAGCAGATAGTCGTTGATGGCTTCATGTCGGTAACCGCAGATTGCGTGCGCCATTCTGGCTGAGCGGAACTGCTTCCCCGGCCAAAGGACTGACCTAGCTCTTGCTGCCATGTCGAATGTGAAAACCGGGAAGGTCGAGACGACATGAGACATGAGGCTTCCGGACAGGGTCTGGATATCCCCGTAGCGGCAAACATGGGTATGAGCATCGATGAGGTTGCATGGTAGCAGGGCAAGTGCCGCCTCCAACCTTGAGTACTCGATCTCGCTCAGGGTCAGCGCCCAATTCAGGTACCTTTCCACCGGCACATCCTGCCAGGATATGGTCATAGTTTTCCCCTATTACGGCCGAGGGTGCGTCGGGCTACACCAGGCGCACCTCACGGCGGAGCATAGATTCAGTCAGCTCGGCTACATTGCCGAGTACGTCCTGCAGCGTCTCACGAACGGTGCTCTCGGCAAGATCGCCACCGTCATGCCAGATGACCACCTTCCAAGGGTCGGACAGCAGGCGACCCTCCTGTGACACCAGCCAAACATCAATGTGTGCCCCGCTCGCCTCATGCAACCTTCGCGCTATTTCCTTGCCGGCCGCGGTATAGACTTTGCCGGGGAAGAAAGCGGGATTCTTGCCGCAGGCGGTCTCACCACTAAACGGCCGCAAGGGCGCAATAACGCCACTTGGACGGTTGCCGCGACCGACCATGCCTTCATCACCGCTTTCAATGCAGGAGCCAATTACCGTCAGATAAAGCGAACCCCTCTCGAAGTCGTCCAGCGTGTTGAGCATGATATCCAACTTAGCGTCCGGCAGCAGCTTTAAAACGTCTGCGCGGATATCATCCCTGATGGTTTCGAGGTTAGCGCGGTAGCTGTCCAGGTCGTGGACATAGGAGGCTATCTGCGGGACGCAGACAGTGATGTTGATGCTCTCTTTGGAACCAAGCGCCATCACTTTGATGTCGGACCCGAGCCACGGGCGAGCTTCGCGGTAGTCGTCGGATGTCAGGAGCGTCTCTACTGCAAGGACCATGTCCTCGACCGGCGTGGGGGGGTGCTGTATGCAGATCGCCGCGGTGTCGCTGGACAGAGCTTGGTGGGTCTGGTACAGATCGGCTTCTGATTGAGGTGAGAAGTCGATGTCAGGATATCCGGCCGTATTCGCCGTGCTGACGTTGTAATGGAATTGAAGGTCCCGGGTGACGTCCAGCAATGGCAGTTCACGCTTCAGGAAGGCGACGCTCCACTCCTTGAGCAATTGTTCGAGGGGAATCTCCTCGGAGCCGAACCTGTCGGAGGCCCGCCCGTTGAGCAGCACACGGATCGGAGCAAGCATCCGGCCATCACCAAGGCGAGCGATGGAACGTCCTCCCAGCAACCCGACCTTGTCGAAGTTGTGATGCAGGATCTGGCCGAAACGCTCACGGGTGTACAGACAGTACCGGACCGACAGATCTTCGGCTAGTCCGTCGGTGAGAGTGTCCGGGTGTCCACGCCCCTTGCGCTCGACTATTTCAATGCTCGCGGCCATCGGTCGGTTCAGGATCTGGAGGTCCATAGGTTCGTACTCCTTGATGAGGTATTTCCTGCGGCGGATCTTCAATCCCGCCATACTAGGATAATGAGCCTTTAGGTCGCTTGGCAACTCAGCTGGATTTGGTCAACGCCGCGAACCCGACGCCAGTCGAGAGCAGTTTCTGGCAGGCCTCGTCGGTCGATTCCATCGAATCCAGGTACGCCGTCACGTGTTTCATTTGAAGACCACGGGTGATACGAAGTATCCTAGCGCGGGTGAATTCCCGTTCAAGGATGCTCCAGACCTCAGAATCCTCACGTTGCGGCGTGATAAAACCAGTCCAGTACTGGTATGCATGGCGTACCGTCGTGCAAAGATTGATTGGGGGCTGTGCAGCAAGGTCTTGCATAGCCCGTCGCAGTTCGCGGCCATGCCCCTTGCTAAAGGGGGTGATCCCTGTCAGGCAGATGAGAGTGGCGGTTCGGATTCGATCGATGGAGCGCACGTTATCCGGGTCGGCGGACTCTGGAAGAGGTCCGAGAAAGGCATAATAGGGGAGCCCGGCATTCACCACATACGATATCCGCTCCAGCCCAAAACTGAAGTCGACAATCGGAAGTAGCACCTGTTCGCTCTCAGTACCCTCATCGATGAGGATCGCATCACCGATCTCCTTCCCTCCGACCTCGAAAATGATACAGGGCCCCCCGAAGGGCCCACCCCGCCAGCGTTCCCTGCCCGGGATAATCCTCATGTCGTTCCTCTTTATCTTCAACCTCTTCAGGAGGCCCAGCCAAACGTCCAGGTGGCGTAGAAAATCCGACGTGGTCGCTCTGGCCTCTTCCGTGCACAGGTTCAAAAACGACGTCGAGGTGCCTTGAACCCTGCCTACCGCATCCCAATAGTTAAGCCTGATGACCGGCTGCGGCACGAAGAGCGCGCCTTCTGGCACCGGAGCCTTCTTCTCGATGGCGTCCTCAAAAAGCTGTAAACCGGCCCCCACGAATCTGGTGGCGCGGCTGGAAGGATTTGCAATATCGCTTCGGTTCAGCTGAACAAACGCGGCTTCAGCGAAGTGGGCGCGGATCAACTGCCATATCTGATCGGGGAATCGCGGTGCGAAACCCGCCTGGCTCGGCGGTGTCGTAAAGCTGCTGCAGGGCCGCCGCCCGCAGGATTGGGCCACAGGGGATGACAGGAATGATAGCCCACAGAGACCGCACTCGCAAAGGGACCATTGCTGCTTGGCCAGATGGTCGACGACGGCCCTCCAGAACTCCCGATCAAGCTCAGGCATTGGCGTCCACCGCCTGCATCAGCTGGTCGAGGCCCCACTCGAGCATGTCCTCGGGGAGATCTAGCTGTGGGGTACAGCGGATCACCGTTCCGAGTTGGGAGACCAGCAGACCAGCGTTGGCCGCGGAGCGTGCAGTGAGTTGTGCCGTCCGGGAGTCGACCATCTCGAAACCGAACAGCATCCCGTGCCATTCCGAACGTAGCACGGACGGTTTCAGACTGACTGCACCCTTTAGCACCCCTGCGTACTTTGCATCGCTCCGCCGGATACGTTCAAGCAGGTTCGCCTCTTCAATGCGGCCAATGGAATAAACCGCGTTGGTGCAGGCTACCGGATTGCCGCCGTAACTCGTGGTCCCCAGAATGTCCCCTGCCATCCCGCGAACCCAGGGAGCAACGCCGAAGAAGGAGAATGGATAGCCGTTTGCCCAGCTTTTCCCGGCAATGACTAGGTCGGGGGGGAGCATGTCGGGCATGCTACACCAATCCCCACAGCGGATTGAAGCAAGCATATCGTCGCAGACCACTACCAACCGTTGCGGGAATCGGTCCCGCAGCTTTCGAAGCGCTTCGAGAAAACTTGCCGGTAGGGAGCGCAGTGTAGTCCCCTGTACGGCTTCGAGCCACACGGCGACCGGTTCCGACTGTAGCAGCGACTCCAGCAGCAGGATCAGCTCCTCCGGGTGGTGCAACGAGGCGAAGGGAAGGATGGTATGAGAAAATCCTGCTTCCCCGCTGCCCATGATACTCCTAGCACCGAGTGTCAAGCCGTGGTAACACCCCTCGACACTCACGGTCTGCAGCGACGGGCCCAGTGTTGCGAAGAGGTATCGCAGGGCTGCCTCAACAGCCTCGGTTCCGGAAGAACGAAACTGGAACCCTCCGATGAAGGGGAAGATCTCATGAAGGCGGCGAACCAGAGAGTCACGCGATCCGGTCGGATAGTTTCCCGTGTTGAGTGGCAGCATCGAGGTGTCGACACGCTGGCTATGGCCGAAGGGAGCATTGAGGCTCGCAGACCAGTCGAGGATCCGCTTGCCCGAAGTCGTAATCAGGAACGGCCCGTCCGCGGTAGCGAAATGCAGGGGTGCCACCGTTTCGTCGGAAGGGCGTCCCGCAATATAGCCCCCACTCTCTTCATCACTTGCGGAGTTGTCGCTGGGCCGCTGGTCATCTTCAGAGCTGCCGGACAATACCCATGATCGCCAAGCTACGTACTCGGCGGCTATTTTGTTCAACGGGATGGTGGTGTAACCGCTACAGCCGCCAAGCGCGGGAACCCTGATGGAGTCACCGGTCACGTACTTGTCGCGCGCAAGCAAGGACAGCATCAGGTGGGAATCAACGGGTGTCATCTGCCTTGACACTCTTGGGAGGTCTATCCATTTCGATAGAGCCTCGAACTGTTGAATGTGCCGGTCGGCAGCTTCGAAGCCCTGCTCGGACAGCCAGGCTGAAAAAGATATGCCTGCAGCGACTGCGAATCCGTGCGGCAGGTGGTGTCCATGCGCACTGTGGGAAAAGGTCTCGAAGGCGTTTCCAAAGGGGTGGCCGTAAAGCAGCACGCTCGCAGCCTCGTCCTCAAACGGATCACGTTCCAGAAGTTGCAGCTTCCTCGAAGCAGCCAGGATGGCTAGGTCCGCCACATCTTTCGCGCTAGGGTTGGCGTGCTCCAAGGCACACTGGATGTCGTCGAAAAAAAATCCAAGCTTAGCAATTTCGACCATTCCTGACGCCAGATGGTCGTCGGGAAGTGATTGCAGGAAAAGTGGATTGACATAAACCATTTGCGGGTGGTGATACATCCCGATCAGGTTCTTGCCACCGAAGCTGACTGCGGTCTTTCCTCCGTATGCCGCGTCGGCCATCGCGATCAGCGTGGTTGGAACCGAGACATAGCGGATGCCACGGAACATAAGTCCACAGCACAGTCCGATCATATCCAGTACCGCGCCACCTCCCATGACAATAACTAAGCTATTTCTGTCAAGTAGACTCTGATGTGTACTAACGAATCGAGTCACCACTATTAGGTTTTTACAACCTTCACCACCCTCAATCCGTTCGATAAAAACCGCTCCTAGAAATAAATCATGCGGAATGTCAAGTGGGACATTGCTGTCGATAATGATTCCAAAGGTGGAGTAGGATAGTGAGCCGAGAAGTTGCCGAATCTCACTGAAAGGTTCATCAGAAATGCTAAAGAAATGCTTGCTATTGTAAAATATCTCCATCCGGAACTGCGTACCTCCTCTATTATAATATTACTATCCTGTATTACTGCTTTTTTGGGATATTGACGATTCCTTTTACCGGACAAGACTTAAAGAGAACATCCGAGTTTTTGACAGCCTGACCTCACGCAATTATTTGTATATGTTATTATAAAATAGATTAAAATCACGTACGAGGTCATTTTTCGCATAATTTCCTCATTCATAAACTTAAACTGAATCTTGATAGCAACACAAAATCGTAATCGAGCATAGCTATTAACAACATTTATACTACTTCATCTGGTAATGTTGTTATTAGTTTTATATATTCAGTAAACTCCGTTAGTAATTGCTTAAAACAGATCCTGAAAATCGTTATAAATTCAGAATAAAACTATTATATTAATTAGATCATTATACCTATGCATTGCTATCAATATCTTTTCCACATGAACAGCAGAACCAATGAATATATCCTCCTTTACTAATATATCTTATATGCTTTGTTGCTTCTTCACATTTAGTGCATTCTTTTGTTGCTTCACCTGATTGGTTACCAAAACGTGCATTAGAATCTACATCCTTTCCACAATCAACACATAGTGAATGGAGATAACCACTTTCGCTGACATAGATATCATGTCCCGTGTTTTTCTACAACGACTACAGTGAGTAATTTCAAAACCAGTCATTTTTTACATCCTCCATATAATAGTTTTGTCCTTATAAAACAAAAGGACTATTTATTATTTATTGGTAAAAAAGATAATTTAAAAATTTTTCTTTTATTCAAATACATACATCTCCAATATATTTATGCCCCGGGCAATATGTTTTTTAACATACACCTCTATAATCTCTATATTTTCATATTTTTCAATTAACTTTCTTTTACATGAAAAACAAAGTCCATTCCTTCCATAAGAAACATCTGATGGCCCCCCACATCTTGGACATTCTCCATAACTCATTATATCTACCTCCTATTTGAAAATTAAAATTGCACTTCTCGATTGTAGTGGGGAATTGCATCTTTGTCTTAATAAACTTTTTTTCCATGATAGAGGACAATTTATTGAGTGACCACCAATATATGAAATACAAGTACATTTCTTTCTATCATCTGCATTACATCTTGGGCAATTTTTTGGATCTGAGGATGCCAAACCCGAAGCTCCGCATTTTCGACAATGTGTTGTAGGAGTTGATGGTAACATATTTACCTCTCATATTTGATTAAAAAAAAAATTTTATATTAAATTGTATTTTTGTCAATAAAATATTTTATTTGCAATAAAAATTAATATTGATATGTCACTATTTTGTATACCATTCCATGATAGACAATCTTAAACTATTTTTACAATAAAATAATATGGATGCCATTTTGGACCATTCAGTATTTTATATATTCTACCATGAGGCCCTTGCCCTCCCCCCTTATGCTGCAGCCTCACTGAGGGCCGCATACTCTCCTTCCGTCATGTGGAAGGTCCTGCTCCATTTCCTTCCGTTACGGTCGCTGAAAACCACAACAGCCTGGACCATGTTGTACTGTCCTGCTTCTTTGACATCAACAACCACCTGTTTCTGTAAAATTCCTTCTGCAGAAATCCTGACCTTCTTTACCTTCCCCAGGGCAAGGGGCTTAAGTGACCTTGTCCCTGCATAGCGGGATATGATCCTGATTGAATGTACCATTCGAAACCTCCGATGATATTGATTTTAACACCTATAACTGATTTCAGTTTCCAAATCCCTTTTCAAAGACAAATCGGTTAAGAGCTGCGGCCTTTTCTCATTAGAAAAAGCCAAAACTAAGTGATACACAGCCTGCATCTGCACAGGTTCTCCCTACCCGATCAATGAACTATTGGATCAGATTTGAAATCAGTTAATCAGAGTATTAAAAATTATGTCATGGGATGAGCTCCTTTATAATTCCGATAATGATAGTTATTCATACGCTCCCGGGACTCTTATGAATCCCAGAAATCAGCCTATTCACATAGTTAGACGACAAAATAATTTCAGATTCCTATATTTTTCATTTATTACTAACTTTTTTGAATAAATTTATAAATCATATGAAATAAATGACGAAAAATTATCTTGTTACAGTTTAAAAATCGTTCAATTTTCATCTGATATCGGAACATTCTGGATTAGTTTGAAATAGCTGACATATTTTATTTATCTGAGTATTTATTATTGAAAGCTTGTATAGATCAGGAATATGTAAATAATTTAAGACAGGGAGTCTTTTACCACCGATGATTTTCTGCCAATAATTATTATATTTAGACATGCCGGAAATTAAAGGCTTTTTTCTTTCACCCATTGATATCTTTACAGATAGGAAATTCAAAATATGCCCTCCATAAATTCATCAGGACGATTCCTACATAATTTTTACAAAAAAAATATCAATTCATCTATTTTTTTTCGTCAATATATATGTAACAAAAATTTAAAAAACATGGAGTATGCTATGGCAATAAATAATCTGGTTAATCAAAATGTCTATGTAGGAACACACGGCAGCGGCTTTTCAACTATCAATGGAACAGGACCGTTATATGGTGAGTCTTCTCTTTGCTCCATCAATCCTTATAATAATAATGTTAGGGATTATATGGGCAACAGCGTGGGGACACTGCACGATTCATATAATGGACCTTCGATTATTAAAAAGTATTAGATTTCCCTGGCACGCCACTATAGAAATGGGGCATGCCGAACAATTTAATGTATATAAACTTATTGAATTCAAATAAAAATTTTAAAATAATTCATTATATTAATAATTCACAAATTTTTTACGTCTATACTATTAACAAATGAAAAATTATGATATAATTCATACTTGTTTACAAAAAGGGCATAAAATTGCAAAATATCTTCAGTGAAAATCATATTCAAAATAACTTTTGCTATATATCATTATGAAAAACAATATATGGATATCAGTATCAGGGATCGATGGGTCAGGAAAAACGAGTATTTCAAAGTTTCTCATGAAAATTCTGAATGGAAACAAATTCCTTAAATTCCCTTCCGAAAACTGGGTCCGTAGAGTACTCGAATCATCGGGTAATGGGAATCCCTATGGAGACGTGCATACCGATAGCCTGCTCTTTGCCTTAAGCAACAGACTCGATATGGGGAAAGTAAAAAAGTTACGAAAACAATCGAAGATCCTTATAACCCAGAGATGCTGGCTCGATAACATCCCCTACAGGGCAGTGCAGGGGGTCCCCTGCGGGGAAACACTGAAGCTCATGGGCATAAGCGATGTTCCCGATATCTTGATCCACCTGAAATGCAGGTTTGACACAGCATATAATAGAATTAAAAATAAAAATGGCGATAAATATGAAACAAGGTCCTTTATGAAAAAACTCGATAGCGAGTATGACAAACTCATTGACCTTATCTGCAACGATCAATTTGGTAAGATTAAAGTTATCCAAATTAATGCGGATGAGACTCTCCAAAATATGAAAACTTCAGTTATGGAGAAACTAAGACCAGTAATTAAAATGTGTGGCTATGAATTATGAAAATGAAAAATTATATCAGTGTAACTGCCGGCAAGGACATTGACGAGGCCGCCTGGGTTCTCCGGGAATTTGACAAAGCCGGAATTGCCATGAATTCACAATATCTTCCAGCCCTGGGAATCCTCGTTTCCCGGAAGACCATGGAAGGTAAAAGTACTCGAAATCTCCGTTTTCCAGATATCAACGATATTACATCAATTGCAGAAACGATTCAGGGGAGAGCATTGATGGTCGTGCATTACAATACAAAGGATTTAGACACCCTTTCCACACAGGTGAAGATATTGATGTCCGACCTGCATTCACAAGATCTATGTTCTACGCTGCAACTGAACACCGATTGGCCGGGCATCGCCGAAGTGGCCATGATTAAAAACATTTTCCCTTCACTGAAAATTATCCTCCAGATATCAGAAAAGGCAATGAAGGTCATGAGCATGGCAGAGAGGAACATTGCTGAAAGAATCCATCAGTATAAAGATTCCATTGACTGCGCACTCATAGACCCCAGCAAGGGGAGGGGCAGAGAATTCCAGATCGAACATTCCGCAAATGTATTTAAAGAAATAAAAAATCTTGATACCAATCTTGGAGTTACCTTTGCAGGAGGATTGAGCGGAGAGAATGTGATACCTGTTTTATCTGAATTGATCGATCTTATCGAATCAAGGGATTTCAGTATCGATGCGGAAGGAAGGTTGAGGGATCAATGCGCTGGTGAAAATTTTTTTGGAAATGACATGCTGAATCCGGAGAAGCTCAGGATGTTCCTGGAAAAAGCAAATGAAATCCTTAATAAACCAAAACATGACTGATGGGATATATTTCTGACTGTATTGCAATATTTTTTTCAGGGTTTGGGACAAGCAATGCCAAACCTGGCCGTAGATTTTGAGTATATGCATTGTACAATGAAATCTATTAATTTGACCTCTCAAATATACAGGAAATATCCTTGAAAATTAATTATAATTAAGCTTGCACATATAATAACTCATATTTCTTAAAGACTTATAAATGAGGTTTTTACCGGAGATGCACCATGCCAAAGAAATAAAATTCCTGGACAAGAGGACAGAGATTATACAAGTAAATCTTCCCGGCAATCATGGCTCCTGGATCGCCATTCAAGAAAACGGCATTGTATCGATGCTCTTCTATCATGTTGAAATATTCTCATACAACAATGAAAGCCTGAGAATCTCTACAAATATCAATCCCATATTTGATCTTCAGTGGTCATGGAAGGCTAAAACATTGAAATTCGGCTTAGGAACATTAAATTCGGGAGGGAACGTCTGTTTTATCCGGAAATTTTATGGGAAAAGAAGAAGATATACTGACCATGTTTTCACGGCGGATGATGGGAAATATTTCATCCATACCGGAAGGCGCGGTGAAATGAGTGAAGCAGCATATTTATCCGGTACGGATAAGGTCATTCATTATGATTATCATCACAATTCAACAAAAAATAATTATCCAATGAGCGAGTCTGATATTGCAGTTCATAATTTATTATTTCAAAAATTATTCATAGATCATCCCAGCTGCGGATTATTAAAAAAAATATATAACGGGAAAGCACACTTCAGCAAATACCTGATAACTCATCATTCGATAATAATGTCAAAAACAGGATACCTTATCCGAGAATTATACAGGGTATAACTTATAGCAGACGAGAGATAAAAAACTTCAAAAACATATCAGTTGTGTTGTCTGTTATTGTTTCTGTATTAAGAAAATATTTCATGCCTTCTTTCGAGTGTGATTTTTGACTTTAAATAGAGTATATCAACAATACCTTCAATTAATATATCATTATCAATATTCACTTTTTCTGATTTTGACGATTCATTAACAGAGTTTTTTTGAAATTCATCAAGGGCCTCTGTCACGAGGCCCTTGCCCTACCCCCCTATGCCGCTTCCTCACTGAGGGCCGCATACTCTCCTTCCGTCATGTGGAAGGTCCTGCTCCATTTCCTCCCGTTACGGTCGCTGAAAACCACAACGGCCTGAACCATATTGTAGTGCCCTGCTTCTTTGACATCAACAACCACCTGTTTCTGTAAAATTCCCTCTGCAGAAATTCTGACCTTCTTTACCTTCCCCAAGGAAAGGGGTTTAAGTGACCTTGTCCCCGCATATCGGGATATGATCCTGATTGAATGTACCATTCGAAACCTCCGATGATATTGATTTTAATACCAATAACTGATTTCTGTTTCCAAATCCGTTTTCAAAGATCAATCGGTTCAGAGCTGCGGCTTTTTCTCTTTAGAAAAAGCCAAAACTAAGTGAAACACAGCCTGCATCTGCACAGGTTCTCCCTGCCCGATCCATGAACTGTTGGATCAGATTTGAAATCAGTAAATCAGAGTATTAAAATTCATGTCATTGGGTGAGCTCCTTTATAATTCCGATAATGATAGTTATTCATACGCTCCCGGGACTCTTATGAATCCCAGAAATCAGCTTGTTCAATTTGTTAGACAACAAAATAATTTATAATTTATATTTTTTTTTATTATTAAGCATCTCCATTTCCCTCTTATTGAGTTTTTTCAACTCACTGTCAATGAATGCAAGACGTTCATCCGCAAGCTTAAAAAATCTTTCTTCAACTGATCTCATTTGCCCGAAAAGAGACCTAAGACCTTTTTTTGAATATTCATCAAACCTCTTGAAATCGCCGAGTAGCATAAAATAGGTCTGAAGGCCTCTATCAATTTTTTTCCTGGCAGCATCTATCATGTCAAGGTCCTTGAACATAAGATGGAGCGATCTTTCATAGGATTTGAGAACACAAACAGCCTCCCTGGAAAAAGATCTAATGTATTCACAGTACCCTTCAAACTGACCAGCAGGATATTCTTCCTTTTGTAACTTTATCATGTTATACTGTACTGCTGTCATGAGATAATTCATGACATTTTCATCAATGATGAGATGGGGAATATCGTTCATTCCCGAGTTCGGATCATTCACACTTTCCAATCTGCACCATTTTTTCATCTCTGCAGCCAGGAGCATTGATTTCTCAAGCCTCTCACCAGAGGTCTCTTTTCTTTCATTATTGGATTACTCATACTGCCCAATGTTCTCATATATTTTTCCGGTTAACGTTAAGAATACATGTTACTTTCTTTCACTTCATATTCACTTCTACTGGTTAAATCAGTTTACCCCGAAAAACTCCTACTATAATTCAACAAACCCTTTTCTTATATTACTGTAGCTTTCAATGAGTTGTAAATAATTCTCACCATCAAGGGGGCCTGTTTTCATCAGATTCCCCTCTCTATCATAAAATTTAAAATTCCCGTAAGCTTTTCCTTCCCTCCACTGTCCATCATATGCCTTCCCAATCATATGCAGGGTAAATTTTCCTTTGCCATTTCTTACCCCTTCATTCCACCACCCGCAGAATACTCCACTCCCATTTACGATATTATATTTTTCCTCGAATGTGCCGAATCCATGAGGCAGGTTATTTTTCCATTCACCTCTGTAACTGTTACCGAATTCCGAGCTATAATCCCCCTTCCCCTGGCGTTTCCCATACTGCCATTCACCATTATAAACTCTGTTTCCGAATTGAGTATAAACCGTTATAATCCCTTTGCCATGATATGTATCATTTCCCCAATGACCGGAAAATTCACCATTTCTGAATTTACTATATCCGCTTCCATCCCGTTTTCCATTTTTCCAATCGCCTATATACGAAGATCCATCGGAAAATACATAGGCTGATTTACCGCTAAATTTTCTACCATCTGATGTAAACAATGTCCCGTTAGTCATTATTTTCACTGAAGTGTCGAAAATTTTTTCCTCATCCGGTGTTAAAAGTGATCGATCATCTTTAGAAGACTTCATGTTTCTTGCATTAACACCATTGATATTTGATTGATGCTCCGCTGCGATTATCAAAGATAACGACTTAAATATAAAACATAGAGTCAGCGCATAAAGACTGAAACATTTGATGTTCATTGCTTTCCTCCTATTTGAATGAATTACAAAATATATTGTCAAAAATATTTCAAAAGCATATCAGACCTTTCATCAATATACCTTTTCATAACAGCATATGACCCGATTCTATGAATCACAAGCATGACATCCCTGACCAAAAATTGAGTCTGGTCCGGGAAAAGAGCTTTTCGGATTGCATAAATGATTGATTTAAAATAATGCTCTTTGTCAGTGAAAGATAAAATATTTTCCTGGATGCTTACCAGCAGGTCCGGAATCTCGAGAACAACCTTTGTGCCATATCCCAAAATAGACAATCTGGATACGAGTTCCTGGACTTCATCCTTATTTTGCTGATTCTGAAAAAGGAGCCTGCTGAATGCCGATCTGAACTGTTCATTGTATGATTCAATCATCTTCAGAACATCCTCACCAGGAGTTTCGGTTTTATCTATACCCATAAAATATTTCTTCAGAGAATATAAATAATCATTCACAATCGATTCAAAGTTACATTTTCCCATGTCAAGAGATTTTGTTTCATATTCTACCAGGAGTTGAGAAAGCCTGTTATATTCAGAAACATTTGTATCAGGATTTTCTCTGTTTTCGTTATTATTGACCCGGGATTCAATTTCATTTCCATCACGGATTTCATAAATCAGGTCAGTGATATCATAAATCCTGCCCATTTTTTTCACTTCATCGGCATCATCCATGGATTTTATTCCCTTAAATATTTTTTAATAATTTTATTATATATTTTTTTCTGTTCCTTACTATCTTTACTGGCCCATCTTGATATCATTTTGGCATATTCTCTGATTTCTTGCCTGAATTCTTCATTCTGTTTTTCATGATTTTGAGCAATATTTTTCAAAATCTGGAGCAATTCAGAATCATTATTTTGTCTCTTCCTGTACCTGCTAATTATTCCACACCGAATTTTCTTCCACATGAAATATAAACCTTGAATGAGCATCTTTTTCTTTTCATGGAACAAGTTCATGTTCATCATTTATAGAATTTCCCCACTTCTTCGCCATTTTAAATTTTCTGCTGGTATATTATTTATACATTTCTAATACGCAGGATCATTTATAACTCCTTATCATGTATATAGTCCTTGATATTGATCAGGCAGGCCTTATGCATCTTTTTCAAAGCATTTTCCCTTGAATTGAAAAAGAGGAATCTCTTTCTGTCACTGTAAAGCCGTTTAATAAACTCCGTATTTCTCTCATCTACACTATAAGATTTAATTTTTTCATTATCTTCAAATTCTCTCAGGACGGTCCATGATGCTTCAAATTCATCAAGTCTTAAGTTATCTAATAAAAATTCACTATAATTTCTTTTTCCTATTTTGGACATAGAATCAACTTTTTTAGTGTAAAGATCGATTGTATCTTGAAGTATAGAATATAATTCGACAAATCTCTCAATCGAAATATCTGAGGGAGTAATCCCCATACCTAAAATTTTATCAATAACTTTGAAAATTTTATTACCAGTTATAATGCCAGTTTCATATATCATAAATAATATTCCAGTTTGCGATAATATAATTGAAAAAATTGATGCCAACTTTCAGCTTTTCATAACTATCATTCATATAATATTAGACGACAAAAAATATTTATTATAAATATTATTTTCACTATTCGCCATTAAAATTTGAAATTAATTACTGGTTATGCTTCAACTGCTGTGACAAAAAATTTATTTTGAGAAATATTTTTGGCATTGATATCTTTCGAATGGTAATATTTTAGGAGATGCCAATTTTTATGCTCTAATGGACCGTAATGCAGGAAACGACTTGAGATTTTCAGTTTAAGAAAGTATTTGATAGAAGAAGGCTTACTGAAATGGTTCTATTGAACATTAATCTGAATATAGAATATAAAAAATTATAATTACCTGTAAATGTGATGGTTTTATTTGTTGAAAGGACTGATAAGAAACAGTTGAACAAAACCGCTTCGCGGTAGTTTTTAAGAAATCATATTTATCTCCCCAATATAATACTTTTTAAAATAAATTTTTTATGGTAAATTGTCTCCAAAAATTAATTTAGAGGAGACAACAATGGAAAAACTACGTGAAGAAATGGAGAAAAATCTGGAGATTAAGGGATACAGCCCGAAGACAAAGAAAGTATATCTGAAGGAGGTTGAAAAATTTGCAGAATACTACAACAAAAGGCCTGAAGAAATGGGTAAAACCGAAATCAAAGATTATCTTCATCACCTCATCACTGGGAAAAAATGTTCATCAAGTATTCTTCATCAGGCATACAGCGCAATAAAGTTTCTCTATGTAACCGTCATGGAGAGGGAATGGGAATTTACAAGCATCCCCCGGATGAAGAAAGAAAAAAGATTGCCGATTGTACTCGATACGAATGAGGTCTCGGCGATACTTAAATCAACGAACAATATCAAACACAAAGCGTTGCTGACAATTATCTATTCTGCCGGGCTCAGGGTGAGCGAGGCTGCAAGGCTGAAGATCACTGACATAGATAGCAAGCGAATGCAGATCAGGATTGAACAGGCCAAAGGGGCAAAAGACAGGTACACTCTTTTATCCGGGGTTGCTCTTGATATTTTAAGGAAATACTGGTCGACATATCATCCATCATTCTGGCTGTTTAACGGGCAGGCCGGGTGCACTCACATTACCGAACGAACAATCCAGAAAGTATTCGAAAATTGCAGGAATAAAGCCGGGATAACCAAACCAGTTTCTGTACATTCCCTCCGGCACAGTTTCGCGACGCATCTCCTGGAGAATGGAGTCGGCATACACCACATACAGCTTCTGCTTGGCCACAGTTCTCCGAAAACAACCACCGTTTACCTTCATGTGACGAGGAAAGACCTGGCAAAAATCACGAGCCCTCTTGATGCTTTAACGAATCTTTAACATCATCGATACGATCCTCTTTCATCGTATGAACAAAAGACCGCTCATCGAGGTGCAGGATATATTTAACCTCTACGGAGACAGTTACCGGCATGAGTTCGGCAGTTCCATGCCGCGGCAGCAGCACAGGGTTATGAGAGCCGTAGAAATATGCAGAACAGCCGAACTCGGAGGCCATACTGAAAAATGCGGGAGCTGCGGCAAATTAAGGACATCTTACAATTCATGCCGCAATCGCCACTGCCCCAAGTGCCAGTTCCTCAGAAAAGAAAAATGGCTCGAAGAGAGGAACAGAGATATTTTACCGATAAAATATTTCCATGTTGTTTTCACTATTCCGGATATATTGAATCCTTTAAGTCTAAGGAACCAAAAGATTCTGTATAATATTCTCTTTCGAAGTTCTGCAGAGGCATTACGGGAACTTGCCGGGGATGAAAAACATCTTGGAGCGAATATTGGTTTTACCGGTGTCCTGCATACATGGGGACAGAATTTGATGGATCATCCTCACGTCCATTATATTGTTACCGGCGGCGGGTTGTCCGGAAACGGCAAAAAATGGATTTCTTCGAGAAAATCATTTTTTCTGCCGGTCAAGGTATTGTCACAGTTATTCCGCGGGAAATTTCTCTTTTATCTGCGACAGAGTTATTTAAAAGATGAAATCAAATTTCCAGGAATGATTGAAGATTTGCATCACCCGGATGCTTTCACTAAATTCATGTCTAAGCTTTATCGTAAAGAATGGGTGGTGTATCTAAAACCTCCATTTAAAAACGCAAATTCAGTTTTTGAATATTTGAGCCGGTATACTCACCGTATTGCCATCAGCAATAGCCGCCTCATCAAAATCGAAAATGGCAATGTGCTTTTTAAATGGAGGGATTATTCCGATTCAGGGAAAAATAAAGAGATGCAGCTTCATGCCCATGAATTTATCAGGCGTTTCCTTCTTCATGCCCTGCCGAATAAATACGTCCGCATCCGGCATTTCGGTATATTTTCTAATCGCTTCCGTAAGGAGTCATTAGAAAAAGCGCGTTTGATACTGGCTCTTTCCACCACCATGGTTGACATACCCCAACATTCATGGAAACAGCAGCTTTTAAAAATTACCGGTATTGACATTGATCTGTGCCCATTCTGCCATATAGGAAAAATGGAGGTCTTCCAGGTTCTGATTCCAGCTCACTGCAACAGCCCTCCGCGAGTCAGCCTGTGAAGACAATACGGATACAAAAACCTACTTCTACCAGTTCTAATTTTTGCTTCATTCTTCGGAGATGGAGAGATATTCTCTCTTCACAGCAGTTTCCCTATTCGCTTTATAAGATGGGGTGGATTATCGTATATTTTAACTGTACATTTTACTTTTTACTTATAAATCATTTTCCAAGAATATCAATTGGACATATTTTTATTTCAAAATTTTTGTATAGTTAATATTTTGTACTGGAAAAATCCTTACTAATCCCATAAGTTTGGCCTTAGCGGCTTCGTTCAACTCCGCGTATATGAATTTTACTCTGGTCTGCTGTGTCATTTTATTGTGACGGAATTCATATACACGCTTATGGGTT
>VFJS01000050.1 GCA_009885955.1 Spirochaetia bacterium | reverse complement strand
GGAAGACTGTACTCAATATTTCAAATAATACGGCAACAAAGAATTTGTATGAAAAAATAATGGAAAATCTACCAAAGACTGCTTAAATTTTTGAGCAATTGAGGTATAATTGATGAAGTAATTGCAAATAAAAGTCCTATTTTTCTATGTTCACTCAAGGAGTATAACGAATAAGTGAAAAGAAAAAAACCATTAATTAATGAAAATATTACTGATATATTTAAATCATTTCTTGTAAATTTATTTTTAAAAAGTGTATATAAATACAGAAAAGAAAAATTAATTAATACTGTAAAAATTATTACTAGTATATTGCTGTACGTATAATTTACAGAGTAATAAAATTTAAAAATATAAAGATATAATATGAACATTATACATGCTATGAGATAGCTGGTTGTATCTCTGTAATGAATTTTTTTTAAATATTCAGATTCACTTAAAGCTAAATTTTTTTTTCTATTCATATTTTTAACAAAATAATTTATAAATCACTCACTACAAGAAAAACAATAAACTCAGCTCATTCCTTTTACAGTACTTTCTTCATTCATTTGATTGCTCAAATTTTTATCTTTATAAATCATAAGACTGAATGGAAAAAAATATTTAAAATTTATATCAAAACCAGAATAAAATTTTTACAAAATTTCAAATATCAAATCAATTATGTCAATTCAAATTAGTTATTGACAAATTTCTTTCAGGTATCGATAAATCATCCTACAGACTACATTATGATATCAAATAGATACCCATTACTTATGGAAATATCGTTATGAACTGCCCCAAATGTAATACTGACAATATCGATACAAAGAAATTTTGTAGAAAATGCGGTACGAAATTATCAATTGTTTGTACTCTCTGTAAGACTGAAAATGATTCTGAAGATGTATTCTGTGGAGGCTGTGGAAAAAACCTTGCTACAAGTAACGAAATCAATTACTCCAACCCCAAGACCTACACCCCTGCCCCCATCGCTGAAAAGATACTTACTGTAAGAAAGCAAGTTGAAGGTGAAAGAAAACTCGTCACTGTTTTCTTTGCAGATGTCACCAACTATACAGCCATGTCTGAGAAATTTGACCCGGAAGAAGTACACAGCATCATCGAAGGCTGGTATAAGATAGTCATGGAGCGGATATACTTCTATGAAGGGACAATAACCCAATTCATGGGTGACGGTGTGATGGCTCTTTTCGGTGCTCCAATTGCCCACGAAGACCATGCAAGGAGAGCCTGCCTTTCAGCCCTTTCCATCCAGGAGGAAGTCAAGGGATATGCCGAGAAGGTGAACAAAACCTACGGGATAGACTTCAAAATGAGAGTGGGTCTCAACGCTGGACCGGTTATAGTCGGCTCAATTGGTGATGACCTCAAGATGGACTATACAGCCATCGGCGACACGGTGAATCTTGCATCCAGGATGGAATCTTCTGCCAAGCCCGGCACTGTTCAGGCATCGGTGCATGTATATAACCTGGTGAAGGACTTCTTCGAGATAAACCACCTGGGGAAAATACAGGTAAAAGGGAAGACCGTTCCACAAGAGGCCTACGAGATATTGAAGCCTGGGGCTATTGGCACTCGAATTGAAGCGTCACAAGCAAGAGGGTTAACCCGATTCATTGGAAGAAAAAAGTCTAAAAGCATACTCGAAGGAGCCTTTGAAAAGGCAAAGTCCGGTTCTGGTCAAGTAGTAAGCATCGTTGGTGATGCCGGTGTTGGCAAATCAAGGCTCATGCTGGAGCTTCGGAACAGCCTTGATCCAGAGGAATATGTTTTTTTCCAGGGACAATGCCTCCAATACGGAAAGAATATCATTTATCTCCCCATTCTCGAAATCGTGAAATCTTTTTTTGGGATAAAGGAGGATGACAGGGAATATATCATCAAGCAGAAGGTGAGCAAGAGGATCCTTGGGCTTGATAAAAACCTTGAGATTCATATTCCTCCTATTCAGGAACTGTTGTCTCTCACTGTTGATGATGAAGAATTCAAAAAATCAGAACCGAAGAAAAAAAGGGAAAGGGTTTTTGAAGCACTACGGGATATCCTCGTAACTGGGAGTGAAATAAAGACCATAATAGTTGTTATTGAAGACCTGCACTGGATGGATAAAACATCGGAAGAATTCATCGGGTATCTCATGGATTGGATAGCAAACAAGAGAGTCCTCATGGTCCTCTTGTATAGACCGGAATATACTCACCAATGGGGAAGCAGATCCTTCTATGTTCAGGTGGGACTTGACCAGCTGGGTCCGGAATCCAGCGCAGAGCTTGTGAAGGCAATGCTTGAAGATGGTGAAGTGGCTCCGGAAGTTAGGGATATTATCATCAAACGGGCTTCTGGTAACCCATTTTATATGGAGGAATTCACAAGGAGCCTTTTTGATAGAGGCATTATAGAGAAAAGGAATGAAAGATATTATCTTAAAGGGAATGCATCTGAAATAGAAGTTCCTGAAACCATCCAGGGCATCATTGCTGCCCGTATGGACAGGCTTGAAGAAAATTTAAAGAAGGTAATGCAGGTGGCTTCTGTAATAGGGAGAGACTTTGCCTATCGTATTCTCCAGACCATTACAGGAATGAGGGAGGACCTGAAGACAAACCTTTTGAATCTCCAGGGACTTGAATTTATTTATGAGAAGAGGCTATTCCCTGAATTGGAATATATTTTCAAGCATGCACTGACACAGGAGGTAGCATACAACAGCCTTCTGATAAAGCGTAGAAAGGAAATACATGAAAAGATAGGTGAGGCAATAGAGAAGATATATGCTGATAAGCTAGAAGAATTTTATGAGATATTGGCGTATCATTATTCCCTGAGTGAGAATCTGGAAAAGGCATATGAATATTTGAAAAAGGCCGGGGAGAAGGCTGAAAAAAGATGCTCATACAAGGAAGGATACGAATTTTATAAACGTGCTATTGAAACAGCTGATAATATGACCGATACAGAAGAAAATAATAGAAAAAAAGTGGAATCAAGGCTTTCAACACGATACACAGCTACAATGCTTTTCTTCC
The DNA here is from genome assembly GCA_009885955.1 of Spirochaetia bacterium. Classification (GTDB taxonomy): domain Bacteria; phylum Spirochaetota; class UBA4802; order UBA4802; family UBA5550; genus VFJS01. The sequence continues at coordinate 5,395 of VFJS01000050.1, read as the reverse complement.
CCGATGATTTAATCGATATATTTGAGAGCGGGATTAAAATTGCAGAAGATCTTGGCGACAAGAAAAGCCTTGCATTATTTTACGGTTCACTCGGATTTTTTCATCAAAACAAAGGGCACCAAGATTCATGGAAGATGTTTATTGAGAAAAGCATCATCCTGGCACAGGAAGTGGATGAAATCGACGTCTTGGCAAGAACATCACAGACATTATTCTGGTCATATTTAATTATTGGGGAATTCGATCGAATAGTTGAATTGGCACCCAGTATTATTGGTACAATAGAAAAATCGGGTATGAAAAATGAATGCTTTGGTGTTGGTTTTAAATTATATCCTTTCATAATATCGATGTATATATACTCTCTCGGTTTTTTAAGTTATTTTGATGAAGCGAAAAATAATTACAATAAGGCACTCAATGTGCTATCAATAGATAAAGATTATTATGTTTTATGTATATTATATTTTTTTTATAGTATTGTACTGATTTGGAAGGGAGATTTTAATGACGCATTATTTTGCCTGGATAATGCTCTGAAATACTGTGATAAAGGGAAAATAGTGCTCTTTTATGGATTGATCAAAACATCCTGGGCATGGGTTCTTACTATTACTGGTGATATAAAAACAGCAAAAATGTATGCCGACGAAGGCTTGAATTCACAATTGACCATTGGGTTAAATGCAGGTTTATCATTTCAATATAATGTCCAAGGTATTATTGACATGTTATTAAACAATATGGAAAGTGCAAAAAATAATTATGATAAGGCTTTAAATCTTTCTATTATTAACCATGAAAAGATACAGGAAGTTTTTTCATTCCATAATTTAGGAAGAATGTATGCCATGATGGGGATTCCCTGGTTCAGGGAAGCGGAGAAATATTATTTACAAAGTCAAGAAATATATATAGACATGAAATCAGAATCATATTTAAATATAACAAATTTCTCTCTCGGTGAATTATATCTTCAAAATGGTCTCACTGAAAAAGCTCTGGAAAACCTTACCCTTGCCAAAAAGAATTTCCTCGAAATGGGCATGGACTACTGGGTTAAAAAGGCAGATGAAGCATTGGCGAAGATAGTTTCGTGAAATCTGCAGTATGATTACTTCATTTCTCAATAAATACAATGTGACCAATGTCCCCATTTGGCTTAAGCCAATATATTATCTGCTTTCATATTCCCTGGCATTTTTCCTGTTTTCTTTTAGTTCATTACTGCGCCTGACATGCAGGATAAGTGTTCATAAAAGCGGCCTGATAAATAAAAATTCAAATTATATTTACTGCTGCTGGCATTGCTATGTTCCGAGCGCTCTCACGGCAAATTCCTTTTACGGTTTAAACTGCGTATGTATGCAGCACCCGGCCTGGTATATGAAGCCGATTCATATTTTACTTATGATGACCGGCGCAAAGAAGATAATACTCGGCTCTTCGGGAAATTCAGGCAAAGAAGCGGCTGATAAACTTGTTGAGGAATTAAAGAACGGTTATTCCACTGCAATCATGCCCGACGGTCCCCACGGGCCAGCTTTTAAAATAAAAAAGGGGATACTTCATATCTCAGAGCAGAGCGGAGTCCCGATTGTTCCTGTGAGATTTGAGGTATCACGTTACAGCGTATCGAAGTCATGGGACAGGAAGATAAATCCAAAACCCTTTTCCAGAATAAATGTTTTCTTTGGTGAGCCGATTAAGGTCAGCAGCTTAAATTTTGAAAAATCATTACGTATACTTGCCCGTGAACTTCAAGAACCGGTATATAAAGATAATATATGATAACAGATAATGGCGGATATTATTCATGAAATGCAATAAATGCGGTTTTACAAACAGGGAATCCATAACATTTTGCGAGGAGTGCGGCTCAGGGCTTGATATGACTTGCCCTAACTGCGGCTTGAATGTGCCCCAGGGCAGGAAATTCTGCGGCTCCTGTGGAAATAAAATCGCATCAGCCTCAACAGAGCCCCCTGCGCCATCGATGGAAGATAAAATGAGCATGATCCAGCGCTATCTCCCGGAAGGGCTTGCGGAAAAGGTCCTTGCAGGGAGGGACAGGATCGTGGGAGAACAGAAGACCGTCACCATCCTCTTCTGCGACATGGTGGGATTCACCTCCCTTTCTGAGAAGATAGGCCACGAGAGGATCTATGCCGTCATGGACGATATCCTGGAGCGGCTTATACGGAAGGTCAATGAATACGGCGGCACGGTGAACAAGCTCACAGGCGACGGTCTCATGGCCCTCTTCGGAGCACCCGTGGCCCTGGAGGACGCGCCCCAGAGGGCTGTCCGTTCCTCACTCTCAATGCACCGGGAGATGGCAAAGTACAATGAATCGGTGAAATCAAAGGGAATCCCCCCCATGCAGATGCGCATCGGGATACATACCGGCCCAGTTGTGGTAGGTTCCATGGGCAACGACCTCCGCGTCGAGTTTACTGCCATGGGCGATACCGTGAACCTTGCATCGCGCATCGAAGGCGCCGCAATTCCAGGCTCCACATTCGTGAGCAGCGAGGTCTTCAGGGCAACGGAGCACTATTTCGAATATGAATTCAAGGGCGAGAAGCAGCTGAAGGGAAAGGAGCTGCCCGTAAAGCTCTACCAGGCCCTAGCTCCCAGCAGCATAAGGACGAGGTTCGACGTGAGCGCCGTCAGAGGCCTCACACCCCTCGTTGGCAGGGAGAGGGAGCTGGATATCCTCATGGACTCCTTTGAGAGGATGAAGGAGGGACGCGGCCAGGCCGTTTCTCTTGTTGCCGAGGCAGGCCTGGGAAAGTCCAGGCTTCTCTTTGAGTTCAGGAAGGCCGTATCCAATGAAGACATAGCCATCCTTGAAGGGAAATGCCTCTCCTATGGCAGGGGGATCCCCTACCATCCCATCATAGAGATCCTCAGGTCATTCTTTTATATTGAAGATAAAGATAGCGATCCTGTTATTATCGAGAAGGCGGCCAGGGCCCTCGATTTCATGGGCCTTGACAGTTCCATCTCCCCCTATATCCTTGAGCTCCTGGGAGTGGGTGAAAGCGGGTTTGATAAGATAATGATGAGCCCCGAAGGGAAGAAGCAGGCAATGATCGATTCCATGCAGAGGCTCCTGGTCAGTGGAGCGGGCATCAGACCGGTAATCCTCATTATCGAGGACCTCCACTGGATCGATTCCGGTTCAAAGGACATGGTCAGTGCTTTTCTCGAGAGCATCGCAGGCATACGGACAATGGTTGTGTTCACCTTCAGGCCGGAATTTATTCCGGAGTGGACGTCACGGAGCTATCACACCATCATGAAGCTCAACCGCCTGAGCCGCAGGGAGATGGACGCCATGGCCCTCTCTCTCCTCGGCTCACAGGAGATGGAAGAGACAGTTGAGAAGCTCATTACCGATAAGAGCGGAGGTGTACCTTTTTTTATCGAAGAGATTGTAAAGTCCCTAAAGGGGATGGGACTACTTTATGAAAAGGACGGCAGGTATGTGCTTGCAGAAGGCGCCCTCTCGGCATCAATACCATCGACCATCGAAGAGATTATCCTGTCAAGGACCGACCGGCTCCCGGGGAGCGCCAGGGAGGTGATACAGGCAGGGTCTGCTGTAGAAAGGGAGTTCAGTTTCACGCTGATAAAGATGATTACCGGCCTGGGCGATAAGGAGCTCCTGGCGGACCTGGAAGCCTTGAAGAGTGCCGAGCTCATCTTCGAGAGGGGGCTTTATCCCGATTCGGTATACATTTTCAGCCATGCCCTTACCCGGGATGTAGTCTATAAATCCATGTTGAACAGCAACAGGAAAGTGCTCCATGAGAAGATTGCCGGGGCAATTCTTGAGATGGAAGGTGATAATGCCCATGAATATTTCGGTGTGATTGGGGATCATTATATAAGTGCTGAGAACTATGAAAAGGGGGCTGACTATTCCCGGAAGGCCGGGAGGATGTCAGAGAAAAGAGGATCGCTCAATGATGCCATAATATTTATGGAAAAAAGCACTCAGTGTCTTGAAAAGTTTCCGGTCACAGAGGATGTTGAGAAAAAACTTTTAGATACCAAGACTATGCTTGGATTGTATATAAGTCAAATGACAGATTTCACAAGAGCAAAGAAAATTGTTAGCTCTGTTTTGAATTTTGCAATTAAATATAACAATAAGAGAAGGTATGGACAGATATATTGCATTATGGGTGCATATGAATTATTTGTTAAAGAAGATATCTTAGAAGGAATAAATTATTTAAATAAGGCAATTATTTTAGCAGAAGATTCAAAAGATTATATAACCATCGTTTTAGCAAATTTTTGGTCAGGTATGTGTTACTCTTATAATTGTGAATTTGATATAGCGTATAAATTTTTCGAAAAAGGTCTAAATATCAATTTATTAATTAAAAAAAACAATTGGGGAATATCAACGATGAAAAGCAATATTGGAATATTTGTTTATTTTCATCCAGGGAATATAAATTCATCTTATGAAATTTCCAGAAATGCAGTTGAATATGCTGAAAAAAGTAATGATTTATATTCGAAGGTAATGGCTTATGTAAGCTATGGATGTTCATATTTTGGTTTAGGATTTTTAAATAAGTCTATTGAGTATTTAAATAGAGCTTTGGTAATGAGTGAAAAAATAAATTACCATACATGGTCTGCCGGGGCAAGGCATCTTTTAGGGAATATACATTACCTATATGGAAAATTTGACGATTCATTTGATCATTTTAATAAAGGAGTTGAAGCTTTACAAATTGCAAATGCTATGCCATCCTTGTCTAATTTAATGGAATTAGGAAAAATCAGAGCTCATGTCTTTAATCAGAATAAAAACATAAACAATGAAATATTGCATAAATATGTTAAACAAAATAAATTTAAAGCGTATGAAGGTGATATTTCCAAGAACATTGCAGAAATCTATCTCCACCTTGGCGAACCTCATTTGCTTGAAGCTGATTCATGGATACAAAAAGCCATTAACTCAGACAGCACCAACAGTATGAAATTTGCACTCGCCAGCGACTATCATGTCTATACAAAGATCCTGCACAAAATGGGAAACTCAGAAAAGTCATTAGAATACTTGAATATGGCCATAGACCAGTTCAAAGAGTGCGGTTCTGTGGGCTGGGTGGAGATGCTGGAGAAGGAGAGGGGACTCGTATCATCATGAGTAATTATTGGCCCCACAATTATTTGTTATGAACATTAGTTATATTATCCGCTGTATCATCGCAATTATATCATATATATTAATATCATTTTTTACTCTAATATTTGTAAGCGTTCAGTTACCTGCACCCTTCCGAAATTCTTGAATAATTTCAACATCAATAACATTCGGGAGCAAAACCCTCATTTCTTCTTCCGTTTTTGCATATGGCAG
>VFJS01000083.1 GCA_009885955.1 Spirochaetia bacterium | reverse complement strand
GAGATGAAATTCATAGGAAAGCCGTATGCGGGAAAACCGCACGTACGGTTTGACGAGGGGGCCCGGTGAAACTCATTATTGGGGGGATCCGGGTTCTACTCTACAGGACGGGCAGGATGCCCATCCGCAGGCGAATATAAATAGTCAATTTATAAAAAAAGTCAGCCCTCTGCAAGAGCGACGCGGGGGTTGATAGGGGGCGGCCGTCGGGAGACGCCCCCTATCATGAACCAGTCCAGGAACCTGGACATCCCCTCGAGGGCGGCAGCCCGCAGAATAGCATTTCTGAGCCACCCGGGCGCCAGCCCGCATAAATTTTTTTTATCAATCCTTCCATCCAATCGTATTAATAACATGAATCGTTTAAAAAAAAGCCTGTGCCTTTTACTGGTCAGTGTATTTATACTCGTGGCATCTCCTGCAAAGAGCGGTTTAATTATTAATGAAATCGCCACGGGAACAGGCAGCGACTGGGTGGAGTTGTTTTTCAGCAGCAGCGTAAGGGATAAAATTGACATATCCAGGCTCTATGTCACCATGTATTACGGGACAAATGAAAGCCTGGGAACCGAACCTATCACTCTCTATTCCTATGACAGGCCCGAAACCCCCTATGACGACAGGTTTGCCGTTGTCCATCTCACCTCGCCTGGAATCCCGGATGAGACCGACCGTACCGGGGATACTAACCATAACGGGTATCTCGATATTTACTGCAATAACTACTACGGGAGCCTCTGGAATTCTGAAGGTGTCGTTGCAATAGATACCGATGATAATCCCGCGAGCGGTGGTATCATTGACTTTGTTGCCTATTCAAACCGCGACGGCAATCCAAACAGCATAATTCAGTCCTCTGTGGACAATGCAATTTCCTCTGGCCAGTGGAAAAACATCCTGGAATCGAATATCCAGGCAGGCCTGGTCGATATCGGGAAAACCGGCCTGAAGCCTTACATGAGCATAGCAAGAAAGGACTTCATTGATACGAACAGGCCTGATGATTTTGCAATCACCAGTTTCCAGACTCCGGGGAAGCCGAATATTTTTTCAAGTAATTCCGGCGGGAAAAGGTTGTTTAAATGCCTCAGGAAAAGGATAACTATTATCCCGGGCCGCGGCAGGAGTGACACTACAAACATCCAACTGAGGGTCCTTGACATCTGCAACATTAAATTCAGGGTCTTCACCTCAACAGGCATTCTTATTCACGAGTCCCAGCTGTACAGGTCTGTTCCGCCAGGGGACTTCTCAATACAATGGAGGCCGTTCATGAGCAGGGCTTCCTCCCATACATCCATGTACATCGGGCACATAGAAGCTGTCTCAACAGGCAGGAGAATATCACAGGCTGAAAAAATATTCATAATCCTGAGCAGGTATAAGTAGGGAGGCCCGATTATGATTAAGTCAGTGATGCTGATATTTTATGCCAGGATTGTCATATCATCCTTTGAATACAAAGGCGGTTCACCGGTAAACCTTTTTCCATCCTATACCGCTGTATCCCAGTACCAGGACGGAGGCTCAATCACCAATCCCGCATATCTCCCGCTGGCGGACAATACCTATCTTCATGTTTCTATGGACAATCCCTACTCCATTGACGGCCTCTATTCAAGCAATATCGCTGCGGGATCGTCAAAGGGAATATACGGCTATCAGTTCGCATGGAGAAGGTTCGGGATACGGGAGTACATGGAGAATATATTTGAAGCCAATGCCGGGATAATGCCCGTCAAATGGATTTCCGCAGGCGCAGGGGCAAGCTATTACTGTATAAGCATAACATCAGGTGAGATTTCATTTAAAAGCAGGCTCCTGGATTACCGGGGGTCTGTTCATGTAACCCCCTTCAGCTGGCTTGATTTTTCTTATGAGCAGGACAATATCATCTCCATGATACATGGAAACAGGGAAGACCTTCTCTATCCGGAAAAAAGGTTCGGCATTGCCCTGATGCCGGTGCGCGGCTTCTCCCTGTCGTGGAACAGGAACTGGTCGATCACCGGAACTGCCGATTATTTCTCTTTTGAAACGAGGCTTCTCCCTTTTCTCATGCTCCGCGGCGGTTATTCAAGGGAGGCGTCGACATATGCAGCAGCGCTATCTGTTGCTTATGATAATTTTATTCTTTCATATTCAGTTCGATATCATTCATTCCTGGGGATTACCCATTCACTGGGGTTCACAACATGTTATAACAGGGTTAAGTATGATAATATCGATTATTACGGGTCAGGAAAAAAAAATACTGAGGACATAAGGTCTGAAAGGGTCAACATCAATACATGCTCAGAAGATGAACTGAAAAAAATTCCCATACTCAATGACGGGCTTATTAACAGGATTACCAGGCACAGGGAAATAATCGGGCCCCTGTCAAAAAAATCCCTTAGCCAGATTGGTTTAACCGGCAAGGATATTGACAGGCTTATGGATTTTGTTTTCGGCCTTGTTGAGGATAAAAAGGAATGGGGAAATAAAAATGAAAAAAAGGGGATGAATAAAACCAGGGGCGGTTCCGGAGCAAAAGGTATTTCACTTGATGCCAGGAAGAGAATTTTTGAGGGGCTTATCAAAGCAGGATTGAGCGCAAATCTATCGCTCATTATTTCAGAGGCTGCCATTAAGGGGGATCGGAAACAACTCATCAATGTAATACATACCCTTCCTGAACTTACGGAAGCCAGGAAGAAAGAGATCATTAAAATATGTTTCGAATAAGATTCATATTTTTTTCAATCCTTGCGTTATTAGTATTTTCCGGGACGGCATCCCATGGGGGTTCTTCCATTGAAGAGATTGAACTTGAGGCGGTCTATAAAAGAGATATCGTTGATTATGATGAGAATGAAAAGAGCCTGTACCGGGAAAGAGTCAGAGTGAGGTTCAGTGAATTAAGCAGCTTTAATTTCTGCCACCAGTATATTAACAACAATGAGGGGATGTACACATGGAATCTGATTTTATTTGATATTGCAAGAAATTACAGATTTATTTTAGGCAATTACAATGCTAATTTTGGAACCGGACTGCTCATGGGGAAAAAAAAGTATATTCCGCCAGATCAGTTTGTTTCATCAATGGCAGTATCCAGGAGTGAACCCTTCCAGCCTGAAAATTCAGGAAATCCGATTTATTCATTCAACGGTATAGCCGGTTTATGGAATTATCCTATGGGTAGTATGGAAATTTCCATAAATATTTTTTATTCTACCCGCAGAAGATACATCAGCATGGATGATTATGATAACGGGTTTGCAGGCAGCAACTTGAATTCAATAAATGCGAAAATTGAAAAGGATATTTCTCATCCTGAACCGGTATCTATAAATGACATCGGGTTCATGACTGGGATTAAATACGGGAAATATTTTTCAATACAGGCCTACGCATTCCAGACTGAAATTATGGGAACAGGAAGAGAAAATATTTCCTGGGACTATTATTCTGATAATACCGGTATAGGGCTTCACAGGTTTTACGGATACGGGTGCTTTTCACAATATTCTGATGACTATTCGCTGATTTTTTTTGAACTTGGAATGAGCAGGAGGGAGTTCAGACCCGGAGAAAATGCAGAAGAACTGTCCATGGATTACGGGTTTTTGTGCGGGTTTAAATTTCAATTCCCCTTATTTTTCCTATCAATGGCCTGGAAGCAGACTGGAATAAACTATTATTCCCTCTATAGTTCCGGGAAGAATTATCCGGAAAAGCTGTTTGAATTTGAAAGTTCATTAAAGCTGTATGATCCTGTTACAGCCGGGGCAGTCCTTTCATCTGAAAAAAGGATTACACCGGGGAGGTATGATTATCTGCTTCCTCTTATAATCAGGGAGGGAATATTTTTCAAATATGGAATCAGCAGGAAGGAAAAGGCCGCCTTCTACCTGACAAAAATTTCATATGAAAATGACAAAGGGCGGAGTTTGAAATGGCAGATAAAAGGCGATGCAAATAAATATGTCGTTGATAACTTTGAACTTGAATTTTCAGGTCTATGCCAGTGGTCCGAGTACAGCGGTTATTCCCGTAATTTTGGCGGGGGATTTTTTCTTCATTTCCTCGATAACTTGAATATCAGGATGAAATATGAGCGTCTCACAATAATAAATGGCAACACTATCTACTCAAGGGGGAAATATGATCCAGAGTCTATCTCCGATGGCTCTGTGGAGAATCAAACAACCGGTAAGATTTCTGCAATGCTTGAATTCAGGTATAAGAAGGATCATTTATTTGTCAGGTATTTGAGTTATTTGTCAGGGAAGAGATCATACAGGGAAAGGATTGAACTTGGTGGAAAAGTTGTTTTATAAGAAAAAAATATAATTTTTTATTTCAGTTCCTTTTAAATGCTATGCATTCTGAAATAAAATGTTGCCAATCGTTTTCGGGTTTAGGATAATGTCATAGTATTTTAAATGCTTCTGCTGTCTGATAATATTGGATTTAAAGCTAAGGCTGCTTGAAAAAAAGGAAAAGTATATGATACTTAGAATTGATCATGTCTCGCTTGCAGTAAATGATTTTGAAAAGGCAAAGGGGTTCTTTTCGGAAATTTTTGGAGCTGTTCCCGGTTCCAACGGTTCAGATGATGATAAGAAATTTTTCTGGGAGATATTTTCCGTTGGGGACTTGAGCAGATTGGAGATTATCGCCCCCACAGGAAAGGGGAGTTTCATAGACAAATTTCTCGAGGGTAGAAACGGCGGGGTTCATCATATTACCTTCCAGGTGGATGATATTGAAAAAACAAGGGAATTACTACAAACAAGAAATATCCCTTTTTTTGAAGGAAAGGATTATGGCGGTGTATGGAAGGAAATATTTGTCCATCCCAGGGATGCATTCGGAGTGCTTATACAGTTTGCTGAATTTAATGCCGATGACTGGCTATCAAAGGATGTTAAATTTTCCGGGAACAGAAAATTTGTTGTAGAAAAGACTGCGGATGGGTGCAGGATCGGTTTCAGGCACCCTGGCGGGGGAAAGGTTAATCTCAATTTGAACAGTGATGAGATGGAAGAACTTGTCTCCAGTATCAGGAATATAACATAAGGGGGCATTGAATAAATTGGCGCTAATGTTCGCCCGAAGATCCTGATAATTTTTTAAAAGACAAATTTTCTATTTTAAAATATCCTTCATCTCCCTGATTGATGCCAGGTCTCCAGGTGTTTTGCCTTCTTCATTTTTTGCTTTTGTATCAACACCCTTTTTTACGAGCAGCCTTGCGATCTCAGTGTTCCCCTTTTCCGAAGCAATATGAAGGAGCGAATTCCCGTATTCATCCCTGACATTGACAGAAGCTCCTGAATGTATCAGCTGTTTGCAGATTCCGGTCTGATTTTTCTGCAGTGAGATGTATAACGGCGTCCTGCCGTGTTTGTCTTTAATATCAAACCTGGCCCCTTTTTTAAGCATCATCTCAACGATATCTGCAAAACCGTTTTCAACTGCCCTGTGCATGGGAGTTATGGCCCTTATTTCCTCCGCACTGTTTTTTTCCTTTTCCTCATCGGGCAGCCGGGGAATAACATTGTTCACATCAGCGCCACTGAGTATAAGGAATCGGGATAATTCCCTGTGGCCTTCACGAAGGGCGAGGTAAAGGGGAGTCATGCCGTCTCTGTCCTTTAGATCAATTTTTGCTTTGTTCAGCAGCAGTAATTTCGCAATTTCAATAAAGCCGTTATACGAGGCCCAGTGAAGCGGAGTCATTTTGCTTTTACCTTCAGCATTTACATCAGCTCCCTTTTTTATTAGAAGGGCAGTTATTCCCAGCCTGTTTTTTTTCTTATCAAGGGCATTGAAATAAGCATCCCGTCCGTTAAGCATTTTTATCCAGTTTTTCCTTCCCCAGTAATTACCATTAAGAGGGAAGTCGGTTTTGACTGCAAGATGGAGCGGGGAGTCATTTTCTTTATCCTTAGAATTAATGCTGGCACTTTTGAGAATAAGCATTTCAATAATTTTACTGTCAGCTTTATATGCGGCCAGATGAAGGGGTGTAACGCCATTACCGTCCGCTATATCAACTTTTGACCTGCTGTTTATCAGTAACTCGGCTAATTCAGTATTAGCATTTATTACAGCCCAGTGCAGAGGCGCTTTTCCAATTTCCGATGAATGTATATTTTCATTCTCTACATATCCTTCAGTGCTCCTTGAAATCTGGATATTTACATCGGATCCGTTTTTTATCAGCATCGATACAATATTAATATGGATTCTATTGAGAGTTTTTAATCTGCATACATGGTAGAGAGGGGTCTTTCCGGATAGATCTTTTATCCCGCTATCGGCACCAAGGGATAAAAGTTTTTTTACCACTTCACCATGCCCTTTTCCAGCAGCAAGATGCAGTGGTGTTCTGCCCCATTTGTCCCTGGAATTTACTCTGGCACCGCTTTTTATCAGAAATTCCAAAACATCCAGGTGCCCCCTGTCAGCAGCAAGATGAAGGGGCGTACTTTTTCCTGAATTTTCAGAATGTACATCGGATTTTTTATTTATAAGAAGCTGGACAATGGAAAGATACCCTTTCAGTGCGGCAACATGAAGGATGGTATCCCCGTATGAATTTCTTCCATTCAAATCCGTACCGCTGTTAATCAGAGATGTTATTGTTGTAACGTCGCCTTTCTTCGCAGCATCGAAAATTCCACGGCCTTGCGGCCATACAGGAATTACCAGGGATAAAGAGATGAACGTCATGACAAGGTATTTCATATTTTTAAGCCCTTAGAATTTAATATTTCCAATTGTTTGTACCTTTGCAGAAACTGCTATTTTCAATATTCGGGATACCATTCTATTGATTCGATTGATGAAAAAATAATCATGTCAACAAAATTATTAATCGGGCCATACTCCTGTAATTCCGGTTTTATGAATTTTATCAAGCCATATCATCCTCCCCCTGGCATAGGCTTCCGGGATTTCTGTGGCAAGGGATATGGCCTCGTCATATTTGCCGCCCATGGCAAGCTGTTTCGCTTTTTTGAAGATTCTGATCCTCATAAGAATTTTTTCGCCCATTTCGGAATCATCACTTTTAAGCGAGGATTCAGCTTCATCGATCATGCCGTCATTGAGAAGCTTATATGCCTTCATCCAGCTCAGCCTGTCATCCTTATCCCCGTCATATCCGTTCATTTCCTCGTTCGGATCGACATAATAGATGTAATCTGCTATATCAAGCCTCACGAACTCCTCGATGCAGGAGGAATCAAGCCAGGCGGATTCATGGGGAAAGAGTACCCTGCTTGAGAAGGATATGCCTGCACTCTCCGCCTTCTTCAATGCACGCCCCTCCACGGTAACACGGAATCCGGCATGGAAACCGCCTGTCAATGCAATCACCTGAGCCCCGGGGTTCTCCCGTATCTGATTGACAATGGATTCTGCCATTGTATCATCCCATATGCATTGCGACGGGTAGAGCGATTCCGTAACCATCCCCATGTTACCCATTACGCTGAAATTTCTCATGGTTATTGCCTTGTGCCGTTCATCCGTATAATCGATCTCCCTGGCAAACCATTCCTGTTCAGCAGAGGTCATATCATGATAATTCTCCCTGAATTTTTTCATGAGTTCCCTGGGGGGGTTGAGGCCTGTCATTTTTATCCCCTTCTCCCGGGCGAAAAGAAAAATTTCACGGTAGAGCCAGTACCACCGGGGGTTCCAGCAGGTATCATAAATTTTTTTTCTAAAGGTATCCTCATCGATTTTTCCTGATACAAAATCATCCAGGCCCTTCTGAATAAAAAAGGTCCGGTAAAACATCTCAAACCCGATGATGATACGGGGATTCACGCGGTGCATGTTTTTTATGATATCAATTTCCATTTTATGACATTCCGCAGATTCATGAATCTCGCCAATACATATGACATCAATATGCCTTAAGGCTTTAATTACATTATTAAAATTGATAATTTTTTTACTGTGCGTATCAAGAATAATTCCCTTCATTGAGAGGCTGTGTTTGTATAAAAGTTCAGCCTGTGTATGAAGGTAATTATCAAGGCCGTTCCTGTTTATATTGAGTTTCAGGGAATCGGGGGAGTAATATTTCGGGATATATGACTTTTTACCGCCTGGGATTTTATGTGTAAGATCCCCATGTTTATAAAGGGATAGTATAACCTTCTCTTTCCCATTGCTTTTTATTGATATCTTTAAAGGGGCATTTAACGGGGAATTCACGCATTCCCATTGTTTTATGATATCGCCATTTTCGGTTTTGTTTTCAAGAACATTACAATTGAATGTCACACCGTTCAGTTTTATCATGTCCTTCCGCGCCACTGCGGATTTTTTTTTAAAATCCGCAGTGATGATATTCATAATAGAGGGGGGGAGCCAGAAGGGGGCTGTTATATTTTTAATGCTGACATTTTTTTTATAACTGCTAAGGGGCCCATTCTTCATGGAGCCCTGGCGTATCACTATACTGTATGAAAGGCTGGTTGATGATTTTTTTTCAAGGATAATTGTCTGATAAAATATTCCCTTTTCTGAGCCGGGGAATGTAATCCCTGCATCAATTTTCAGGATTACCCAGTCGCCGGGAAAATTATCATGACTTGTATTTTTTTTCCTGGCCATATGTATGTATCGTTTTTCTATCCCTTTAAAAGCGGATTTGCCGGTTCTGGCGTGGGCCGTGCGCCAGCGTGCCCTTTCCTGAATGACAGTTCTGATATGATTGGGTCATCAAACTCTGATATCTGAATTGGCCTTTTTTCTTTTATCGACTTTTCGGCTCCATAGCAGATCAGTGCCGCGTCGCGGCCCGTGAAAATGTCTGCAAAGGGCGGCGACCTTTTTTTTATGCTTTTTAAAAAATCACTGCGTTGAAGCTGGCATCCGATATGCCCGATTCCAAATGTTTCCAGCTTCATATCCAATGAATATTTTTTGTTCTCTCCTTTTGGCCCACCTCCCAGTTCAAGAGAACTGTCCCTGTCTATTACGGCATGCTCCCCCCTGACGCTTACCATTCCGATCCTGAGGCCATCGATCGGCGGGCTCTCATACATGCAGAGCCCCAGGTTTGCCACTGCGCTGTTTTCATACGCCACGGTGATAAAGGCATGGTCGACAATGGACGGGTTATCAATCCTTATCCCTTTTTCCCTTGCATAGGAGCATTTGATTTCATAATTTTTACCTTTAACGACATGCTGCCCTCCGGCTGCATAGACAGAAAGAGGGCTGGATTTTATCATCCAGTTGAAAATGTCAAAGTGATGGCAGTTTTTTTCAACAATGGCTCCACCCGATTTTTCCTCATCAAAGAACCATGGGAGGGGGAAGTTATCCCTGAACTCAATGCAGTAGGCCATCATTATTTCACCGAGCGCCCCCTTTTCTATCATCCTGGCCACATGCCTGTACATGCTTGAATATCTGTAGGTAAAGCCAATCTGGAGAATAGATTCGGTTGCTCCCCATGTTTTGATAATATTGTCGCATGATTCAATTGTGTGGGCAACCGGCTTTTCCAGGAATATGTCCCTGCCGGACTTTAAAGCGGCAAGGGAAACTTCTTCATGCCTGTAATTATAAACAGCTATAACCACGGCATCCAGGTTTTTCTGTTTCAGGAGGTCCCGGTAATCAGCATGGGATTCAAATTTTTTCCCGGCCAGAACCTCCCGCGCAGCATCAATTCTTTTTATGTCCGTGTCGCAGACTGCAGTGACCCTGCAATCATCAAGCATATTAAATCCTCTCACATGGGCAAGTCCCATGTCGCCAAGGCCGATTATCCCGATATTAATCAAATTGAGGCCTCCTTTATTTACTAGCTCTGAATTGAGCCGCAGAATTAACCATCGACAACCTGATTGATAAATTCACTGATCCTTTCATGAATGCCGCTGAATATATCAGGAAACTGATATGTATCTGATATAGATTTTATCAGCTTGCCCGATAATTTAATGATTGAGGCATCATCAATACAGTTCGCGCCGCTTTTTATCAGGCCCTTTAATAATCCGGGATACAGGCAGGTAAGGTTGGAATTATCAATCCTTATGAGCTCCCTGATCCCCCTGCTTTTAATCTGCTTTATATCTATCGCGTCATAATCGGGCATGGTTAAAATATACTGCCCGGGACGGACTTTGTTCATGTCTGTGGAATCACTGAAATTTTTTACAAGAATGATTATATCGGCGTTGCTGAGGATGTTTTCAGTTGTTGTGCCCAGGCCCCCGTTATTTTCAAAGGAGAGCATCATATTTTCATTGAAATCATAACCCAGAACCCTGTAATAACCGGTTTCCACAAGCATTCTTGTAATCCTCAATAGACTCACATTCAGGCCTATAATCCCCATGGTTATTTCGCCTGCTTTAAGCCTGTTTCTGGATAGAAGTTTCCCGAGTATTGTCAGCAGTGCCAGAGGTACATCGTCATAGAGATATGATACCATGGGTCTGTTGATATTTGAATAAATCTGCTCATAGATGTTGAGAGCGGGTTCATCCACATGGATGAGCCTAATCCCGGCAAAGGATTTTTCAATTCTTTTGATGGTCTTAATGAGGTCTTCGGGAAGAGAATAGTCGACAACAAGGGGAATCGGAGTATATTCAGTCAGTGAGCTTATTATTACCGAATCTTTTTCGCCGGCCAGATATACATTGAGGTAATGTTCATTGACAGGATCATCATAGGATTTAATGCATCCTATAACGCCTATATTCGTTGATATGCCTGAATATTCCGCGCCGGAGCCTTTTTTTATTTTATTCTGAATCAGGCCTGTTGCCCCGAGCAGATTGATTTCATAATCGGTTATCGTTTCAAGCGGGAGTTTTCCTGATATGGTGAGAAGCCCGCCTTTAATTTTTCCTTCCAGCGCGTTTGCGACAGAAAGAACGGTGAATTTATCCGGATGGTTGTCCAGATTATTTACAAAATCTAGAAAACTCTCCCTGTTGCTGTAGACAATTTCCAGGGAATATTTTTCATTTTCTTCTACATCCTCAATGAATTTAAGGGAATATATCTGACACCCGCTCTTGTAAATATCAAAAGTTACCTGCGGCATCAATCCCTTGTTTATGATTATAATAATTTCTGAAATCAGTCTCATGGAAAATTATTCCAAGGATTTTTTTACCTTAACCGCGTAAATATCATTCTCCCGGCAGTTGTCTGAAGCACCGATGTAACGGTTACTTCCACATCCTGGTTCAGCCGTCTCCTTCCATTCTCCACGACAACCATGGTTCCGTCATCGAGATAGCCTATGGCCTGGTCGGGGTCTTTCCCTTCCTTAATGAGTGATACCCTCATCTCCTCTCCCGGCAGAACAATCGGCTTCAGGGCATTGGCAAGCTGGTTAATATTCAGTACCTGGACTCCATGAAATTCAGCAACCTTGTTCAGGTTAAAGTCGTTTGTTACAACTTTCGCATTCATCACTTTTGCCAGTTTAACGAGCTTTGCGTCAACTTCAGAGGTGTTGTCAAAATCTATGTCTGAGATTTTAACTTTTATTGACTGGTCTTTCTGCATTTTATTCAGAATATCAAGGCCTCTCCGCCCCCTGTTTCTTTTAATTGAATCCGCTGAATCTGCAATCATCTGGAGCTCATTAAGTACAAAATTGGGTATGACCAGGATCCCTTCTATGAATTTTGTGTCGCATATGTCGGCAATCCTGCCGTCTATGATAACACTGGTATCGAGTATCTTGTATGATATCTGACTGTTATTATTTTCCGCTACTCCAGGCTGGATCTTGCCGAAAAATCCAAGGGACTCGTTATTGATTGCAAAGAACATCATTACACCAAAGCCGAATATATGATACAGGAGAGGTTTTATAACAGACATATGGTTTTTTATAAAATCAACATCAATTGCGCTGACTGCAATTGTCAATAGATGTCCAATGAGGAGGCCGGTGATAAGGCCGACAATAGATGCGAGTAAAAGCCTGGCAGAATAGGTGTGTGATATATATTCGACAACTATTATTATGCCCAGTGAAATTATTCCAGCTGCTGCACCGGCAATCAGGGCATAATTCAGGGAGTCTTTGATTAAATGCATACCTGCGAGAATAATTGATGAAACAATAAAGATGATTCTAAACAAAATAATCATATAGGGTTACCCCGTAATAATAATAAGATAAATATAAAAACTTTATATTATTGAATTGAAAAAAGAAAATAATATGCTGCAGATGAGAAAAGTGTCAGGTAAATTATTTTTCCTGGGAATTCTGGTCCTGTACAAAAGTTGAAAGGGCCTCTGAAACCCAGTTGCCGGCATCTTCAATATCAATTTTTTTCACCAGCGCATATTCATGAGAAATCAATTGATAGGCATTCTCGTATAATTTCCTCTCCATTATCGACAATTCTTTCACCCGTCCCCTTCTGTACAGGTCTCTTGCAACTTCTGCAACCTCAAAGATTGACCCGCTTTTAACTTTTTCGATATTGTTCTGATACCGCTGCTTCCAGTCTTCTTCAACCGGCACATCATTCTCTGTCAGGACCTTTAACAGCTTTTTAATGTCTTTTTTCGCTATAATGCCTCTGATCCCGATTGTGTCGGCATTTTTAACAGGAATCATTACCTTCATGCCGCTATTGATAATAGTGATTAAATAATAATCGACTTTTTTACCCAAAACCAGCTTTTTTTCAATACCGACAATTCTCCCGACTCCATGCATAGGGTAAACTATCTCATCTCCAACATTATACATATTTTACTCCAAAAAGAAACATCAATTATTCTTTCTCCTCGCCTGTTGTTAAGCCCTCTGTCTCCATATATCTTTCAAGAACCGTTCTCATCTCATAGTGCTTTCCGTCGCATATTTTATATGCCAGGCCGCTTCCAGGCAGGCCGTAGCCGCTGGAAATTTTTTCACATTTTGGTCCCGGCAGGAGTCCCGTATAGCTGCATACGCCTGCTCCGACAACATCATGGGGCATTGGAGGGAATATGGGGTCTTTCATGCCGTTATAAATTTCACGCATGTAATTTCCCCAGATAGGGGCAGCGACCGTGGCGCCGGCCTGATGCTTCCCGAGAGACATGAATGACCTGTCGTACCCGATCCATACCACTGCTGAAATGTCATTCGTGAATCCGCAGAACCATGCATCTGTCCAGTTTGAGGTTGTACCTGTTTTTCCTGCAGCCTGTTTGTAAAAGCGCGTTTTGTCCCTGATGGTGCTGGCTGCCGTACCCCTGTTAATTACCTCTTCCATCATGTTCCGCATGATATATGCCACCTGCTCTGAAACTATCTGAATTGTGCCGTTCAGCTCCTTCAGCGCTATCACCCTTCCGACTTCCTCTTCTATATTTGCCAGTTCCGACCCATCCCTGTCGGTAACATACCTGACTGCAAAGGGAATCACATCCCTGCCCCTGTTCGCATATATTGCGTAAGCCGAGGCAATTTCAAAAGGCGTCACTTCTGTTGCGCCAAGGGCAAGCGACGGGCTGGGCGTAAACCTGAATTCAGGTATTTTGAGCATCCTGGAGGCGAAATTTATGATTTTATCAGCCCCGACAACGTCGAATATTCTTATGGAAATGATATTGATGGACATGGCAAGGGCCTGACGTAAAGAAACCATCCCGGTAAATTCGCCTTCATAATTGTTCGGCGACCAGGACTCACCCTGGGCATCAATGTCCATTATCGGGGCATCGGGTAATACTGTTGCCGTATTGATCCGTTTTGATTCTATCCCCGCTCCATAGACAAAGGGTTTGAAGGATGACCCAGGCTGCCTCCTTGCCTGAACAGCCCTGTTATACTGGTTGGATACTTCAAATTCGGAACCGCCGACCATTGTTGTAATATAACCGGTCTTCGGCTCAATGGCAATGAGCGCCCCTTCCACTTTCAGCGATGTGGAAACGCTGGCTGTGAGGGCGCGGAAATTATCTATGGTTTTATTCGTCGCAGATTCGCCTACAAGCAGCGATAGAACATCAGCCTGGTCAACGATATTCTCAACTATCTCTTTTTTAAAATTTGTGTTAATATCGTTTTTAACAATAACACCCGGGAGGTTGAATATGAGCCTGAGTGTGTCATATGACCAGATAAGGCCCCTGTCCACAGCCCTGTCGTAGTATTCATTTTCCCTGGAGGATATGTGGTTCTGCTCCTTAACCCCGTTCTGAAGATATTCCTGGCCTATCATCTGTCTTTTCAAATCGAGGGTTGTATAGACATTCAGGCCGTCGTTATATACAACGTCCTTTCCGAAGCGTGATATCAGGATCTGCCTCACGTAATCGGTAAAATAGGGGGCATTGTCAATTTCTTTAGAGACAGCCGTTTTAGTGGGGAACTCTGTTTTCAGTGATTCAAGAAAAGTGGGCCAGAATTGATTGAATGCCTTTTCGGCTATATCCTTCGGCAGAAAACCGGCTTCAACCATTCTGTTGAAGGAATCCTTGTTTTTTTCAAAGGCAGCCCTTGGATATTTTAAGGGTGAATTCCCCGTCGGCTTTGATGGGAGCGCGGCCAGAAGCAGGCTCTCAGCCGCTGTGAGGTGCTTAACGTCTTTATTAAAGAAAAATTTAGATGCCGTTGCTATGCCATGGCAGCCGTGCCCAAGGTATATCTGGTTGAGATACATCTCCAGAATTTCCTCCTTGGAAAATCTCTTTTCAATCTGAAATGCAAGAACAGCCTCCAGGGCCTTCCGGGCTAATGTCCGTTCACTGGCAGTAAACAGCCTCTTTGCAAGCTGTTGTGTTATGGTAGAACCGCCCTGGACTATCATTATTCTCATATTTGATGCCGAGGCGATTGTATTTTTAATCATTGCCCGTGTTATGGCAAGGGGAGATATCCCGAAATGTTCGAAAAAATCCTTGTCTTCAACCGCGGTGAATGAATTGATCACTGTCCGCGGCAATTCATTAAATGAAACGAGATCGCGTTTTTCCTGGAACAGTTCTGCAATGAGCTGCCCGTGTATGTCATAAAGGCGGGTGGGGACGCTTGGCTGGAACTTTTTCAGGTTCTCAATGCCGGCATAATTCTTAATCTGAGCGGTAATATATCCAAAAATTACACCGCCAAGGATTGAGAATATTATAAAAATAATTAATACCCCTTTTTCGATCTTTAATAGTGTTTTTTTATCCATAGTCTTTTTATTTCAATTATAATCTCAATTCAAAGGGATGATATTATTCTCCAAATTTGAATATACTGGAAATCTATTTATAATTATTACTGATTATTTCTCAATAACTATACACATAACCTGTCATTTTTTTACTGATTTTATGATATAGTGGATTATTAATATCAGCGCCAGCACTAATATTACCCATATTGCTATATTTAATAGTGTCCCGATGACAATCCCGATGATTTTAAATATTAGAGGGATTATGTAAACAAGAACTATGTATCCGGCAACAAGCGCGCCCAGAATATAAAAGACTTTTTTCGTATTATCATTCATTTTCTTCTCCTTTATATTGAAAGAGCTTATTATTCATGTATTTTAAATTTTAACTGGTATAATTTTATAAATTTGTTTAATACCAATCAATTTTTGGATTCTATCATACAAATATAGAATAATCAATTGTTTTTTCAAGGATTCAAAAAATTTCAAATCCCTTTGATTCTCAGCTGAACTGAATAGACAAAATGAATAAATGGCAGAAAAATTTCTATATAAATATACTAAAATTACGTGATAATAAAAAATAAATATCCAAATAATATGCAAAATCATGGTAATTACAAATTTATCACAATTGGATGATTGATTTTCAGCATATTGGTATAATTTTCACATGCTGTTTTTCCGGCAGTCGATTATTAGATAGGGGTGCATTTATACAAGCATATATTTAAATTTGTTTATATTAATATTTATGCAATGTAATAGTAAGACCCCTTCAGGTTTGATGCGGAGATCCTTAATTTCACCCTTTGGGGCTAATTTTAATTTTTAGAGGCGACCATAAGCGATTTAATGTAACGTTCGAATTTAACCGGATCTTCCTGCCTGCTGACCGATTCTGTTCCCACAACAAATCCATCCCCGGCTATCAGGGCTGCTGCAGCATCTTCCGGCGACTTTATCCCGAATCCGATAATGATTTTTTTGTCTGTCACCGCCCGGAGCATTTTTATTTTTTCAAGAAGTTCCTTTGATGTCAAGTCAGCCTTTGACCCGGTAATTCCCCGTATCCCGACAAAATAGATAAAATCGCTCTTTGAATGTATGATGCTATCCAAATCACTGTTTCGTGTTTCAAGAGTGGCAAAGGGTACAATCGGAATTTTCAGGCCCCTGCCGTAAAAAAAGCCGATCATTCTGTTGGGAAGGTCCGCAATAATCAGACCGTCAATATATCCATCAAGCTTTTTAGAGAATGCATCTATGCCGTAGGAATAGATGATATTCGAATAGGTCATGATATATTTTTTGATACTGATATTTTTTAAATCAATGATATCATTGATGATGGATTGAATTGTTGTCCCATTGTTTATAACCCGGTTATGGGCCCCTGCTATGACAGGTCCGTCAGCAACGGGGTCGTTGAACGGGAGACCCACCTCAATGAAATCATATCCGGTTTCCGCAACGGCAAGAAATCTTTTTTTAAAACTTTCCCTGTCAGGATATCCTCCGAGTATATAAATCCCTCTCATAGTTCCTCCAGATTATATTTTTCAACAATGCCGAAATCCTTGTCGCCCCTTCCCGAGAGATTCACCAGGACATTTTTACCGTGGAATAGGCTGCTGTTATCGAGCACATATGCCAGCGCATGGGAAGACTCCAGGGCCGGGATGATCCCTTCGAGCCTCGTGAGTTCTCTGAAGGCATGCAACGCGCTTTTGTCAAAGACATGGGAATATTCAACCCTGCCGGTATCCCTCAGCCAGGAATGCTGGGGGCCCACGCCGGGATAGTCGAGCCCCGCAGAAACGGAATGGACGTCTTCTATCTGGAAATTATCATTCTGTAAAAGATAGGTGAGAGTTCCCTGGAAAATTCCTTTTTTTCCCCGTGCAAGGGTTGCGGAATTTTCTCCGGGATCAAGGGACCGACCTCCGGCTTCAATTCCAATCAGCCGGGTACCGGTATCAAGAAAGGCCTGGAATATCCCGATTGCATTACTTCCTCCGCCTACGCATGCGATGACATAGTCGGGCATGAAGCCCAGGGACTGGAAGTGTTCCCTGGACTCGGTTCCAATGACCGATTGAAAATATGAAACTATCTCGGGAAAGGGATGGGGGCCCACTGCGGAACCTATGAGGTAATGGGTATCGGTGACATTGGCGACCCAGTCTTTCAAAGAAGCGCTTACTGCGTCTTTCAATGTCTTGAGGCCGGTGTCCACAAGGTTTACCCCGGCTCCCAGGAGCTTCATTTTTTTCACGTTGGGCATCTGCCGTTCGGCGTCGACGCTCCCCATGTAAATGGCGCAGTCCAGCCCGAACAGTGCGGCAACGGTGGCGGTGGCCACACCGTGCTGGCCGGCGCCGGTCTCGGCTATGATCCGTTTTTTTCCCATGAACCTGGTGAGCATGGCCTGCCCCAGGGCATTGTTTATCTTATGAGCCCCGGTATGGAGCAGGTCTTCCCGCTTAAGATAGATAGTTACGCCATATTTTTTTGACAGGTTTTCCGCCTTGTATACCGGCGTGGGCCTCCCTGCGAAGTATTTCAAATAACGGGCCAGTTCCGATTCATTATCCCTGCTTTTTTTAAATTCGTTGAATGCCCCTTCCAGTTCATCCAGCGCGGGTATGAGAGTTTCAGGAGTAAACTGGCCTCCGAATTCCCCGTAGAATCCATTATTGGGATGCATTTTTCACCTCTTCAATAAATCTTTTCATCAGATGGTAATCCTTAATGCCTCTGTCAATTTCCACCCCGCTTGAAACATCAACTCCAAAGGGATGGTAGGTATTAATGATACCGCTCACATTCGACGGGTTAAGCCCCCCGGCAATAATCAGGCTCTCCCGTATGTCAGAGAGCCAATCGGGAAAACCGGTCTCATCTCCGCTCCCCATGCTCCTGTCGTATAAAAAATAGCGGTATGAAATTTTTGCCGGCGGGGAGTCTCCCGCGAAAATAAGGTTTTTATGGGCAACCTCTTCATAGATCTGGATAAAATCAAAGTCTGCCGCAATTTCTTTTACATCCTTATATCTCAGCGCAACTGCAACCGTGGCTATTTTCCCTCTGGCATAATCTGACATTTTCAATGCAGTTTCAGTACTGCAGTACCTCGGGCTCTGGCGGTGGAGGACAATGCCCATTGCAGTATATCCCAGGTCTACGGCCCAGTCAATATGGTCAAAATTTTTTAATCCGCAAACTTTTATGAACATGATAATGACAGCCCTTTGTAGAGGTCTTTCAGTTTTTTTTCAGGATTGCCCGATTTCATCAGGGCTGTTCCAACCAGGAATGCATCGGCGCCTGCATTTTTAAAATACCGTACATCATCAGGGGATTCAATGCCGCTTTCGGCGATGATGATAAAATCTCCCATATCTTTTAGCGCTCTGATTGTATCCGCTGCTGCGGTGAAATTTATTTCAAAGGTTTTTAAATCTCTTGAATTGACCCCTACCATTTCAGGATTGAGTTTTTTGATTTTGCTGAATTCGCCGATTCCGTGAATTTCATAGAGTACCTTCATTTCCAATGATGAGGCCTTCATCGATAGCTCCATCAACTCCTCTTCATCAAGAATGGCTGTTATGAGGAGGATGAAATCCGCACCGGCGTTGTAGGCTTTTTCTATCTGAATACTGCTCAGGACAAAATCTTTGCACAGCAGGGGTATGTCAATATGTTTCCCGATATCTTCAAGAAAATCAAAGCTCCCTTTGAAATATTTCATGTCAGTGAGGACGCTTACGGCACCCGCTCCCCCGTTTGCATAAAACCCGGCCTGTTTCACGGGGTCTACTCCTGTATTGATTTCGCCCATGGAGGGAGATGCCTTTTTTACCTCGGCAATAAAGGGCTTTTCCCTCAGGCGCTCCAGCGGATTGAATGATTTTCTTTTTCTATTCAGTTCATCGGCACTCATTGAGAGAATTTCTGTTCTCTTATGGCTGACAATTTCGGCAAGGTATTTGTTGTATGGGGGATTGCCTGAATCTTTCATGCCTTATCCTTTATCATACTCTTAATCTTGTCCTTTACCTTCCCGGATAAAATTGCCTCCCTGACCCTGTTAAATCCCTCTTTCATTCCGATGCCGTCAATGGTGCTTATGGCCAGGGAAGCATTCAGGGAGAAGAGGTTTGTGAGTTTATCATCCTCCCCCTTCAGGCCTTTCATGAACATCTCCATGGCTTCTTCTTTCGAGCCGACCACGGGCATGGCAAAGGGTTCAAAAAAGTTGACAGGGCTGATGATGAACCGTATCATCTTACCGTCTTTTATGGTAATGCATTCTGTTTTGTCCGCAGAGGAAACCTCGTCGAAGCCGTCAAAGGATGAATAGACGGTAATGTTGTTTCTCCCCAGCCGGAGTATTGTTTCCGCCATCAACTGCAGCCTCTCCCTCCTGCTCAGCCCTATGACCTGGTAGTCCGGGCCTGCCGGATTCACCAGGGGGCCGACAAGGTTGAAAATCGTCGGGACTTTCAGTTCCCTCCTTACCCTGCCGATTTCCTTCAGGGCCGGATGGTACCTCTGAGCAAAGAGAAAGACAAAATTGTTGTCCCTGAAGAAGTCCCGGGCATCGCTGTCGCTGCACTGGATGTCAATTCCCATCTCTGCAAGTATGTCGGCCGAGCCGACCTTCCCGCTCTGGGCCGTGTTCCCGTGCTTTACCACATTATATCCCAGGGCAGCCATGATGATGCTCACTGCAGTCGAGATGTTCACAGTCGATTTGCCGTCTCCCCCTGTGCCGCAGGTGTCGATGCTCACCGGGGACTTGTGTTGGAATACTTTTTTATGCTTCTCTAAAACAGTGACAAGGCCGGCAAGTTCGTCTGAAGTTTCACCCCTGAGTTTCATGGAAACGAGGGAAGAACCAATCTGTGAATCGGTAAGCCCCCCGGTGATCATACTTTCAAAAAAATCTACAGATTCACTATAATCGAGCTTGTTTCCTGAATTGATCCTGCTTATCAACTGGCCCACGCCTGTCCTCCTGTTGTACGCGAAGTCGAGAAAGTTTGATACAATCTGCGCCCCCCATTCACTTGATATAGACTCGGGATGAAATTGTACGCCGAAGAATTTTTTTTCCGGATCCTCTATTGACATGGTTTCGCCGTCGCTTGCCGAAACCGATGTAACAATCCTGTCATCGGCATCCACGGCAAGGGAGTGATACCGGACGACTTTAAGTGTATCGGGGACATCCCTGAAAAGGAGTGACTTTTTAACTATCTTAATATCATCAATCTTTCCATGCATCACGCTCCTGGCATGGCGGACTTTATAACCAAGGATATGGGCAATGGCCTGCATGCCGAGGCATACGCCGAATATGGGCTTTTTGCCTAAATACCCGGCCAGGTATCTCAGGGTAGTCCCGGAATTTTCCGGCCTTGACGGGCCGGGAGAAAGGATCAAGCCGTCATACCCGTCGGCGTTTATATACTCGCTGTTTTTTATCACCTTCACATCGGCCCCGCGCTCCCTGAAGAGGGCATAGAGGTTCCAGGTGAAGGAATCGTAGTTATCAATCATTAAAAACATTTCTGGTCTCCAGGCGGGGAATATTTTTCAGGGCGTCGAACAGGGACCCGAGCTTCATGCCGATTTCGCTGTATTCCCTGTCGGGGATGCTGTCAAAAACGATTCCCGCGCCGGCCCTGAACGCGGCTGAATCCCGTTTTACATAGGCGCTCCTGATGATGATGCAGGTGTCCACGTCGCCGCTGTATGAAAAGTATCCGGCGCAGCCTCCGTAGAATCCCCTGGGCGATCGCTCGTACCGGTCGATAAGCTCCATTGCCCTCACTTTCGGCGCGCCGGAGAGGGTGCCGGCAGGGAAGGTGTTGCAGAAGAGGCGCATGGGTTCCATCCCGTCACTGAGCCTGCCGTGGACCTCGGATACTATGTGGATTACATGGGAATAGGCTTCGGGGCTGAAGGACTTTACCACTTTCACGGAATCGTAGGCGCATCCGGTATAGAGATCGTTCCTGGCCAGGTCCAGGAGCATCAGGTGCTCGGCAACCTCCTTTTTATCTTTCAGGAGTTTTTCCTTTACTTCTTCAATGTTGTTTTCATCGAACTTGTAAGTTCCGGCAATGGGTTTCAGGACTGCAGTCCTGTCGGAGATCTTCAGGTGGATTTCAGGCGAAGTGCCGCAGAGGACTTCATCATCGAGCTTGATGTAAAACATATAAGGCGACGGATTGATATTCCGCATGAGCCTGTAGAGGTTCAGGGGGTTAATCCTGGATTTCATCTCATATTTGTTGGAGAGGACTACCTGTATGCATTCGCCGTTGATAATCTCCCTGCGGAGGGACTCAACGGTCTCCATGAATGATTCCCTGTCGAAGTCCTGGACGCACTCCATGGAATCGCCGGATTTCAGGAACTCACGGCAGGTACCTATTATTTCGCTTGCCATCTCCGAGGTCCTGTTCCCGGCACATGTATAGAGCTCTTCCGGGCCGCCATTGATTTCCACTGAAATCGCGGCATAGAGTTTTCCCATGAGGTTGTCGAATACATAGAATTCATCGGTACGTAGAAAGGCCATGAGGAGGCTCTCTTTTTCTTCACGGATTTTATCTCTCAGGACTCCCATGTAATTTGCCATGTCGTACCCCATGAAGCCCACATATCCGCCGCAGAAATCACCGAGGCTGGCCTCCCTGGATGAATGCGCCCCTTCGAGTTCAGAGGCCATGTAATCAATGGGGTTCATGTCCAGCTCTTCCAAGCCCCTGCCGGGATGTTCGATGAGAAGTTTGTTATTTTTATACTTTATTACTTTGGACGGATTAAAGCCGAAATAGGTGTACCGGGAAAAACTTTTATCAAGATTGGCGCTCTCCAGGAGAAAAAGGTATTTCCGGTCAGCAAAATTTTTCAAGAGGCTGATGGGCGTGATAAGGTCTCCGGCAATCTCCCGGTAGGCCATGACCCGCTTGAATTTTTCTGAATAGATTTTGAATGTGCTGAAATCGGGATACATCATATTTTTTTCCTTGGGTGCTGACCTTTTTCCTCTCCTTCTGATATGCTTAATTCTACCTACACATATGTGTTAAAAAATTGGAGATAGGGGGATAGTCGAGATAAGGAGATGAAAAAATGCAATAATGCTTAACAATAAATTAGAGAGATCATTCAGAAATGGCACATATGATTTTAAGTATGCCATTTTTTATCCCCATATCTCTAACATCCCCTAATCCCCCTTTCTTACACTTTTGTTGGTTGAAATAAACCTTATAAGTGAGGAGTGATTTTATATCATCCTATGTTTCTATAAATAAGAACATGTTTCTATTGATAAGAACACCCATATTTTGTCAAGAAAAAAATTCACTATTTACAATCTTTTCCCATTTATTGAAAAAAAGTTGTTGCGTAAGAACAGGGATGATATATATTAATATTAATCCAAATAAATAAAAGGCTATCGCCATGAAAGATCAGGAAAAACGAAATATCAGCAGGGTCCCTTTTAAAACCAGCGCGACGTTAAAGAAAAAGGACTTTCAACTGCAGGGCGGAATTAAAGACCTGAGCCTGAAGGGAGTTTTTATCATAACCACGGAAAAGCTCGATGAGGGAACCGATGTGGAGGTGGATATCAACCTCTCAGGCTCAACTACAGATATCTCCCTGAAATTGCACGGTTCAATTTTGAGATCATCCCAGGATGGCCTGGCTGTAAAATTCGTCAATATCGATCTTGACAGCTATATTTTTCTGAAAAATATTGTGACCTACTCTGATGAACATATCATAGATTTTCAGCATTAGAATAATATCGTAACCGGCATGCAGCTGTACAATCCTCCAATATTTTTTAATGCTCGTTCAGGAATCTTGGGATTTACAGATATTGATGCCCTCACCCCCGGCCCCTCTCCCGAAATAGGGAGAGGGGTGTTTGTTACATTTATAATTTCTTGAAAACATATAATTATATGACCGCTTGATGCCACTTATTTAGGATAAAAATGTTATATTGATAAATGTTTTTTGAAAAGATAATTATTGCAAGGTATTAAAGATATATAAACCCTCGCCCTACTGGGAGAGGGTGCGCGGAGCGCGGGTGAGGGCATCAGATTTATTAGAATGGAAGATTCTTGTTTCCCAACATTCCGGAATGACCCATATTTTTTATTATTATAATTTGTGTGAAATTAAATTTTCAGAATTTTTAATTCTTTTGTAATGAACGATTGGTTCGCAGATGCAAAGTCATTCCCATGCAGGGGGAATCTAAAATAAAGTATATGCTTGACAATGGGACGGATTTTAGAAATAATGAATATTATTTTATATGGGGATCTATCGTGAAGGGCTTGACAAGAAACAGTGTATGCTGGTGTGGAAGCGGGCTTAAATATAAAAAATGCCATCTCGAATCCGATTTGATCTCCTCCCGTGACGCTAAGCAGCCCCTCTCCCTCACCCATGGGATTACAATCAAGACGGAAAAACAGATCGAAGGCATAAGGAAAAGCTGCAGCCTCACAAAGGAAATTCTCGACATGGTGGAGAAGAGAATAAAGCCTGGCATAACCACGAATGAGATAAATGAATGGGTGCATGAATATATCGTAAGTCATGGCGCTGTGCCGGCTCCATTGAATTATAACGGTTTTCCAAAAAGCGTCTGCACATCAATAAATGATGTCATATGCCACGGAATACCGGACGATACCGTGTTAAAAAACGGTGATATCGTAAATGTTGATGTGACAACCATTCTTGGAGGTTATTACGGAGATTCAGGCAGGATGTTTTTCATGGGAAATCCTTCCGAAGAGTCGGGGAAGCTTGTGCGGGTTGCAAAGGAATGCCTCTCTATAGGCATTGAGCAGGTGATGCCTGGCCGCGATATCTCGGAAATCGGCAATGCCATAGAAAAGCATGCCAGCATGAACGGCTTTTCCGTGGTCAGGGACTATGGGGGCCACGGCATAGGCCTCCTTTTTCACGAAGAGCCGCATATTCACCATTACAGCGGAAAAAGCAGGGGGATAATGATGCTCCCCAATATGGTCTTCACCATTGAGCCCATGATCAACGCCGGCAAGCACGGCTCCAGGCTCCTTATCGACAACTGGACCGCGGTAACCGTTGACGGGAAGCTCTCGGCCCAGTGGGAGCATACGGTACGGGTTACTGAAACGGGAGTTGAAGTCCTCACGGGATAGACCGGATACAGGACAATGTATTCTTCTTTGTATCCCAGGAAACCATGGTATAATAATATCATTGAGTCTTTCCGTATTGTTGGGAAAATATAATAATTTTTTTTAAACTCCATGCCCTCACCCCTGTCCCCTCTCCCGAAATAGGGAGAGGGGTGGATTTGACATATTATCAATCTTATTCAATAAGAGGGGATGGGGGTGAGGGCATTTTATGTTAATAAAAAGTATATAGTATATACGATTTCCTAACATTCCGGAATGAGTCATTTAATTGTATTATCAAAAATCTCTGTTAAATATAAGTCAGGTTGAAACGTATCAGAAACATTTTTTAGATAACCTCGAATATTTAATCTTAATTAGTTAGACCGACGGTTGATATGGTATAATCATTAAAACCCAGTTTCCTGTGACCTACAAAAAAGTAATTGAAATTTATTTTTATACAAGAAGAAATTGTTTCATTCTTACAAGCAAGGAAAAATCGTGAATTATAACGAAGGGAAAGAACTGGTTGAACAGAAGGTCGCGGACTTTCAAAAAAATGAAAAGATGTATCTGGATAAATCATTCCAGGAGACTGAAACAAGGAACAGGTTTATCGATCCATTCTTCAAGGCGCTGGGCTGGGAATTCGAGCAAACAGGCATTAAACGATACCTGTGGGATGTGCACCGGGAATATTCGCAAAAGGATAATTCCAGCACAAAGAAACCGGATTATGCTTTCCGATTAAAAGGGAAACTCAAATTTTTCGTGGAAGCGAAAGCTCCCTGGGTTTCCTTAACCGACAGCGCCCCGGTATACCAGGCAAAAAGGTATGCCTTTTCAACGAATGGTCGGGCTCCAATAGTTGTTATTACCGATTTTCAGGAATTCAGAGTATTTAATTCGCTTCAACGCCCGGTGTTTAATAATCCAATGCAGGGATTGATTAAGGAATTCGATCTTACTTACGATAAATTTATTGAAAAATGGGATTTACTCTATGGTACATTTTCAAAAGAAGCTGTGGAGTCCGGTAGCCTCGAAATTCTTCGCGGTAAAATCAGCAAAGCCACCAGAACTCTTGACGATGAATTTTTAAAAGATATAGTTTCCTGGCGGGAAACGCTTGCGAGAAATATCGCCATTAGGAATAAAAATCTTTCGGTCAATGAAATAAACGAATCAGTGCAGCGAATATTAGACAGATTGATTTTTATCCGTAACCTCGAAGACAGGAATATTCAGCCTGAAGACCGGTTATTAAACATCGCAAGGTTAAAGGAGAATATTTACGCCGGCCTGATTCCCATATTCTCAGAACTTGACAGGGAATATAATGGAATTTTATTCAAAAAACATTTCAGTGAAGAGCTTGAGGTAGATGATAAAACAATCAAAGACATGATTAAATCCATGTGCTATCCCGAATCCCCTTTTCAATTTGACGTCATTGAGCCGGAAATTCTGGGAAGAATATATGAAAAATTTCTAGGCTCAAAAATCAGGCTCACGGAAAATCACCAGGCGAAGGTTGAGGAAAAACCGGAGGTGCGCCACGCTGGCGGAGTTTATTATACACCGCAGTATATTGTTGATTATATAGTCAGGAACACCGTAGGAAAATTAATTGACGGACTTACACCTGAGGAGATCATAAATATTAAAATCCTTGATCCTGCCTGTGGCTCCGGGAGTTTTTTAATAGGAGCCTATGATTATATTATAAAACACTACGAAAAATTTTATTCCGAAAATAAAAAGAATAAAAAATATAAGGATGATTTTTTTGAGACCGGCGATGAAGAAGTCCGGCTGACGCTGGCGAAAAAAGGGGAAATTCTCATTAATAACATCTTTGGCGTTGACATAGACAGAGAGGCTTCGGAAGTCGCCGTGATGAGCTTATACCTTAAACTCCTTGAACACGGCTTTTATGAGGGGCAGTCTCTTATATTCATGAAGGGGCATGTGCTGCCCGACCTCTCCAATAATATTAAATGCGGGAATTCATTAATAACCAGGAATGATCTTTATGAACAAGCTATGTTCGGCAATAAAACAATAACTCCCTTTGACTGGAAGGATGAGGTACATGGCTTCGGCAATATATTCGACCAAAAAGAAGGCTTTGATTGCGTAATCGGGAATCCACCCTATATTCGGATCCAGGAGATGAACCTCTGGTATCCAGAAGAGGCCGCTCTTTACAAAAAAATATTTTCATCGGGCAGTAAGGGGAATTTCGACATTTATGTTCTTTTTATTGAGAAGGGACTTTCCCTCCTCAATGAAGATGGAATTTTCGGGATGATTCTGCCGAATAAGTTTATGCAGCAGGAATATGGAGAACCAATAAGAGAAATATTATCAAAAAACAATCATGTTACACAAATTGTAAATTTTAAAGACTATCAAATATTTAAAGGGTCATCTACGTACACCTCCCTTTTATTTTTAACAAAAGCATCCAATAAAGACTTTAAATATTCCGAATGTTCTGATGATGAAATGAATATTACTTTTTCACGAATTGAATCATCCCGTCTCAACTCATCACCTTGGGCACTACATGGATCTGAAGATATCGCATTTCTTGATAAATTTGTGAAACACCCGAATCTTGGCTCTCTTTGTGATAATATTTTCGTAGGAATTCAAACAAGCGCAGATAAGGCTTATATTCTGGATTATATTTCAGAAACTAAAAAATATTACCGTCTTTTTTCAAAATCACTGTATAAAGAAATTGAGCTTGAGAAAAGTTTTCTTCGTCATATCATTTCAGGGGTTGATGTAAAAAAATATGGCACTCCAACAAACCGTCAGTATGTTATTTTCCCATATTCTATTGAAAATGAAAAACCGATACTTATATCAAAAAAAATTTTTGAATCAGATGCACCAAAGACATGGGAATATTTATATAATAATAAAAAAATTCTTGAAAATCGTGAAAATGGAAAAATGAAAGGTGAGAAATGGTATGGGTTCGTATATTTAAAAAATATGGCTATTCAAAATAAATCAAAAATCTGTGTCCCTCGCCTCGTTCAGGAAATACAAGCTATATATGATGAAAATGGTGAATGGTGCCTTGATAATGTCGATGTTGGAGGAGTCATTCTGAAAAAAGAATACAGACATCTTATCCATTATATCCTTGGCCTTTTAAATTCAAAAATTTTAAGCAAATACCTCTCAAAAATATCAACTCCCTTCCGTGGAGGGTTCTGGTCATGCAACCGCCAGTATTTAGAAAAACTACCAATATATATTCCCGATGAAACAGAAAAAGAAAAATTTGAGTTATCCAAAAAAATCGAAGAGCTGGTGAAGCAAATTTTAATTCTGAAAAAAGATGAGAAGAAACAGGCTGATGCGGATTTTCTGGAGAAGAAGATTGATGAGTTAGTGGAGAGGATTTATTTGAAATGAATATAATTTTTTTGTACATTAGTTATGGGATACATCAATTGATTAGAGGAGATAATTTATGACAGTAAAAAATTTATCCAAAAATATCGATTTTATCGATAAAAACAAAGATACACTTCTCAAAGAATACAACAATAAATATCTATTGGTATTTGAAGAGAAGATAATAAACTCCTATGACACATACGAGACAGCGGCAGAAGAAGGTGTAAGACTTTTCGGTTTGGAAGAGGATTTTTTGGTCTATTACATTACATCCACTCAACCGGTAAATTTTGTAATGGAAGCGATATTATGATTAATACTTACAGATACGGCGGTCAATCAAAAGTTAGCAAAGAAGGCCAGGAACGAATTATCAATATACCTCCATCAATCATTTTAACTAAAATGGGGGCATTTATCGATGTTACGATAACGCATCCCAAATCCGTCCAGGAAAAGCTGAGAGAAAATAATGAAAATATTCCGGCATATAAAACCAAGGCCCTAATAGATACCGGAGCGAGCAGCAGCGTGATAAGTCCAGCCGTTGCGGAACAGTTGAATTTAGTCCATACAGGTTATCAAAAAGTGACGTCAGTGCATAATGAGCAGGATAGACCTGTTTTTTTTGGATTCATTATTTTCCCATGGGGAACCGGCAAAGAAATTCCTATTATCTCATGTGAAATTAAGGGTTTTCCTTGTTTAATCGGAAGAGATATTCTCCAACATTGGCATTTAACATATAACGGACCTGATGGTTCAATTGTAATATGCGATTAGTAAATGCTTTCGACAATCTATTTGTAAAAGAGAGATGAGATGATGCTGAGGAGATATATGGGGTTGAGGAGATGGAATGAATGTTTATAACTTTTCAAACGATGATTTTAAAATAATAATATAAAAAAAATTTGATTTATAAAAACAATATTCCGCAATTTAATCCATATGAACATCAAGAAATTATTTCTGCTTTAGTGAATGGTACATGTATATTTCTTGGTGCTGGAGTATCAAAACTCGCAGGATATCCATTGTGGTATGAATTGAAAAATTCATTGATTATGGAGTTTTGGAATCAAAGAGAACAAATTGAAGATTGGAAGGTACGCTTTAATTTTAATATTAAAGAAGCATTAGAAAAAAAAGATAATATTGAATCTATTAGTTATTTATATAATATTTCTAAAGACCTGTTCAAAAATATTCTCCAAAAAATCTTCGAGAAATGTAAAAAAGAGTCTACCCCGGAAATTTATCAAGAATTTAGTAATTTAGCATTAGCAAATAATACACAAAATTTTATAATTCAAACAAATATTGATAAAGGTTTAGAAGAAACTCTTGGGATTCAAGATACTCAAATAGCAATAAATCCAAACTTCGGAATAAAGAAGAAACTCACTTATATACATGGTAGAGTAGATAAACCAGAATCATGGGTATTTACTCAAAAAAATTATAACGATGCCTATTTAGAAAAAAACAGTAATCTAATGGATTTTTTAGAGAATATTTTTATCAATTATAATGTAATTTTTTTTGGATGTAGCTTAACAGATACTGAGATACTACAAACTATTGCAAGAGCAAATAATAATGGTTCAACAAAAAAGCATTTTTCATTTGAAAGTGTAACTATTGACTGTAAATCAAAATTTATGATAAAAAAAACTAATTTATCAAATACTTATAATATTTCATTAATACCTTATTTTATCGACTACAATGGATATGAACATTTATCTGATGTTCTCAAATCATTATCAGATGTGGTAGTTTCAGAATTATTAAAAATAAAAAGTCCACTTGTAGAAAAAAGCAAAGAGAGGGCTTATGTCGAATAAAATGTTTATTTGTCACTCCTCATTGGATCATGAATTTATCAATAAATTAATTATTAAATTTAAAAAAGACAATATAAGCATCTGGATAGATGATTATGAGTTACAAATCGGTGATTCCATTACTGAAAAAATCAATGAAGGACTTAATGAGTGCAATTTCTTTATCATAATATTTTCCGAAAACTCAATTAAAAGTGATTGGGTAAAAAAAGAAATTAATGCAACACTAATGAGACAATTACTAAAAAAAGACATAAAAATAATTCCAATATTATTGAATATTGAACCAAATTTATTGCCACCACTTATGATGGATATATATGGTGCAAAGTTTAAAAATAATATAATTGATGAACATGAATATAAAAAAATTATTGAAGTATTATTAGATAAATCCGAATTAAATTCATTGCATGAATTTCAAGATAGATATTTTGATAACATTGAACACATCGATATCATTATTAGAAAAGAAAATCCCACGAAACATGAAGTTGCTTTTATTTTAAAAATAATTCAAGAAGAAATATATAATCATTATTTTTTTCAAAAAATTAATATACTTATTTGGTTTGGAATTCTAAAAGAAAAAAAATATTTTTCCTCCCAAAAAGCCCCAGGCTCAATTAAATCCGATAAAGAAGGATACATTACAATACCATTCTGGAATGTGCTCGATTATCTTGAACGTGTTTCACAAGAGGCTAATAAACCGGAAAATAGAGAATACACCAAAGATATAATTGAGATAATTATAGATGTAACCCAAAACGGCCCAAAGGATAATTTTAAGACATGGTGGTATTTTGCCAAGATTATATCGAATCTACCAATTGAAAATATAACCAATGAGCTAATTGACTTCATTCCTAATTGGTTCGATTCACCATTCGGGGCATCCTTACAGGGCAAAGAAATAACGGACCGCCTTCTGCCGAAGTTTTTGGATAGTGATAAACCTGAGGATATTCAAAAGGCCGAATTGATTATTAAATATTTGACAGAACTTAAAAGAAAACCGGAAGAGCAGATAGAAAAAGAAAAAAAATTTCATGAAGAAAAATATATGCCCCTTTTAGACGGATACTGGCTCTCTGAGGCTTTAGAAAAAAACGCGGAAAAAATAGCTCATAAATGTTCCAACTCAGTAATATATGATCTTCAGAGGAAAATAGAAAAACTGCTTGAGGAAGATAGCTCAAGGGATATAATAAATTATCATAATCATACTCTACTCTTTTCATTAAAATCCCATGAAAATTATTTATTAGAAATCTATGAATTCGAAAAAGAACTATCTGAAGATGAGCTTTTTATTTTATTCAGGGATTTGAGAGAGGAGGAAAAAACTGATATATTAAATAATGCAAAAAAATCCTTCGAAAAACTAATAAATATTTCATCATTAACAGAATTCTTAGATGTTTCGTGCAATCTTACAATTGATATTTATCCGGAATTCAAAGACCGTGAAGCAGAATTAAAAAGATTCTTAATGCATTTACATTTAGGGCTTTATGATGGGGAAACATATGAGTCATTTTATAACAAAGAAACCATCTATTTTAACAAAACCTTTGGAGTATTTCATTTTTTCCTTGAAACAATAATTTCACTGAGAATAAAAAAATTCCCTGAAGAAACTAAAGATGTTTTACATTCTTTCCTTTATGGAAAATATCTTTATTTGGTTAAATGCGCTTTTTATATCATTGGGCTGCATTATGATGAGCTAAAAGAATTATTTTGTGCTTATATTAAGCAGGACACAAATAATTTATTTCTTAAAACCACATACTTTGGCGACGAAATTGGGGAAATTTTTAAACAAATAAATTCTGAAAGTAAAGAAATAACAGATTTGATAGAGAAAAAAATTGAAGAAGAATTTGAAATACGCGCTGCAATTGAAAAAGATATAAAATATATGAAAAGCTGGAAACAACGTTATTATAAAGCTCTTTCTCATATTGAGAAATTTAATGATAAATATCTGAAATTAAAAAATGAAACCGGTGTAGACCCCGATTTAGGCCCGGCCATACAAATGGGTGAATCACGTGTAGGCCCTGGGCCTTCTCCCTTTTCCAAAGAAGATATGTTTAAAATGAGTAATGAGAAATTGGCTCATCATCTGAAAGAATTCAAAACCACAGATCCCTGGGACGGCCCCACTGAAGGAGGACTGGCTGATCAATTAAAGCAAATTGCCAGATCCAATCCCTTGAAATTTATTGATAATATGATGCCTTTTATAAATACCGCATATTTTTATATTTATTATATCTTTTGGGGATTAACTGATGCCTGGAATAATGATGAAACATTTAATTGGCAACCAATGCTTGAATTTATATATAATTATATAAACCTTGAAGTTTTTTGGAATAATGAACTGGCTATAAAAGGTGACTTAAAATCGGATCAAAGATGGGTTTCCGGTGTTATTGGTACTTTAATACAAGATGGAACAAAGAAAGATGAACATACCTTTGCGCAGGAACTCAATGAAAAAGCTCTGGATATCATTGAAATTATATTAAATAAACTTGAGATAAAAGATGAAAAGGGTTCCTTCGATTCGGTTACATACGCATTAAATTCTTCATTCGGAAAAATTCTATCGGCCCTTATCAATCTTTCATTAAAAGATGCCCGTCATTTTGACAAATCTCCGAATAGCGGAAGACAACGCTGGAACAGCAGGGCTAAAAATTTCTATGAGACTGCATTGAAGAATAACATAAAAGAAGCCTATACATTATTCGGACAATATCTCAGCAATTTTCATTACCTGGATGAAAAATGGACAGAAGAAAAAATAAACAATCTGAAAAAATATAATGAAAAAGATATTCTGTGGAATTTATTTATGGAAGGCTATCTTTTTTCAAGCAAAGTTTACAATGATATATATGTGTTGATGGCCCGGCATTACGAAATAGCGATTACAAAAGAATCTAGCGATGAAAGCTTTCACAGAAAATTAACACACCATATTGCCATAGGCTATCTTCGGGATATAGATGATAAACTCGATCAATCTCTCTATAAAATTGTGGCAGATAAATGGAACCCATTACATATAAAAGAGATGGTCGGTTTTTTCTGGATGCAGAGAGATTATTTAACGAAAGATGATTCTGGGGATGACAAAAAATCTCAGGAGACGAAAAAAAAATATATTGATAGAATCCTAAAATTTTGGGAATTAATATACAAACGATATAAGGATAAAATTTCTGATGATTTGACTGTTGAAGATAAAAAAATTCTTGGTTCATCAGCGAAATTATCAATATTTTTAAATGAGATCGATGAAATCAATTGCACCTGGATGAAACTCTCAGCCCCTTATATAGAAATTGAATTTAACGCACCTTTTTTTATAGAATATTTAAATGATCTGAAAGATAAAGGTGATAATAAAGCTGCAGTTGCCAATTTTGTAGCCGATATTTTTCTCGAAATATTAAAATCATTTATCCCTGATTATGATAAAAAAAATATTTTTGCCATTGTAGAATATCTTTTTGAAATCAGTAAACTTCAAAAAGATTTTATTTTAAAGGATAAAACAATTCAAATCTGTAATATTTATGGCCCAAGTAGAATCAAAGATGATAATGGCCATGAATTTTTAAGAGACCTTTATGAAGAGTATAATCCGACTATCTGATCAAGGAATGAAAAATGGTGTAATTGAAAATGAGGCAGAATAAATCCTATCGTCACTGCTATTCATGAAAAAATTAACTATACCTGTTGTATTAACATTTACATATTGACTGGAATTTTTTAATAAGGAAACACTGTGCAGGCATCAGATGACATTCAAGTCAAAACAGTATTGATATAAATTATAAGGAGTCCAGTATCCGTGTCTGAAGAGGTCAAAAAATCATATACCCTCGATTCCCTGTCCGGCGATATATTCGGCGGCCTGGCCAGCATGCTCGTCGCTCTCCCTGCGGCCATCGCATTCGGGCTGATTATTTATTCGGCAGCGGGCCAGGGCTTTTCAGGCACCGCCGTTGTAGGCGGCATCATCGGGACAATTATCATCGTCATCACCGCTTCCATTTTCGGGGGGACACCGAAGCTTATATCTGCCCCGTGCGCTCCTGCTGCCGCAGTCCTGTCGGTCCTGGTAGCGCAGATGGCTGCCGCGCGTCCGGGTGATACGGAGATGATCCCGGTATATCTTCTCATTACAGCGCTCGCTGCAGGTTCGATCCAGTTATTATCAGGTTTTCTCGGAGGGGGCAGGCTGATAAAATACATTCCCTATCCGGTCGTTACAGGATATTTGAGCGGTGTGGGGATACTGATTTTTTCCGGGCAGATCCTGAATTTTCTCGGTGTGCCGAAGGGGTTGAAATTGCGGGATGGAATCAGCGACGCCTCCCTCTGGAAGTGGGAAAGTATCGTTGTCGCGCTCGTCACCATGATTGTGATGATCGGCATCCCCCGGATTATAAAAAAGGTACCGGCAACCATCCTCGCGCTCATTTCCGGCATAGCCTGTTACCAGGTCCTGGCGCTTTTTAACCCTGGCCTGGACACTTTAGAACAGAACCCTTTTGTCATCGGCGCAATCCCGGTATCGGTCCTTGACATGGCCCATGTTGTAACGGCCATCTGGATGCGTATTCCCGATGTGGAACCTGGCCGTATTGCGATGCTCATTTTTCCCATGCTAACCCTTGCCACGCTTTTATCCATCGATACCCTGAAAACCTGTCTCGTGCTCGATTCCCTGACCTATTCCCGGCATGATTCAAACCGTGAACTCATGGGGCAGGGGCTCGGCAACATCGCCTCCGGACTTCTCTGCGGCATTCCCGGCGCGGGGACCATGGGGGCGACACTGGTCAACATCAACAGCGGAGGCGCCACCAGGATGTCGGGTGTCTTTGCCGGCGCATTCGGCCTTCTTCTCCTGCTCCTTCTCGGAAATCTGATTGCCTGGATACCGGTGGCAGCGCTTTCCGGAATTCTGATGGTTGTGGGTGTGCGGATGATCGATTTCAAAAGCGCGCGCCTCGTGAGGCACCGGTCCACCCGTTTTGATTATTTCGTGGTGCTTTCGGTGGTGCTCTCGGCCGTAGCCTTCGGCCTCCTGACAGCGGCCCTTGTGGGAATCGCACTGGCCATTGTTCTTTTTCTCAGGGGGCAGATCAATTCCTCGGTCGTACGGCGGAAAATAACCGGGGGCAAATCATTCTCAAAAAAAAGGCGGCTCTCCGATGAGGCTGCCGTCCTTGAAAAAGAAGGGGGGCGCATCATCGTATTTGAACTCCAGGGCCAGCTCTTTTTCGGCACCACGGACCAGCTGTTTACCGAAATGGAAAAGTATATCAGCATATGTGATTATATCATCCTCGACATGAAACGTGTGCAGTCGGTAGATTTCAGCGCAGCGAATATGCTGAACCAGATTCACAAACGCATCAAGGGGAAAAGCGGCTACATGATGCTCTCGAATATACCCATGAACCTGGCCACCGGGCAGAATATAAAAAAATATCTTGACCGGCTCGGATTTTCAGAAACAACGGACTTGAAATTTTTTCATGATATCGACGCGGCCCTTGAATGGAGTGAGGAGGATATTCTTGAAAAGTACGCCCATGAAAAAGCCCTTGCCGGCAGGATGCTTTCTCTCTCTGAAATCGAAATTCTGAAGGGGACCTCGGAGAAGGTGCTGGCGATGCTGTCGGAACATGTGAAAGAGAAGTCCTTTGAGGAGGATGAGTACGTATTCAGAATGGGCGAGAAGAGCGACGAGATCTGTTTCATGAGAAGCGGCATGGTGAAAATCCTCCTGCCCATGCACGACGGCACCTCACTGCATATTGCCACATTCAGCAAGGGGGACTTCTTTGGAGACATGTCCTTTCTTGATAAGGCCGACAGATCGGCAAACGCCCTGTGCAAGGCGCCCACTTCAATTTTTTTATTGTCGAGAAGCGAATTCGATAAGGCCGTGGAAAAATATCCCGAACTGGGCGGAATATTTTTTGAGCGGCTGGCCCTGGAAATATCACACCGGCTCCGCCTGAACAATATTGAGCTCCTGGCCCTGGGTGAGGGGTAAGAGGGTATAATGAACCACGAAAATCACGGTGGTTCTAAAAAAGATGTTTCACGCGGAGGGCGCGGAGAACGCGGAGAGGATTGAAGAATAACCAGGAAAAAAATATTTTCCCTTATATCAATTATTTAAGAACAGACCTCCCCGGCTTCTTCTGAAAAATCTCCTTGACACTACTCAGAATATTGAGTAATTTTACTCAGGATATTGAGTAATTTGTAATTCATCGTGATTAAATTAATATGACTAAAAAGTATAAACGCCCCGTTTTCCATACCCTTCTTTCGCGTCTGGAAGAGCCCCGCCGTTTCATTCAGGTGGTGGCCGGGCCCAGGCAGACGGGGAAGACAACGGTTGTCACCCAGGTCCTGGAATCGCTTAAAGCCCCTTCTCATTACGCCGCTGCTGATGGGCCAACTCTTCAGTCCGGCGTATGGTTAGAACAGCAGTGGGAGATTGGGCGGATGAAGTCAATTTCCGGTAAAACGAAAGTAAACCCGATACTCGTACTCGATGAAATACAGAAAATTACCGGATGGTCGGAGATCGTCAAACGTCTCTGGGATGAGGATTCCCGGAAAAATATGCCTCTGAAAGTGGTTATCCTGGGGTCATCTCCATTGCTCATCCAGAAGGGGCTTTCCGAAAGCCTTGCCGGAAGATTTGAGATGATCCCGGTGATGCACTGGTCATTTGATGAAATGAACAGGGCTTTCGGTTGGGACATAGACCGGTATATTTTTTTCGGCGGATATCCGGGAGCGGCCGGTTTGATTGGAGACATGCAGAGATGGGCCCGGTATATTCTTGATTCTCTTATTGAGACTGCCATATCCAGGGATATCCTTCTCATGACCAGAGTGGATAAACCGGCCCTTTTGCGGCGTCTTTTTTTTCTCGGTTGTCAGTATTCCGGGCAGATTTTATCCTATCAGAAAATGCTCGGCCAGCTTCAGGACGCCGGCAATACCACGACACTAGCCCATTATCTTGAACTTCTTTCCGGTGCGGGCATGATAACCGGAATCCCTAAATTTTCAGGAAAAAGAATAATGCAGCGTGCTTCCAGTCCTAAACTGCAGATTCTCAACAGTGCCTTCATGAGCGTTAA
The DNA here is from genome assembly GCA_009885955.1 of Spirochaetia bacterium. GTDB lineage: Bacteria > Spirochaetota > UBA4802 > UBA4802 > UBA5550 > VFJS01. The sequence continues at coordinate 19,005 of VFJS01000083.1, read as the reverse complement.
CAGTGGGCTCTCCTTTGAAGAAGCCCGCAGAGATCATGAATTCTGGGGAAGGCTTGTGGAATCGGCGCTAGGCGCGCACTTGATAAACAGCGCCGCCGGAACCGGAGTGGAACTTTTTTACTGGCGGGAACGAAACCGTGAAGTAGACATGGTACTCAGGCAGGGAAAATCGATTACCGCAATTGAGGTAAAGAGCGGAAAAGTGAAAAATATCCTTCCCGGAATGGAGGAATTCGCCAGGACATTCAAACCGCAGAGAAAACTGCTGGTGGGAGGCCAGGGAATATCCATTGAAGAATTTTTGCGAACCCCTGCAATTGAATGGATTATGCAATAGGATACATACTATTATCGCTATTCTATTTACTCTTTTCCCAAAAGAGTTTCCTCCGAAAACAACGAGGGATGATAATGTCTTGACGTGTGAATGACCCTGCAGGGAAACCGGATGTTAATTCAGAGATAAAAGGTATTTTCCCCACCGCGCCATTATTGCCTTCATCATAGCGGGATACACAATATAACGGCGAAAGGGCTCAATCAATTTCAGATATATCTTTCCGTAGAGACCCCTTGGCTTTACATAAATGGCCAGCGTGGCATTGTAAGCAGTATCCATTTTTTTAATCCAACCAACATGTATAAGGGCGTGTACCGTATCATTGGAAAGTTCATGGAGGCTCTCGTCTTTATACAGGTACACAGGGCGGAATTCCAGGCCGCTGCTGTTGAGTTTAATGGCATTACCTTTTTTGCTTTTCCCAAGGTCTTTACTTTTTAAGCGGCTCCTGACGGATGTTTCCAGGCATCCGGGTACCGGCAGGGTATTAATATTTTTATCAAGAGGGAAAATTTTGCCCAGCCAATTCCTCAGAGCGAAAAGAAAGTTCGCAAGACTTTTATTTTTTTGAATCTTCCCGAAAGTTTCCATGGCAATTCTGTAAAATGCCTGGAAGTTTTGTGTTTTTGAATTATCAGCGGATATTGGGATATCCCAGACATCCCATAAGATAAAGTCTTCAGCTATTTTGTTGACCTTCCATGGATGTGAAGAATGGATTTTTTTATCTATTCGCATTTAGACACCTTCTATTAAGATAATGATAGATTGTATATATAAGCAGATACGCCATGTGCCCGGGTATTACAAGACAAGTCAGGAAAAAATTGTAAGATTCCGGAAGCATAACCATTATGAAATTTTTTTGTTGGAATCTTGCAACCATAAAAAAATATAGTTGCTTAATTACATTTTATCCTGAATATGTCAGAGGAGAAACTTGGGATAAATTAAATTCCGGGTGGGAGTGAATCTTGCGGGAATTCATATGAAAATAGTTTTCCATGATAAATATCTTCCTGCCTATGACGACACTCCTGCCGGAGCCTCAAACCGGCTTGAACCTTCTCTTTCAGTTCTGATGAAAGACCCCACCTATGAGTTTGTGATCCCAGAACCGGCTCCCATTGAGGCTATACATAGAGCGCATGGCAACGGGCATATCAGGAAGGTGGAAAACAACAATTACGGCAGCGGGCTTTTTGACATATCGCTCCTTGGCGCAGGAGGGGCGATGATGTGCGCTGAATTTGCCGCTGAAGGGATACCTGCCTTCGGGCTCATCCGTCCGCCCGGGCACCATGCATCCGGGGATTCATGCTGGGGCTTCTGCTATTTCAACAACATTGCAGTGTCACTGCTCCATGTCCGGGAAAAGTACGGATTCACACGGGGCGTGGTCCTTGACTTCGACCTTCATACCGGGGACGGGAATATCAACATTCTCGGGAATTTCAGCGGCTATGAAGTCATCAATCCTGCTGCCCCCAATGAAAGGGATTATCTCTACGAGGTTGAGCTCTCTCTCAAAAATGCAGGGCCCGCGGATATTATCGTTGCCTCGGCCGGGTTCGACCAGGGGATATCGGACTGGGGAGGCCTCCTGTCGCCTGAGAGTTATTTTTCGATAGGCGCCATGATGAAGAAATATTCGCTGGCCAATTGTTCCGGCAGGAGATATGCCCTACTTGAGGGAGGCTACAATTTCCCTGAAATGGCCAAGTCGGTTAAGGCCTTTTGCGAGGGTTTCAGGGATTGATTCGCATGAGCGCTCAGCTGAGGGGAAATACGATGATTTATTGAGAAGTTAAACTGAATCGGGAAGGAATAATATGAAAAACCTTTTAATCATTTTTTTTACTGTTTTGTTCTTATTAAATCCCCATACTTCTTTCTGTGATGTTGTCTGGCCTGCCCTGTATTTTGAAGGGAGCCTGCTGACCTGGTGGGTCATTGCCCTGGGCCTGGTCATTGAACTTCCGTTTTATTATTTTACGGTAAATAAAATTTTAATTAAATCTCTGCACGCCGTGCTCATCAGCAATGCCATATCAGCGGTTATCGGGATTGTTTTGATCCCCTTACTCGGAATTATATGGGAAATTTTTCCCGGTATAATCATGTATAAATTTTTTAACATCGGCACATTCAATCCGGTGACCTATATTGCTACATTTTTTCTGGCAATAGTATCAAATGCCATAATTGAATTTCTGGCCTTGAGGGGTATCTATAAAATTACATTCGTCAGAAAGAAATGTCTATTGATTTTTATGGCAAATCTACTCTCAGTTAGTATAGCTTTAATTCCGGTGTTCAGTAAATATGGGAACATCTTCATGAAGTAAATGGAAAGGTGATGATATTCCCATTCTGTTACTGATGCTGTATCATCCCGGTTTTTATTATGAAAGCACCCTGGGTTTATGCATGGCGCTTATACATCATCTTTTTGTATGGCCCCGCTATTTCTGTACTGAAAAACCGGATATGAAGGAAATGTACGGTAATCCGTCAAAATGGTTGAAAATAAATAATTATTGTCTTATATTTTTTTATACCATATGCTGATTGAATAAATTTTTTTATGAATTTTATGGTAGAAAAAATAGTTTTTAATAATGAGAGGCATCTATGAAAATATTTTTGTTTTTAATTCAATTTCCAGGCTTGGATTCTATATTATTTCAAATGAAAAAGCTTGGATATCTGCAAATTAAATTACCGGTATTACTGATTATCTCAATATTTATTTTTACATCAAATGCCCTGGCAGGGGATGATGATAATACCTATATCGAAAGTTATAACAGTAAATTCAGCCTTCGGCCTTCCGTGAATATAAATCGTCTCTCCCTGTCGATCTATGGCGGCGAGACAAAATTAATCGATTATCTGCCAAATAATTCCAATAATTACGGAATTGATGTATCCTATGATAATTTTGGATTCGGCCTGAATAATAAAATTCCAGGAAGTGAAAAGAATGAAGATACCAGGGGTAAGACCGATTCCGATGATTATCAGGTTTATTATTATTCCCGTAAATTCGGGGTCGATCTCTTTTATCAAAAATATAAGGGGTTCTATTCGAAGCTCGGGGAGAATTCACTCATAGAAGGTGAGGTAAGAAGCGACATGAAAATGCTGAATACCGGCATGAACGCGTACTACATATTCTCAGATAATTTTTCCCTGAAGGCTGCGTTCAAGCAGTCGGAAAACCAGAAAAAAACAGCCGTCACATTTCTTCTGGGGGCATCAACTTCATACTTTACCATCGACAGCGACCGCTCCCTGATGCCTCTGGATTATGACTCGGCCCCGGGTAAACATGCCGGGTACCGGGGGGGCAAATATCTGAATTTTGCCGTTATGCCGGGTATCGGCATCATATATCTCCCTGAATCGTATATGTACATGACCTTTTTTGCTTTGATGGGCGGAGGTGTATCTTACGCAAAGAGCAGGACCGGGGAGGGCGAGGACGCAAAAACCACCGACATCTATAAGGTCAACGCGAAATACAGCATCGGATTCAACACAGTATCGTTCTATATAGGATCGTCAATTATTTTGGATTTCACCGTAACATCCCAGTTCACCGGATCAACCGTCAAGGTTGGATCAGGTCTCATGTTTCTCGAATTCTATACAGGGGTCAGGTTTTAACTTATTTATAAGGCCGGTCCAAATATAAAGTCCCGGGCCGGGCCTCCATAAATAGAAAGTCAAATAAGCGGCACAGGTAAAGGGATCTCATCTAATGTATTATCATTCAGAATGAATGCCAGGCGGACGATGAAAAAACTTCTAATTATCTGTTTTCTGCTGGGATGCGCAGGGACAGGCAGGAATCTGGAACATAGAGACAATTTACTTACTGGAATCTGGACCTACGATCAATGCACCACAAAGAATACTTCGGTGAGAGGAACCGTAGAGTTCAAAAATAACGGCACCTTTATCCTGGATATCAGGGCTAGGGATGATTATCCGGTCAGGGACAATCTCCGCGGGACATACCGGTATTCAGTAACGGGCAACAGGATAGAGACTGATTATAGAGGGGGATACGGTATTAAGGCATATTTCCACATCACTGGAGATTTTCTGTATCTTGCCGGATCTGGTATTGATAAGGTCATAGATGATCCGCATCGGAATAATTTCAATTGGCAATACCGGCTGAAAAGGGGAAAATAGGGATTAATAAATTGTTTGACAGTAATGATATTATTTTTTTTATTGACAAAAAATTTGATATGTTAATTAGTTATCACTATAATATATATATTAACGTATTTTTTATTTTTTTTATAACATAAGAGAGGGGGTAGATAAATATGAGTATAAGAGATTATGTATCGCCAGAAGTTATTCAAGCAGCAAGTAATCTTACCTCTTGGATTAAAGATGGTACAATAAAAAAACAGGTTTTACCCAATACTTCTTGCGATTTCGATGAAGAAAAGGTATTCAAAAATGCTGAGGTTTTATCAGAGTCTGGTGTATTTGATAAAATAATAGCTGATGCATATGACAGAAATAAGTAGAGATGAAACATATATTTATTTAATTGAAGAATTTGGGGAAACAAAATTCGAAGATAGATTTTTATTTCTTTATAAGTTAGCAGAAACTTTTATTAATAACAGAGACATCCAATCAATAGTTAGTATAAGCATTAGTGTTTTATATAATATTACTGTTGATTATTTCGCGGATATATCACGCATTAAACAATTTCATCCTATAGAAAGAGTAAATTCATTAAAAATAGCATCATATTTAGCATATTGGGTTTATAAAAGAAAACCAATAAATATAAATGTTACATTAACAAAAGATCAAATTAAAAATAAACCTTATCTTGATAGTATTAATGAATGGTTTTGTGCTTTTATTATTATTAGTATTATTTATGATATGAAGAAAAAAATTGAGCATGGTATTGGTGATTATACCAGGTTTCATGAATTTATAAAATTACTGGTATATAACCTAACCTATAGAGTAGTAACATCCCAATCAATTGAACTTGCACTAACAGGAGTTGAAGCTAAATTAGGTTTTGAGAAAAATGAAACAGCTATGTTTGATTGATCATCTTTATGAAACCTTTCAAACTTATTATACTTTAAAAACATATTTATATAAATTGAACAAACAGGCAATATAATGTCTGTTTTTTTTATTTGATGCGGGTAGTGGAATTTATGTTATGGAATATGCAAGTAGGTTACTTTTTTTTGAATAAATATTTCTGATCTTGTTTTAACTAAAAAACATAAGGAGAAAAAAATGCTGAAGATAAATGAATATTTTGGCGGCAGGGTAATATCGATATCATTCCAGAGTGTTGAGGGGCCTGCCACTATTGGGGTTATGGAAAAAGGTGAATATAAATTATATGTAAAGAAATTTACTGTCAGGGATAAATAACATTCAAAGCGAAAATTCCGAAAATATAAGGAATGGTACTTATATTAGTTTCATGTAAAATTCCGATTAGATGTTATTTGTTACACAAAAAGTAGCTTTCATTACATATTTATTAAATAAATTGACAATTTATTACTTTTTCATTATAATTAAAATTAATATATTTTTATACGTAACTGTATATTTATAAAAAAAGAGGTGTTTATGAAAAATTTTATTTGTTCAGTATTTATTTGTTCAATTGTATTATTTATTGGATGCGATACTACACATGAAAAACCAAAACTAAATATTGTTAATACCACTGGTTATGGAATCCAATCTGTTTATGTTACTCCTTCGGTTTCAGATACATGGGGGAATGATATCCTTACTGCTACTATACCCAACGGAGGATCAGTAGTAATGAAATTTTCTAAGGGCACTTATGATTTTCTTGCTGTTGACGATACTTCCCCTTTCTATTGCTATGAACAATTTGATAATCCGCTTAAGGAGGATAAAACATTTACATGGGAACTTAATGTAGCAGACAAGATGATAGCATGCCCAACCTGGGTAACCAGTAAGTAGATAAATGTTTTATTAAAAAGTCGGTGTTGAAACATATAACGGCTGAGCTTCATTTCGTGGAGAGTCTCAGCCGTTTTTTTTGATCCGAATGATGAAAAACAATTAGGAAATAAAGAATCAGTCAGTTTTTAACCGAGAGGATCTCAATGCTGTTTCCGCGCACATCGGCTGAGTATTCGGCAATATGCCTGATAAGCCATTCCTTGTTCAGTTTTATTTGAGGTTTATTTTTGAACGCTATAAAACCCATGGACAGGACAAGCTCATCATTTTTATATGCATAATCAAAAATTATATAGTGCCTGAACCCTGCCCCTTCGAGCAGATGCTCCATTTCATTTTTATCAAAGAGGGACTTGTGCAGCTGCTCAAGCCACCAACCGCTGACATGCTCGGGGTCACCGTGGGTAAACCGGTAAACATGATATAAGTCAAAGGTTTCAGAGAGAAGGCCTTTTCTTTTATCAATATATGCCCTTGCTATTTTTTCAAAATCGGGAATGCCGATAAATATAACTTCGCCATCAGGCTTAAGAGCCGTATATATGCTCTTAAGGCTCGGGATACGGTCGTCCTTGTAGAGATGTTCAAAAAAAGCATTGCTGAAAATAGCTTTTAAGCTGTTAGACGGGAAAATAGAAAGATCGCTGCAGTCATAGGATATGTCGGAGGCAAGAGTCGTCCGGTAGTCCACGTTTATAAAGCCCTTTTTTATTATATCTCCACAACCGAGATGAACCCTGTCACTTTTTTTTAACAGCTCCAAGGCAAGGCTTTTTTTTGCTTTTAAGTCTTTATGATTCCTCTGTACAAATTTCTTTACTGGAATTAAGAATTTCTTTTTTATATTTTTTATTATTGCCATACGTGTTTTAATATTGTTTGTATTTATAGCCAGCTGTCTTTTAATAGACGACCCGGGGAGAAACTGTCAAGTATTAATTTTTCTGACATAGTTGAATTCAGGATATTAAATAATATTTATCATAGAATATTTTTATACGTAAATCAAAGCACTATTTATGATATATAAAGTTTTTTGCTGTTGTAAATCCATGGATAAATTATTTCATGCCCTGATTATTTATCAGACATATCATCCTGATTGAAACGTTATTATTTGAACATGTTGTTTATCTGATTTCATTAATCGTATTGCATAATACTTGACTAACTGAATCCTGTATATACATTGAATTTTTTCAAGGAAACAATATAACCATGAATATTCTGGTAAAAGGCTTCGTTTTTGGTCTCCTGGCATGTATTATAGTTATACATTTTTCCTGTGCAAAGTCCGGGGAAGAGCCCATCTCTCCAGCCGCGGCCCAGTGTGCCGGCAATGGTCAGGGGCCTGTTAATTCAGCCATTCCAACGGATGGAAGATTTGCTGCCGCATCAATTGCCATGCCTGTGGATGGATATACAGATTCTATTTTTATCAACTCCTTGGGGGATCGAATTTATTTTACCCATTCATACCTGACTGCTACTGACTTTGTGGGACTAACCTTTGGAATGGCTACAGGAACACAGCTTTCAGGGCATACCATAGGGGCCGGGCTCGATTACAATTCCGATCTTTACTATATTCAGTGGATTGCCAGCTCAAGTTCATGGTCTACACCCATCAATGCGGGAAGCGCGTTTGATGGCAGCCAGGTCAACTCGCTTGGCAATGAGTGCTGCATGTGGCTTGATGATTCTGAAACCGAGATTATTTTTTATCGTGACACTTTTAATATTCCCGCCCTGGGGCCCCGTGGAAATTTTATGGCAATCAGGGTAAATAGAGATGCCCCCTGGGGAGCTCCGACATTGCTTCCCGGAGACTATGGCAGCAGCAATCAGTCGACTTCCACTTATCGTCATGATATCCACAAGACAGCTTCAGGAGATTTGTATTTATGGGAGTCCAACACCACAGCGGGCACCGCAACTCTTCTCTATGGAAAAAAATCCGGGAGCAGCTGGGACGTACCGGTGTTATTATCCGGCATGGAGAGTATGGGCGCTCAGCACAATACCCAGCCCTGGGTCTCAAGAGATGAACTCACCTTGTTATTTAATACGCGAGGGCCTAGTGGAGACACCTCGCTTAGAAAGATGACGAGACCTGATATCTGTTCCTCCTGGGAAAACTTAACAACCATTCCAATCACGGGTTTTAGTGATCCTTCGGGTTTAGCTGTTTGGGGAGAACCCACATTTAACCGTTCAGAAAACTATATGCTTTTTATTCGATTTGATACTACAAGTAGCGGATGGCCGGTACAAATGATGTTTAGTCCGGGAACGCCCGGTACGAGCTTTGCAACGCCAACTCTTCTGAATTAAATCCGGCTAAATTTTAACACAGGCGCCGCGGTAATGTGAACTTCACCATAAAGACGGTTAATTATTTTGTTCGCTGTGTTTCCGGCCCAAAGTTCATATCCCGTTCAATACATAGAACCTGTTCCGGGCCAAGAGGTTTCGAAAGAATTTGAAGATTTTCAACTTCCCGCTGTTGGAGATGCTGAAGTGATGGGAATTTTATAAATCAAAAATTTTCATTTAAAGATCGATACAAAATCTTACCAGATTACAGTGACTTGGGAATATTTTTTTATCAATGGATCGGGAGTAAGAATAGGGCAGTTGTAGATTTGAGCCGTGGCAATAATCATCCGGTCTGCCGGATCGTTATGATAACCAGTGAGACCTGATGAAATTATGGCAACTCTGTAATCGACCGGAATCTCGCCTATGCCATGAAAATTCAGTACATCCTCATACCAATCCATAGGCTCTTTTGGAAGAATGAGCTTCTTCTTATGATTTTTGATTCCTATTTCCAGGGCAGATATTGACGAGACATAGAGGCCCCCGGGATTTTTTTTGATTGATTGTACCGCTCCTTTGGATATTTTTTTTTGATCGGACGCCAGCCATAACAGTACACAGGTATCAAGAAGGATCATTATACATCCTCCGGCCACTCATCGCTGCTCAGCGGCTCAATAGGATTATACTTAATCTTTATTTTGCTCAATTCAGGATGGACCTTCAACGGGTCTTTCGGCTTTTGTATTGGGACCAGTTCTGCTATAGGTTTTCCATTTCTGCATATTTTGACAATCTCCCCTTTTTCTTCAACCAAGGATAAAAGTTTTGAGAGCTTGGTCTTAGCCTCGTGTGTGTTCACTCTAATCATAATCAGCCTCGTTTTAATAATAAACTAAACTTAGCTAAAGTATATAATCCATCAGTTTTTGTCAATTTGAATTATACATTTTAAAATTTTGTATACCGGGTTTATAAAACCTATTTTTTGTCAATTAAAGCCGATTCCGATTTAATCCGATAAGTCTTTTGAATAGGGTTACATGAAATACTGCCTGGTTTTTTAACGTATTACGGGATCTGTTTTTATCATTTATTTGCGTATTTTCCTATATGTTAAAATCTCCCCCCATGTTCCTGATTTTGATATTTTCCAGCACTTTGAACCAGGGATGTTAATACGCATCTCCGCAGGCGGAGCACACCGGAGACTTTTCATGTATTTTCCTCACGCGCTCTCATCATGCAGGTGTCGTGTAAAATTACAATATAAATTTTAAGGCAGACACCATAAATCTTTTCATTTGCCATAAATTTGATGTTAATAAAATGCTATATGTCTCTTGAATAGGCTGTTTAAAATGCTTTCTGTTTTTTTAAAACTTTTTACGGGATATGTTATTATTTTTTTCAGCAGATTCCACTATTCCTATATATAGAACAATAACCAGTTTCTGACCAAAATGATTTGACACTTGCGCAGGAATGTGATTAATATCTGACCTATATCTTACAACCGGCTGTCAAAGGGGTTCTTTATGAAAAAAAGAATAATTACATCTTTCATTTGTTTAATTTTTTTTTCCGTTGGAACCATGGCTGATGACCTGTCATCGATCCGCATGCATGAATTGGAAAATTTAATCAGAATATACGGGAGCGTCGGCGAAAACGACAAAAAAAAGGCCCAGGATCTCCATACCAGGGCCATGGAACAACATACGAAAAAAAACTATCCCAAATCGGAGGAGCTGTGGTAAATGTCGGCCAGGATTGATCCCACATGGGTGGAGGCCTATTTTAACCTGGCATGCGCCACGGCCATGCAGGGTAAGATTGAGATATCTCTTGCATATGTTGAAATGATCCTTAAAAAGGACAGGGTGAAAGTGATCGCCTGGGTGAAGAACGATTCCGACCTCGCCGCCCTGAGGAAAGAGAGCAGGTATATGAGCCTCGTGAAGCTCTATGACCCGCAGAACCACTGGGTCAATGAGGTGCTGAATACAAAATTCATCTATTCATTAAAGTCCTCCTGGGATAACGATCATTTGGAGACAGAGCTGAGGGGAGACGGTACCGTGGAAGCAAGCGGCCGGATTTCCAACACGGTCCCCTGCGGCTACAGGTATACCGGTGGAAACTGGTTATTTGACGGGATTGGAGTTGCGGTCATCATATATTTCGAAGGGGGATGCGCCGGCAGTGAGGAGATAAAAAAAGATTCCAGGACCTACAATCCAAAAACAAAGGGAGAGTTCCTGGACTTTTTTTCAAAAGAGGTATTTCCCGGGAGCGGCGACTTTCAGAAGTGATCCCCGTCATGTCATTCACATGAAAAATTGTAAGACAGTGTGCATAAATCTTTTCATTAACCATGAAAATTGATTCATAGTAGATTCTATATGTCTCATGCATAGGCTGTTTAAAATACTTTCTGGTTTTTTATCGATTTACGGGATCTGTTTTTATCATTTTTTTCTGCAGATTCCTATTATAAACAAAGGAGAACATCAATGACCATGACTTTAAAGCAGTACTTCGAAACGTCATCAGGGACCGGGGTGCTGGCGACCGCTGATGCCAGCGGAAACGTGGATGCTGCGATCTACTCAACACCCCATGTGTTGGACGATGGGACCGTTGCGTTCATCATGCGGGAACGCCTGACGCACGAGAACCTCCGGTCTAATCCCTTTGCCACCTATCTTTTCCATGAGGCTGTCCCCGGGCATAAAGGCTTGCGACTCTATCTGAAAAAGACACGTGAGGATGATAATCCCGAGCTTATCGCCAGCATGACCCGGAGGCATCTGACTCCCGAGCTCGATGCGCAAAAAGGGCCGAAGCACCTTGTGTACTTTACTGTTGCAAAGGTCCTGCCTCTCATCGGAAGCGGTGCGCCGCCTGTTACTCGATAACTTCAGCATCGGCTCATGTGTCTTTAGGCAACGCTCGGCCCGAGGTGGAAGACGGATTCAAACTCGTTCTACACATAGTAAGGGAAATCTCGCACGGGAGGCGGCAGTTATGATCTTCGCATCAGTATTTATTTTCGGCTGCGGCCCTAAACTGCCGCTCCTCAAGACTGTCGCAACGGCCGACATCCCGCGCTTCATGGGCGACTGGTACGTGATCGCGAACATCCCGACGCTCATCGGGAAGGTTGCTCATAATGCGATAGAGTCCGACCGGCTCGATACGGACGGGTCGATCGATACGATTTTTCCGTTCCACAAAGATGCTTTCGACGATCCGCTCAAGAAGTATACGCTGCTGGGATTCATTGTCGATTCGGCCAGCACCGCGGTCTGGGGGATGCGCTTTCTCTGGCCCATCAAGGCGGAATACCTCATCACCCATCTGAACGACAGCTATACCCATACCGTCAAGGGCTGGAACAAGCGGGACTATGTCTGGATTATGGCCCGTACACCCGCTATTTCCGATGAGGATTACGCCCGGCTGGTTGCCGGGCTTGCCGCCCAGGGCTACGAAACACCGCTCCCTCAGAAGGTGCCGCAGCGCTGGCCGGAAGAGAGGGCGCTATGAATAGCGGCCGGCTAAAGATAGTTCCGAATGGACGGCAGGTTCAATTCATTCGCTATTTGATCTGTTGCGCGATGTTGTTTGTAACTACGGGAGAGATTATGGCACTTGAAGAGGCAAAATACACCGTGATCATGAAAGAGGAGAGCTTTGAGCTGAGGCAGTACGAATCGCACATCGTTGCCGAGACCAAAGTGGATGGGGACTTTGACAAAGCCGGGAATGAAGGCTTCCGGCGGCTTTTCAAGTACATTTCCGGGGAGAATCAAAAAAAGCAGTCCATTGCCATGACTACGCCCGTATCTCAAGAAACGGGGTCGGAGAAGATAGCCATGACAGCGCCGGTCAGTCAGGAACAAACAGGCGGACAATGGCGGATCGCATTTGTGATGCCATCGGAATATACCATGGACATGCTGCCGCAGCCTCTGGACCCGAAAGTCTCTCTCCGGCATGTGCCGCCCCGCCACATGGCCGCGATAGCCTACTCCGGGTCCTGGAGCAGGGAGCGGTATATGAAGCACAGGGCGTTGCTGGAGACATATATTCAGAAAAAGAAGCTGCAGCCCCTTGGCGATCCTGTCCTCGCACGCTATAACTCGCCCTTTACGCTGTGGTTCCTCAGGCGAAATGAAGTGCTGATACCGGTTCAAGTTCCTTAAGGGGATGAATTTTAAGACACTATGCATAGGTTTTCATATTGTCCATGAAAACACCGTTTCCGAGAAGATTCTTTCTGTCTCATGAAAGGGTCCATATAAGATACTTTCTGTTTTTTTTAGCTGTTTCCGGGGCCTGTTTTAATCATGCATCTGCGGAAATTCATAGGTATATATCAATAAATATGTTGCATTAGTTACAGAAATGTGATAAAAGTTTCATTATAGCAAATAATAATTGGTATATGTCACATTTATAGGCACCTTTAATAATCAAAATTTTAATCAAAAATTTTGATTATTTCCTTGATTTGTGCGTTCAAGGGAACCACAAACCTTAATTATTCGAGGTTCCCTTATAATTTAAAAAATCTGGAGTCCGTAAATGAAAGTACTGTTAACAGGATCAACCGGCTATATAGGCAGACGTTTAAAGAATATTCTGCTCATAGATAACGCAATAGATCTTCGTCTTTTCATTAGAAGTGAAGAAATTGCCGGTATCGAAGATATTCCAGGTGTTAAGGTATATGAAGGGGATACCTTTAATGTTAAAGCGCTTTCCATTGCGCTTAAAGGTGTAGACGTCGCCATATATTTAATTCACTCAATGGCTGCCAAGGACGGGGATTATACAGAACTTGACCGCATTAGCGCCGCTAATTTCAGAAACACATGTATTGAAAACGGCGTCAAGAGGATTATCTATCTCGGCGGACTCGGTATCAAAGAAACCGCTAGCAAACATCTCAAAAGCAGAATCGAAACAGGTGAAATATTAAGCGAATATCCTGATAAAATACAGACACTCTGGTTCCGTGCGGGTATTATAATCGGTTCGGGAGGCGCGAGTTACGAAATAATTCGAAACCTCGTTGAAAAACTTCCGGTCATGATTACACCAAGATGGATAAGAACAAAGACCCAAGCCATTGGAGTAGATGATGTACTGAAATATCTTCATCGGGCTATTCACCTTAATATGCATGGCAACCTTATAGTTGATCTGGGAGCTGAACAAATTACTTTTGAAAAAATGCTTAAAGACGCAGCTTATGTTCTCGGACTGAAACGTCTGATCATTCCGGTGTTTTTGTTTTCCCCGTCGCTTTCCTCTTATTGGCTAGTATTTTTTTCACCTGTTCCATATAGGATTGCCTCAGCTCTTATTATGGGATTAAAATCCGAGACTATTGTTCAAAATGATAATGCCGGGAAATATTTCCCTGAAATACGTCCGAAATCATATATCGAATCGTTTAATAAAGCGCTTAATGAAGCAGGTGACGACAGGATTATAAGCAGATGGTGCGACAGCACATCCGAAGCTATATGTGATATCACGGCACAGGAAAAATTATCCAATGCGGTGAAGATTGATAAAAGGATTATTAGTGCTGGGGAAATTTCTTCGGCTGTATTATTCAAATCGATACTATCAATCGGCGGATACAACGGATGGTTCAGTTATAATTTATTATGGCACCTACGAGGTCTCTTTGATAAACTTATAGGAGGATACGGGTTAAACCGGGGGAGGAGATCTCTTACTACTCTCCGAATAGGGGATGCCCTTGATTTCTGGAAGGTTGCGGATTTAAAACACAATCGCAGGCTTTTGCTCCTTTCTCAGATGAAACTGCCAGGCAAAGCTTGGCTTGAATTTGTAATAGAAAAGGGCAATTTAATACAGACTGCTTATTTTATACCTGTGGGACTTGGCGGCAGGCTTTACTGGTATATTCTTTTTCCATTCCACTGCCTGATTTTTAGGGGGATGATAAGAAAAATTATTAAGAATGCATACAGTACAACTAATGCTGTTTAGCTAATCCGAAATATAAATAGGATCAAAATCAAGTATACAAAAATTTTGGATATAATTTACGTGTTGAATCTTTGAAACCTTGTAAATTCACAAAGTCGATATATATTCATTTATATAAAAACATCGTAAATGTAAAAAATATTGATAGTTCAAATGCTCTCAAATATAACAGACTAAAAGGTGAAAATATATATGTATTCGGCTAAACAGGTGATCTTTATTAATAATATTATTTTTCATTATGTATTAACAAATTATTATCCTTTATGCTTTATTAAAAACAAATGTAAAGGATGTTCTTTTTATGCTCCTGAAATCCAATCTTAAACCGACCGTCGGATAGTTGGAAACAATAGCGCAGGCCGCGCACGAAAGTAGGTAATTTTATTAAACTTGGGGTACCGGAAAAATTAGCGATCAGTTGCGGTGCTACAAGTAAGGGATATTGGCACAGCCCCAAAATTGAAGAAATTAAAATAGCAGTGAATAAGTGGTAAAGCATGAGTAAAAAAGACAAGAAGATCATTCTCATTGCTCAGTGCCTGGTCAATCCTTATTGCCGCGTACATGTATTGGGACAGAATTTCCCTTTGTCTAAAGAGATCGTGAACTACCTCATGGAAAACAAAGTGGGAATAATCCAGTATCTTTGTCCGGAGACGACGGCTATGGGGCTGATGCGCAACCCTCAAGGCAGACAACAGTATGATAGTATTTTTTTTCGTGACCATTGTAAAGATCTGTTGAAGACTCCTTTGTTAATGGTTAGAGAGTTCATTAAGAACAATTACCGTTTGACCTGTTTCCTGGGATTGGAGAATAGCCCTACCTGCGGCATTCACTGGGGCAAGCATAAAGTAAACCGGTATCAGACTGAATCTCCAAATCCGGTAGATCATCCCTCACCAGATGAACCTGTCCTTATGGGGATTATGGCTGAAATATTATCTGAAGAACTGGCAAAAGAAAATATCAACATGCCGTTCTTGGAGTTTCCCGCTTTGTCGCCGCAGGATTCAGAAAAAAGAAATAAATTCTGGGGGAATTTTCGTAAGACCATAGAGTCGGGCGCTTTAGAGAGGGATCATGGCGAATAGAGCTCGTATGAACTGCGGAGCATTTTTTATACCCAGGATTTTCAGTATATACAAGATAAAAGCAGACCCAGGAATCAGTTTAAAAAAACAGAAAGTACTTCACAATACCCCCTGTATAGGACAGAATAAAAGTTATCAGAAACTGAATGTTCATGACAAAAAAGCAAACCTATGCTCTCTGCCTTAAAATTTGTTTTTTAAAAACTATAGGAAAGTCCGAAGCTCCTAATTTTATTTTTAACATTTTCTCATATATTTATTTCTGCATCAAGATCATTATTTTTTTGGAAACCATGGGATAAATGAACTTGTCTTCCGCACATATTCCTTGTATTCAGGATTATTCCCAAATATTGTTTCCTCCATCAATGTAACTCCTGTAATTTTAAGAAGGGTGTAAGTTATAATCATTGGGCTGATTATAGTAAAATATCCATAGGGTATAGATAGAGTAGTTATAAAAATACCCCACCACATAGTCGACTCTCCGAAATAATTCGGGTGCCGGCTGTAACGCCACAATTTTTTGTTCATTATTTTTCCCTTGTTATCAGGATTTTTTATAAATGACGAAAGCTGGAGATCCGCAAATGTCTCAATTAAAAAACCGGATATCCATATTGCAAGCCCTATAAAATCAAAATGCGTAAGATTCTCAGGGATTCCTGATATCTGGGCGAATTGCTGTGAAAAAGATATCATCCATTGGAATAGAGCCTGAATTAAAAATACTTTGAACAGGCTTATATATTTGAAATTATCTCCATGTTTTTTCCGCCATTCAGTATATCTCGGGTCCTCTCCTTTTCCCCTGTTTCTTCTAGTAATATGGATGAAAAGCCTCAATCCCCAAAGTGTAACCATGGTTGCTATCAGTATTTTCCGATATATAAATCCATCGGACTGAATAAACGTGAGCCAGGTGATGATTACGAAGCCAAGCCCCCATAGGCTGTCAGCTATCGTGACATTGTTTTTCTTCAGACTGTATAACCAACCGGTGAACATCATAATTATAACAGCAAAAAGATTTATTAAAAAAATCTGAATTGTATTTTCCATATATATCCTCCTGTAAATATATTCTTCAAAAATATAATAATTCTGGATTACCAGAATAATTAATTACTTAGTTTTTTTGAATCTATCGATTTCCTTATTTTTTCGAATTCCGCTCCTGTAATAGGATAAAACAATGCTATCACAAAACCTGCCGCGTTAAAAATGCATGGGACAAGGGCATAGAGTACCCGCAGTGTAAAAATAACAGATTCATTTTGAACCGCATTAGGTACATATCCAGCCGCCCCCAGTATTGACAAACCTATTCCCACACCGAAAGCGGCAGCCAGTTTTTTTGAAAAAGACCATATCCCGACGTATTGGCCTTCCCTCCTTTCGCCTGAAAGCATTTCATCATAATCAATAACATCAGCCTGCATTGATGAAGGGATCGCGAGCGTGGCCCCGAACCCTATTCCGGATAAAACCACTAGTATTCCATATATTGCTGCGTCACCTGGACCGAGAAAAAAAACCCCGGTAAAAACGCCGGTATTGATTCCCATTGCAGTTAGATAGGCGGTCTTTTTTCCTTTTTTTTCGGAAAATTTTATCCATGCCGGCAAAAAAAGAATTCCAGTCATGAAATAGAGAAGAAGAAACAAGTCGGCATGGCTGGACCCAAGTACATATTGCACATAGTAGAGGATGAGGGTCGCAGGCAGGTTGTTTCCGATCGCGCTAATCGTATATGAGGCAAGCAGCACTAAAAAAGGACGGTTTTTAATTACATATTTAAATCCTTTTAATATGCTGATCTGCTCTTTGATTTTTTTGACGTTATTTTCTTTAAGTATTTTAACGGCCCAAAGGCATGATGCCACAATGAGGGGCGCGTAAAGTACCGACAGGAAAAAAAAAGTAAACCGTTCTCCCTGAGCTGATTGTTCTACATCGAATATTGCTTTTACAATTGCCGGCGATGCTGCGGCAGCAAGGGTCCCGGCTATTAAAAATCCGTCCCTGATACTGAAGAGAGAAGTGCGTTCGTTGTAATTAAACGTAAGCTCAGGCCCGAATGACTCATATGGGACAACAACAATTGTCCAGAAAAAGAAAAGTAAAAATATACTGGCTGCAAACCATAATTTTAAATAAGGAAATTCAATTGATGGCGGGTTGAAAAGAAGCACTACGGTTATTGCTGTAAGAATAGCGCCTGCCGCTATCCAGGGTTTTCTCCGTCCAAACTTTGACATTGTCCTGTCTGAAAGCAGGCCTATGGCAGGATCTGTCACGGCATCAAATATTCGCGCGAATAGTAAAACTGTGCCTAAATATGCAATGTTAAGTCCGATCACATCGGAATAAAATTTAGGAATATAAACGTAAACAGGGATTCCAATCACAGCCAGTGAAAACGCCGGTATGGCGTAGGAAATTTTTTCCAGCATCGTTAATTTTTTTTCTGTCATTTATTCTCCCAGTAATTCCGCCTTGAATTTTTTATCTATGGGATTTTTACCAAGCCAGATTGAAAAAAAACCAAAAGCAAAATCTTCACCCCCGACAGTACCGAGTAAAACTCCGTTATAATAGAGGAATGTGCCTTCACCATGAATATATAGAACTCTATACCTGTCTCCGGGCTTAACGTCCCGGTAAAGCGAGTTGAATTTTTTCACTCGCTCTTCCATCTTTATAAATTCCTCAGAGCTTATATTTTTTTTTATCATTTCTGCAGTCGCGAAAGAAAAATCAACTGCTTTAATATTTTGGAAATATTCAAGTTCCAGAATTCTTGCATTTTTTCCAAGGGACTCGCTAATTGGATTTTTTTCTTCCAGATAAAAAGCTCCTGCATAGGCTTTAATGACATACATATAATTTAAAACTGAATAGCCCCTTAGGGTTAACTTCTTATCTTTATGGATATATTCAGTATTGAACTTAACACCTGAAATTTCAGCTGAATTTGAAGGGACGGATATTAATAAAATAAATACAAAAATAAAACAGAAATATCTTATTAAAAATAAATTATTTTTCATAACAATTAATTCCTTGATAAAGTATAATTGTAAGCGTTCAGTTACCTGCACCCTTCCGAAATTCTTGAATAATTTCAACATCAATAACATTCGGGAGCAAAACCCTCATTTCTTCTTCCGTTTTTGCATATGGCAG
>VFJS01000012.1 GCA_009885955.1 Spirochaetia bacterium | reverse complement strand
GTAACTACTCAGCTATTTTTTTTAAAAAAAATAAAAAAAGAATATTAATCGGGTAGGCATGTTTTAGATTATGTCTCATGAAAATGAGACGAGAAGATATTGAAAAAATTTATGATTTAGGTAAAGACGCAGTTGTTGATTTTATTTTTCAACTTTTGGAGAAAATTGATACATTGACTGCAAGAGTTGAAGAGCTTGAGAAGAGGCTGAAAACCGACAGTCATAACAGCAGTAAACCACCTTCAAGTGATGGATTGAAGAAGAAAAAAAGGACAAGAAGTCAGAGGAAGCGTTCAGGAAAAAAATCAGGCGGTCAGAATGGACATCCGGGAAATACACTAAAAATGGTTGGAAATCCTGACCATGTCATAAAAATAAAGGTTAAGGCCTGTATGTGCTGTGGAAAATCGATGAAATCGGCTCATAGAAAAGGATATGAATCCAGGCAGGAATTTGAGATACCGGCACCAGTTGTTGAAGTAACGGAATATCAGGCTGAAATCACCGACTGCCCCCATTGCGGTGTTGAGAACAGGGGAATATTTCCTGAAGGGATAACCCATAAAACGCAATATGGAAACTATCTCAGAGCAATAGCGGTTTATTTCAGAAATTATCAACTGATTCCACTTGAAAGGAGCGCTGAAATTTTTTCTGATCTGTTTAATATACCGCTTTCCGAAGGAACAATTGTTGCAGCTTCCATACGATGCAGAGAAGCACTAAGCGGATTCGAAGAATGGATTATTAAAATGATAAGGGACTCCCGTGTAGTTAATTTTGATGAAACGGGAGTCAATATAGGCGGTTCATTACACTGGATACATTCTGCCGGGACACCATTACTGACAACCTATTTTGCGCATAAACGGAGAGGGTCAGAGGCTATTGATGCAATTGATATATTACCCGGTTTTACCGGGAGAGCAGTACATGATCATTGGCCGGTGTATTTTAAATATTCATGCAATCATGCTTTATGCAATGCGCATCATATCAGGGAATTGATCAATGTGTATGAGCTGAAAGGGCAGACTTGGGCGCAGAAGATGATCGATTGCCTTCTCGATATAAAAAAGTCGGTTGAAAAAGCGAGGGGAAAAGGGAAATTGATTGCGCCATCGCTCATGAAACGTTATGAGAGTAAATATAATGAAATTCTGCTGAAAGGGTTCAGAAAAAATCCATTGTCAAAAGGTGATACAATAAAAAAACGAGGGCGACCGAAGAAAACTAAAATTCAAAATCTTCTTGTCCGGCTACGGGATTATCAAAACGAAACTCTTGCATTTATGTATGATATTGATGTTCCATTTGATAACAACCTTGCAGAACGGGATCTTCGAATGATTAAGGTGCAGCAAAAAATATCGGGATTATTTCGAACATATATAGGGGCTGAACAATTTTGCAGCATACGCAGTTTTATTTCGACTGTCAGAAAACAGGGCTTAAATGTTATTGAATCTATTTATCAGATCATGATCGGTAGACAGATATATTTGGATTTTCAAAGCTGAAGAGCTGAGTAGTTACATTTTTTCTATATCAGTTTCGCAATCCGGTAGTCCCTCCTTTATTTTTTCCAATATCGCCCGGTATTTTTTTACCGTGTTTTTGGAAAGCTTTCGTTTTTTTACTATGCCTTTTACCGGTTCGCTACGCAGCAGGTCTTCGATTATATCCTGTAGTTTGTACATATCTACCTCCCTTTTATCCATGTTTCCATCCTCAATTTTTTGAGGACATTTTAGATTTTAACGGGGGGTCAATATACCGATTTTCAGGGGGTCAGCTTTGCGATTACGAAGGGGTCAGTTTCATGGAAATTGATAACAGGAGGTAACAGTCCATCTCTTTTATCCTGAATCCCGATGTCATGAAGTAGTTCGACAGTCGGGTTCGTAAATCGCGGGGAACGGGTGACTGACGGTAACCCGCTGATTGATGAAATGTTGATGAATATCCTGCTTTTTCATATGAATGCAGCTTAACTGAAATGAACTTTATGTACTTAGGACTTTCAGTTAATGCATGGTTAAAACATATTCCGGAAAAAGTAAAAAATCTGAAAGTATTTAATACAACCCTATTCAATGGATATACAGATTTATATCGGAATCAATGTATATAGCATATGAAAAGATTTATGCACTCTGCCTTAAAATTTTCTCCAGCAAGGTGAAGAGCTGCCGCAAATCGCGGAAGGACATATAAAGGGCGATCCTCTCCGCCCCATCCCCCCGGATGTACCTCTCCAGTATATCATCGAACCATTCAGGGGCCCTTTCATCCCGCACATCTTCAAGAAGCTGGTCCCTCAATTCAAGAAATTCCTTCCCCCGGGGAAGATCCTGGACTCGATGCTCAAAGGTATTTTTTTCTGCAATTTCCTTGTTTCCTTGCATGATCTATTCTCCTTCTAAAATAAAAATAATCCTTAAAAATTCATCCTCACATACCCATAAAATGCCTCTCGATCCCGGAAACCAGAATATCAATGTAATCATTGAAGGGATCGTAGTGGCCAGGGCCCGTCCCTGTCACCTCTACTGCCGATTCGCCAGAGGATTTTAACGCGCCTCCCCCCTTCAATTCATTTTCCATGTTAAGCATGGGTTTCCTTTCCCATGGCACAAGGTCGAGCATTCTGTAGATTAAAAATCTCATTGTAACAGCCTCCTTTTGGCACTCACAAAATATACCAATCGGTATATTTTGTGAGAAAAAAAATTATAATGCCAGTTTTTTCTCTATCACCTCAATGATGTGATGTACCGCTTTCTCAAGATGTTTTTTCTCTCCCGTGGTTTTGGAGAGCATAATCCCCCCCTCGACAATCATGATAAAGAGTGTGGCAAAAGTCTCCTCATCGGCATCTTCCCTGATCTCCCCTCGCCTCTTCCCCCTCTGAATCATCTTAACCAGCTTTTTGTGCCACTCCCTGATGAAATCAATCACCTTGTGCCTCAGAAGAGGGTTGCCGTCATCAGTGTCTATTGCTGCGTTCAGGAGGGGACACCCCCCCATGGCCTCAATTCCATCATAGTGGTCCAGATTGGCCATGGCAAAGGCCCTGAGCCGGTCGAGCGATCCTTCATGCCTTCTCACCTCCGCTGCGATATTGTCCGTTATAACCTTCAAGTTGAAGACAAGGGACTCCAGGGCCAGCTCCTCCTTGGTGGTGAAATTCCCGTAAATGGCACCTTTAGTCATGCCCACGGCATTGGTAATATCGCTGATGGAAGTCCCTGTGTACCCGTTCCGATTGAAAATGGGGGCCGCCTTTTCGATTATGGTACTCCTTGTCTCCTCTGATTTTCCCATGATTTTTATCCTGATTAAAATATACCGATTGGTATATTTTATGTCAAGATTTTTTTTAAAAAATTTCAAAAAATTTCAAAAATTAAAATAGAGGATATGCTTCATGGTTTTCATATGCCCTGCGGTGCTCTGAGCAATTGACTTATTTTTTTGTGAACATAGGAAATTACGCCCTCAAATGATAGCAACTGTTCCCTGAAAGCAAAAAGAAAATCAGGTAATATTTCATACAACCCAATTCAAGAGAAATAAATGTCGTATCAATTTTAAATGTTTACCTGATAAAAAAAATAACATCCGGACCATGAAAGAATAAATGTCCATAATCATTGTTGAAAAATGCTTTTATTTTGTCCCCCTGTCGACCCATTTTATACCTGAATTTAACCGTCAGCTTCGCATGGTTTACTTCTGTAATCTGGCTGTTATGAAAGTTATTACAACAGTTTCTTTCTCTGTTAACAATTATATTAAACTTTACACTACGGGCGACAAAATATTTCTGAGGTGCAATCCAGCAGGTTTTAACAATACCAATCGGTGATTACCGGATTATTTATGAAATTTACGATAAAGAAGCGATTGTAATTATTTTAAGAATAAGGCATGGAAAGGAAATATAAAACCATATAGGGCTATCACAAACTGTGACAGCCCTATATAACTGGGTCCCGAACGGAACGATTCACGAACCCGCACAGAATGACCTTCGGGACATCATATTCCGGATATCCCCTGATGTTCAGGAATATTTCCTCAGAATTGCCTGATTATTCCTTCAAACAATCTGAAAATTCAGCATATTTCTTGTAGTCCTCCCGGTTGACCGCCGATTCACCGAATACCCGCTTCTGACATTTATCATTTTGAGCGTCCTTGCGTATCTTCTGCCGGACTTTCTGGCACTCGGGCATAGAAAGGGCAACAAGATTACTCTCCTTACTGCCCATCAAGACCACCAGCCTCATGGCAGAATACATATCATTGCATTCTGCCGGCTGGTCTTTAATTTGCACCGGGTCAAAACTTTTGCAGCCGAAAAGAATGAAAGTTCCAGCTGATAATATTATTATAAACATAAGCCCCATACAAATTTTATCGATATTTGCTTTTATCTCAGCTATCATTTCGCCCCCCCTGTTTTCAATTTTAAAAATTCCGCAAAGTTAGCCGAAGCCTTACTGCCCCAAACGGTCATCAATACAATAATCTGATAAAAAACTATATTTGTGAGAGCATTAGCATCCAGTGTCTTATCATTCTTCCAGTCATACCAGGTTAACCCGCAGGCAAATACTATGACTGCTTCGGTAATCGCAAAAGCTATCACCCCGATTTTTTTCCCGATAGACATTTCTTTTTTTCCCATAGAAACAACGGGAGGAACTGTGGCAGATCCATTTATTTGATTCTTTTTCATGCCCCACCCTCCCAGTACAAACAAATTATATTTTCACCGCAATATCTTTTGAGCCATTCCTTTTCATAAAACAACCCTTCACCATACTTGTCAGTATAACTGTCCCTGGCATCCCCGAAGGGGTCATTTACAATAATGTTGTCATCTGTATAACCGATTGCCAGGATAATGTGCCCCCTGGTCCCTCCCAGGCCGGATGTGTTTAAGATAACCGGGGATTTATCGAGCATATCCGGGAGATCATAAAATTTAATCTTCTTTTCAGAGAATACTACTTTCCCCTTGCAGTCCCGGTCATTCATCCATTTCTGTATCCCAGCCTGCTGCACTGCAAAGTAATAGCTTGAACCGGCTTTAATGCCGAGTTTCCTGGCTATTTCCTCCCCTATCCCCGGAGAGCCGACATTTATCTCAACATCATCAAGATATTTAGCCAGGCCCTTATCGTCATCATATTTAATTTCAGGGCATATCCAAGACATGAGCATCCAGGAGCAGGTTGAAAAGCACTGCCAGGTTGCTAAAAATAATTTATTGAAATCAAAATTGTTATCCTGGTCATTTTGGCCGACGTCCCATTTTTTATCTGCCATTTGCTATTCTCCACTTCTTCTTTTTGGGCTTACTTCGCACAATGAAAGTGTTGTTGTAATTTCTCTGAGAGATTCATTTACCTCTGAAATCTGATTTTTTAATTCGGCAAAGTCTTTTATCATATTCTGGGATATTTCATCCTTAAATTTAAACAGAGCTTCAACCTTTTCAGATTTGTTCTGGAATTGGAGGTTGGTTATTTCTTTCTCAGAATGTATTTTATATTCCAATTTATCTATTTTACCTTCTAATCGTATTGCAAAGACAACCAATGCTATAATACATGTTAAGATAGTCACAACATTCCCTATTGATAAAATATCTGCAGTCATTATCACTCCTCTTTCATATAAATATATTTTATAAAACTGAACCATTTTCTGTTATCCAGATAACTTGAATTATCCTGATTGGAATAAGCTTCTCTTTCAAAAGAGAGAGAGTAATATACTTTTGAAAAGGATCTGTAATATAGAGATTTAAAAATCACTTCAATCACCCATATAAACCACCATATCAGAATAAGACATTCTGCCTGCTGATACAGATGAATCCTTTCGTGATTTATTATACCCATGTCTGGATTTACTTTGTATGAAGACCTCAAAATAATAAAAGGAAATCGTGCTATACCAAGCCAGGAACCTCCAAAAGTTAATATCCTTATCAAAACATCTGAATAAATTATAATTCCTTTCATTATTACTCCTTTTTAATATGTTGTCGCATTGCACTGAGTGCAGTTATCTGTATGACTATAACAAGGACTTGCATTACACGAGCAAGTATCTGCTGATGCATTACAAGCTGTGCATCCGTGAACATAACAAGCAGAATCACAAGTGCAAGCATTTGTGGAATGATGACATGAGGTGCAAGAGTCCGACACTTCTGTATAACAAGCTACATCACATCCAGAGCAAAGATACTCAGCATAATCATCAGTACTATAACATGCAGCACACCAATCATCATAACAAGAACAGTGCCAACAATATCCATTGCAAGCAGAATCACAGATGGTGCATCCTGCTGGTGTATGTATATTGCAAGGAATATTACACGTGCAACTATCAGTTGTCCCGTGACAGGCTGTGCAGGAGTGCCCATAACAAGCGGAATTACAAGAACAGGTGTGACTTTCGTGATGACAGGATGAACAAGTATCTGTTCCATGACCTGTATAACAAGCCCAACAACCTGCCTCTATAGTTGTAATTCCATTCTTTAAATAATCCCTATCATTTACATCATCAGGAAAATTAGTATCTGTTGGATGATCAATTGTAGGATGAGAACCATAAGTTGCTGATTCGGAATAATCTAAAAGGGTATGTTTAATATCATCAACGAGAGTCTTTAAAGCTTGAAGAGTAACTGTCCCCTCTATATCATTTGTTCTTGTTTGAACAAGCCTTACAGTTAAGTCGTTAGGATATGCATCAGATATTTTTTTTGGAGTAGGAATTCCAGCAACTGAATATTTGGTGTTATATGCTCGTAATCTATTAAGACATCCTTGAATAAACTCAGCTTCAATTTTACCAACTGCATAAGTATTTATATCTGTATTTGCATTACAATTAGCCATTTGTTTCACCTCCGAACATTGAGGCAAAAGTATTTATTATATCTTTTTTCTGTACTTCTGAGATATTGAATTGTTTGTGAAGATTATTATCATTATATTGCTGAGTATTGCACAAGCAATGTGGAATATTATTCTTAATTTTTTTAGCTAATTCCTGATCAATTATTTTTGAAACATATATTAATAGGTTAGTGACATCATCTTTGTCCTTGCCTACTTCCGCAAATATCTTAACTGAGTTGGTGTAGGTTGTTGAATGGCAAGCACAGCTTACAGGTTTATGATCTTTATTTCTATTCTTTCTTGTGTTTACTAATTTTAGATAATCCTGAAACTTTCCTAATTTCATCACTTGATTTATTTCATTCAAAACAACATTATACATAATCATTTTGGTTTTGCAGATATTATCTACTGAGCCAAATTCATCATTAGTTAAATCTTTACAGACTGCTATACATCCACCCAAACATGAAGTTTCAACCGGACATCCTTTGCATTTATCAGGAATAAGAGTTTTATTTATTTTATCATACAATTCTAAATTAGTAATACCTTCGTATATACTGCCAAGACATCTATCCTTATCGTGCCATTCCTTGTCCAAAGTGTTGTGTTTGTTGTTTCTATGACAGGCATATATAGCACCTTCAACAGAAATACCCATATAGCCTTTACCTGCCCCACAAGACCAAGCCGGTTCATCTTCTTTCATTTTACGAGGTTCGATGACGTGCATGGCCATATCATCAAAGAACTTTGAGGCCATAAATTTTTTATTATCTTTTAAACAATCAAATCTATAATCTGATAGTTTTCTACATTCAACCTCAAATTGTTTAAATTGTTCTGGTGTCCAGGTACAATCATAATTTTCCGAACTGAAAACATGACTCCATCCTTGTTCGTGAAAGTAAATCATATCATCTGCCATACCTTCAACAGTTGAAGATGATGCTGTCATTCTAATTGACGGTAAGGGTTTGTTATTTTTAGAGTAAACTTCTTTAACCATTTCTAATTTCATTTCAAGCGCTGACCAAGAATTAGAACCATCAGGGAAAATCCTTTCTTTATTCCGTTCACCTCTACCATCACAAGATAAAAGGAAACCTTTTGTTTCATCAATAATCCATTGGACTTTTTCTTCCGTCAGAGAAACAATATTAGTTGTCCCTCCAAAGCTGATTTGCTTTCCAAGTTCATTTGCTTTCTGTTTTGCATATATTGTAAGTTCTTTCATTAGTTCAAACTGGATAAAGGGTTCTCCACCCCACCATTCAATATGAAGTTCCTTATCACTTACATCATCTGACAATGCCCAATCAATAATCTCTTTTCCAGCTTGAAGTGATAAAACATTTTTACTTTTTGAAACTTGTCCTGATGGGGACTGGTCACAAAAACAATATGTGCATCTAAGAGAGCAGTCCTCAGTCAAGTCAATGGATATGGCTGTAATTTTTTTACCGAGTTCTTTAGGGGATTTACCTTGTTTAAATTCAGATGGTTTCATTAAACAAATACCTTAACTCTCTTTCCATCGTTCTCAACAACCGTTCCTAATTTAGCCACATCAAAAAAATTTAATTTTCTCGCATCACCAAAAGTCTTTATTCCGTATTGAGTAATGTATAAAACCTGACCAACTTTATATCTATAATCATCTGTATATTCTGTATTAATATAAACTTGTCCTTTGAGCGTAAGGAACAATGGATATTTAAAATCTTCATTAGCACCAACAACAAAGCCAGGATTTTCAGAAGCAATTCCTAAAAATGTATGAGGAAGTTTTCCTTCATATTTTTTAACACGGAAAGTTGGATGCTCTGTATCAACTGTAAGCAAATCACCTGGTTTTGCGGAACCATCACTCTCAACCATCTCTGCAATGTCATTCCAGTATGCATTATAAACCCTGGTTGCATAGAAGTATCCATCCCAATTTAACCGAGTTATCGCATCTGGATCAGTGTTGCCTCCATACAAGGAGCTTGCCAGTTTAGTTGACCCAAACCCAGATATTCTTTTGCCTGAAATATCCTGTGTGTCGGTTGTTCCAACCACCTTCCCTGTCACCCCATGAACATTGTCATCATCACCAATGTGAGTGTCAACCTGAGCATGTGTATTGCTTCCCTTATTTGATAGCCCTGTATGGTCAACCTGTCCACCATCACCGCCATTATGGTCGTGGCTGTTACCATTAGTTACATGCTTTGTTGTTGTATCAGCAATGTGTGTCTCAAGGTCTTGTGTTGGAGGAACTGCAGGGTCGCCACCTTTCAGTGCTTCAATGTTTAATTCAACCTGATTCATATCTGCTGAAGAATCAAGGTCACTTGCTGTTCTTGTTGGAAGTTTTATATACATTTCATTACCTCAAATCCATTACATAAGCTCTGTCTGTGTCTGTCCAATTTTCAGAGCAGAATAAAATTCGATATATCATTTTCTTTACACCATTTAGTGAAATTGTTTTATTTCCTACTGCATCAACAGGTGTTGACCATAATCCTGTTTCTATATCCTTATAGGTGAATTTAATATCATTTGGATCGCCGTACCCTTTGATTGTTATTGAATTGAATCCGTGACGGTCTGATAACTCTGGAGATTCGTAACAGGCTGTGTAAGCATAATTATTTAAGTCATAATTGTGGTCACCATACATTTCTAACATATCATCATTGGTTAGAACACCGCCCATTGAGTTTATCATGTCAAGTTCCAATCCAGAGGTGATCGGGTCTCCTGTTAAGCAGTAAAGAATTCCAGTTCCCAGTGTTGGCGTGCAGGATAAAATGTTACTAAAATCTGACTCATTTAAGTTGGTATCATACGCAGTCATTTTAAAATAATATTCCGTATCAAGATTTAAATTCCCAATGATATAATAACGATAACCATCATATGAAAGGTCAGATCCTTTGACATCAATCGGAGACTTACCTTGATTGCAATATTCTGATTCCCATTCACCTCTTGTAGTTGTAAAATATAATTTATTCCCTAAGAAATCAGTTTCAGTATTTGCAGACCATCTCAGATAGACAGTTCCATCAGCTTCTGTTAATGCAGATATAAGTTCAGGTTTTGCAGGTGGTGTTTTATCCCTTTCATAATATTCGTGAGGAGTGTTAAGGAAATAACCTTTGAATTCAATTGTTCTGTTCTCTCGGTCAACAATCCTTTCTGTTATAAGTGCAGGCTCACCATAATATGAATCAAAATCTAATAAAATAATGTCATTAAGTCTAAGCAATTCCAGAGAGTGTTTAATTTTAAAATTGAACACTTTTGTACGGAATTTATATCTGCTTAATGTTTGTGTTCCAACCCAAGCAGCACCTGTTGCATTTCTAATAAGTATTTTAAAAGCTGAAGATGCTGTGCTACTTACTCCACCCTCTTTGTTTGGGATAATGAAATCTCTCTGACCATAACTTGATATTGATTCAGTATCAGAACCGGTTGCATAGGCAACAATTGAACTGTTATCATAAGCTATGTTGTAATGATTATAAATTTTATCCTCTTCACTGAATGTGTGAGAATAGCTTCCTTCTAAAACATAACTTGATTTTATTCTTAATCCCGATTCGCCATTCCAGGCTGTCCATGGGTGCATAAAAATTCTATTGTCAACAATGTACAAATTGCAGTTTGATATCCTTGATAATTCCGATATGACTGCCATAGAGGTTTGATTATCAGTAATGGTAAAATTACAATTGACATAAAGCTGATTAGCTGTTTGGAGATTGATGGCTTCCTGAAATCCCTTGTAGTTTATATCATCAGCAGAAATACCAGCAACTGTTGTCAGAATTGTAAAAATTATTTCAGCAGGAGTTTTGTCTGTTGATGAACTAATAACACAGGTACGTTCAGCCATTTGCTGGACGTAATTTAAAGTATTAACAATAATTTTATTATTAGCAACAGTCAGGTTTTTAATCAATCCCTTCCAGATATAAATGTTAATAACATTATCATAAATAGACACCGGCATATTATAAAAATCTGTTCCATAAAACAATGAACCTTCAACTCGGTCATCATACTTTGTTCTATCAATATTATTTAATTCAATATTTAATTCTGATGCAATAAGATTCTGGTCTTCAGTCATCTTCTCTGTCATTTTAACTTCAGATAAAATATCTGCATCAGGTATTACTTGATTATTTATGGTGTAAATATACACTATTCATAACCTCTGATAAAGCTAACAGATACACCTTGAACACCGGTTCTTGATAACTTGTAAAAGTTGGGTGACATTTTTAATTTATTGTAATTGATTTTATAAAGCGTATAATCATTTGGATTGGTAACAGGTTCAAAATATATTCTGACTTCGCTGCTATTGCATATCAACATTGCTATGATGTTTTCGAGGTCTTCATTTTTCATACCTGTTGATTCAAGAGTAAATGATTGGCTCCAACCCGTGACAGATGTGTCCGCTGACCCATCTTTGGATATGTTTATAACTTTTTCCACCGGTTGAAGCTCAAATTCAAGATTTGTATGTTTTTCTATTGTGATTGAGGACCAGGAAGTAATATCTCCAATTAAACCGACATTATAAGCGCCGGCGTTTCTATTGTCGTCAGATAACAAGTAAGCCGGGGAAGAAACAGGGTCATTAAGATCCGTCATTTTAATATTTAAATCAATATCATCAGGATCGTATGCTCCTTCATTTCGGAATAACGGATTATTTGACATTGTCGCTGTTCCTAATGTCACATTATAATTGGTCCCGGTGTTGATGCAGTATGCAATAATTATTGAAGCATTGCTATAAATTTCATAAATATTGTTATCGTGAAAAATGCAGTTCTTAATTATTTCAGTTCCATCATTTGAAACAAGCCTGATCCCGCCATAATTTGAAAAGAAGGTGTTGTGTTCACAAACAATACCTGTTCCATTTCCCGTTATATATAATCCATAACCTGAAAGTATTCTGTAAAAAGCTGAATTCTGGATATCAGCAGCATTTGATGTGACATATACACCATAGTGATTATCTTGGAAAATGCAGTTATCAATATCAACTGAGTAACTCCCAAAAATTGAATATGCTTTTTGTAATTCTGCTGTTCCATTTGAATTTTGAGTCGGCGCCACGAGATTTTTAAGAATACAATTCCGCATAGTCAATCCTGCGGATGCAAGATGGATCCCTTTTACAATTCCTTCCTGGTTATCATAATCAATAGTAATCCCATCAAGGATAGATGCTGTTGAGACTTTTATTCCGGTTGTGGCAAAGTCTGAAACTTTAAAATATTTTGTGTAGCCCAAATCCAACCACCATCTTACATACTGTGATCCTTGATGACCATCATATCCATTATATATGATTCTTGTATTTGCCATGGCATTGGCATAGCTTGTTGCCAACCATACAGTATTAGCATCTTTGAATACTGCATAGTAATCGTGTGATCTCACAAGACCTCCAGAGTATTCCCCTGGGAGATTGTTAGAACCACCGCCAGTGCAAATAATCTGAAATCTTGTTCCTGTTGACATCCCGTGACTTGGTACTTGAATTTCTAATGGATTTGTTCCAAGAACATAGTCGCTGACCGTAGCACCATTCCAGCCATCAAAGTTATCTGATCCCATTATGAATTCTGAATTATTGCGTATAGCTTGTAGGAGGAAATTTGCTGGAGCACCGTGAGTCCACCAATCATAAACATACATAGCAGTCACAGCTTTTACTTGAACCCCTGTTATGGTGTAGACAGCAAACTTTAAAACAGCAGAGTCTATTCCAGCAAAAACAAGGAATTGACCAAGCTTGATGCACTTAGATAGAAATGCCCCAGGAGAAGTCATAACAGTGGTGAACTGTGTGTAGGAATAATTACTATCAGATTTGTAAACATTTCCATTATCTATGCTGAAGTAATACCCATCCATAGCAATTTTTTTTCCATCAAAGTTAATGTATGCAAGTCCAGTATGATAATCATACGTAAGCGTCTCACCATCTTGAGTCATCCACGCTAATTCGCACGAGTAATTTCCAGTCCCTACGTTGAATGTCCATCTCTGATACAAATAAACATTTCCATCGCTGAGAACAAGAGGACAAACAATTCTTCTATAAGAAAAATAAAACCAACCTGTTTCAGGAGGACCGGTGCTGTACCCTTCAACTCGTTTGACAACTTCTCCTCCAGGCGTAAATATTGTAAATCCTCCACTCCCTGCCCCTATATCATTATTATAAAGAACTATAAAATTACCATTTTGTAACAACATAATAGCATTGTCATAGGCAGGATAACTGGCCGACCAAGCTGATGCCACTGTCTCTGATTTTATAAGATTGCCTGAATAATCATATATCCTGAAATAGGATCTTCCTGATAGAGTATAAAGAACTACAAAATTATCATTGGCAAGAATGGTCATCTGCCCTGAAGTACCAAGATTTCCCGCTCCTGCTATATCACCAAGATCAATCTGAGATGTTACGGCAACTCCAACATCATTCATTATTTGTAAATATGTGTGACTGCTTGTAAGAAGATCTTGGTAGGTGACTGCTATATTCCCATTGGCAAGAGATATGGAACGATTGCTAATAAGATTATTAGTCAGTGAAGGAGGAAACATAACATCAAAGCTCGTTAATGTATTTAGTCCCTCTCTATCAATTCTAACAGTAGGGGCTTGTCCTTCTGTAGCAAAAATCTGTTTGAAATTTCCAGAAAATTCAAAAGGATATTCATTGTACGTTTCTGAATCAAGAATGCCAATCTTTTGATGGCTTCCATCACAATGCGTAATTGCGTGTGCAATTGTAAGCAAGGGACTTGCTTGGGTTCCTGTGTTTGAGTCACTCCCTGTTTTTTTAACATAAATAGTGTCACTATTAGAATGAGATGCAACTCCCCTTGCTTGATATGTTGGCGTTTGACCAGTTGCACAGTTAACACCAGTAAAATATAAATTTGATGCTGTGGAAAAATCCTCACTGTAAATTCCTGAATCCAAACAAACTATTTGAGATTTTAATGCTGAACAAGAGTTGATTGCTTTTAGCATTGTCAAGTAAGGAGAAGCTTGGGTTCCTGCACCTGTAGAATCATTTCCTGATTTAGAAAAGAAAATTGAATCAGAATCTGAATAGGTTATTGCCTCTTCAATTTCAATAGCAGGAACTGCGCCAACATTTTTTAATGTGAATAACTCTTTATGGTTTTGAGGATTATATTCGATTTTTAACGATGAGTCGTTATGATAAGTCTGTAGTGTCATTTTAATAAACGCTCGCAGGTCTATAATCTCTCGTTCCCATCCTGGCGGCTTTCTTCTGCCTCTGGCTATCAATTATACTGAGAAGTTTACCTTCATCGAGTATTGCCCCATTAAAAATAAAAGTATCTCCGCCGGATCCGCTTCCTAATGATACATCCCCTCTCTGTATGCTTTCAGTCATGGTTTTCGGAATTACAGTCTCCCCCTGATGGATTAAGGCTGTCATATCCCGCGGGACATTAAAAGCTCCTGTTGCCATTGCCGGCAGAGGCTGTTGCTGAATCATACGGAGCTTCGCAATACCTAAAGCCGTGGCAGCGGCAGCGGCAATACCAGCGGCAACAATATTTATTTTTGCAAGCCCGGTGAAAGCAGCGAATGCGGCCTGGGGAATGGAGAGCAATGTCTCGGCAATGGCAAAATCCTTTGCTTTTACGGCAGCCCTTCTTTGCTCTGCTCTTTTTTTTAATTCATAGGATTCATTGATTTTTGCTATCGCTGCCTGTTTTTGCTCTTCACTCATCGATGATTTATTTATTGCTTCAACTTCTTTCTGTTGCTCCAAATCAATATTTGCTATTCTGTTCTGCGATGCTTGATTTTGCAACGCCCCCAATTGACCAACAAACCCGCCAATCGTGCCGAGAATAGTCATCCCATAACCTATTTGTTTTTCCTTTGTCAGCCTGTATATATCTTGTTTTTTCTGTTCAGCGGCTACTGTGATTGCAACTTCCTGCTCCTTATGGAGCTTAATCATCTCCATCTTTTCTAATTGCAGTTGTTCAAGCTGCGCTTTTTCCTCTTCACCCAAAAAGTTCAATAAAGCAATTTGTTCCTGTTGATATTTTTTCTGTTCTTGAGCGGTCTGAACATAGGTATATTTATTCTCTTTTAATTGCTTGTTTTTATCTTGAAGCTTTTTCATTTCGGTGTCATAGAGACCGAATGCATTTTTTGCATTCTTCTCTATCTGGTCGCCCATATCCCAATCTTGCTGTTGTAGCTTTTTCTTCTCATTCCATAAATCAATTAGTTTCTGTTTATATGCGGCTACCCTCTCTGTATTCCCTCCAGCTGCAGCCTTTTTCATGCTCTCGCCAAGCTTCTCCATCCTCTCATCAAGCTTTCCAATATCTCCTGCTAATGATAAACGCTGAAGAGCCATGACGATGTTGGCGATTGATTTAATAACTAAATTGGCTGGGACTGTGAGAACCATGAGAGCCTTGCCAAAAACACCGGATGAATCCGTTGCATCCGAAAAGGCAATTAACAGCCCCTTGATAGCAGGTTCAAGCTGTGTTCCAAATTTCTCCATCAAATCGGTGAATTTATTACCAAGGACGGTAAATGATCCGCCAACGGTGTCCCTCGATGCCCGAGCCAGGCCGCCAAACTCGGTATTGAGCTCATTTAAAATAATTTTTTGAGCCCCGAGAATATTGCCCGATTTCTGCATTACAGCAATCTGTTCAATTTGCTGATTCGTAAAGGCAACCCCGACTTCTTTCAGGGCCGATGCTCCAGCTATTGGGTCGTTAAGAGCTTTGCCCAGCTGTATTGCCTGGGATTTCAAGTCAGTTCCCATGACAACTGACATATTCAGGATTGCTTCTGTTGCTTGCGGGAAAACCTTTTGACCAATATTGGTAAATGTGAGAAGCATATTTTCAGCTGACAGAATTGCCTGGTCTGAGAAGGTTGTTACGCTTGCAAGGTTCTTTGAAAGGTTGATTAACTCATCCGCTGTCATGCCGGCTGCAAATTTGGTGCTTTTCAGGATCGCATTGAGTTGAATCTCGGCCTTTTCCTGAGCGTCGGTTGTTGTAATGAGCTTTTGAAATGCGGCAATAAGCCCTATAATTGGAAGGGCCGACATCACATTCCCGAGCATCTTCATTCCGGATGAGGCTTTATCTGAAAACTTTGAAATTGCTTCCTGGGATTTTTTTATCTCCTGGAGATACTTCCTGTTTTCAAGAGCCAGCTCTATGGCAACTTTATTTGCATCAGCCATTCTTTTTTATCTCGCTTAACACATTGGTAAAGGTATTAATGTATTCCTTTTTTTCTACTGCTGAAATGATTTCATGTTTTTTTATTTTATTTACTTTTTCTTTGGTCCGGTCCATAATACTTTTATAATACGGAATCTTATTCGGATCTATCCCCTGCATTTGCAGGTTCTGAATCTCGCGATAGTTATTCTCATCAAGGTATTTGTTAGCCAGCATCGTAAGTACTTCCAGATCCTCCTGGTAAAACTCCTTCATGCTGAGATGAAGGTGCCTCTTCGATATGAAGAGAAGATTTTCCTGATATGTCGTAAGCCAGAATAATATTTCTTCAAACGACACCGGCTCACTTACTTTTTTTTAGATTCATCCACCTCCGGGAGTGAACCATAAAGCATGGGCAAAATCATAATTCCTATTTCCCGCAATTCTTCGAGATCAAACTTGTTTTTAAACCTTCTGAATGTTAAAAAAGGCTTTAGAAATCCATATTTCGGGACAATGAATTTCCAGATAGCTTCGTAATAAAAATTGAATATCGAATCCGGATGGACATCCTGCATATTCATCAGATTAAATTTCTTTATGAGTTCCATGGCAGAGCGTCCCGTTGCTTTCAACTTTATCCGCTTGCCGTCGATGGTTACTATTTTCATACATATCCTTAAATTTTATCCTGGGGTTTCATTCCCCCAGGATAAATTGATTTCAAATTCACTTCACACTATGCTGCTATGGTCTTTCTCCATGTACCGACCCCGTTTTTCGTGGAATCATAATTGACTTTGATAGTCAACGACCACTCAGACCAGGCCTTTTCCTTGAACGATATAGGGAACCCGGCAACCTTTGCCCGGTATATCTCAAGTGTAGTGATGGATCCGTCTGCCTGCTTCTGGCCGGCGAGAAGAACTCCCACTTCCTGGTAATTGGAGCTCGATGATCCGAAGGGCAGCTCATAGCTTTTCTTATTCGGTTTCCTTACATAAAATTCCGCGGTGTCGCCGATTGTGAGGGCTACGGTACCGCTCCCTTTTGTAAGAGTTAAACCGAAATTTGCTATTGCAGCCGTTGCTGAAACGGACACTCCGGTCTCAACAAGGCCGAAGTTATCATCCAGCACTTCATCGGTGCCATTGGCGAAATCAACATCAGTTAAAGCATAGATGCTGACTGCCTGCGCGCCGGTGGCCTTGATGATATATTTCCCTTCTTTTAGATCAGCCGAATCGGCCCCGGTTACATCAACTGACGCGATACCGGTTGTCGCATTTTTAATGGATGAGCCATTGACATTGGCGTAACCATCAATCGCACCGGTTGCTTCAGCGGCATTCTCTGTTAATGTGGCCCCCATGAGCATTGCCATGGTGTTCGGTTCATATTCTCTTCCCGTTAAGGATATTTCAGATCCTATTTTTGTCAGTTCTGAATCCCATGAGAACATCTGGGAACCTCCCTCCAGATCGGCATAGTCGGCCTTCATGTCGAAGTTCGCCTCACCGATTATCTTGAGTATGCTTATTGGTATTCCGGTATCCCTGTCGTAAAAACAGGCAGAATGAATTCCGAATTGTCCAATCGGATTGTCTGCTGGCATGTTAATCCTCCCATAATAGTGTTTGATAATATATGCCGATTTTAATCAGGACATCGGCGAAGACATTCTCTTCCTGCTGAGCTGAAATGGTATCGCCTTCATAGACGGTCTCATAGGCATTCTTTCCCCAGGACAGATCCGCCTTAACGGCCTTCAGAACGTCCCGGATATACTTCCGTACATCGGACAGGGCCGTGGAGCTGGAGACCTTGATTCCGATTTCCAGGTTAAGTTTTTTGTATTCATAAACATTGTCCCGGTCAATGGAATCGGCTCCGGTGTCCCGGTATGAGAGAAAAGGCAGTTCATCGGGATCCGGTGGATGTAACTGGTATTCAATCACATTTTCCCCGAGATCCGTTTCATACCCGCCGGTCACCAGAATGGCTTTCATCCTGGTATCCACAGCGCTTATGATGTCCTGTCTTTTCTTGCTTGCCATTTAATCCTTGCTCAGAATAAGAGTTGTTAAGCCTGTACCATCGGGATTAATTCCTATGACCTTATAGACAATAACCCCGACCGTCACGGTGGCCTTTTTAGTTACCCCCGCAACATCCGAATCCCTGACCATCACCTGGGGCTTTGATGTTTCCATCTGCCCGGTCTGAGTATTGAGGCCGCTGAATTCATCATCAAAGATGGCATCAATCGGTTTTGCCGGCCCACCGGAAGGAGTATAAACTACACTCTGAGCAAAGTCTCCGGTGTTGATTAAGGCATCAAAATCAGTTTCCATCTGGTCAAGAAGCGTCATATATTACCTTTAATATGGGGCGGGCAAAGCCCGCCCCTATTGTTATTAAGCGGTTATGTTTGATAACAGGTAACCGGCTCCGGCGAAAACAAAGCACTCGTCCACGTTGTGACGTACCCGGACGATATTGGATCTCGTCTGCTCTTCCCGGTAAGTCTCAACAACCACATTCTCAGGGCTGTCCTCTTCCCAGAGGAACGTCCTTCCCAGCCCAGGGTCTTTAAGGTCCCGAGCGCTCGCAATTTTGCAGAGCAGGACATATTCATCGTCCCATATATCAGCGATGGTGAAAGATTTTCCCTTTTTGGCTGAATCGTAGATGGCGCCTCCGATGAGGACCTGCTCAACACCGAAATATCTTGCAGCTACTTTTGCCTGCTCCTCGATGGTACCGATGTCAACGGGGTTGGTGTACTTGAAAGCGTCCTTTACCTCTGCCGTAAGCATGAGGTTATTGAAAGCGGTAATCCCCATTGCCAAGGCGTTAGGGACAAGGCCCGATGCGGCCTTCATGTTTCCCTTACCGGTAATAACAACGTCATGCTTAGGCGTTGCGCTTGCAGCTGTGCTCCATTCGATAGAGACCCCGGTATTTCCCAGGTTACCCGTGTTAAAAAGCATGTCTGCAACCCTCTTTTCCTGAGCCCTTAAAATCGTATCCATGGACCTATCAACCGCGACGATTTCAGCGTCGAAGTAATTGTTATACATCGCCGCTTCAACATCATCGACCCTTTCTTCCCAGCCGCGCTCCTTGCACGCATAGGTCCCGGTCTCAAATTCATAATCGGACCGGTTATAATCACCCCGGGGCCCCCTGGAGACATCCTTCATTTTCAGAAGGGCTTCAATGGGAATTTTGGGATAATCAGCTGACTGCCTTTTCGCCGGAAAAACCGGAAGAAGAGACAATCCTATAAACCCGCCCTGGGATGCTGACGTCAGACACTCATAAGCCAGCGCCCCCAGATCGGGCCTCTGTAATGTTGTTCCGCTTGTTGGTCTCGGCATATCTATTTACCTCATATTTTCATAAATTTAAAACTGGTTCTTCAATCCTAACTGGCCAGGATTGCTTTTGTGTACTCGATCCAAGCGCCGTAAATGTAAACGGCATCACCGTCGTTTGTCCCGCCAAGAGTGAGGACAACTGATAAGGTCCCGGGAGCGGCAAGCACTCCATCGGCCCCGCAAGTGAAGACAAGTTCGCTCACCGCTGCGGTAATGGCTTGCGCTGCAGTGTCCTGGATATCGGCATTTCCAACGTCACCGGCAGCGCTCGGGTAAACCTCGCAGTCCAGGGTAAGAGTATCGAGATCCGCGGCTTTCCCTGCCAATACGTGGACCGTGATGTCAGCTGTGTTATCAAGGTCCTGGGGAACGGGAATGGAAAATCCCAGGGCTTCCCCGGCTGAGCAGTTAACAGGAATGTCAATGACGGTTTCCTTGTTTCCGAGCTGAGAATAACCGGCAACGGTGGTGGCCTGCTTTGTCAGGGCTGTCCCGTCCTCCTGGGTTATTGCTCCCAGGGGAACCGTAATTGTCGCCTGTGCTGTTACAAGGTCCTGGTAAATCTCTGCCAGGGCCGCTTCCACTGTGGCCGCCGAGGTAAATCCTCCCGTATCTGCCACGGAAACTGTAGCGGCAGTGGTTGACATGACCGTGAAATCAACGACCTCGATGATGTCTCCATCTGCAGTTGCTTCCTCCAGGGCGATGCCGATGGCCGACCCGGCCGAAGTGTCCTTCACCTTTCCGGCTGCCGCACCATAAAGAACCGCTCCTTTTGCAAGAGCCTCTCCTGCAATAGCCTCAACGGTTCCGTTGTAATTTCTGATTCTTACGGCAACCAGTTCGCCTGTTGCAACGGCATATTCAGCATAACCTATATGCTGTTCGCCGGAACCGGCAAGCTCAACCTGTGGAGGAGTAGTGGTTGTCCCGGAGGAAACCTTAACCCTCGAATGGGCCGTGATTGCGCCGTTGGCGGTAAATGTTCTGATTCCTTCATTCATATTACGCCTCCCTCTTGTTTACTTTGTTGATCCATTCCCTGTGTTTTTCAGGGTGCTCTTTCGCGATAGCGATTATGGATTTTGCCCTGGTGCATCCGTTTTTTTCGGAATGCTCTTTTACAAGGGCGTCAAAATCCTTTTTATCTTCGGGTTTTTCCGTGCCTGATGCTCCGCCTTCCGCACCGGGAAGAGGATCCACCTTATCGGCATTGAGCTTACCCAGCATTGATTCTTTCTTCTTTTTCTCAGCCTGGTTGATGGCAACGGCCGCGTCACCGGCGGTACTTTTCCCGTCAAACATCATAGCATCGATAAGAGATTCATAGCCCGGCTGCAGCTGCTCTTTAACAGACTTCATTCTTTCCCT
Source organism: Spirochaetia bacterium (assembly GCA_009885955.1). GTDB lineage: Bacteria > Spirochaetota > UBA4802 > UBA4802 > UBA5550 > VFJS01. Next base: position 25,004 of record VFJS01000012.1, on the reverse strand, counting down.
TTCGGCTTCAACGGCTTTCACCGCATCGGGCATAGTTCCCTCAACCGATTTCTTCCCTTCCTGAAACGCTGCGTTATATATTTCAGGATTTTCTTTTTTCAAAGACTCCAATGTTATTGGCATATCATCCTCCGCTTTCATTGTATTTTTTCCCGCAACACCGGCAGGAGCCATATTAATCAAGCCGTCCAGGGTTGATACACCGTCAACCAGCCCGGCCTTAATTGCCTGTTCACCGATAAAAATTTTGCCATCAGCCATATCCGAAAGAACCTTCTCAATTGAGACTCCCCGGTAATTGGCGACGGTTGAAACGAAAATTGAATAGATATAATCGACCTGGTCCTGAAGATAATTTTTACCTTCTTCAGAGAGGGGCTTGTTTTGAGACACCAGCCTTTTAAATTTTCCGGAATAAACTTCGGTTACAACCATCCCGGCCTTTTTGTCCATCTCACTGTAATCAACATGCGTGGCCACCACACCGATGGAGCCGGCGGTCACCGTGTTTCCGGATATATATATCTTGTCCGCGGCTGCGCCGAGCCAGTAGGCCCCGCTGCATATCATCCCATCGGAATACGCGATAATTTTTTTTGTTCCCCTGGCAGCAAATACCGCCGATGCCAGCTCCTCGGTTCCGTCAACGGTACCTCCGGGGGAATCAATAAGCAGGATAATCTTGTCAACATTCGGGTTTACCGAGGCATCGAGAAAATCGGCTTTGATATTTTCCATGGAAATGGCCCCGAAAAAAAGCCGCTCGAAAATACCCGGACGCTTGGCAAGAACACCCTGGACGGGTATCAATGCAGTCCTGTTGAGAATGTCGTATGAGAGCCCGGTTTTTTTATCCATTCCGGGAAAGTCAAGAATACTGGCTTCCATTTTTTTAAGGTTCAGCTTCTCTCCGGCCATGTGGGATTTAATCACATTGTCAATTCCGGCCAGGCGATTGGGCACTATGGCCCAGGCCTGCTTTATGATATCAATTAACGCCATTGCCATCTCCTTGTGGATCTGAAGGATATTGATTTTGATTGCCCGGGGCAACACCCCCCGATTTTAATTCAGCGGGATCCGACAGGAGCTCCTGCCTCATTTTGTTTTCCTTGACTGTCTGTTTGTGGACCTTGTCATAATCCATGCCGGTCATCTGGGCCGTTTCATAGGACCTGGTGGTAAATCCCTCGTTCACCCTCTTTGTCGCGGCATCGACCTCTTTTAGGGGATCTATCTGCCCCTGAGCATTGCCCACCCACTCAGAGCCGAGATATGCTTTTCTTATAATCGGGTCATCAAAAAACCCCGGGGCGATGATGCGGCCCTTCGCCACAGCTTCGAACATCCATATCTCGTAAACCACCTGGCAGAAATTATCAGCAATCCACCGCCGGCGTGACAGGAAAAACTTCCAGGCCTCAAGCATCGCGGCCCGGGCTGCGGAATAGGACGCGGTGAAATGCTTAATTAAAATCTCGAATGGAAGCTCCAAAGCGACACCAATCTGCCGGAGAATCGACATGACAAAGGGGTCAAAGGCAGTATTGGGGCGGAGTGGGTTGACTGTTTCAATTTTTTCATTTAACCCAAGCTCCACAACCGCCCCGTTTCCAAGCTTAATATCCTGATCGCCACCCTTGGCATTGGTTTCTGAAATTGGAGCCTGCGGAGCAAAGCCGGCTGGAGTTTCACTGTGAATAAACACCGTGAGCATGGAGGTGATAACCGCGGCCATAATTTCGGCTTCTGTATAACGGTCTATCTGCTTTATAGCCTCAATGACCGGGGCAAGATACGGAATTCCCCTGGACTGTCCAGGGCGGAGGATTTTATACAGATGAATAACTGAACGGAGGCCGGTCTCCCGTCCGAAAGCAGGGACCTTTTTCCAGGTCATTTCTTTTGCCTGTAAAATATTCCCCGGATGCTGCTCAAGTATATGGTATTCTACCGGCGCCCCGTACTGGTCTTTCTTTATCCCGCCGGACAATTCCCTGGTATTAGCCACATATTTTTCATTTACAACCCGGTCTGATTCAATCATCTGCATACGGAGATCATAAGGCATATTCTTTCTTGCCACTCTCGCGGGGATGATAAATGCCTCGCCATTTTCAAAAGCCTGCCGTATGGTCAATTCCTGTATACCGCCGAAATTAAGCTTCCGCTCGATGTCGCACTCATAAGACTCAGCCCAGAGCCTCCACTCCCTCTCGGTCTTGGACTGCCAGGCATCGGCCTCATCCTCGGTCATACTGAGCACGTCCCGGTCAACACGAGACTGCATGGTGAGACCGGAGCCCACGATATTGGTGACATTGGTATTGATGGTCCCGCCGGCAAGCGGGGAATTACGCACCAGGTCCCTGCTCCGCTCCCGCAGAGTGGGCAGATCCGGAAGAACATCAGCATCGGCGCTTTTTTTTGAGACAAACCATTCCGATACAGCCCGCCGGATAGTCGATGCCCCGTGATAACTCCCGGAAGCCGCAATCTGCATACGCGCCATCGTCCGTTTCGCGGCGTGGATGGGCGCAACAAACTCAACAGCCCGGTCTATGATATTTTTTTTAATCTTTTCCAAAGTTTATTTACTTCGATTTGTCCTCAAAATCGACCGGATTTTCTGAATCTTTTACCGGTTTCGGATAACTCCTCGATACCCTCTCCGATGGCTCCGCTGGTTTGATGCCGCCAGAGTGATTCGGACAGATATAGAAACTCCCTTCCTTCTTCCACCCTGCCATGAGGGCAATTTCATCAAAAGAATCCTGTCCGGATATTTTTGATGAACATGATTTGCATGTGATAACCCTGTTTGTTGCCATAATTACCTCGTGATTTATCCCGTGGGCGTGGCCCCGCGGATCCTTATCCCGCCATTTGAAAGCCTCACAACACGCTTTTCCCAGTAATCGATATTAGACCTTATTTCTCTGGCATCGGCCCTGGTTAGATTCCTTCCTGCTATTGCATAAGACTGGCCCGTTGCCACGGCGTCATCAGCTGCCATCCATAGGTCAAGTTTCGCCTGAGCTTGCGTTACGGTGATACCTGCCATCTATTTTCCCCGCCTCTTGCGTTTAATACGTTTAACAACAGCCTTATGGCTGAGGCAGTAATCACAAAATATTGAAAATGATGGCTTATCAAAATATGGTTCCATTTTTTTCTCCAAAAAAAAGGACCGGGACTGACGACATAGCAAGCTTATCTATGCAGTCAATCCCGGTCCTTTATGTAGGTTGTCGGCGCTCCCCGAAGGGCACTTATTTAATTAGTAAACATTCTTTGTTCAATAGAAATTACTTCTTCCCCTTGAATGATTTTCTTTGATTTTTTACCAATTTTTAAAATAACAATGTTCTTATTAACATCAACATTAATTTCTATGTGGCCACGAGAATATCCCCACGCCCGAAATATGTCAAGCGCATTTTGGATTATGTCGCTTAATATTTCATTTTTTTTCATATTTTTCTTTTTCCAAAAAGTAGTAAATTTATATGGTCACTTAAGAGCTTCCCGGTTTTTTTGCTCACGAAAGATTGTATATGATCCACCATACGCTTGCTATTAATAAGTTTAAAGATACTGAAGGTCTTTAAATTTGCTGTTGTATATGGCCGCTTACTTCCCATATCATTTCTTTTGAACACAAAAGATATTGCAGAAACAACTTTCCTCTTCTGTCCCCGCTTTGAATAGTCTATGCCCTTCGGCTGGGCCATGAATGCATCCTTGACAATCACCCTGGCCCCGCGCTTAATCATGACACTCACACCGGATTTCGTCATCTTTGCCCCGAACTTATACAATGCAAGTCTCTTTGCGGATCCCAGGAGATAGGCTGCCAGATTATCCGGGGTGGCTTTCTTGACATTGACTTCAATATCAGAAAGCTTCAGGTTGTAAATATTCTTAATCTCCCGGCGCACCTCGGCCCTGGCATCCCGGGCCAGCTCATTCGTGACTTTCTGGATGATAGTCCTTTGCTGCTTAGGATCGAGGGCTTTTATTACCTGTTCATGGCCTTTGATGTCTATTTTTACTTGCATTTATGACCCTCACTTAATTTTATATTGCGAAGTATTTCGGGTACGGCCTGTTGTTATATGCAATTCAGGAACTTGTTCTATTTTTATTAGTTCATTATCTGTTAATAAATATCTTTGATTTCCCATTCCGTAATCAGGATATTTCCTAAATATTTTATTTTTATCTGCATAAAAATCTGATAATGAGGTTTTGCATTCTACTAAAATTGAATATCCACCCCCAGCGGAATATCCTCCCTTAAATCCTATTACATCCGGCGTTTCTCCAGAGATGCAAATGGTCACCAACTCTTTAAATGCAAATCCGCACCGTTGCTTATTTAAAAGCCAGTTATATGCTCTTTCAACAAGTTCAGAATGACTTAGTTTACTCATGTCGTTAATACGTCCTGTATCCTCTCCTCTTTTTGTGGCCTTCCAGCAACAGCATATAACACGCGGCACCCGTTCGCTTCGCTCACCCTATCGGGTGGCGGGTGCCTTCGCATGTTAGCGGAAATGCTCGCTTAACTTATTGTAATATTCCCCTGAAATTTTTAATGCCTTTTCCCATATTTTTCTTTCTTCTTTCGGACATTGAGTTATCTGATGAGCTATTCCAGCCAACCATGCTTGTGAAATCGCTCGCACATCCGCTAACATCTCCTGGCCGCCCGCCTTCGGCAAATCGGCAAACTTTTTTTCCAAAATTGAAATCTTTTCTTCTATGTAACTTTCCCATGTTCCATCACTCATTTTTTCTCCTGCCGATTTCGGCTATGCTCATACTATTAAGTGAAATCATGTCAAAAAAACTTCCCCCTGGCAGCTCTGCCAGCAAAGCCTCATGGCAATCAAATCTGTTTTCGAAACACCATGTATGGTCCCGAATTCCTTTCTCAAAGTATAAATAATCAGCTCTGCCCCATGTTTCTCAGCCAGTTTCCGGTAATCATCAATATCATTCCGATATATAAAAACATCACTGACTACACAATCCGCGCCGGCCCCGAGACAAATATCCACTATGGTCCTGCAGGCCTCATCCCTGGGCTCAATCTTTTCAGCGCACCAGGAGTATTCACCATTATTAATACACATCATATCGTGCTCAACATGCATAATATTCAAACTTTTAGCAAAAGTACTTTTACCGGTACCCGGGAGGCCCCGAATCAAATACAGTTTCACCGTTCAGCCTCTATTCCAAACCCAGGGCTTTATTTAATATTTTCTGCTGTGTCAGGATCTCCCTGGCGGTCTTTTCAAATTTTAGAGACGCCTTGTTGAATGCCTCAACTGTCATGAATTGAATCACAAGATTAATAACCGTCATCCCTGTTACCACCAGCAACCAGAAACCTTTACTTTTAAAATATTGTACCATAATACCTTTGTTGTAAAGCCCGGGGAGCTACTCCCGGTCCCCACGATTCTAATATTTATTTATCCATAGTCTGCCAAAGGTCAGACAGTAGATTCAATTAAAATATCTTGTAACTTCCCTTCCAATCCATTCGCCAATCGGAACAGGCACACCATTTCCTATTTGCCGATATATCTGGTTATCTGTTCCAGAAAATTCAAACCAGTCAGGAACCCCCTGAAGTCTCCCATATTCCTTGGGAGTATATGGCCGCATTCCTCCAGGAAATCTTTTATCTTTCACCAGCCTGGTTGACTGGTCTTTTGAATAATGTGCAACACAGGTCGGAGCAATGTCATCCGCATCAGGATCGCTGATAATAGGCATGTCCCGATATTTCCCCTTGATTCTGCTATAAACCGATTCATTTATTTCAATTTCCGGAGAATCTTCTATTATCTCTTTCAATGTCACTCTTCTTGATGCTCTAGGCTCTCTCCACGCGAAAGAGGTCCTTGACCCTATTAAAATAAGCCTCATTCTCCGTTGAGGAAGCCATATGCCAGCCCGAACAGGGCAGAATACTGAAATATAATAATCTGGAAGTTTGCTCATGGCCTCCATAACAACCGGAAATTTCTTCATTCCCGGGACATTTTCTATGACATATATCTCAGGTCTTCGGATTGCAATATGTCTGAAAAAATGTAAAAACAATTCATCACCAACCCTTTTCCCATGGATATCAGCTGCGGTTGAATATTTTGTACATGGAAATGCCGCAACCATCACATGGCACTCTTTATCCTGGAGAACGGTCTTATTTCTGATATCTCCCTCGATGACCTCATGAGTAAAATTCCTCAGCTGGGTCTCACAGCACACTTTATCAATTTCAAAGCTCTGTTGAATATTGAGACCACCATTCATAATTCCCAAATCAAAAAGTCCGGCGCCTGAAAAATATGAATTAACCATGATATTCATTATTGATTTATTTTAATCCCTGCCACATCCAGGGCAATTCTGTACTTCTCAGCCAGTATTTCAGGCCTCTGAATTAAATGATAAACATCTAAAAGATTCATAAATCCAAAATTAACCGCCATTTCAATACATCCTCCATCCGAAGCGCATTCAAAACAATCTCGCTTTTCACCAATTGAAAAAACATACCCTCCGAGACATTCCTCAAAATACCTGTAAAGATAATTACACCAATGAAGTGATGTTCCCAGGGTCATATTAAAAGGAAGTTCATGCTGCATCATACATGCCTTAACAAAAATTCAACCTGCTCTTTTCTCTCGGGAAGCAGAACCATAGTCTTCATCAGCCTTTTCCGGATCCTGTCCCTCACCCTGTTCATCCAGGCCATCTCTACTGCTATAAGGACCTGAACTCCTCCCCTACCTTCCGCCGGGCCAGCTTTTTGACCTGATTTTTTGTAAAGTTTCTTGAGGGCCTTTGCCGTTTTCGGGCTCTTTGGTTCAGCGTTTTTCTGGTTCATATCAACCTCTTTTTATATGGATTCATTCAGACAAAGTTTTCGCTTCACTTTATCATCGATTTTTTCCATGTGCCTGGTATATGCTTCAAGCTTTTCAGTATATTTCGATATAGTCTGGAAGGCCTCATTCTGCCGGAGCATGGCGGACCTGGCATCAACGGCAAAATCGAAGATGAGGCCGGCGAAATACTGCTCCTGTGCTCGGTACATCTTATACGCATCCTGGCCGTCCTTCACCTTTTCTTCCAAATCCTTAATCACTTTGTTCTTTTCGGAAATCATTCTCCCGGCCTGGGCCCGCTCTTCTTTTCTTGCCTCAATAATTTTAGCCTTCATGTGCTTTTCCATGGCATCCAGGGCCGACCTGTTTTCTTCCCCAAGCCGGCAGATTTCCTTATCATAAAACTCATCATTCTTTTTACGTTCTTTCAGGGCCGATTTCAACTGTGCCATGCGGACGAATTTTATCACTGAGAAGAAGTTGAATTTAATCAAAAGAATCTCCTCGCCAATATTTTATTCTCATGTCTGAAATTTTCCATCCATACCGTTTCCAGTTAAGAGGGAAATCCCAAAATATCCGATAAAGTTTACGGCAAATCCTTTTAAGTTTTTCTTTCATTTTCATCTCCGGCGTTATTCAACCATATATAAGTCCCACAGTTGATGCATTTATGTTTTGTAATCTTCACAAAGGCCTCGATGAGCTGCACCAGGCCACACCGTTCACACTCCGCTCTGACTATCTCCTTTGTCATAGCTGAACCCCGCTGCTGATGACCCTCCGCTGCCTCCGGGCCTTATTGAAAGCCGGCGCCGGGATATGGTCCTCAATCTCCCGCTTCTTGGCGTACATGAAATCAACCAGATTATTCAATACCTCACGGCTGGGGCACCCGATGCGCAGGGCTGCCAGGTTATAAACTTCCAAATCCCAGGCCTCATTCCTCGGCCGTATCTTCACCCAGGAGATAATCTTCTGGTTATTCCTAACCGTAATAACCTTCTTCTCTGATGTGAGCTGCTCAAAAAATTCAAAGTTAAACCTGTCCGGGTAATGATGACAGCCCGGCCCCGAGGCCTCAATGAAGAGCCTCTCCATAAGCAGCTCCTTCGCCGCGAAAATCCCCACATTATAAAGATTAACTTTACCTTTATTATTTCTGGAAGGGTTTGATATGATAGGATTCTGCTTTTCACTGGAACCCTTTACCGCGCAAATACCCCTTTTTTCTCTGGGCCTGATAAATGCGTAAACCTGATCCGCCAGGTACCCGGTATCAATTGCGGTGCATGATATATTCAGCCGCACGCCCGATGCGTGCTCATAGGTCTTCTGCAGAAACTGATCCACCTGAGACCATATATTTGTCTGGTCATCGGCATATTTCCCGAAAAGCCCGTTCTGCTCCGGATTCATAACCTCACTGGTCATGATAGCCGGGCTCCCAAAAAAAGCCACATGCTCCAGTGCCCAGCTCTCTTCGTTACGGCCCCAGGCCTTGGTATAGACCTCAATACGGTTCTCCTGGACATCGATGCCGGCAGTGATAAAGGCAGCTTCCATGGGGACCACCATGCCATACTGCTCCCGGCGCTCATAAATAAAGTTTGGCTCCATTCTCTGATTCCGGATTTCCCATAACTGGCCAAGAGAGGTATTCACCCATACTTTCAGCTTCTCATCATCTCCCTGAGCATCGAGGAAATCTTTCACTGTATCAACAAGCCGCTTCCATGGACTGTAAAATTCAGGGAGTTCACCAAATCCGGCAATTCCGTTAAACGGTGCAGTGGCAATCCACCGGCCTTTCTGTATCATCTTATTAAGTTCAAGGTCACTAAGAAGAACTCCACAATGCTCACAGCAATATTTCGCAGTCTCAGGGAGATGATTTCCTGCCTCGTCCCTGTCCCATATCACGGTTTCCCTTGACCAGCGGAGAACCATGAGCTCACTACATCCGCCACAGGGAACAAAGAATTTCCGTTTATCGGATATCTCCCACCAACTTTCAATTTTACTCAGATCCTTTGTGCTGGGAGTTGTTGTCAGGAACAAAAGTGAATTGAAAAATGTCGCCATCCTCTTTCGTGCCAAATCAATAACATCCCCTTCCTTCGTTGGTTCGTACCGGTCAATCTCATCAGCCAGGACTACCCGCATCGGCTTTGAGGAAACTCCGGACGGTGAATTGGAACCAACCATTACCATCCTACCGCCTGGGAAATACTTCTCCAGAATCATGTTGTCCTTTGTCCTGGTCTTTGTATCACCCATGATTTCTGTGAGGACTTCGGTATCCCGTATCATGGGAGCAATCCTCGACTTTGAGTAATCCCTGGCCGCGTCTAAAGTAGGCTGTATCATGAGTATGGGGCACGGATCCTGATGAGCAAAGTATGCCAGGACATTATTTATGGCCTCGGACTTTCCCACCTGGGAAGCAGTCATTACAACGATAATGCGGGCCCTCGGGTCATTCACGGAATCCATGATCTCCCGGAGATACGGCACACGGTCAGTCTTCCACTTCCCAGGCTCCGATGAAGACTCAGGAGAAAGGTATCGGTATTCATCGGCCCACTGGGACACAGTGAGTCTGGGCCTCGGTTTCATCTTGGCCATGAAGTCGTTGAATACGATGCCCTGTACTGCTTCCGATGAATTATGCACTTTTCCCTTTCCCCTTATATTCCAGCCGGTTCAGCTCCGACAGTACTTCATTGATTTCGTTTTCAAGCTCATGTTTGATTTCGGCTGCAGTGAGTCCTTCCAGCTTCGCCGCCACCTTCACCGGCAGCGTCAGCATCTTTGCCCGAATTGCCGAGGCCACCTTATCGTTGATGTCCTTCACGTCCTGTATTGATATGAGATTCCCCTTTTCCTTTTCCGCCTGGAGCTTCAGCAGGGCCCCCTTCAATGCCTCGGTGATGAGCTTGGCCCTCTGTGTTTTCTGGCCTATCTCCTCGATGCTCTTCAGGTCCAGGTCCCCGAAGTCGATGTCATTCAGATCTATCTTTATGCCGAAATCTTCAATCTCGACAATCCCACCCTTCTTCTTTTTCCGGAGCTTCTCGGCATGCTGTCTCTGGGACTCCCTGGTATGCTCTTTCACAGACTCCATGGCCCGGACCGCTTCCTCATAGGCAACCTGACGTCCTTCATGGACCGGAATCTTTCCCTGCTTTATCAGCTTGTTGATATAGGACGGCGACATGTTCATGCAGCGTGCAAATTGCCGCTGGCTCATGAGCTCGCCCTTCTGCTTTTTCCCCTTATCAGCTGCTTTGTCCGTTGTCACTGTCTGTCCCTACCTGTTCCCCTGTTCACTAAGATACCAAATTTCTATCTGCCCGTTTTCCGCGCTGTTGGCAACCCTCACATGCCGCGGTTCTGGAAGTACCTTGAATCACACGAGCTGATGAAATATAACCATTCATTATAATGTTTTCAGTCCAGCAAATCATTGAAGTCAGTCCACCCCCCTGATATACATAGCAGGGCAAGGTACCCCATGAGATCCACCACATCATTTTTCCTGAGCTTATCACTGTTCTTTATTCTTGAAATCTTATCATCTATGCGCACGCTGATTGAATCGTTGATACTCAATGAACTGAATACATTGACGGGGTTGATCGCGCTATTGCCATACCTGTTATTCTTTTCCTCAAGGAAGAACTGCAGGCTTTCACATACCTTTTCTATTTGTTTCAAGGGAGAAGCAGGATGTTCATCTATAAACTTATCCTGTTTTACACAATAACATTTACATTGATTGCAAATTTCAGACTTTGCAAAACCATCACACTTTTCCCCGAGGGAATCTTTTGAAATACAAATACCGTTATGTATTTCTGGTAACATATCATTCAGCCTCCACTTTCTGTAAAATGTTATCAACCTTCATCCTGCTCATCATATCCTCAACCAATCCAATCATGGAATGCCCTACGTTTAATCCTTTGACACTCTGCATTATCTGTTCCCTGTTCTTATCATTGCCTATGTATTTATAGCCATAATATCCAACCCCTGCACCGCTCGTTGCATACATATTTGACTTATCCCGGTACCCCAGCATTACCCGGCGCTCTATCTCCCTGGGATACCTGCACTCCTCCATGTACTTCTGGACGAACTCTTTGCGCACCCATACTGCATCATCGCCATCCTTGCGATCCACAAACTTAATGATCCCGCCCATGCTATCCACAACCTGCTGTATCTTCACATCCTCGATTATATAGGACTCCATTGCAGACATACCCCTGAGCTTATCAAAGGCCCGCTCTGCCATGACCTCAATCCTGTCACCGTTGATTATCTGGTTGAAATTGAACTGAGTTGGAGGGGTCTTGTATTGCTCGCTGTAATCAGCAGTGACCCGCTTAAACAGACTTTCCAGAACCAGCTCCTTAACATTCTCATTGAGCCATGCCAGGACTGTATCACGCTTTAAATCGCTGGTATACTGTCCATACCATTCCTCAATGGCTATAAGAAACTGGCCGTGTGTCATGCCTTGCCTCCGCGCATTTCTTTCAGTTTAGCATCATACATCGCTGCTCTTTCAGCCGGATTCGTTATACTTCCGGGCCCCGTATTCTTTCTCACACATCCAGGAACCAGGTCATTCCACTTGTTCAAAAGCACACTCGGGAGAAACCTCCAGTCCCTGTATTTATCTTTCTGCTTGGCAATTTCAAGAAGTAATAGGCATTTCCTGTTTATGATATCAACACGTTCATGATCAGAGTAATGCTTAATGACCAGTTTTACTAATGTTTTAATGCATCCCTCCTCTTTGCCCTTATAGATTATCTTTTCTTCCTGGTAAAGCCTGGGATACTCATAGCTGAATATTGCAAACAGGAGTTTACGTAAATCATCACCAGCTTTCTCACTAATAGAATCACTGATAGAATAATCATATTTGGTAGAAGAGTCTTTGGTTATACTTTTAAGTTTAGTGCCGGACAACTTTAAAGTTGTGTCCGCATCTACTTTAAAGTTGTGTGCAGACTTTTTTTCATCATTTTCAGAAATTTCGACATCCTGTTTATTAACAATTTCAATATGAACATTTTCAAAATCGTCCGCATATTCCACATCATCTTTATCCGGAATAGTGACGAGTCTGATGTATTTTTCCTCAACAATGCGATAAAAGGTATAAGTGCCATTATGATTCTTTTCAATATGCTTGGATAAAATCCCGGCAGTGCACATTTCTTTGAATCTTCTCGCGATAACAATTTTGTTATTTATTCTGAGAATAGGGAGTTGTTTGATGATATAATCGTATGAGACCAGGTAGTAATCTTTATCGTTAAAATGGACTCTTTTCATTTTTCCAGTATTCTGAAAATCAACAAACCAGCGGAGCATCTGGGCATGAACGAGATCCAAATCAAGCCTTACCAACTCCTCCTGCTGAAACCCATCAATCGTATACTTCATAAACATCCTCCCGAACTGATTTAACATTCATACCCTTAATTTCCCCATAGTAAGACTCGATTGCCTTGAAAAAAATACTGCAATAATTATCTCCTGTTTTATTCTTGATGTTAGCCAGCATATTCTGTGCCTTCTCTTTTTCTTCCTTTGTGGGGAACGGAATAAATATAGGATACTGTGCCATTATTTCCTCACAGTTTCCTTTGCATTTCTCATTTCTTTTAATGACTGGATTTTTTCCGATGCTAAAACCAGCAGGCCGTTGAATACTTCAATGGTTTCGATGTTATCGATTATAGCCACATTGAGCATGGCGCCTACGGCTTTTTTGAATGCACTTATTGCCTTCTCATTGGTCACCTGGACTGCCGACTGCTCATTGAGCTCTTTCTGTTTTGCTCTTCTCATTTTGGTGATGTCATAATTAACGGTTGTAGGATTTATCCCTGTTTGCTCGGAGATATTTTTGATAATCACTCCCATAACTGAGTTGTTTTTTATCATCAGCCTATCTTCCAAATCTTTATGAATCTGTGTATACAGTGACCTTCTCTCTTCTGGAGACAGATGCCGGCGCAAAAGATTATCCTTGATGATATATTCAAGTTCCACTTTTTCAGTAATTTTGCCTGATAAATACTGCACCGGCACTTCTTCAATTCCCAAGGATTTCGCTACTTTCAGCCTGTTATGTCCTGCCAAGAGAGTACCGTCCTTTTTAGCGATGAGCGGGACCTGTATTCCACGCTTTTCAATATCCTCAGAAAGCTGTTTAAAATAACTGCCGGTTTCGATTTTAAAAAATCTCTGATTATGCTCATTCGGCTTTAATTTGCTGACCTTAACATGGATAATTTCTCCGAGTTTCATTTAATCACCTCCTCACATTTACAATTATTCATTTTACGCGACATATCATCAGTCATTTCTTTTATATCAGCAACGGTCTTGACCATGGCCTTTCTGTCATTGGAAAAGGACAATAAGACCTCCAATTCCGTGAGTTTGCTTCTTAAACGTTTTATAGAGCCTTCAATTGTCATTCTACTCTTACCTTAATATGAAAGTCATGATCTCCGCAATCATCAGGACATGGAACTTTAATTCCTGGACGACATTCTCCTGAATAATCAGTACATGGAAATAAATCTTCAATATCACATGAACAATCATGGCAGTATAGACCGTCATACTTTTTAGATATTAAATATTCTTTTACAATTTGAATTACATCCATTTCAAAATTCCAAATTTAAAAAAATAAATCCGCTTTCAGCACTGGACCTTGATAGCTTACTAACGGATTCAATAAGTTAGAAGGAGTTTCTCGAATAATATCACTCAAATCTATTTTACCCATATCAAAAACTTTCCTATTCCTGAACTCTTCCCTTTTCCCTGTATTCCAGTAAGCAACGGGCCTGTAATAACCAACAACCCGGCTGTATATATCACATGGAACCTTACGGTTTTCCATTTTAACTGCTCCCCTTTAACGACAACCCGCACTCTCTGCAATATCCCTCGGTAACAGATTCTGACTTCTTCCGGGTATCGGACATTATTGTCTTATAACAAATCCCGCAACGTTTGCAGTGATATGTAATCCGTATGACAGCCATTATAGTAACATATGCATATCCATGATGGCTTTCTCATAATGCTCTGATATCATCCTGAGAGAGCCCAGCACCTCTCCAGAGTCCATCCTGGCATCTGCTGAGGCCTTATCTTTAAGTTCCTGGACAAACTCCCTGGCAAGCTCATGAGCGCCAGGCTCAATGCACCCCTCGTCCTTCCATTTCTTTATTATGGCATCAAATTTATCGGAATCTACACCACTCACAACTTTGCATACATCCAGGAGCATGATTCTCGCCTGCATTTCAGTAATTTTTTTCAAGTTCATCTCCTGGATAATTGATAATTCCAATGGGTATCAGCCGGAGGAGAGTTTTATCATCCTCCTTATCCGATACCTGGTAATTGATATTTTTATCGGGCACCAGCACAAGGCCCCACTCCTCATTCGTTAATTGACACATACCTTTCCCATGACACTTGCATATTTATCAGCGCAGAATTTGATGTAATCGTAATACTCATTGATTTGCCTGGCATCATATCCCAGGCTCGATAAAAGTATCTCATGATTTGACAGCCAGTAATCAACGTGATACCTATACCATCCGATTTGAATATTCCCCCCCATGAACTCAACCCTGTCCATGGTGCCGGTGAAAATAAGGCTTACGTATCCCCTGGCGATCCTGCCGCACAGTGCTGTGTGAATGGATTCTTTTGCCTTAATAGAGCAGTGCTTTTTAGTGGTCATATTAATTGTCATATTTTATATAACACCCCTTGCATCCAGCGCAGTGATGGTTCCTGCAAATTTTATCTAAAGAATAATCTATTTCGAAATTCATCGGAGTTGATTCATGCTCGCGATAACGGTCTCCAGCTATAATCCATAAATTAACGGTCATACTCGAATCTTCAAGCCAATGATTTGTTTTTGATGATTCAAGCTCAGCATTATTATTCATTAAAAAAGCTTTGGCCTCATTTATAGATGATTTTGAAAATAATGGATGCTGGTAAATCATTGCTATTCAATCCCCCCTATTCCTCAAAAAGTTCTACAGCAACCGCGAGCACATATCCCATGAGCCCCCGGCTCTCCAGGTAATCTAACGGCTGCATTTTATGCATAGATGCTTTATAAGTAAAACTCTCGCCGAGCCGCTGAGAGACTGTTTTATACAATGCATTCCAGGCCAGGGCATAGGCGATCCTGTGGTTCCTGGAGTAATCCCTGACCAGCTGATTGATTTTATCCCGGTCAGAGGGCTCCCTGGGTACAGCTGGGCATTCACTATGTATTTTTGTCGCAGTTGATCTCATTTGAATTCATACTCATTGACATGATCTTCAAATTCACCGCCCCTGCGGTGTTCTCTTATCTTAAATTCAGTCCTCATGGCTCTATCCAGAGGGCGATATATTCCGATCTTTTTGAATTTTTGCGGGTACTTGTCCTGCATGCGCTGGCACCAATCAATATACTTGGCCATGGTATGGGCCATATTGAACCGGTCCTCATTGCTGAAATCCGAGGGATTGACGTCAGATGTCTTATTGACTTTTGGTTTTTGATTATTCATGATTTTCCGGCTTGCAATTTTCGCCGTTTTCCTTTTCGATGAAATCAGTAATCAAACGCTTTGCCACGTCCTGCATATCAACACCACGGGATGCGCAAATTGTCTTAAACTTTAAACGTAACCCCAAAGGAACTTTCAGGGACATGGGGACTATTTTTTGAGGATCGTGAATCATTTATCTATCAAACCATTCTATTTTATATCTAAATATTTTGTTTATCGTTAATATGTCACATATAAACAAAATATTTTAGTATTGTCAAGAAAAAAAACCAAAAAATTAAATTTTTTTGTTTTCATATACCGATTTTTAGTATATTAAAATAGCAAGAAGAGTAATTTCAGGGTGTTTTTATTAAAAGAGTAAATGAATTACGGAATAAAATTAAAATCAATTCGTGAAAATGCCGGGCTTTATCAAAAAGACCTTGCTGATAAAATAAATACAAATCAAGGCAATATTTCCTTTTGGGAAAAATCTTCTTATCCTCCACTTGATGCAATTGAAAAAATATGTAATGCTCTGAATATAAAAGTTTGGGAATTTTTCATTGAGGATCCTGAAGAACTCAAAAATTACATGCCCTCCTGGATACAACCCCAGCAGCTCACGTTTCTGGAATTGTTTAACCAGTTACCAGAGAAAAAGCAGTTGAAGTATTTGAATGCATTTACTGAAATACTGATGGCGGATGAATGATGAACGAAGAAAGAAATAATGATATCAGAAAATTTTCTTTTTCCAATGAATCAGATAAAGCAGTACATATTCTTGAAGGATTACTCAAAGGCATTCAGGCTGATAAAAAAATCGTATCAGAAGAAGTTGATGAACTTAAAAACTGGTGTAAAAAATATAATAATTTCATTGATGTTCCTTTTATTAATGAACTCATCGTATCAATATCTGCAATAGTGCAAGATAACATAGTAACCGGGGAAGAATATGATGATTTGATTTGGCTTTGCGGAAATATAAACACAAAAAATAAATATTTTAATACCATTACATCAGACCTTCAGCGACTTCATGGATATTTCCATGGGATCCTTGCTGATAATAAAATTGCGTATGAAGAGATCCAATCATTACAGCAATGGCTCATGGAGAATGAACATCTTAAAAATTATTATCCATACGATGAAATTTGCAGTAAAGTTATAACAACCATTAATCAAAAAAAACTGGCAGAAGAGGATGAAAAATTTTTTAAAGTTTTTTTCAGCGATTTTATTGATTTAACCAATACAATTTCCATAAATACAGATGAAATTAAATTTTTAAAGAATGAAATAACACTTCCTGGTATTTGCTCGGTCGATCCGGAAATAATTTTTCATCATAAATTATTTTGCTTTACTGGTAACTCAAAAAGAGCCAAAAGGAATGAGATTGCTGATATTATAAAGCAAAAGGGCGGAGCCTACCAGGATACAGTTATCCTGAACACTGATTATTTAATAGTAGGTGCGGAATCCAGTCCCTTCTGGGTCTTTTCCTGTTATGGGAGAAAAGTTGAAAAGGCCCGTGATTTAAGAATAAATGGACACAAAATAATCATTGCCCATGAAGTGGATTTCTGGGACGCACTGGTGGAATAATGATTGAAGTATTTGAATGCGTTTACTGAGATATTGACGGCGGATGAGTGATGAAATCAATTAATAAAATCCTAATTTGTATTGTAGTTTTATCTGCTTTTAGCTGCACATCAGCGATGAGGGTAAAAAGTGAATTTCTAATACCATCAAAGGATAATGCCGTATCCTGGAGCCGAGCTCATAGTTACCTGGCTCAATTTTATGGATATTCATTTTTAACCCAAAACGACCATGTATTGGCAATAAAAGATTCTACTGGAGAGCATTCCATATTCATAATAAGAGAACTTGGAAATGATAAAATAAAGTTCATTCTTATGATAACGGGCGAGAGAGATGCTGGCCCCTATGATGATGAACGAGCGAAAAGTTATTTGACAAAAAAATTGAATAAAATTGAGCATTATATAATCACTGGAACAGTTGTTGAATAAGGCATTTAATGAGAATTATATTTATAATATTATTCCCCTTTCTATTGATTCAATGTAACAAGAATTTCAATGAAAAAATTCTCGGGAAATGGCAGGAAGTCGGGAAAAAATGCGATCCTACCGGTAAAAATTGTGAAAATAATCCCATGAATTATACCTTTACCAGGGAGTTTTTATCCTCCGGAACTATGAAGCAATTCTTGCGTGATAAAGATGATGAAATTGATAAAGACGTTGTTGAATTTAAGAATGAATTCAATTATTCAATTAAAGACGATGAGCTGATATTAAAAAATGATAAAAGCTACATATCTTCAAAAATTATTAAAATTGATAATGAAGAAATGGCACTTTCAAGCAAATTTGAAGGGAAAACATATATTGATAAGTATGTAAAGATGAACAATAAGTGATAATTGAAGTCATTTACTTATATATTAATAGCGAATGAATGATGGGAAACCTCTAAAATACAAACATATTTTAAAAATTAAATATATATTTGACAGAATTACCCTCTTTTTTTACTTGACATATATTAAATAAATAATTATATAAATAATTAAATAAAACTTTTTGTTATTTTTAGACTCAAATCATCATATAAATATATAAATATGTCGAAAAAAATAATAAACATAGTTTTTAGGGGGTGTTACAATGAATTTAAAAAAATTGGAAAATGAAGTTAAGATAAATAGTATCCTTTTTGAAGGAAAATTATCAACTTATCTCAAAACAAATAAAGATGAATATGCAGTTTTTAATCAAGGGGATATTTTTTTTGTAAATACTTTTAAAGAAGGCGTTACCCTTGGAATAGATAAATTTGGTGAAAAAACTGGATTTGTCGTAAAAAAAGTTTCGAAAGAAATGCCGATACTTTCTGCGCTTGTAACGCTTTAATGAAAATACCAATCAATACTAAAGGTTTATATGAATTTGATATAAACGTTAGTGGTCTTAAAAAAAATCAGACTGTAAAAGGTTTAATTGATACCGGAAGTACTGACTGCGCTTGCACATATAAGGTTATAACCACTCTTCAAATTAGGCCTATCGATTTTAAAATGGTAAGCACTATAAATAATGAAACAAAACAAGTTCTTATTTACAGCTGTGAGATTGAATTCGATAGGCAAAGTATAACCGTTCCATTATTAAGAGTTTCAAGCCTCCCCGAAGGAATTCATTTTATCTTGGGCATGTCTGTTCTATCTCAATGTAAAATAACTATGAATGGTAATTCATTAGAAATAAATTGGGAAAAAAAGATAAGTTGATAAACTAATGAACGCTATTTTTATGTAATGAACAACATCCATCACAATTCTACACTGTAAGTTTCTTCCTCAGTATCTCATTAATTCGCTCCCAGGCATCGATTATTTCTTCGGATAAATCTTCCTTTTTTAGATCCTCTTTATCATCCATATAGCACTCCATTGCATTTAAGAATTAAAGCAAGATTATGGCAGTGTTTTTCAGGCTTGCACCATTAGAAATGATTACTATACATATATATAGTACTTGCTCTTTTATGTCAAATATAATTATATGGATGTAATGAACGCTATTTTTTGTGTAATGAACGACATTATTCATTTCCAATTTTAATATTATAAAATCATTATATGAAAAAATTATAGATGGTTGACAAAAAAATGAAGCTTGAATAAATATATTTTTATCAAATTTTGAACTAAATTTACAACATTTCTTGATTTTTTAAGTCCGATATATATATATATTATAACAAAAAGGATCATTATATGATTCCCTACAGAGATGAAAAAATAATACAGGCAATTTATTTTTTTGCAGATCAGCATAAAAAAATGGTCAGGAAATACCTATATCAAACATTTCTTTATAAATATCTTGCCTTTTTTGATTTTAGAAGCCTGGAAGAAACAGGTGAGCCGGCTCTCGGGCTGCATTATTTAGCGCTGGAGCATGGCCCAGTTCCTGATGAAATATACAACTCAGATCAATATAAATCAACAGATTTATATAAATTCCAAAAAGACAATTATGGAACAATTATAAACCCTCTCCCGGAATCAAAACCAAATTATGATTGCTTTTCAAAATATGAGATTAATCTCCTCGGCAATCTTATAGAAATATTTGCCAGCGAATATGTAAGTACAAATATGGCATGTGAAGCAAGTCATGAAGCCATTACGGCATGGAGAAGAACCTGGAAAAAAAATCCAAATTCAATGATAAAATATATTGATGATTTCCCTGGAGAACTTTTAAAAAAATCACCTGAAAAACTTTCAGATATTGAGCAGCACTTTCTCATTTTTTCCACAATAAACCATTTATCTTAAATGAATGTATCAGATTTAAAACCGGGAACTGTTATTTTTTGGAATGATTTCAACATACCAAATTATCCCGGTAAAATCAAAGATACCTGGTTTATTTATTTAGGGAAAGACAGCGTTTTTGATTGTCCGATATATATCTACTGTCATAGGTTCACTTCACAAATCCAGCATTTTACTGACACCGGGGATAGAAAAAACGATTTAACAATTTCATTTTCAAAAAAACAATATGAAATTTTTGACGATCATTGCATAATAAATTTTAGAGAAAAAAATTATTCCATACCAACCTATTATATTGAAAATAATTTGAACAATATACAATTAAAAGGCATACTTCCGGAAGATGCCATAAGAAGAATATGGAATTTATTGCAAAAAGCCCCTCACTATAGCCCTAAAATTTTGGATAGCATAAAAAAAAGTTTAAATAACATCGGGATCACTGGATTAAAATAATTTCTTGACTTTGATGTAATCATTCTGAATAATATAATTATATGAGCCACTCAAAATTATCAAATAAAATCATTAAAGAAATTGAAAAAGCTGCAGCAAAAAATATGCTCCCGGCACTTGCCTATGACCGCGTATCTACGACAGAACAGGCCTCACAGGGCATGAGCCTTGAATATCAAAGCAGCAATGCCCAGAAGTACGCAGCGCTGAATAATCTGTATATTGTGCATACCTACTCGGCCACGGAATCGGCCTTCAAAGAGGGCCGGAAAAACTTCAATGAGATGCTTACCATTGCCGAGCAATTCGGTATCAAACATATTATCTTCAAAAACACCGACCGCCTGGGAAGGAACGACATCGACTGGCCCAGGTGCAAAAAGCTGGCCCGGGAAAAGGGATTCAACATCCACCTGTATGAACTGAGCACCATATTCCGGCAGAGATCCACTGCCGAGGAAGAGATGTTTTTAGATAATACCTCATCCATGGCAAAGTACTGGTCAAATAAAATAAGCCAGAGCGTGAGAAATACCTTCCATTATAAGGCATCCATGGGAGTATCCCCGGGTCCCTCACCCTATGGATATAAATATGATGGGAAAAACCATGTGATTGATTATAAAGCCCAGAAAATAGTCCGGAAAATATTCTCAGCAGCTGACAGAGGGAAAAGCATATATAAAATCATGGATTTACTCAATGATGCCGGTCACAAAACCATACGGGGAGGGAAATGGAATAAATCCTCGGTGCACCGAATACTCACCAGCCCCTTTTATACCGGCCGTTTTGACTTTCAGGGAGAGTTGTGGCCCGGGAACCATGAACCCTATTGCAGCATAGAAAAATATGCAACCAGGCTTGTTCGGCTCGGGGAAAGATGCACAGGCGGAAAAGGTAAAATTAAATTCCACTTTAGCGGGATATTAATCAATGGCAAAACCGGCCGCACCCTTACGGGAGAAAGGCATACCGGAGCCCATAACAGCGGGGAATATATATATTACACGCATCATAATCCCAATTTTTCAATAAAAGAAGACAAAATTATAAAACTCATCGATGATCAGGTAGATGCTATCGAATATAGCAAAAAACTTGCAGAATTTATCACGGAAATTTTCCGTCAATCAGTGGATAAAGAAGAAAAAGAAAAATCAATTGATATGGGACTCATAACAAAGAAAATCGCCCGCCTGGAAATTGAAAACCAGAAGCTCATAGAGCTCCTCATCGAGGGCATTGATCCTAAAACAGTTAAGGCAAAAATAGACAGCAACAGGAAGACCATCGAAAGACTGGAGAAAAGCCGACAGGCCGGCCGCCTTGACAACCAGAAATTCATTTTCTATATATCAGATATCGTGGAAAAAATAAGGCATTTCCCCGAGATCTACCGCATGGGGACCGCAGAAGAGAAGGCCGAAGGGATCCGCGCCATGGCCGACCATATCACCATATATGACGACCGAGTTGAAATTTCATGGAAACAGCCTTTTTCATTCATTCTGAATCCGGAAATAATGAAGCATTTTGACGGAGGGTTCGGAAATCGTACCAAATGGGTGGCTGACGGGATTTGAACCCGCGACAACTGGATCCACAATCCAGGGCTCTACCGCTGAACTACAGCCACCATTGAAACTGGAATATGTTTAACATCTGTGAAAATGACTGAAAATAGTCAATTATTTTTTCCAAAAATTTTTACAAGCTATAAAATATTTATCATCCAAATCAATAATATCCCAAAATCCCTTACCTGTATGGATACTCAAAGGGCATATATTAAAAATACCCGCTCATTCCACCTTGAAAAATTTACTCTCAGGTGCATTGCAGATGGGGCATTTTTCCGGGGCCTCTTTCTCATGGACAAATCCGCAGACACTGCAGATATAATATTCCACGCTGACCTCTTCCATAAAATGGTCAAGGGCCTTGCGGTAGAGTTTTCCGTGCACCTCTTCCACATCCCTTGCCTGGGAAAAAACAAGGGCTGCCGCTGTCTCGCTGTCCTGCTCGGCCTCGGTGAGCATCTTGGGGTAATAGTTGCCGTTTACCGTAGTCTCCTGCTGGAAGGCCTTTTCCATGTTCGCCTGGGTATCGGCCACGGCCTCAAGAAGCCTGAAATGCCGGCGGGAATGGACGCTCT
The DNA here is from genome assembly GCA_009885955.1 of Spirochaetia bacterium. Lineage (GTDB taxonomy): Bacteria > Spirochaetota > UBA4802 > UBA4802 > UBA5550 > VFJS01. Next base: position 2,462 of record VFJS01000012.1, on the reverse strand, counting down.
CCGATTCGGCCACGGCCCGGAACAGGTGGGCTATCTGGGAAAATCCCTCTTCCTCGGCCTTCTTCGCATATTCAAGGAGCCGCTGATATGCCTTTGCCTCTCCCACAAAGGCGTCGTGGACATTTTTCGCTGTTCTCTCTTTCATAGGATACACCATCTCCATTTATTAAAAATAATTTGGCTCATTCCCATATATAGGGAAAGCATTATTTCAATTTTAATATAAAACCGGATGCATTCGCTCTCACTGTATCAGGCTATATAAGAAGTCAGCCACGGAGACACGGAGACACAGAGTTTAATATTTTTAAATTTATTTGAAAAAAAATAAAGGCAAATCAATTATTAATACTAATTTTTAAAATTAATAACGGTTAACCCCATCTTCTCCGTGTCTCTGTGCCTCTGTGGCAAAATTCTCTCTCATTCCCCGCCTACAGCATCTCCGCAAGGTCCAGGACAAGGCGTTCGGTGCTGTCCCAGCCGAGGCAGGGGTCTGTTATGGACTTTCCAAACTCGCTGCCGTTTGGATCCTGCGAGCCGTCCAGGAGAAAGCTCTCGATCATGAAACCCTTCACCATTTTACTCAGGATACCGGAATGCTGCCTGCTCCTGAGGACCTCCATTGCTATCCTCGGCTGCTCCCTGAAGTTCTTTCCGGAATTGGAATGATTTGTATCGACAATGATGGCCGGGTTGGCAAGGTCCCTCCCACGGTATTTTTCTGCCATATCAATGAGGTCTTCATAGTGATAATTGGGTATATGGTTCCCGTGCTTGTCCACGGAACCGCGGAGGACCCCATGGGCGAGGGGGTTCCCGTCTGTTGAAACCTCCCAGCTGTTGTAGATGAATACGTGGGGCTCCTGGGCCGCCTTTATGGAATCGAGCATCACCTTGAAATCGCCGGACGTGGGGTTCTTCATGCCGATGGGGATCTCGAGGCCGCTTACCGTGAGCCTGTGCTGCTGGTTCTCCACGGACCTGGCCCCGATTGCCACGTAGGCCAGGACATCCTCCAGGTAGGAATAGTTGCCGGGATAGAGCATTTCATCAGCGGCTGGTATGCCCGACTCTGATATGGCACGGATGTGCATGTGCCGTATCGCCTTTATACCCTTGGATATGTCCGGGCTCTTCTGGTGGTCGGGCTGGTGGAGCATCCCCTTGTATCCAGTACCGGTAGTCCTGGGCTTGTTGGTATATATCCTCGGGATCATGAGAATCCTTTCCTTCACCTTCTCCTGGAGCCTGGCTATTTTTGACACATACTCGCACACGGCATCTTCGTCATGGGCGGAACAGGGCCCTATGATCAGAAGAAATCTTCCGTCTTTGCCGGTAAATATATCGGTGATCTCCCTGTCCCTGCGGAGCTTGACTTCAACCAGGTCCTTCCTGAGAGGCTGATCGGCAAGGATCTCCTCCACCGTCGGGATTACGCTGATAAATTTAAGACTCATTTTTATTCCTCTACCCTTCTCATTTAAAATAGTTTACCCCATTCCTGAAAATCTCCATCCCGTCGGAAAAAACCGGGATTGCCGAGCCTCTCCTCTCCATTTCCGCTTTAAGCCTGGGCCAGTCGTCGCGCTGGGTAAAGGCGATTCCCCTTTCCGGGTGCGGCATCATCCCCATGATCCTTCCGCTCCGGTCAGAGAGCGCGGCAATGTCGTTCATGGACCCGTTGGGGTTATATGGGAATTCCCCGTCCGCAGGCCCGCCTGCGGGCCCGGCATATTTCATGCATGCCAGGGACCCCTCATCAATTGCTTTCATAATCCCGGCAGGGGCGAAAAAATTTCCTTCGCCGTGGGCCACCGGTACATGAAGCCTTTCAATGCCCCGGGTGAATACTGACGGCGATTTTGTATCCACGAGTAGGTCCACCCAGCGGCACTGGTACCTGTTGGTATTGTTATGCTCCAGGGCCGCCTCTGCGTTTCCGGTGAACAAACCTGCATTTAAAAGTCCAGGTACAACGCCGATATTGACCATCACCTGAAAGCCGTTGCATATGCCGAGCATCAGGGTGTCCCTATCGATGAATGCCGCCAGGTCATCGAGCATATTGTTCTTTATCCTGTTTGCCAGGGCAAGGCCGCTGCCGGTGTCGTCGCCGTAGGAGAATCCGCCGGGAAAAACAAAAATATTGAAATTACGGAGCATTTTTTTGTCTGCGATGAGGTCATTGATATGGACAATCCTTGTGCCCGAACCGGCAAGTTCAAAGGCATGGGCAGTCTCCTCCTCGCAGTTTATCCCGTATCCTGCCAGTACCAGCGTCTCAGGCCTTGCCATGGCAGGCCCCGGTAATAAATAGATTCATCATAACAACTCGCAATATTAATAGGCTCAATAGAGTAGACTCTGGTCGGATATCTACATCCGACCAGAAGCCCCTCATCAAACCGTACGTGCCCTATTAAGGCATACGGCTTACCGACAGGATTCATCTCAAG
>VFJS01000115.1 GCA_009885955.1 Spirochaetia bacterium | reverse complement strand
TCCCCAGTAGGGCGAGGGGTGTGAAGCAATAAAGTTAATGCTAAAGAGCCCTCGCCCTGCCGGGAGAGGGCGCGCAGAGCGCGGTGAGGGCATGGAGTTTAAGAAAAAATTATTATATTTCCCAACAATCCGGAATGAGCCAAATGTTTTTATTGTCAGATAATCCCGCAGCAAATCAAAACTTTCTTTACATTTAAAAAGTGCTATTTTTATATTGCATCTGGCTGAGGCTGTCCTAATTGAAGCAAAAGAAATTTTGCCACAGAGTCACAGAGACACAGAGAAGTTGAAGGTGTTTCCGTAGCTGGAATTTAGACATCCCGGTATCGGGCTATAAGCCGCGATAAATAATAAAGATAACAAACAAAACGAGGGGGATTTATGAACATTCTGTTTTTTGGGCCGAACGGCAGCGGGAAGGGGACACAGGGTGCAATTCTTCAGAAGAAGTATGATATATCACACATAGAGTCCGGCGTCATATTCAGGGACAATATAAAAAAGGGGAGCGCCCTGGGTAAAAAGGCAAAGGAATTCATCGACAGGGGCGAGCTTGTGCCCGACAACATCACCATCCCCATGATCCTCGACAGGCTGAAGGAGGACGACTGCAAAAAAGGATGGCTCCTCGACGGTTTTCCGAGGAACCCGGAGCAGGGTGAGGCTATCAAGAAAGCCCTTGATGAGGCAGGCATGAAACTGGACTATGTCATAGAGTTATTGCTGGACAGGGAAATCGCGAAGAACCGCATTATGGGGAGGAGGCTCTGCGCCAATGATAACAATCACCCCAACAATATATTTATCGATGCTATAAAACCGGCCGAAAAAGACGGCGGGTTCGTATGCAGGGTCTGCGGCGGCAGCCTTACTGCCAGGTCCGATGACCAGGACGAGGCTGCCATCGGTAAGCGCCATGACATATACTATGACAAATTAAAGGGGACCCTTGCCTCGGTTGAATACTTTAAAAAGCTTTCAAAGCAGGGGTACGCGGCTAAAATTATAGAGCTCGACGGTAAGCCCGGCGTGAAGGAAGTGAGTGAAGTTCTCGTGGGGAAATTAGGATAAATGCCCTCACCCCCGGCCCCTCTCCCGGAATAGGGAGAGGGGAGGGAGAGGGGAGGCAGTGAAAGTGAACAGTTATATGGCATCTTATTTTTGTATGCCTATCAAAAAGAGAGATACATTTTTTCTGCACCACATGCGTTGATAGAAGTTTATAGAAAATTAAGTTCTGCATAAGAAGCCCTCGCGTACCAAGAGAGGCGACAAGCAGGAAGATTTAGTGGCGAGCGCGGACAGGAAGTCCGAAAAAGCGCTCGCCGAGGCGCAGAGCGCGGTGAGGGCATCAGGTTATATGAACAGAATTTTTTTGAAAATTACAGGGATCATCATGGTCCCGTTTATCATAAACGTCATTCTTTCGAGAACGCTAATTGCCGGGATCGGCGATCTGGAGTCAGCGGGTTTCCATATCGGGGCCCTCACAAGTTTCTCCCTCTCCCTGGTGTGGCTTGTGCAGGTGAGAATCAGCCTCACCTCTGCCGCCCCCAATCTCATGAAAGTAATGATGAGGGCCTTCCTGGTAAAGATGGTTTTCCTGGTTTTATGCATAGTGGTATCCCATCTCTATTTTGAATACGACAGGAGATACTTTATCATATCATTTCTCATCGGGACAATCCTCTCGCTCCTTGCCGAGGTCTGGTTTTATCTTGTAGTAAATAAAGCAGGGAAAAGTTCCCCGGCAGAGAAATAGGGGCTCTCCCCGGGAAATAATAATCTCATGGAAAAGGGACCCATCCAGAAAACCGGAAAGGGACGGGGAACCCCGTCAAACCGCAAGGGCACGATAAAGCCGCTGCAGCCGGTTTCACCAGTTGCAATAAAAGATAGCGTTCAATCAATCAAAGATCACATGGCGCGGATCTCCGGCACAGTCATCGGAATGGATGACATTATTGAACAGGCTTTTTATGCAGTCATCACGGGCGAACACATGCTTCTCCTGGGAAGGACCGGAATGGCCAAGTCCTACCTGGCCCGCAGCATCTTCAACACCTTCAGCGGGGCAGCGCTCTTTTCGTCGCAGGCAAGCAAGGACCAGACCCCTGACAACTACTTCGGCCCCTATGACATCGGAAAGTTCAAAAAAGGGATTATCAGGCATAATGTAAAAGGCTCCGTCACAGACGCGGAGTTTGTCTTCCTCGATGAATTTTTTGACGCGAATGACATGGTGCTCCGGTCCCTCCTCTCGGTCCTGAACGAACGGATGTTTATCAACGGGGCCGAACAGGTCCCATGCCGCGTGCATACTGCCGTGGCCACGGCAAATTACATGAGGCTGAATGAGGTGACCGAAGCCGTGCTGGACAGGTTTATCTTCAAGAGCATCATCCCGGAAAGAGAGGACCTTTACTCACGGCTGCTGATAGACCATACCTACGCCATGGGCGGCGGCCTTGCCCCGGTCCCAGAGCGCCCAATCCCCTTTGAACAGCTTCTTCCCATTCACGCCATTATCAGGAATAGAAATCTTCATGCAGTTGTTGATGTGCCTGACCATGTCTATTACATGAAGAATGCCGTCCTGGGGAGGTATGCGGGGGCAATGAAGCTGAAGGACAGGGACTTTTTTATCAGCCCCAGGAGGGCGGCCAGGCTTTCCGATATCCTGAGGGCTTCGGCTCTCATGGACGGTAGGCCCCATGCCGGGACCGGCGATATACGGGCGCTCCATCTCGGGGCATGCACGCTCAATTATCATCCCTCAGGCAGCGGCACCGGGCCCACTGAGAAGGAGATCTTTCTCGATGCCTTCAGCCGCACAATGACCCACTTTGACGCAACCGGCGCCCTGGAACAGGTAAGGCTCCTCCTTGACATCAGAAGGGTGATGAAAGAGATGGCCTCGGGTACATTCAAAAGGGATCCCGGAAAAAGGGAGAGCGGCCTCCTGAATGGCATCAGGGAACTTCTGCGGAAATTCATTAAATCGAAAAGAAGCGATGATGAAGAGATAACGCCGCAGACCCTCAGGAGGGACCTCATGGAAATCACTCCTGCCATTGAGGAGGTGAGGGATCTGAGGGATGGAATTTTAAAGGAATTCAGCGGCCTCAGATGAAGGGCAGTTCCCCTGGGGCGGAAGGCCTGTATTCCGGCAGCACCGGTGCCGGGCTATTTGACCTGTGGGAATCGCTGGGACTTTTTGAGGGCCTGGAACCTCTCCTCCCTGCAGAGTTTTCCATTCTTTTTGAGATAGCAAGGGTTGTCCCGCTCCATGAAAGCAGCCTCCATCTGAAGAAAGCGCTTGATTCACTGATTTCCATAGATATTCCCGCCAGCGATAGCGACACCCTTCAAGACAGGCATCAGCTCATGCTTCGCACCGCCCCGGCGGGGGACATCATGGACCTGGGAAAATTAAGGAACATTGACGGGCTCAAGAGGATTCTCCCCAGGGAACTTGCCCTGGATACTCCGATTTTTGACGCGAAACTTGTTATGAAATCACTGCTTGTCATGAACTACCGTGAGAACAGCAGGGACAGGTTTATGCCTGTACCGGGACATGGCGCAGGGATGAGGGGTACGCAGGCCGGCCGGGAGCAGAATCTCTACATACTCCTGGACAGATCGCGTTCCATGGATCAGATGTACCGGTCATTCTATTCCCGTTACATTGTTGCTGAATATCTCAGGAGGAAAAGATCCACCTCTGCGGTAATATGGTTCAGGCCCTTTGACTCTGTTCCTGGCGAGCTTTTTAAAATCGATAAAAGCAGTGATTTCCCGCGGCTCATTGAGCAGGTGATGATGGCCGGGACCGGCGGTTCCGGAACCGATCTGAACGGCGCGCTGCTCCAGGCCGCACGGGACATGGAGTTTCATGGCGGCGCCATGGAAGGGGAGATACTTGCCGTGACAGACGGCCTGGCGCCCGTGGACAGGTACGGGCTTAAAAAGGCCCTCAGGGGCGCCAGGCTTAACATACTGAAAATCGGAAGCGATTCGGCAGGCAGCGATTACAATTCCCTGAAACAGGTTCTGGACAGGGCCGGGTTTAGCATGGATCTGTCAAAAATAGATCTCCGCGGCATCGGCAGGAATATCAAGGAGAAAGAAAAGAGCGATTGGACTGCATCGGAAAAGGGCGCGTACAAGGCAATCCTTGCGCATGTTGAAGGCCTCCGTAAAGACCTGGCGGAAACTGCGGACAGGTTTATTGAAATTCCGGACCTGGACACCGGCCTCCTTTTCAATATTGCGGGCGGGGATCTGCCGATAATTGAGGAGATCATTGCGCGCATCGAGGGAGAAAGTCAATCTTATCCGGACCCTGCGCGCTGGGCAGGTCTTTACCGGATGTCCCTGGCGCTGGGCATGTATATCGAAAGCATTATTTCATCCCGGGGCATGTTTACCGATAAACTCAGCGGATTTCTCCTTCGCCTCTCCCGCGCGCGTCACGGGCTCCTGAAGTATCCCGGACTCCTTTACCGCGTTAAAGCAATGAAGAATTATGGGCTTGATAAAAAGAACATTGCCATTGCCTTGAAGGATGTGAAGGCAGGGAAAAAGAGGATGGAGAGGAATAACAGAAAACTCTCAATACATAAAATTGGCTCCAGTATTGCCGGAAAAGGAAGCGGAAGAACCCCCTTTTTTTATAAGATGCTTTCTCTCTTTATGAAATGCATATCTGATTTGAGGCAGATTGCCCTCTCATTTTTTAAAATCCATAAGTAAAAAATCATGCCTGATATTAATATAATTTATTGTTTCCGGCATGGAAATGCATTAATATATGGGCAGGGTAAATTCCGGAGGAGAGTCATATGACAGAGATACACCTTTACGGGAAATTGAGGGTTTATGCCGGCGGTGAAAATAGCGCCATCGATAACGTGATAAGAATTAAGCCGGGACTTGATGACACCATTGGATCTCTTCTCTCCAGGGCAGGTATTCCGGCTGGGGAGATATTTCATATTTTTTTCAACTTTAAGCTCCTGGCAACAAGGAACACCATGGCAGGATGCCTGGGGTATCAGCAGGCCAGGGAGGACCCCCATAACTGGGATCTGAATATTGCTGTCAGTGACGGCGACCGGCTGGGCATTTTCGGACGGGACATGTCGGCCCTGGTTGTTTGATTTTGCCTACCCTCCGCCCACGGCCGGGAAGACAGAGAGGGTATCCCCATCTTTCAATTTTTCATTCCTGTCAGCATGGCGGCCGTTCACGAAGGTGATATGGTACTCCCTGTCCTTTATACCCGATGAATCGAGCAGACTCCTGACCGTGGTCCCATCGGCACAATCAAATTCCCTGCTCTCAAAATAGTCTTTTTTTAATGTGGCAAATAGTTTTACCGTAACTTTCATGTTGAAACCTTTTCTCCTGATGCGCCAGGGTTTTCCAAAATCACCCTTAAAAATATCAAACCGTTGCCCGGCTCTTTCACAAGCAGTGGAAGATTGCCCTGTTCCGCCGGTGATCCGTTTACTGTTACATCAAGGCAATCCGCCCAGTCCCCTGGATCCATCCGGGAAAAGATTCCTTCAAGAATATTCCCGTTCACCAGTACCCCCCTTTCCAGAAAAGCAGTCCCCAGGTCTTTCATGATCCTGTTAAAGAGCTTTACTTGCACAGGCCCCATGGCTTTTTGCCGGTCCGTGGGGCCCTTCCTGTGGGTTATTGTCCCCCTCATTGAAGAATAAGGGCTCCCGGACCTCATCATGGCCCCCATGAGCCCGGGCATGGACCCTGAAAGGGCTATAATAGATCCTGGTTCCACATTGGTTGCGGATATATCGTCAACCGGTTTGCCGTCAAGAAATATGGTTGATATCCTTTCCCTGACATAGTCTGGATCAATGTTGCATCCCTTTTCCAGGAAAAGCCTTATGCTTATGCCGGTTTCAGCTATGATGGTAAATCCGGCCTGCAGTATGTCTACAGGAAATTCGGGGGAGTTTTTTTCCCATGTTAAAATTATATCCATGGCAGCGCATTTTTCATTTTTATATTCAGCATCAGTTAAAGAAAAGTCAGCCACGGAGACACAGAGGCACGGAGAATAATATTATTAATACATCTCATAAATATTGGCTCACGGATTCACACGGATAAACACGGATTTTTTTAATATCATTAATATGAAATTTCCGTTTAATTCGTGCTTATCCGTGAGCTATTTTTAATATTTTATAACCCCTCTGTGTCTCCGGTGCGCCACGAGGCGCTGAAAATACCAGTCGGTGGAAATCCGTCACGAGTAATTGGTCTTTCACTCGGAAGATGATAAAACAGCCTGACCGGTGACGGGAAAGGTTG
>VFJS01000095.1 GCA_009885955.1 Spirochaetia bacterium | reverse complement strand
TTGTCATAAATATGCAGTTTCTGATATAATTCTATATGTCTCTTGAATAGAGGCTGTATGAAATACATTCTGGTTTTTATCGAATTCCGGGATCTGTTTTTGTCATTTATTTGTGGAATTCCTATATGTTTAAATTTAATTATTGCAATTAATATAGTGTTTTGTATGCTTTAGCTATGGAACTGATAATAAATAAATCGCACGAGAAAATTTCAATTCTTGCGGGAAAACTCTCTCTCTCTCTCTCTCTTATATATATTCTAATAATTACAATTTTAGATTAATTATAATGGAACAAAAATCATGAATAAAGAAAATAACTGGCTGCAGAATTGTACAGATAGGAAAAGCTCTTCCTGTCAAATTTCTCAGTCATCAGTTATTCTGATTGGCACTCTATATACCGGGGTTATGGATGTACTACAACCTCGGTTTTCATTTCCGAGAGGATAATATGGGAAAACAGAAAATGACAGAACAAACTTCAGCCGAGCAGCTGCAAAAATGCCTGACAGGAATCAAAGGACTTGACGAAATTACCGGAGGAGGTTTCCCCCAGGGACGTCCTACGCTTATTTGCGGCGGCACAGGTTGCGGGAAAACCCTGCTGGCTATGGAGTTCCTGATACGGGGAGTAACCTTGTACAATGAACCGGGCTTGTATATGTCGTTTGAAGAGAAGTCCGAGGAGTTGATAAAAAACTTTGCTTCGCTTGGTTTTGATCTTAATGATCTGATGGCTCGTAAAAAACTTGCTCTTGATTACGTTTACATCGAGCGAAGCGAAATTGAGGAAACCGGCGAGTATGACCTGGAAGGGCTTTTTATCCGCCTCGGATATGCCATAGATACTATCGGAGCAAAGCGGGTGGTGCTTGACACCATCGAAGCGCTCTTTTCCGGTTTTTCCAACGAAAACATACTGCGGGCGGAGTTGCGCCGGCTGTTTACTTTCCTGAAAGGCAAGGGTGTCACCGCCATAATAACCGGTGAACAGGGGGACCGAACGCTGACCCGTTTCGGGCTGGAAGAATATGTCGCTGATTGTGTTATCTTTCTCAGTCACAATGTGGCAGATCAGATAGCCACCCGCCGAATGAGGATTGTTAAATATCGCGGCTCATCACATGGCACCAATGAATACCCGTTTCTGATCGACGAACAGGGATTTTCTGTAATGCCGATCTCTTCCATCGGCCTCGACCACGCGGCATCAGTTGAGAGAGTCTCAACCGGAATTGACCGCCTCGACACTATGCTGGGAGGAAAAGGATATTATCGGGGCAGCAGCATCCTCATCACCGGCACAGCGGGAACAGGCAAGTCAAGCATGGCCGCACACTTTGTTGATGCTGCCTGCAGACGCGGCGAACGCTGTCTCTATTTTGCCTTTGAAGAATCCCGTAACCAGATCATACGTAACATGCACTCTATCGGCATTGACCTGGAACAGTGGATTGAAAAAGGGCTGCTTTCATTCCGCAACTCCCGTCCAAGTCTCTATGGCCTGGAGATGCATCTGGTGACCATGCACAAGGCGGTCGAATCGTTCGCCCCATCCATCGTTGTGATCGACCCTATTTCCAATTTGGCCGCTGCGGCCAGCGAGATAGAAGTTAAGTCGATGCTCTCCCGGCTGATCGATTACCTTAAGATGAAGGGCCTCACCACCTTTTGCACCGATCTGACGTCTACCACCGTCAGCCTTGAGCGAACCGAAGTGGGCATCTCATCGCTTATGGACAGCTGGCTGTTGTTGCTGGCAAAAGATGAGAGCGGCGAGCGCAACCGTTGCCTGTACATTCTCAAGTCGCGCGGTATGGCGCACTCCAATCAGGTCAGGGAATTTATACTGACTGATATCGGAGCCCAGCTTCAGGATGTGTATGTTGGCGCCGGCGTTGTACTGACAGGTTCGGCCAGAGTTGCTCAGGAGGCTCTAGAAAAAGCTGAATCACTTGATCGCAACCAGGAGATCGGACGAAAACAACGCGACATTGAGCGCAAGAAAACGGTGATAGAGGCACAGGTAGCGGCTTTACAAACTGGCTTCGAGGCCGAAAAGGATGATCTTGAACGCTCTATTGCCCAGGAAAAACTGCGACAGGAAGTAATTGTCAAGGATATCAAGAATATGACACTGGCCCGAAAATCGGATGAACAATAGATGCCAAAAACGGCAAAGGAGATATAGCAGATGACTATCGATACGAATAGCAAAAATAAACCAAGCTCTGCAGGTGGGTGGCAACTGAGATTGTATGTGGCCGGTCAGACTCCCAAATCTATTGTGGCCTTCGCCAACTTGAAACGGATCTGCGAAGAACATTTAAACGGTATATATACAATCGAGGTGATCGACCTTCTGTTAAACCCGCAACTTTCCAAAGGGGATCAGATACTGGCCCTGCCGACTCTGGTACGAAAACTCCCGGAGCCGGTAAAGAAGATCATCGGCGACCTCTCAAACACTGAGCGCGTATTGGTTGGACTTGATATCAAACCGTTCTCTTGAAAGGAAAACAGGGGTAGCATATGAGTAATAACGAGCAGGATCAATCACGTCCAATTATCGAATCTACTGAAGTTTTTGAGTTGGCTCTCAAAGAGGACGATAACAATACCTATGAGCTTAAACTCTATGTGAGCGGCATGACACCAAACTCACTTCGGGCGATTGAGAATGTCCAGAAGCTGTGCAAAGTTTATCTGGAAGGCCGCTATAACCTGGAAATCATCGACCTCTACCAACAGCCTAATGTTGCCAAAGTGGGGCAGATCGTTGCCGCTCCAACACTGGTCAAGGAGTTGCCGCTTCCATTGCGTAAATTCATCGGTGATATGACAAAAACAGATCGGATCCTTCTGAGGATGGATATAAAAGCACATGGGTGACAGATAGACAATGGCAGATAAAACTTACCAAGAGCTTCTGGCTGAAAACGATGTGCTGCGTATGAGCCTTGAAGAAGCTGAAGAGACCCTGCGTGCCATTGGTAGCGGCGAGGTGGATGCTTTTGTGCTATCAGGCCCTGATGGTGATAAAGTTTTTACACTGAAAGATGCGGATCAGTCATATCGCCACTTGGTGGAGGCGATGAATGAGGGGGCTGCCACCCTGATTGCCGACGGTACGATCTATTACTGCAACCAGCGACTGGCAGACATTCTGCAGATTCCGCTTGAAAAGCTTATAGGGACGACGCTCGGTTCTTACATGACTTCGGAGGATCAGACCATTTTTGCTGATATGCTGGTAAGGTGTATAGATAAAGCTGCCAAAAAAGAATTCACTTTGTTGAAAAGGGATGGTGGGGCTGCAACAGTAACACTTTCCTGCGGAAAGCTCGCCCTATACGATTATAATGGAATAAGTGTGGTGATCTCAGACATTACAGAGCAAAAGCATACGGAAGATGAGCTGGCTAAAAGTGAGATGATATTCAATCAGTTTATGAATAATTCCCCATCGCTAATATATATAAAAGATGAAAAACTTCGATTGCTTAAAATAAGTAAAAACATGGAAGCTTTATTAGGCAAACAATCCAGTGAATTGATAGGGAAAGACTCGTATGAACATGTACCGCCGGAATTTGCAAAAAGCGCCATTGCAGATGATATGAAAGTTTTAAAAGATAATAAACCTGTTGAGAGAGAAGAAATTATAAAAGGTAGAGTTTATTCAACGTTAAAATTTCCAATACACAGAGGAGAAGGGCAACCTGCATATTTGGCAGGCTTCTCAATAGACATCACAGAACGAAAACTTGCTGAAGATGTTATTAAATCCCTCTTAGCAGAAAAAGACTTAATCTTGAAGGAAGTCCACCACCGTATCAAGAACAACATGTCCATTATAAAAAGTCTTCTCATGTTACAGGCCAAAGATTCAAAAGAACCGGCTGCCATTAACACGCTTAACGATGCGGGAAACCGAATTCAGAGCATGATGGTATTATATGATAAATTATACCAGTCGCCGAATTTCAATGAAATGTCGATTAAGAATTATCTCCCAACACTTGTTGACCTGATTATCTCAAACTTCCCCAACAGTAAGGCAGTCAGGATTGATAAAAATATTGATGACTTTATCCTCGACTCAATGAGATTATCAACCCTTGGAATTATCATAAATGAGCTTCTGACAAACATCATGAAATATGCATTTGCGGATAGAGCCGATGGGTTAATAACTGTGTCCGCTTTATTGAAAGACAATCAAGTTTCCATAATAATTCAGGATAATGGCGTTGGTGTTCCGGAATCTGTTAATGTTGAAAAATCAACCGGTTTTGGACTTCAACTCGTGATGATGCTGACAAAACAATTAAGGGGTTCCATACAAATAGAAAATGTAAACGGAGTAAAAGTGACTCTGAAATTTGAAAAATAAAAATGTATAAATGAAATTACTGTTATTATAAACATAGTGGGAAGAATGAATTTTCTCCACATAAATCCTCCGGAAATTATTTAGCTATTATTGCTGTATCTTCTCTTGCATTTCTATAGCATGATATTCAAAATAAATTGTTAAATCATTTTAATTATTTATCCTACCCGCTCTTCGCCCTCGCCTGCGGCTCGGGCTCAGAATAGCGGAAGCAATGAACCAACATCAAAATCATATCCTAAATACAGAGAAAACAATTACGACAAATTTTAAGACAGAGTGCATAGATTTGATTATTTGTCATAAATATGCAGTTTCTGATATAATTCTATATGTCTCTTGAATAGAGGCTGTATGAAATACATTCTGGTTT
>VFJS01000007.1 GCA_009885955.1 Spirochaetia bacterium | reverse complement strand
TTGAGATGAATCCTGTCGGTAAGCCGTATGCCTTAATAGGGCACGTACGGTTTGATGAGGGGCTTCTGGTCGGATGTAGATATCCGACCAGAGTCTACTCTATTGTGAAGACCTGAGCAATTATTTATAGTTGAGTATTTGCTATTTTTTTGGGAAAGGTAATTACCGGAACCGTATATTGTTGTTATCCGGAGATCCTTTTTCATTCTCATAGTAACAATTCATGAAAAATAATTAATTATGTCAAGCAGGAATATTTCTGATAAATCATGTATAATAATTTGTTTTGATTGACAGGATCAATTTTAAATATATTTTGTAGTACTGAAAGTATTCTTATTTATAATATGCTGGATATAAAAGGATGCCTATGGATACAATATTAATTATTGAAGACAACGTAGTCTATTCCCAGACTCTTGCCGCAATGCTTTCATCAAAGCTGAAAGTCGGCCTTTTACTGGCTGAAGACTTCAAGAGCGCGAAAAAAATTTTATCGGTGCACGCTAATGAAATATCCATTGCCCTCATCGATTTTTATCTCCCTGACTCTGAAAAAGGGGAGTCCATCGACCTTGTAAATAATTATAACATTCCCATTATAGTCATAACTGCCAGCATGACCGATGAAATAGAAGGGCTCATTAAGTCAAAAAAGGTGATTGATTACGTCATCAAGGAGGGCCCCCACAGCCTTGATTTTATTGTCTCCACGGTGGACAGGCTCCTGAAAAACAGATTCACGAAGATTCTCGTTGTAGATGATTCTCCCACTGCCCAGGTTCAGCTCAGGAATATGCTGGAGCCCCACTGCTACCAGGTTCTGGAGGCATTGACCGGGAGCGATGCAATGAAGATAATCAGTTCCAACAACGATATAAAGATCATCATCCTCGATTACAATCTTCCCGACACCGACGGGATCACCCTCATCAGGCAGATCAGGAGTTCCTACCCGATGAACAAGCTCTCGATCATCGGCCTGTCCGATGAAAGGGATCCGAAAATTTCAGTCCAGTTCATCAAATGGGGGGCCAATGACTTCATTTCAAAGCCCTTTGTAAGCGAGCAGCTCTACTGCCGCCTGACCATGAACCTCACCCTGCTTGAGCAGATAGATTCTATCTATGAACTTTCAATAACTGACCACCTGACAAAAATGTATAACCGGAGGCATTTCTTCGAGCTTGCCGACAACATGTTTAAGAACAGCAGCCGCCAGAAACTCCCCATTGCCGTTGCGATGATAGACATTGACTTCTTTAAAAAAGTGAATGACACCTACGGCCATGTTGCCGGTGATACCGTTCTTACATCCATCGCCTCGGTGCTGAAAAAATCGTTCAGGGAGGCTGATGTTGTGGGCCGGTACGGCGGTGAGGAATTCTGCGTGCTTGCCAGCAATATGAAAAAGGCCGATGCGCTGCGGATTTTTGAGAGATTCAGGAAGCGGATTGAGAATATGAGTTTCAAAATTTCCGATAACGAGTTTCATGTAACCGTGAGTATCGGTTTATGCTGTGACACGCTTGAATCCCTCGGCGATATGATAAAAATTGCCGATGAAAATCTCTACACATCCAAAAAGACCGGCAGAAATAAAATTACGTAACCATGAACTGCATGGATGAGTAAGCCCAATCTACATTAAAAGGATTACTGCAAGGCCGGCCGAGGTAGAGAGGAGAAGTATTGCTCCGATGAGAATCCCGAAACGCATGCCCCCTGAATAGAAAGCTATACCGCTTTTCGTTATGGAGCTTGCCACAACTGCAATTGTAATGCCTATAGCACCGGTCCCGTAGTCGAGGTTCATTTTCCCTGTCTCCTGGGCAATGGAGAGGGTTATGGCATCCACGTCGGCAATTCCGCTTATCATGGAAGCCAGGTACAGTCCGCTGTTGCCGAGATATTCCCTGGCTATTCTGGCAAGAAAAATGATAACCACAAAGAACAGGGCAAATTTCACCGCAGGCCCGATGGAAAAGGGGTTTGACAGGACAAGTTGTTTGGATGTTTCACCCTTGACACCGCTTCTCCTTTGAGATCGTTTCCAGAGGAAAATCACCGACAGGCTTGCGGCAAGGGTCATGGTGCCGATGGGCCATACAAGCCTGTATGCCAGGCTGCGGTCAAGAATGGCAACGATGACGAGCACCCTGGCGAACATGGTAGCATTGGCAAGGACCACTGCAAAGGCGCAGGGCCCCGACAGGCCGGGATTGGCTTTCACATGATTGGACATTGACGCGGTTACGGCAGTTGATGATGCCAGGCCGCCGAGAAATCCCGTGAGGCCGAGCCCCTTTTCTGTTCCCAGAAATTTTGTAAGGAAGTATCCCACGAAACTGATCCCTGAAATGAGAATGATCAGGAATGCGACTTTGTATGGATTAAAGGCGTTGTATGGGTCAAAGGTGCGGTCGGGCAGTATGGGGAGAAATATGATTATTATTACAAGGAATTTCAGGGTATCGGTTACTTCAACCCTTTTCAGCCTCTCCACGGCTTTTTTTGTAAAGCGTTTTGATGCAAGGAGCACGGTTATGATAAGCGCGATTACGCCGCTGATCTGCGGATTGAAGTAGCATATGGCGCCGAGGCCGCATGTGGCAATGGCCGCCAGTTCCGTAGTTATTCCGTAATCAGGCTCCCTGTTCCGGTAATACATCAGTAATATCAGGACTACTGCCCCGCCGGTAATGACCGGCGCCAGGCCGGGGAATTTTTCACCGATTACTGCCGAGGTAAATCCCGCGAGGGAGAGGATGCTGTAGGTTCTGATGCCGATTAATTCTTCGCTGTCTGTGGCCCTTTTTTTTTCAAATACGGTTTTTCCCCGGTCCTCCCGGTCAGAGGCATTCCCGGTGGATCTCTCAAGCCCGATGAGGATGCCGATGCCGAGAGCATAGGCTGTTTTTATTAAAAATTCTATATCCATCTCAGTTACCTTCCATCAAATTCTGAGCGTCAATGCCGGCTTGTTGATCAGCTTCAATCCATTTCGATGATTATTATATATTGTAACTGTCAAGTCCAGCAAAAATATTTTCCCCGGTATGTTTTTATATGATTATTTTGATATGAGATATAACCGCATGTATTGAACAAATTTGACTTTTCCCGGAATGTTAGGAAACAATATATTTACGATCTAATAAATCTCATGCCCTCACCCGCGCTATGCGCACCCTCTCCCGGTAGGGCGAGGGTTTGTAGCCTGTAAATTTTATTTTTCACTCCCCTCTCCCTATTTTGGGCTCACTTCTACCCACATTCTATAAAAAGTAATGCCTCAACTTAAGCCCCCGGCGGATAGAGTCAATGTTTGATTATTACATATTGCCGCCAACCCCGGGGACATTAACATCGATTTTTATTACAGAGAAAGTATCGTCGCAATATAATTGCATAAACATATTTGAAATGATATATTATACAATATAAAACTATAATTTTTATTAACCACCCCCGGGGGTGGCCGGAAAATATTAATGATATATTATAAGTATCATCGGCCGGGGGCTTCTATGAAAGATGTGGGTATAAGTTAGCTATTTTGGGTGAGGGGTCGGGGGTGAGGGCATTAAAATAAGTCAATAATTATCTATGAATCCCATCAATCAGTGATGATCCGAAAATTTTAAAGAGGATGCATAATTTTATTATTGAAATTGGATGTATGCCTGATTACATTAAGGATCAGACCGGCATTTGGAAATATTTGCGATATTAAACTATTTTTGGAGATTCGATGGACATGAGTGAGATATGGAAATACGACGAGATGAAACAGATCGGAACTGATTACAGCAGTGAAGCCGAGGTGATACAATACGATGAAAGAATGTCCAGGCTCAGGGACATAGCAAAGGAGACCGGGGATATTATCAGCTCCATTGACCTCAGGGAAAACCAGAGGGTCAT
Source organism: Spirochaetia bacterium (assembly GCA_009885955.1). Classification (GTDB taxonomy): domain Bacteria; phylum Spirochaetota; class UBA4802; order UBA4802; family UBA5550; genus VFJS01. The sequence continues at coordinate 26,502 of VFJS01000007.1, read as the reverse complement.
TGAATTCGGCGCTGGTACGGGGGAGATGGCAATCGAAGTTTCATGCCACTGCAGCGAGGTAACTGCAGTGGACATATCGAAAATAATGCTTGACTATGCCTCTAAAAAGGCCTTGGCCAGGGACAGGAAAAATATTACCTTTGTCCATTCAGGTTTCCTGAACTATGTCCACACCGGGGAACCTGCCGATGCCGTAATCTCACAGCTTGCGCTGCACCATCTTCCCGATTTCTGGAAGATGATAGCCCTTATGAATATAAGTTCCATTATGAGGCCCGGAGGAAAATTTTACCTCAGGGACATTGTCTATTCCCTTAAACTGGAAAAATATGCCGCTTCCATAAACCATGCCATCAGCCATGTGAAGGAAACAGCCGGCGATGACATGGGGAAGAGCTTCGAGAACCATGTGAGAAAAGAGCACTCCACCTTTGACTGGATCATGGAGGAGATGCTCTACCGGGCCGGTTTTTTCATCGAGTCCGCTGATTACCTGGATGATTTCATGACCGTGTATGTCTGCACGAAGCCGGGGAGGTGAGGGGATGGGCGGTGAGATGTTGCATTTTTTCCTTGACTTAATATATACCATGATATATATTAAGTCAAGAGGATTAAATCATGCAAAGTGCAAAATTATTTATTAATGGCAGAAGCCAGGCGGTTCGATTGCCGAAAGAATTCCAGTTTCCAGGAAATGATGTACTAATCCAAAAAGTGGGTGATGCAGTTATACTCCTTCCTCATAATAAATCATGGGAAGTATTTCTACATGGATTAAACAGCTTTTCAGATGATTTTATGGATAATGGCCGTAATCAGGGGAAAATTCAAGGTAGAGATGATTTTTAATGTATTTACTAGATACAAATGTTTGCATCTATATAATTAAAAAAAAGCCGATTAATGTATTAAAAATTGTTAAAACTAAATTAAAAAAACAAATGTATATTTCATCTATCACTGTTGCTGAATTAGAATATGGAGTTGCAAAAAGCAGTTTTCAGGAAAGAAATAAAATATCTTTAATTGAATTTCTATCGATTTTCAATATTTTAAACTTTGATGATAAAGATGCATTTGAATTTGGAATCATTAAAACAGAATTAGAAAAAATTGGTAAAATAATAGGTCCCATGGATTTATTATTAGCATCGCAAGCAAAAGCAAAAAAACTCATTCTTGTCACAAACAACACCAAAGAATTCGAAAGAATTAATGGTTTAAAAATTGAAAATTGGGCAAAAGAATAAAATGCTATTGTGCCGCCATCATCATCATCATCATCATCAAACTTTCTGAGTTCACCGGAAACCTATTTTAGAAATTCAGCCGCAAGCCCGCGGTGCCGGTCATCAAAAAAGGGCCATGATATGTGGCCGGTGCTCATTCCTGATTTTGGTTAAACTGCCTTCCGTGCCCGCTTTCTTTCAATCTCGCTGAGGATTTTTTTCCGCATCCGTATGTTTTTCGGGGTCACTTCAAGGATCTCGTCGTCCTGGATATATTCAAGTGCCTGTTCCAGGCTGAAGTCCCTGGGGGTGATGAGCCTCACTGCATCGTCCGAGCCTGCGGCGCGTATGTTCGTGAGCTTTTTTGTCTTGCATACATTTACCGGCAGGTCATTCTCCCTGCTGTTCTCGCCGACGATCATCCCTTCGTAGACATCGACTCCGGGGCCGATGAAGAGCTTGCCCCTGTCCTGGAGACTATCCAGGGCATAGGCCACCGAGGTGCCGTTTTCCATCTGGACCAGGACCCCCCTGCTCCTTGTGGGGATGCTGCCCCTGTAGGGCTCGTAGTCAAGAAAGATGTGGTTTAATATACCGGTGCCCCTGGTTTCCGTGAGGAACTCGTTTCTGAAGCCGATGAGCCCCCTGGACGGGACCTTGAATTCCAGCCTGGCATAGCCGTCGTTCCCCGGGATCATGTTCGTCATCTCGCCCTTTCTCTGGCCGAGTTTTTCAATAACAACACCGACAAATTCGTCTCCCACGTCTATCGTTGCGTGCTCAATGGGCTCGGTCTTCTTTCCGCCCGATTCCCTGAAAATGACCTCGGGCTTCGAGACCTGGAATTCATACCCCTCCCTGCGCATGTTCTCAATGAGTATGGCAAGCTGGAGCTCCCCGCGGCCCTTTACTACGAAGGAGTCCGAGGATGCGGATTTTGTTATGATAAGGCTCGCGTTTGTCTGGGTCTCCTTCATGAGCCTCTCCCAGACGTTGGTGGAGGTGACGTATTTCCCGTCCCTGCCGATAAACGGCGAATTGTTCGGGGTGAATGTCATGGCAAGCGTGGGGTCGTCGATTTTTATGGATGGGAGAGGTTCTGGATGTTCCCTGTCAGCAACGGTCTCTCCCAGGTCTATGGCTTCCATTCCGGCAAGGGATACGATGTCCCCGGCCAGGGCCTCTTTGACCTCGACCTTTTTCAGGCCTTCATAGGAATATATCTTCGTTATATTGTAAAAAATGCTCCGCCCGTCCCTTTTCAATAAAACCACCTCGTCCCCCTGGCGGACTTTCCCGTTGCATATCTTGCCGGTACCCATCCTTCCGAGATAATTGTCGTATTCTATTGCCGATGAGAGAAACTGGAAGGGCCTGGACGGGTCGCCTTTTGTATCCTCCACATGCGTTATAATGGTATCCATGAGAGGGTATATGTCGCTGCTCTCATCCTCCAGGTTGTATTTGGCGATTCCCTCTTTAGCCGAGGCAAAGATCACGGGAAAATCGAGCTGTTCGTCGGTGGCATTGAGCTGTACAAAGAGGTCAAAGACCATATCCAGCACCACCTTGGGCCTGCAGTTCGGGCGGTCTATTTTATTTATGACAACAATGGGTTTCAGATCAAGCTCAAGGGACTTTTTAAGAACATATTTTGTCTGGGGCATGGTCCCCTCAAAGGCATCAACAACCAGGAGTACCGAATCCACCATTTTCAGGATCCTCTGCACTTCGCCGCCGAAGTCGGCGTGTCCCGGAGTATCAACGATGTTTATTTTGTAGTCTTTGTAGAAAAGCGAGGCGTTCTTTGAAAAAATGGTTATTCCCCTTTCCTTTTCGATATCGTTCGAGTCCATGATCCTTTCTTCAACTTTCTGGTTATCCCTGAAAACCCCTGTCTGCCTCAGCAGGCAGTCTACGAGCGTGGTTTTCCCATGGTCAACATGGGCGATGATGGCAATGTTTTTAATTTTCTTCATTCCTTTATTCCTGGTAATTATTAAATTTTTACGGCTTATGCGGTATTATCTTCTTATTCTGTCGGTATCTTCACCGGTGTGGTGTACCTGGCTTTTTGCTTCTTCCTTCACCGTTTTTCCCTTTTTAGCGGTTTTTGTCTCTTCAATCCTGATGGTGAGGTTCTGGATTGAATCGATTAACCGTGAAAGCGGCTCTTTCAGGATTATGACGATGATGATTACTGAAACTGGCCAGGCAACGGCATTTAATAATTCAATAATGAAGGATAAGATATCTATTTTCATAATCTTTTCACGATAGTCATAAAAACAAAATTCTCTGCACCGAGCCTCAGGGTATCTGATGTATACACCGGTATTTTCACATTATTAATCATGTTAAAATACCGGTTTTCCCGATTTCCCTTAAGATTTGGCTATTTTTTAAAAGATGCGAAATAATGCAAGAAATTATTATAAAAATGCAGGACTTGCAAATATTTATATTCATTATTTATCTTTCCAATATGAAGAATTCCGTTCTCCTGTTCTTTTTTCTCCCCTGCGGCGTGCTGTTATCGGCAATCGGTTTGTCCAGGCCCAGGCCCGAAGACTTCAGCCTTTCAGGGCTTATGCCGTTCTTCACCATGTATTCAACCACAGCATCGGCCCTCCTTTCCGAAAGTTTCCGGTTGTATTCCCGGGTACCCTCGTTGTCAGTGTGCCCTTTCACCTCGAGCTTTATCCCCCTCTCTTTTTTCATTACGGTTATGATGCTGTCGAGGATGTTGAGGGACTCCTTTTTCAGATGGGCCTCGTCAGTTTCAAAATAGATGTTCTCAACGACAAAGCTCTTTCCTTTTTCGATTTTATCAAGGACCACGTCCCTGGAATTGTCCTGCCTGGAGATGATGACTTTTTTCGGAATATACCCGTCGGAATGTACCGTTATTTCCACATCGTCTGCGTCGGGCACATCTATCTCACCGCCGTTTTTTGCCAGCGGCACTTTCCCTGACCAGATTATTTTTCCCTTGTCCCACTTCCGTATATCTGCATGGCCCGAGAGGCCGGCTCCATCATCCCCCTTCACCCCGATGTTCATTTTGCGGGTTTTCATCTCCTTTGATTCATCCTTTTTTGCTGAGCCGCCGGTTTTGGTATCCGGATCTTTGTCCCCCTTTTTATCCATGCCCGGTTTGTCATTCTTTTCAAGGGTGTTGTAGGGGTCGTAGCGCGAGCTCCCGCCATTGACTATTGAGGGGTAGTAATCGGTGCCTACGGCATAGAGGTAATTGCCGGAAGGAAGGAACATGATCCCCTTTGAGGCAGCGGGCTGATTGGCCCCGCCGGGGAACGGGGGTATGAATTCCCACTGCACGGCGCTGCTGTTCAGGTTCATGGAGCGGAGGGATGCGTAGGGGAGCATCCTGTTCCCCACCTCCTTTTCAAAGGTGGCTGATATGTAGATCTGGTTGCTGACAATGACAAAATAGGGGCTTAGCCCTTTGCCGGGATTGATTCTGCTTTTTATTTCGCCGTTCTCGGGGTTCACGACAGCCACATCCCTGTTGCCTATGGAAAAGATGATATCCCTTTCCGTAAAGGAGGGATTGGATGTGATGAAATCGGGATACTCCTTTTCCCAGAGAAGGGCGCCGTCCCTGAGGCCTATGGAGTAAAGGGTTTTATTCGAGGCAAGAAAGACTTTTCCCGCATATATCACGGGGGAAAAGATCTTCATGGGGTTTGCAATCCTCCTGCTCCATGAAATTTTTCCTGAAATTGCATCCATGCACATCAGTGTGAATACATTGGCCGTATAGTCCATGGACTGCGTGAATACGAGGTTGTCGTAGAAGGAGGGGAACCCGCTGTAGGTCTTAATCTCACTGTTGTTCCAGTTCATACGGCCATTGCTGATATCCCGTGATATGAATATGTTTCTTGTCCCGTAATAGAGGCTATCCTCATGAATCATGGGGTCGGAATAGATGCCGTCCACCGTTCCCCGGGAGCTCTTTGTCTTATCAAACCTCCCCTTTTCTCCTGCATCAGCCTTTCCCCTTTCACGATTCCGGCCGCCGATTGTCGAATCGGTAACCTGTTCTTCCCGGAAGCCGGTCCTTGCCCATAGAACCTCGCCCGTGATCTTGTTCAGGCAGTAGATTGCGATGTTGTCCGTGAGGAAGAGGCGGTTTCCTTTTATGAGGGGATACTTCACCTTTCCCATTGCCTTTGAGTGCGCTGAAAACTGACGCGAGATGGCATTCACATCGGCCTTCCAGATGAGGCTGCCGGTCTCCTCGTCAAGGCAGAAGATATTTTTTTTTATGTCCAGGATGTAGACCCTGCCGTCGGAGATGATGGGGTTGTAGACCTGGTTGTCAAACTGGCGCAGCCATTTGAGGTTATTGTTTTTTACCGTAATCTCGTCGTTGTTTCCGGTAAAGTACATGTTCCCCTTGTAAATGGGCCAGTCCGACGCATGGGCTATGGCTGCCCAGGACAGTATGAATATGAAGGCGGCTAATTGTTTTTTTATCATGGTATTTCCCTGAATTTTCATTTATCCCTGCATGGCAACAATGGTTTCCTTAAATAATGTAAATGGGGATATGGTGATAAAGAGGAGATGAGGGGATTATTATTTTCAAGCCTTTTTCGTACTATATCATTTTTTCTATCCCCATATCTCATTTCTATCCCTTTTATCCCCTGACTTACACTCTTAAAAAATTTCTGGTTACAGATCATTTTTTCTTTTATGAAAATAAAAATATACTTGTCAATTTTATTAATATTAATTTAGTGAATAATAATCATATAAAAAGGGAAATATAATCTATGAACATAGCATCCTTTTCCATAAAACGCCCTATATTCATCATTAGCCTTGTCATCCTGATGCTTTTTACCGGTTATGTCTGCCTCAAGCGTCTCGGGGTGGACCTCTATCCCGATGTGACCTTTCCCATAATTACGATTAAAACCATGTATCCCGGGGCTGCCCCCACAGAAATTGAAAATCTTGTAACAAAGCCTATCGAAGACGAACTCGTGGGCCTTTCAGGCCTGAAGCGCCTCAGCTCCAGGAGCCTTGAGGGGTTATCCTTCGTATTTGTCGAGTTCTACCTCGGCACTGACATTAAATTCGCTCTTCAAGAGGTGCGGAATAAGGTTTCCCTTGCGAGGCCTAACCTGCCGAACACCGTGGAGGAGCCCATTATCGACCGTTTTGATCCACTGGCCGTTCCCATTGTACGTCTTGCGCTCATGGGGGATCTCCCCCCTTCCAAGCTCTACGACATCGCAAAGGAGGAGATAAAGGCTTCTATTGAGCAGGTCAATGATGTCGGGAATGTCACCATCATCGGAGGGAGCAGGCGGGAGATTCATGTGGAGATTGACAGGGATCTCATGAACCTCAATGAGCTCTCGGCAATCGCCATTGCCAATAAGATCAAGGGTTCCGGATCGAATATCCCAAGCGGGAAGTTTGAGCGGGGTGATAAGGAGACTGTTTTCCGTACAATCGGCCAGTTTGAAAAATTTGACCAGATTGAAAATATTCCCGTATTTTTCGGCGGCGACGTGGGGAGCAGCGTTACGCTGAAGTCCATTGCCGCTATAAAGGATACCGTTGAGGATGAGCTCGCAAGGAGCTACCTCTATGCTTCCTTTGAGTCAGACAGCCCGATGGAGAAGAAGGGGCCTTCGGCCAGAGATATTGCTGATAAAAAGGATTCTTCGGGAAAACAGCCTGAACAAAAAATAGAAAAAAAGAGAACAATTAAAACCGCCATACTCCTGGATGTGAGGAAACAGTCGGGAGCGAATTCAGTTTCCGTTTCCGATGGAGTTATTCAAAAACTGGATAAAATTAATGCTCAGCTCAAGGGGAGGGACGGCAGCCCCAGGGTCACCCTGGTGTATGACGGCGCCAAGTGGATACGGATCAATATTGATGATGTTTTTGAAACTATTATCATAGCAATCATACTTGCTGTTTTCGTGGTCTACCTTTTTCTGGGCAGCATACGGTCGACTATCATCACCGGCCTTGCCCTTCCGAACAGCCTTCTGGGCGCGTTTATTCTCATGTATGTCATGGGATTCTCCATAAATATGATGACCCTCCTGGCCCTGTCCCTCTCGGTGGGGCTCCTCGTTGACGACGCAATCGTTGTCCGGGAGAATATCTTCCGCAAGCTCGAGGAGGGACTGAATCCGGTGGAGGCCGCGGAGGTGGGCACCATGCAGGTGGCCCTTGCCGTTATTGCCACAACATTCACCATTATCGCAGTCTTCATCCCCATGGGATTCATGAAGAGCATGGTTGGCCAGTTTTTAAGGCAGTTCGGGCTCACGGTAATTTTCGCCATGCTCATAAGTTTATTCGATGCCATGACCATGGCCCCGCTCCTTTCCGCATACTTTGCCGGCAAAAGGCACGCCAAGATGAACATTGTTGTGAAGACCTTTGACCGGTTCCAGACATGGATGGAACATACCTACGGAAGGATCATTGAAGTCTGCCTCAAGTGGCCCAAAATCATCATACTCATAGCATCCCTTGTTTTCTTCGGCAGCCTTTTTTCAATTAAATTCATAAAGAAAACTTTCATCACCGAGAGCGACCAGGGGGAATTCATGGTTACCCTGGAGCTCAAGCCCGGCATAAGCCTTGACGGCACACAGAATGTTGTCATGAAGGTTGTGGACAGGATCAAGGTCATCCCCGAGGTTGACCTCATGTCCATTGTTGTTGGAGGCGACAATGGAGAGCCTTACAAGGCCACCCTGGGGGTTAACCTGGTGGCCAGGAAGAACAGGGCCAGGGGTTCCCTTGAGATACAGAAGGATGTTCGCGTGATGATGAAAGAATTTAATTACGCAAACCCTTCGGTCATGCAGTATTCCACCACCGGGACGGAGAATTACGCCTTCCAGATGAATGTCCGCGGTACCGATTTCGAGCAGCTGGACAAATATTCCAAGAAGCTCATAGAGCTGATGAAGACGAATGTTTCCGACCTCACGGAGATTAAATCGAGCATTGAGGAGGGGAAACCGGAATTCCAGGTAGTCCTGGATCCGCAGAGGATGGAACTCGTCAGTGTCACATCGGGCATGGCCGGGCAGGAGCTCCGCTATCATATAGCCGGAGAAAAGGTCGGGAAGCTCCATGAAGGGGGCCTTGAATATTACATACGGCTGAGGCTTAAAAAAGAACAGCGTGATTTGAAAAAGTATTACTATAGTACCCTGGTGCCCAACAGCGGCAAGACAGAGAAGATGATCCCCCTCTCGGCAATCAGCAGGCCGTATGAAAAGCTTGGCCCGTCATTCATTATGCGCGAGAACAGGAGCCGCATAGTCCAGATAAACGCCAATACCTCCCCGGGGGGCGGTGTGGGCGATGCCATCGACAAGGTGAAGGTTATATTTGCAAAGGACCTCCCGCTTGAAATGGGGATGAGCTACGGCTTTATCGGCCGCGCAGAATCTTTTGGAGAGATGCAGAGCGACATGGGGATGGTTTTCGGCTTTGCATTAATTTTCATTTTTCTCGTCCTGGCGAGTCTCTACGAATCCTTTATAACCCCGGTGACAATCCTTGTGGCCATTCCGCCGGCTATTTCCGGGGCATTCATCGCCCTATTAATTACAAACCAGATGCTCAGCATCATGGCATGGATAGGGCTCATCATGCTCATAGGACTCGTCACTAAAAATTCCATCCTCCTTGTCGATTTTATCGTCAAGGGTGAGCAGAAAGGGATGGAGAGGAACGCGGCCATAAAGGAGGCCGGCATGACAAGGCTCCGTCCCATACTCATGACCACCTTTGCCATGATCGCCGGAACCATGCCCATTGCCCTGGGCTGGGGCGAGGCATCGGCCACCAGGGTCTCCATGGGGGTCGTCATCGTGGGCGGTCTATTCCTCTCGACCCTGGTCACCCTTTTTGTAGTCCCTGCAGTGTACGGGTATGTCGACCGCTTCAGGGAATTTATCGAGGGCAGGTTCAGGCCTGCCTATGACATGACGGTACATGAAAACCTTACGGAGATTGAAAAGAAATGCGAGGATATAGAGGAAAAGCTGATGAAGAAAAAGCTGAAAAAGAGAGATTAAAGCCCTCCCCCGCAGTTGGGGCATTTCCGGTCTTTCCCCACAGCCACATTGGAATTGCAGAACGGGCAGATCTGCATGGCCGCAATCAGTTCCGGGTTCACCGCCACACCGCCGATTATCAGGGTCGGCGCAGGAGCCACCTGTTCACCCCCTTTCTCGAACTGCGCCGCGTAACGGTGCAGGGCCAGGACGATACCGAAAATTTCATCCGGATCAAAAAGGCTCTCGAAGAGTCCGCAGTTTAAAAAGGAGTCTCTCGCATTCACCCAGCCGATTCCGAGCCTTTCCATGAGGGCTGTAACCGTGCCCACCTCGGCGGGGTCAAGGGTTTCCAGTACCCTTTTTGACTCTGCCAGGTCTTCAGGGTAGCCCTCCAGGTAGTAGCCGGGAGCCATGAAATACCGCTGTTCCTCCCTCGTCTCCCATTCAGGATCTGCCTGGTCTTCCGTGGGCTCTGCTTCGGGGTCATAACTGATGTCCATGATCCCCACTGTGTTGTTGAGCTTAATCTCCACGTTCAGGCCGCCGGTTGAGGTGTCCATGATGAGCCGGAAAGGACGGTTTTCAAACTTGCCTGAGCACTGTATCTCATCTTCTTTGGACACGTGGCGCAGCTGTCCGCCGGTCTTACCGGCGATGGGTTTCAGGAGATCCATGAGATATTGGATTTTTTCCTCTTCGCTTTCCAGGTCATCGAATTCTATCATGGCTGCACCTCCCTTTGGATTTTGCGATGAGATATGATTCCTCTCAGCGTCTTTGAGTAACACAGAGGGGAGAGGATGTCCAGAATTTTTTACTGAATCTTCTCACATAAATGAGAAAAAATAGATTCCGGAAAGAGATACTTTCTATTAACATAAAATGCCCTCACCCCCGGCCCCTCTCCCGAATAGGGCGAGGGGAGGCGGAGATCATTGAACAAGGAGCTTCACGCTTTGTTCTGTTTAAGAAGCCCTCGCCCTACCGGGAGAGGGCGCGCCAGAGGCGGGGTGAGGGCATGGAGTGAACCATATTCCCATTTATGGAGGCGGGGGGATTATTTTTTAACCCTCAGTAAATGATACTGTCGATGTCCTTCCGTTCCTGAATACTGATGAGCCCGCACTTCTGCTTGAAATCGAGGAATAAATCAAAAATAATCGGGTCAACCTTCAGACTCTGGGTAATGAAGTTTTTTTTGACTATTTTCATGGCATCGAAATGTGAATTTTTCTTATGATGGATCAAAGCGTTGTAAACGTCAATGATTTCGATTATTTTACATGGGAAGAATGCCAGGGCCAATCCGTCCCTGAACTCCTTTTCGTCGTAGGTAATAAAATACTGAGCTTTATCATCTGTCCTTTTTTTCTGGTTCAGCTTCGATAATATAGGATTAGTGAAATTATAACTCCCTTTTCCGCCGTAATATTCATGATGAAACGCGGCCATTGCCGCTATGGGGAACTGGTATTTTTTTGTTTTAAGGATCATGTTGTATCCGACAAGGACATGCATTTTAACCATATTTACGTCGTAGCTCTCATCACTGTCGTGGTATCCGATAAACGGTATTTTGCCGATGTCGTACAGCAGGGCCCCTACAGCATAGACAGGGAGATCCTTTGCAATGTCGATTTTTTTTATCCCCCCTTTTATGATCCTTTCTATGCTCGTCATACTTTCATTCATTCTCTTTCTATAATAACGTGAATACTTGTCCCTGAATTCACCCCTGATTTTTTTCGAAACAAGGCCCTGGTCTATATAATCATTGTAAAAAAGAGAGAATCCGATGAACCAGAGCAGCCCTTTATTTATGTTGTCTATTGTGTATGAGCCTGTTGATATCCTGTCGATTTCACTATAACTCTCATAGGCAGTGCCATTATTTTTAAAAAATTCAATGATCATCTTCATCACCCATCCGGTTTTGACAAATATGCCGCTCAGGTTGTTTTTTATATTCTCCGATGAGAGATTGTCTTCCAGATTTGCGTAATTGGTATAGAAGGTATTGGCAATGATATCGACCATTTTTACTATTGAATGTATGTCCAGGGCAGTTTTTTTGCTCTGCACTTCATGAAGGCTCTCAATGCTTTTATCCAGAACTTCCTCCCTTTTTTCAATGGACATCATCTGGAAATTTTTGATCATTTCATTGGTATTGCCGTACTTTTCCACGGGGTCCATGACCCCGGGGGGTTTCATAATTTTTGGTTTGCCTGGCGCTGATGCCTTATTTATTTCATAAAATTTTATTACTTTCTGTTCCCAGTTTTTTTCAATGTAAAATATAATTTCCTCTGACAGCGAATCACCCAGAAACTGCTCAATCCTGTCTATGGGGATCGTTACAAGTATATTTTCAATATTCATTCTGAAAATGGCAATGTTACTTGAATTGATATCGGCAATATTGTTGATAATCTCTTCATTGGTAATGCTGATTAATTCCATTGAATCGTTGTAAAGAATTGGTTTGTCTTCTGACATATATTGATCCGGATAAAAATTATTTTATTTTATATTCAATATATATATATATCGGTAATTTCATTCAAAAATTTTTTCATTTTATGATCATAAAACAGTAATTAATATATTACAGGAAAGTATAGGGTAAATAAAAAATGAATGATAAAATTATTACCGGGAAAAAAGGCGAAGATCTTGCCGCGGAGTTTCTTACTGCCGAGGGATTTTTCATTATTGAAAGAAATTTCAGGTTCGGGAAATATGGCGAGATTGATATTATTGCAATTAAGGATAAACTGCTGATCTTTGTTGAAGTGAAAAGCAGGGGTTCCAGTGTATACGGCGGAGCCCTCTATTCGATCAATAGAAGGAAAAAAAATATTTACCGGCTTGTGGCAGGCCACTTTCTCAGAATCAACCGGCAGTATCTGTCAAAGGATTTTCTGTTTCGCTTTGATCTCATCAGCCTGGAGAATGGGCGGGTTGAATGGGTTGATGATATTATACGATGATGCTACCGATTTTCTTTTTTTCCCAGTATCCCGCTGGAAAGAGCGAAGAGCGTATCGGTCTCGTTTTTGCCGGGATCATCAAGGACCACTTCCAGGAGCTCATTCAAAATTCTGCCGATATCCGGGCCCGGTGTAAGGCTGAACCTCTCCATGAGCTGATGGCCGTTTATTTTCAGATCCTTCAGGGATATGGCGTTCTCCTCTTCAATGATCCTGTCTATCCTCTTTACCAGTTTTCTTATGGGCTCCGGCATGCCTTCCCTGGAGCCGTTGCCTTTCCTGTCTGCCAGCCTGAGAAGGAACATGTCTTCTATGTTTTCCATCCCGACTTTTCTCATGAACCGCCTCACGGCCCCGTCGGTCCATTCGTCGGTGTAGTGGAACATGTGGTTCAATATCATGTTGTTAACCCGCGACATGTCCTCATTTGAGAACTTCAGCCTTTTCATGATGGCCCTTGACATTTTGGCGCTGGCAACCTCATGGTTGTAGAAGGTGTAGTCGCCGCCGTCCCCCATTCTTCTCGTGGGGACCTTGCCGATGTCATGGAACAGGGCGGAGAGCCGTATGATAGGGTCCCCGGCCGGGGCCGAGTCGCAGGAGTATATGCTATGATAATAGATGTCATGCATGTGGTACTTGTTCTGGCCGACTTCATACCCCGCGGCGAGTTCAGGGAGAAAATTCTCAAGGAGGCCCGATCTCCGCAGATATTCCAGCCCGACGGAAGGGATCGATGTCGCAAGGATTTTCAGGAGCTCGTCCCGTATCCTCTCTGCCGAAACCATCTTCGCGATGTCCAGAGTTTTCGGAATCGCTTCAAAGGTGCCGGGGTCTATCTCAAAATGGAGCTTCGACGCGAACCTGCATGCGCGGTAGGTCCGCAGGCCGTCTTCGCTGAACCGTATCATCGGATCTCCGATGGTCCTTACCAGCTGCGCATCAATGTCGCTCAGACCGTTGACATAGTCGATTATTTCATCAGTTGTAAAATCGTATGCCAGACCGTTTATAGTAAAGTCGCGCCTGACTACATCCTCTTTTAAGCTTTTTGAAAATGAGACTGATTCAGGATGCCTGCCGTTTATATATTTTCCGTCGGCCCGGTAGGTTGTTATTTCGAAGGAGAGGTCATCAATGAGTACTGTAACGGTGCCATGCTTAATCCCGGTGGGAATTACCCGGGAGAACAGTTTCAGAACTTCATTGGGAGTCGCATTGGTCGCAAAATCATAATCGCTGCAGCTGTTTCCCATTACAAGGTCGCGTATAGAGCCGCCTATGAGATAGCATTCAAACCCGTTGCCGGAAAAAACCGAAAGGAGTCCCCTTATTGCCCTCAGGTCTTTCTCGGGAATATTTTTTTTTATGTCGAATTTCTGCATGGCAGTATGAGATGAACAGCCCTCCACGGGATTTTGTACAATTCAAAATTTGTACCGGTTAATGTCAATGAGGTTTTGTTAATAACAGGAAAATAAATGGATGATATTCTTTCAGTCGATTTCTGATCCGAAAAAGGGCCTGGCTGAAACACTTTTCGACAGTTCGGATTCGTGGTTGTCCGGGGTATCGGGCTTGTATGAGTCATAAGATGTTACGGAAAAATAGTAGAGGACATTATTCTTTAAAAGAGGGTAGGTCAGAAGGTTCCTGATGTCCAGCGCCCTGTTCTCATCTATCAATGCATTATCAATCCTGATTTTTATAAAATTGCCCTGGGTTGTGGAATTGTCGATCCTCTTTCCCTTCGCAAGGGAGAGTACGCCGTCAAATTTGCCGGGCATTACTCCATAGTAGATTTTGTATCCCCGGATGTCGTGCTCAACATTTTTCTTCCACGTGAGTTCAACAAACCTGTCGCCCGATGAAGCTGCTTCAAGAAACATAGGGATTCCCGGGGGCGGGTCCTCAACGAATTCGAGGGATACATCATAGAGCCGGGGAGACTGTTTCCCGTCGGGAGAGGCAACAAGGTGCGCCCTCCACTGGTAATATTTACCGCGAATATATTCCCCTTTGCCGTCTTTTTTTAAAAATATGTTATCCTGGTTGTTTTTTATGATATACCACCTCTGGTCAGTGTCATTTTCATAAAAGAGCTGATCGTATATCCTCATCTCCATCCAGATAAATGTATCCTTTTTAATTACTTCTTTCCACCGGAAGGATCTTATTTTTGTGCCGGTTCCAGGGAAGGAGTATACCGGGCTTGTGACGACTCCTTCAATATTGACCGGGATCCTGTCGATTGTTTCCAGGCGCCTGTATTTTTCTGTTGCCACATCGGTTTCATTCTTTAGATCTTCAATTTTTTTGTAGGATATCCTGAACTCATCGATCATCCCTGAATAGTTTCTCCCGATGAATGATGCGGGCGCGTCGATGCATGAGAATTCGCCGTTTGGCCCCCTGTTTCCGAAAAGCGGAGTGAATACCCCGTCAAAGGGTTTTCCGCTCCCCGACATGTAGATTGCCTCCTCCTCTTCATTGTCGATGAATTTTACCAGTTTCCCGGATATCCTGTCAAAGGTGAGGGCGAAATGGTGCCACTTGTTAACATGGAGGCGTGCCCCTTTTTTCAGTATGATGCCTGTCCGTGTCCCGTCGGGCTTTTCGAACATATCGTGAAGGGATGCATGGATCCTGCCGTCTATCAGACTTATTTCTATCCCCCTCTTCTTTCCGGAAAGGAACCCTGTTCTTGAAAAAATTTCGCCTCCGCTTTTGTCCGACATTGGCTTGAACATGAATTCCAGCGTGAATGAGCCCAGGTCGCCGCAGGTTCCAAGCCAGAGGTTCGGGGAGCTTTCAATTTCAACCCTGTGCTCCTTCTTAAAAAATTTTCCGCACCCCTCTCCCAGTGAACCTTTATCGCCTGCAAAGATGTATCCTGCATATGTTATCCTGTATCTTCTGATGTCATCCCTGCGGAGCGCCTCCGGAGGGTAGTTGAAGGATAGGACTAAATCGGTGATAAAGGGATTGCTCTTTCCCTGGTAGGTGAGATCGGTTATGACATATCCCTTTTTATCCCCGTAGACCGTGGAGATGCCTGCATTATTCAGGTTCTTTACCGGCACCGGTTCAAAGCTGATGTTCTGCCTGGACTCCTTTTTCGGTGATATTAGTGCAGTGACTGATAATGCCAGGGCAATGATTTTAATTTTTAATTTCATGGATTCACGGCTCATTGCTGCCGGCCGCACTCCAGTTCACTGATTTTGTCAATTCTCTTCTGGTGCCTTCCGCCCTCGAAACCGGATTTCAGCCATGCTTCTATGATGTTCACAGCCAGGTCATTGCCGAGGACCCGTGCCCCCAGGACAAGGACATTCGCATTATTATGACTTCTTGCCATTTCAGCCATCAGTGAATTGGTGCAGAGCGCGGCCCGTATCCCCTTTATCTTGTTTGCGACTATTGAAGCGCCCACGCCGGTGCCGCATATTGCTATTCCGGTGACCGCATCGCCTTTCTGAACTGCAAGGGCCACTTTCGCTATCCAATCGGGATAGTCAGTGGATTCTTCCGAATATGCCCCCACATCGATAAAATCAAGATCCTTGAAGATTTTCTTAATATGTTCCTTAAGCTGTAATCCCGCATGGTCATTGCCAATGGCAGTTTTCATACATAAACCCCTTGCCTCTATTCAAAACTGATAATCAAACATGGCTTTAAATCGATTTTTAATCAATAATAATTTTGATATATTTCCTGATATAAAAAAGTTATCAACATCCGGGAAAAATATGAATTTCCATCAGATTTTCATCAATTTTTTTTTCTGTTATATTTCCGGAATATTATATCAACTATTATAACTTATCTTTAAATCTTAATAGCAAAACATGGAAAATTAAATACTGAACCATTCAGAAGATAATGTTTTATGTCTCATTATATCGGGAAATTAATTTTTTTTTTTAGAAAAAAATTGATAAATTCTGGAAATTAATTTAGGAAATTAATTAACATTGTATTGAAAGATGTTGATACTGTGGATAAATATGTTGATAAGTTATTACATTTGGGTATAAAAATTAATTATCTCTAATTTATATATACGAATTATGTATTATGCGTATAAATATGCTTTATTCCCTTCATTGTCAACATAGGGTCAAAAATATTCACTTTTTGAACATTTTCAGATATGATTTTCGAATATCCTCCGGTGAATATGATGTTAAACGGCTTTTTGTATTCTTTTTCTATCCTGTCTATAATCCCTTCCGTAAGTGATATCCAGCCGTAAAATAAACCAGATTTCATGGCATTTACCGTGTCCCTGGCCACGAGCCTGTCAGGTTTTCCCATTTTTATTTCAGGGAGGTTTGATGTATATTCAGCAAGCGATTTTTTTGCAATGTCATAGCCCGGGGCGATGAGGCCCCCGTCAAAATTTTTTCCTGAGAGGACACAGAAGGTTGCAGCGGTCCCAATGTCGATGATGATGATATCACCTCCATATTCCATAAAAGCGGCCTCGGCATTGACTATCCTGTCTACGCCCAGGGTTGAGGGGCTGTCATAGGTTATGGAAATATTCAGCCTGCACCGGTGACTTATCTCCAGGGGCCTGGTTCCGAACATCGAGTGTCCGGCATCAATGTAGATTTTGTTGAGTTCAGGGACAACGCTTGAGAAGGCCAAGCCGGTGACGCTTGCAGACTTCCCGCCAGCGGTAAGCAGGCCTTTTTCCATCTCATCAATAAGCCCCTCCTTTCCCATGTGCCTGCTGCTGGCATATCTTGACAGGTGGAAGGGGACCGGGCTGTCGTCATGGTAAAGCCCCATCTTTGTGCTTGTGTTTCCTATGTCGAATCCTATGAACATAAGCAGTCTTTTAAGGAAATACCTTCATTTCAGAATGAAGCTGCAATTCCGGCAATGGCGTATGATGTTAACTGGGTGTTTGTGAATTTCATGGTTAAGTCGGTTTTTGTTACGCCAACAACATGAATTCTTGCAAGGAATGCGCCGGCAATTATTTTTGTATTTTTTGAAATATTTATGTCAAAACCTGCAGTGGCAAAATATATCCTCATGTCCATGGAATCCTCCTTCTTTACGCCGATCACCGGGTCTGAATCAAAACCGCTGGAGCCGGCAAAAATACATCCGCCGCCCAGGGATGCAGTGAGGGCATGGGATATGGTGAATTCCAGGCCGCCCCTGAAATGGTATTCCGGATTGTTCGTCTTTTTTATTTTCTGCTCGGCATAGAGTTTGTCATCATAATATTTTTCATTATAATAGGAGCTTATCCTGTACTCGCCCTCAAGGGTGACTCCCAGGAAATCTCCGAAACTGCTGTAGCCGCCCGCAACTATTGACGGGCCTTTTTTGAACTGCCTGTAAAAAGGTGTATCTGTGGATCCCTTCGATGAAGCCGGCAGTTCAGATTGATAATCAATTGATGACCGGGCAATGCAGAAGTTCCCCGACTTCACGATGAAGCCGGCCTGGGAATTCCCTTCAATGGTGAAAAAGCCCAGCTGGGCTTCGGCAGCAAATGCTTCTGAAATATTGGTGGATTTTGTTTTTGAGTTGATTGCCCCGTTATTGTAGCCGGACTGCTCCTTGTCAGTGATGACTTTCTGGTATCCTCCGGTGAGTTTGAAACCGGCAAAGCTGCTGTTCCCGACGCGTGAACCAAGTGAAAAGGATAGTGACGGATAGGTAGAAGTTTTTTTTTCAGCACCGGCCATTTTTATTGTGCTGGTGGAGCTTGTCATGGTTCCGGTGATCGTATTTTTTGTTTCGGAGATCCCGTACTGATCATCGTCCATGGCGGCAATTCCTATTCCCCAGCCAAGGTCCCCTGACCTTCCGGTATAGGAAACATAGGCTGTTCCGGCCAGGGATTTTGTCTCTTCATACTTTATTTCTGGATTATCAATAAAAGTTATATTTGCATCTATGGACAAATCATTTTTATCATAGGGCTTGTATCTCAGGATCAATCCCAGGGAATTCTCATTCTTCTGAGCAGGAATAAGCGCCGGGTTCCTGAGAGCTCCGGACAGGGGGTCAGGGTATACACTTTCAACATTTCCGGTGAATATGGATGAAGCCTGCAGCAGCCCGGCGGCAGTTGTAATAATAAGGACTGCAAGGATTATGTTTTTCATATGGGTAAGCCTCTCTTTGTCTATTGGAAATGGAATAATTAATGTTCCTTCCGGATTATCATAAACCGGTCCCGGTTAACAGGGGGGACTGTCATCGGGCTCCTTATGGTCATCAGAAAATATTTTCCCGGGATTAAGAATCATCTTAGGGTCAAAGGCCTTTTTTATCCTTTTCAAAAGCTCTATTTCATCGCAGGATAGGGCAAGGTGGAGGTAATCCTTCCTTGAAAATCCGATGCCGTGCTCCCCGGTTATGGTTCCTCCCATTGAAATTGCCATTTTATATATACCTTCCTTTAATGAGGGCTGGAGCATTTTCCATTCATCATACCCCCTTCCGCTTCTGAGGACATCAACGTGGACATTTCCGTCCCCTGCATGCCCGAACATGATTGACTTCAGGCCCCGGATTTCAAAGAATTTTTTCAGTTCCTTGACAAAAGCGGGTATGGCTGCCCGCGGGACCACGCAGTCCTCAGCCATAAATGCGGGGTCTTCCAGGTGTATGGCCTCGCGTATTGACCGCCTTGCCTTCCATAGCTTATCCCTCTGAATATCGGATTCCGCCGCAATGATTTTTTCCGGGTCCACATTGATTATCTCTGAGATGTGTTCCATGTCGGACAGGATTGAGTCGTCACTGCTCCCGTCAATCTTTATAAGGAGGTGGGCGCCGGCATCGGGAAAGGGGATGTTTCCGCTGAAAAATTTTGAAACAAGTTTAATGGCATCCTCCTCCATGAATTCCAGGGCCGATGGGACTATGCGGTTCCTGAGAATAGCCCCAACGGCATCAATGGCTTCATCAATAGTATCAAAGGGGATGAGGATATCCTTCGATGCTCCCGGCGCCGGGACGAGCCTCAGGAATATTTTTGTGATGACAGCCAGAGTCCCTTCAGATCCGAGAAGCATTCCGATGAGGTTATATCCTGTGGCATTTTTGACAATTTTCCCCCCGGTTGTAATCACCGATCCGTCGGGGAGCACGAATTCAAGGCCGATAATATAGTCCTTCGTAGTCCCGTATTTCACTGCCATGGGCCCGCCGGCATTTTCCGCCACGTTGCCTCCGATGGAACATATGTCCAGGCTTGCGGGGTCAGGCGGATAGAGGAGGCCCATGGTAAGCGCGGCCCTGCGGATATCCCCGGTTATGACTCCCGGTTCTACAACGGCCACCATGTTTTCACAATCGATCTCGATAATTTTATTCAGAAGCTCCAGGGAGAGGATTACACCGCCCCTTGCTGCCAGCGCGCCTCCGGTTACACCGCTGCCGGCGCCCCTCGGGGTGACTGGAATATTGTTGTCATTGCAGATTTTGAGGACAGCGCTCACATCCGATGTATCCCTTGCCCTCACAAGGATGTCGGGAAGGAGCGAGAGATCCGCAGTTTCATCCCTGGAATATTTATCCAGGATATCTTTATCGGTAAGCACTTTCCCCGGGCCGATTGCACCGGCAATGATTCCCGATATTTCAACCATCCTGTTACTGTTTTTATTATTCATGGTATTCAAGATACTGTTTATTTATTTTTTTTTCAACCGGGCTGGCGGTTTTTTTAACCGGAAGTCTGCCAGTAATCCGAATTGAACCAGGATTTGAAAAATCAATTTTCTCCTGTGTCTGCGCCTTTTAAGGGAATCACCTGTAATAATTATTCGATATTCCCTTATTTTAATTCAAGCATTTATTTATTATTTTATATGCCCATTACGGAATGGGGGGGATTTATCCAAAGATAAACAGAAAAATTTACTATATGATGCTGATTGTTTTCCCGAATCTCATTTTTGCCATAAAATGTGTAAGAATGGGGGATAGGGGGATGGTAGAGATATGGGGATAAAAAAAGTGTATTGAAAATTAAATATGATACTTCTGATACCCACTTACATTGTTTAAAAGCATCATCATTTTTTATATCTCCCTATCTCATCCATCTCCCTATCCCCAATATCTTACACAAATTAATGCGGCAAGATGTGAGTTTCCTTAATTGGGAGGCAAAGGGGCTGATTTAATATATTTATAACATCTGTTAGTAAAAAAATAAGGAAGTTGTGATAAAGGAATTTAGTATTTAAGATTTTTATAAGGCACCAAAACTGCTAATCGTACTTAAAAAATATTTATAAAAATTTCTTGACAAAGAGAAATAAATATGTGGGATTTAAAAAAAATTTATCTAAAAAAAAAATTAATTTTAAGGAGAAAATCATGCTGGAGGGTGAAGGACTAAACAAAGGGTTTAGTAGAATTTCTCGAAAGAATTTTTTAAAGTATTGTTCAATTGCTGCAGCCACTTTAGGTTTGCCCCCAACAATGGCAAAAAAACTGGCGGCGGCTGCAAATGCTGATAACAGGCCGTCGGTCATATGGCTCCATTTTCAGGAGTGCACAGGCTGTACCGAGACTCTGCTCAGGACAAACCATCCAGGAATTGGTGAGCTTGTTCTCGATCTGATATCGCTTGATTATCATGAAACTCTTATGGGGGCATCAGGCAAGCAGGCGCATGAAGCTTTAAAAAAGGCTATGGCAGCGAACAGGGGGAAATATGTTCTTGTCGTAGAAGGAAGCATTCCGACTAAGCAGAATGGAATTTACTGCCAGATTGGCGGGCAAACGGCTATCGACATGCTGAAGGAAGTTGCAGGCGGCGCAATGGCTATCATTGCCATAGGAAGCTGCGCATCCTGGGGAGGAGTTCAGTCTGCAACTCCAAATCCCACAGGCGCAGTAGGCGTTTCTGAGCTTATCAAGGACAAGCCTATTGTTAATCTTCCGGGATGTCCGCCAAATCCATACAATCTGCTGTCAACGGTAATGTATTTTCTCACATTCAAAAAACTGCCGAAACTGGATGGAAAAGGGAGGCCGGTTTTTGCCTATGGCAAAACGCTCCATTCACATTGCGAGAGGAAAGACCATTTTGACGCAGGGAGATTCGTAAAAAAATATGGCGATGAGGCGCATCAGAAGGGATACTGCCTGTACGTCATGGGCTGTAAAGGGCCTGTCACGTATGCTAACTGCAGCGCCATAGGCTTCAATGAGTTAGGGGTCTGGCCAGTATCTGCCGGTCATCCCTGCGTTGGATGTACGGAAAAAGAGATTGCTTTTGAAGTTTCTCTCTATAAGGCTCCGAAAATTCTTAACGCTGAAGCTCCCAAATGCCTGGATAACATGGTTGTGGAAACATTTCCGGTTCCCGGGTCGGTAAAAGAGAGTGGCGGCAGCCTGGTTGGGGCTGTAGTCGTTGGAGCAGCCATTGGGGCAATAGCCGGTTATGCCGGGGCAATTGCGTCCAAACTACCAAGCAAAGATGATGAAAAATGAAAAATTCAGAAACTCATAATATAAAGAGGAAGGACTTCCTTAAGGGAATAATTGCCGTTCCATTTGTTTTATCGGGATTACCAGCCATGGGAAAGGCAAGGGCTCTCTTAACGAACAGCGAGAAAAATCTCGGCTACCTCTTTGATTCAACAAAATGTATCGGGTGCAGGGCATGCACCAGCGCCTGTCATCAGGTAAATGACATGCCCCCTATTTCTCATGACAAACCTGTTGATCTGTCTGAAAAGTCGCGCACAACAATCAGGCTTGTATCGAAGAGAAATGAAGCCCCGGTTTATGTGAAGAAGCAGTGCATGCATTGCCTCGATCCAGCCTGTGTATCGGCATGCCCGGTTTCAGCAATGAGAATTGATGAAAAGACCGGCATTGTGGATAATGACCCGAGCACATGTATCGGATGCCGCTATTGCATGGTGGCCTGCCCCTTTGATGTGATTCAGTTTTCATGGGAGTCAGCAGCCCCAAATATTATTAAGTGCAACATGTGCAGGGAGACTAATCTCAAGGACAGGGGCATTGCCGCCTGTGTTGATGTCTGCCCTTCAGGCGCGCTTATTTTCGGCAACAGGGGAAAACTTCTTGCTGAAGCATCAAAACGCATTAAGGCAGAGCCGAAGAAATATGTACAGAAGATATATGGTGAAAAAGATGGCGGAGGAACAAATGTCCTGTACATAGCAGGAAAGGATTTTGAGTCCATGGATTTCCCGAAAAACCTTGGAGACGAGTCTCCCGCGGTTCTCACTGAATCTATCCAATCCATATATTCATGGTTTATCGCACCGGTAGTCGCTTTCATACTGTTGTACATTCCAGTATCGAAGAACTATAAGAAACATTCCGGTGACGACCAATTAGATTTGTAAAAAGGGATAAAAAATGAAAAAAATACAGGAAAGCATTAGTCAGCAGCCGTCTTTTATAAAATTCGCGCTGCTGTTTGTGACACTCGGTATAATCCTGTTCCTCTTCAGGTTTTTCATGGGACTCGGCGTTACCAATATGAGTGCCGGTTATCCCTGGGGGATATGGATTGTTATTGATGTTGTCGTGGGTACAGCAATCGGGACAGGCGGATTTGTAATGGCTATCCTTGTCTATATTTTCAACAAGGGAGAGTATCATCCGCTGGTCCGTTCCGCCATTCTCACTTCCGCATTCGGGTACACCATTGCAGGTATTTCTGTTATCGTGGACCTTGGGAGGTGGTGGAATTTTTTCAGCCTTATGTTCCCATGGAGGTGGAATGTCCATTCTGTTCTTCTTGAAGTTGCCCTCTGTGTAATGGCTTATGTAATAGTCCTCTGGATAGAATTTTCACCGGCCTTTCATGAAAAGGGCGGGGAATCGGGAGTGATGAGCATAGGCTTTATAAGGAAGCTTGTTAACAAGGTGAACGAGAAAAAAAGGGGGGCAAACAAGATTCTCATTGTGGTTGTTTCCCTGGGAATACTTCTGCCGCTCATGCACCAGTCGTCATTGGGTACGGTTATGGTAATTGCCAAAACGAAACTTCATCCGCTGTGGCATACACCCTTTCTGCCGTTACTATTTCTTATTTCCATTGGATTCATGGGTTTCTGCATGGTGGCCATTGAGTCGCTTTATTCATCAATGTACCTGAACAGGAAATATGATGTGGGAATATTAACAAAGCTGTCAACTATCATTGCGATTACCGGGCTGGCCTGGATTGTTCTGAGATTTGCAGTTCTGGCGGGCGAAGGCAAAACAGGCCTGATTGCATCAAGCGGTTCAATGTCGGCATATTTTATGCTGGAGATTGCTACTGCAATCATCGGGACATTGCTGATGTTCGCGGTAAAAACATTGAAATCTCCCAGGATTATTTTTATCAGTTCTCTTTTTCTGGTTTTCTCAGCGGCATTATACAGGATCAACACCTATATTGTCGGCTACAATCCTGGTTCGGGATACAGCTATACCCCGTCGCTCGTGGAGACACTGGGAACGTTCGCGCTGATATCAGCGGAATTTCTATTGTATCTGTTATTCATAAGAACGTTTCCCGTAGTTCAGGAAGATAAGCATTGATTATAGACAAGATGTAATCATGAGAAAAAAATTTAGAAAATAAAATGAGGTAAAAAAGATAAATATGGCACAGAAAATTGTTATTGATCCAATTTCCAGAATAGAGGGACACCTCAGGATTGATGTTGAAGTTGACGGGGGGAAGGTTAAAAATGCCTGGGCCTCCGGAACAATGTTCAGGGGCATAGAGAAAATACTGGAGGGAAAGCATCCGAATGATGCGTGGTTTATTACGCAGCGCTTCTGCGGTGTCTGAACCACGGTACATGCTATCGCTTCCGTGAGAAGCGTTGAAAACGCCCTTCAGCTTAAAATACCAATAAACGCAGAATATATCAGAAATTTAATGCTTCTGGCTCATGGTCTTCATGATCATGTTGTCCATTTCTATCATCTGGCAGCTCTTGACTGGGTGGACGTGGTGTCCGCGCTCAAGGCAGACCCTGTTAAGGCTTCACAGATTGCAGAATCACTTTCAGACTGGCCGGGAAACGGCGTGAAAGATTTCAAAGCAGTAGCGGCAAAGTTGAAAGGCTTTGTTGAAAAGGGACGCCTGGGTATATTTTCAGAAGGATACTGGGGCCATAAGGCAATGAAACTGCCGCCCGAGATTAATCTGATAGCAGTTGCCCACTACCTGCAGGCCCTTGAATACCAGCGGTATGGTACAATGGCCTATGCAATCCTTGGCGGAAAGAACCCTCATATTCAGAATGTATGCGTCGGCGGTGTTACCACGGCCATCAACCCCGATGACGATACAGCATTGAACATGGAGAAGCTTCTGCTTATCAGGGACAGTCTGATGAAGATAATCAGCTTTGTAAATAATGTGTACCTGCCTGATGTTGCGGCAGTAGCGTCATTCTATCCTGAATGGTTCGGGATAGGCGCCGGAGTGCCGAACTATCTTGCTGCGCCGGACCTCTATCTTGACAATGGCCACAACACATGCGATCTTCCGGGCGGAACCGTTGTCAACAATGATCTCTCAAGCGTAAAGGCATTTAAAAACGCCAATGATCCATATTTCAGAAATAATGTGGTAGAGAGCATTCACCACGCATGGTATAAGGGAGCATGGATGAAACACCCATGGGAGGAGGACACCGTGCCTGATTATACAGATTATGATCAGAAGAAAAATTATTCATGGGTCAAAGCCCCCAGGTTCAAAGTGGGTGATAAATACCTCCCCATGCAGGTAGGCCCTGCCGCGCAGATAATCGTGGGCTTTGCCCAGGGTCATCCGCTCACGGTAAAATGGGTGACCAACCTGATTGACCTTGTGGACAAGGTGGGAGTGGTGAAGAAGAAGGACATCAAGCCGACAATTCTCATGTCGACACTGGGAAGGCATGCCTCCCGGGCAGTCCGCTGCGCCATGCTTGGTGATATCGCAATGAAACACTGGGAGCTCCTGGTCAATAACATCGGCAAGGGTGATTATTCAATTGCCTCCGATGTAAAATATCCCGACGGTGAAATTCAGGGTGTTGGCATCCATGAAGCGCCACGGGGAGTACTTTCCCACTGGGTTACACTGGACAAGGGGAAGATTAAGAAATATCAGGCTGTTGTCCCATCGACATGGAATGCCGGCCCGAGGGACGGCAACAATGTCCGCGGACCATATGAGGAGGCGCTCATTGACAACCCGGTTATTGACAATGAAAGGCCGCTGGAGGTTCTGAGGACCATACACTCCTATGACCCGTGCCTTGCATGCGCCATACACCTTTTTGACCCGAAGGGGCATCAGATTAATAAAGTCAAGGTTCTGTGATATTTCACGCAGAATTTGAACGGTTAACCTGATGATAAAGGTCCTGGGTGTGGGAAACATCCTCATGAAGGATGAAGGTTTTGGTGTCAGATTTGTTGAAAAATACAAGGAAGAACTGGAAAGCAGATTCAATGGCAGAGTAGAGTTGATTGACGGGGGTACCCAGACAATCCCTCTGCTCCGCTACATTGAAAATGCAAAATATCTTTTTATCATTGATGCAATTAAGAAATCGAGTGATAAACAGAAACCCGGAGATGTATTTTATTTCAACAAAGATGACATAATAGGAGAAATAAAAAGCAGAATTAAAACAACCTGTCATTCTGGCGGGATACATGAATTGCTGGCAACTTCGGAATTTGAAGGGACTCTGCCGGAAAATATTTTTCTCATCGGCATCGTCCCCAGGAATATGTCCAAAGGGATGGAAATTACGAAGAATCTTGAAAAAAAAATGCCGGAGGTCAGGGATTTTTTAGTGGGGAAGATAGAGGAAGCACTGTCTAATTCCGGAGGATAAATTTTTATGCAGGGTGAAATACTGTTTCATCCTGCATAGAGAGCAAAGGGTTTGAGAATAAGGGGTTTTAGTTCCTTGTTCTATCCTTTATTTTTTGAAAAAGTGAAACCGGATTGTTCCGGTTTCACTTTTTTTTATTGTTTTATAAGACCATAAGTCTTATATATATTGTATTACTCAGATTTAGAATACCTTTTGAAACATTATAACTCATTTGACCTCACCCTCAGTCCCTCTCCTGGCAGGAGAGGGATGACTCTAACCAGTGAACAATCCGAATATTAAAATACAATGTTTCACTACTGTCCCATACATTTTAGAA
>VFJS01000075.1 GCA_009885955.1 Spirochaetia bacterium | reverse complement strand
TTGAGATGAATCCTGTCGGTAAGCCGTATGCCTTAATAGGGCACGTACGGTTTGATGAGGGGCTTCTGGTCGGATGTAGATATCCGACCAGAGTCTACTCTATTGTGAATCTGTGAGCTGATATTATTAATTGACTGGAACAAATTTTTTATGGCAGCTGATTAGAGAATTATAAAATTTATGAAAAACCCGACAGTGAAAAAACATTTTCTCGATCCGAAAAACATGGGAGCCGTTGCTGAACCAACCCACCGGGCAATATTGAAAAGCGATAAATGCAGCGATATAGTAAAAATGACCGTTTTAATAAAGAACGGGCTTATCGAGGATATCAAAGCCCAGGTTTATGGATGCGGGTATTCCATTGCCGGGGTGTCCATTCTCACAGAACTGGTGAAGGGGAAAATGGCCAATGAAATTGAGGGTGTTGCTGATCCCGAATTGAAGATGCTCCTGCCCGATGTCCCTGAACATAACCGTTCATGCATATACCTGGGCTACAATACGCTTAAAATTATTCTGAAACAATATTCAATGGAGTCATGAGATGCCGCTTCCTGAAATAACTGCTGTGAAGGTACTTTTTTATTCTCACAATGATGTTCATGAACGGGAGGTGCCTGTAAGCTCAGAGTACGGGGTCGCGCTTAAAATCAACGGGAGCCCCTATGTCTCCATCGCATGCTCCGGCGGCGAGGTGGAACTGCTTGCCGTGGGGCATCTGATATCCGAGGGGATAGTTCTGTCAATGGATGAAATAGAACATGTCGAATTCAATGAGGAATTGCTGGAAGCCGATATAACGCTAAGAGATACTGACGAAATACTGGAAAGGCTTTTCAGGGTGCGCACAATAGCCTCGGGATGCGGGCAGGGCCATGCAGGCGGTTTTACAGGGCCTGGAAAGAGTGGAAACCCGGGCGGAGGTGTTTTCATTGATCCTGCCGGGATTTTATTATGCATGTCGAAATTTCTTTCATCATCAGAGCACCATAAACTGACCCGGGGAGTTCACAGCGCGGCGCTGTTTGACATGGCCTGGAAGAATCTTTTTTTTTCCGATGAGATTGGCAGGCACAATGCCGTTGATAAGATCATCGGCTATGCCTCGGTCAACGGCATCCCGCTGAAGGATAAGGTGATCTTCTCAACCGGAAGGCTTTCGAGTGAAATTGTAATGAAGGGGATTAATTCCGGAATCATGGGGATTTTTTCCAAATCATCCCCCACATCTTTGAGTGTTGACATTGCAAGGAAATTCGATCTGCTGATGATTGGCAATGTTTCAAGAAGCTCCTTTTATATTTTCAGCGGAAGGGATAAGCTGAAAATATAAAAGGAGCTTCCCATACAGTTACAGCATGGTCATGAATCCATTGAGCAGGGAAATTTTTGAACAGATTTGAGCCATTTCGGCATGTGATTGAAATGTAACGGTTATGGTATAGGATATGAATATTCCGTTCCTGCTTGTTTTATCAGACATGATTCCTTTGAGTCCGGATTCATCCAGAATGCTATTGATCCCGCAGGATGGATCAAATCCGCATCGGAATATAGATTTAAAAGTGACTTCAGCAGGGTATTCATCTAATAGGGCTTCTTTGGGTTCCATGGTTTCCATAGAATTGAATTTATCAAGATCACTTTGATTTTGTCAAATTTTTTTTTAGATAAGAATATGCCGGCCACACTTTTTAAATATGGGGGCCTTGTATAATGATAACAGGTGGTTCCCGTTAAGGCGCAAATATTGAAGAAAATTTGAATTTTTATTATGTGAAAAAAAGGGATATATGAAAAAATACAATTGACGCCCTGTTGCGCACGTATTTTAAGAAAAGAGATCTGGATGGGCCTGTAATGAAGGCATTTTCAGATTTGCCCTGTGGATGGCAGGATAATTATAACTTCATAGTGAAATACATACGAATAGGAGCCCTGGCAGTGAAGAAAATTATTTTAATATTTACAGTGCAGCTTGCTATAATTTTTTCATGCAGCAGTTCACAAAAAACAGAAGAGATAAAAAAGAGTGACGAACAATGTATAAAAGGGGAATGCAAGGATGGTATAGGAGTATTTATAGCCAGGGACGGGGGAAAATACTCGGGGGAATTTACCGATGGGAAGTTTCATGGAACCGGTACATATATATTCCCATCTTCCAATGAATTCAAAAGTGTATTCCTGTCAACCGTTAAGCAGGCAAGAAGTTTGATGGTCATTCCGGCTGGTTCGTCATACAAGGGGGAATTCACAGAGGGTTTTATGGATGGTGATGGGGAAATTACATATCCTGACGGTTCTGCAGTCAAAGGCAAATTCAAAAAGGGCAAACTGGTGGAAACGGGAAACTATCTATTCTCCAACGGCGACAAATATGAGAACGTGTGCAACGTGGGAAACTGTGAGACCGGGGCATGTGTTATGGTGTATGAAGATGGAAGAAAATATTCCGGGATGTTTGAAAAAAGTAAGAAAAAAGGTCATGGCGTAACAAGGTATGCCGAAGGCCATGAATACAGCGGCGACTATGACAATGATGTGGAAAGCGGAAACGGGCAGTTGAAGTTTTCCAATGGCTCAAAATATACCGGTGAATTTAAGGCCGGACTGTTTGAAGGGAACGGAGAATATTTTTTTGCCGGCAGCGAAAGGTACAAGGGGATATTTGCCGGCGGAAAGAGGAACGGCACCGGTACTTTTTTTAATCCCGACGGGAAACCGCGCTATTACGGGCAGTGGAAAAATGACGAGGAAAACGGAGCAGGGACATTTTATATTTATTACAGTAACGGCACTATCTTTAAAAAATATATTGGCGATTTCAAAAACGGTAAATATACCGGGACCGGAACCTACTATGAATATTATCCTGACGGCAAATTGAGCAGAAAATGGATAAAGGATGATAAGGGGACAAGCCTTCTCAATGAATATTTCCGGAATGGCGAAAAATATATAGGGCAGTTTAAAGAAGGCAACATGATCGGATACGGGAATGGGACCCATTTCCTGATCGATGGCTCTAAATATACCGGCGAATTTCAGAATGCTGAATATAACGGAGAAGGGGTATTTTTTAACGCAAAAGAGGAGAAGGTTTATGAAGGCGAGTGGAAGGATGGGAAAAAGCAGGGAAAGGGGACCATATATTATCTTGACAATTCCAGGTATGCCGGTGAATTCATGGGAAATAAAAGGCATGGAAATGGAACATTCTTTCTTATAGACAGGTTCGGAAATGTTGTATATAAATATGTAGGCCAGTTTAAGGAAGACAAAAGGTACGGCAGGGGTACGGAATATGAATACGAGAGGAGCGGCAGCATACTTCAAGAAAAAACAGGCTGGTGGGACGGTGATATTTACCTGGGGAAATAATACATATATTATAACTAATCAAGATTATTTGCCACTGAGGCACGGAGACACAGAGGTTTATATATGATGATATTATTTCTTTAAAAAATTATTTCGTAATTATAATCAGACTCTTCAATCATGAATAATATGAAAAAATAGAATATTTCTCTGAGCCTCTGTGTCTCTGTGGCTGAATTAATAATGTGTATGGCCAGGTTTTATTTTTTTATTGCAGGGGGAAAAATATCCATTTAACATATTTTCTAATATCCTCCATTGACATCCCGTGGCCCAGATAGTAGCTGTCCACCCATATCTCAATGTGCAGATGCACGCCGTAATCTTTGCCTTCAACTTCTCCTCTGAGGCCTGAATTTCCAACCCATCCAATCCGCTCACCTTTTTTAACCCTGGTACCGGCTTTCAAATCCGGATCTATTTTTGAAAGGTGATTATAGGCCGAGACTATCCCGTTCCTGTGATCGATCCAGATCTGCCTTCCGCCAAAGGACCTCATGACAAAGGTCCTGGGATGTGTTTTCGTATACGCCGAAAGGTCCTTCCAGTATTCCAGGGACATTGGTTCGTAGTCCAGGTCGCAGCGTATTATCGTGCCTTCTTCAATGGAGAATACCGGGGTATTTTTTGTTACAGGTACCGGGTCATATGAGACATCGGTGTGATAGAAGGAAATATCTATTCCCACATGGGTCCCGCCCCTGTAATTTCTTGGCGCATTTGGGTACCCGTAATCGGTATCAGGAAGAAATCCGTTTTTTATGGGCATGCAGAGGCCCTTCAGCCTTTCATCAAAATATTTTATCCTTCCGCTTCCGAGATATGTTTCAATCTCGGCAATAGCAGCGATATCATTGTATGCGGCATCAGGCGGGATAAATATTCTGAAGGTGCTTGCATCAATCCCCCCAAGGTCTATTTCCGCCTTTTCAATATAGGTTTTTTTTATTGAATCTTCAAGATTGACTGTTACATAATCAAACCAGTTGTCCATGTACAAAAATTGAAGCGTAAAATATTTTATCGTCCGGTAATTGTCCTTTTTTCCCGGATATACTGTTATTCTGCTCAGCAGTCTTTTGGCGCCAAAGTCAATGGTGATCCAGTGAGGCGTTTTTTCTTTTTTTGATGTCCAGGATGTTCCTCTATCGCTGTCAAGGGCCTTGTCGCCACGGTGTATGTCGCTGAAGGAGGAGCTTGTTTCATAGGTTATTCTCTGAAGAGTATTCTGGCCGAATATTAAATAATCTCTGTCCATCAATGTTCTGCCTGAAGCTGAATAGGCATAAAGAAGAAGGATGATACAGGCCAGTTTACGCATGGGTCTCCGGAATTAAAAATAATTAGATCCGGACAGATTTCTATATCTTGTCATATAATCAGCCTGAATCGATTAATAATTGGCGCTTTTGTTATGTTATGCAGGCAATTTCAGATAGAAAATATAAAGGCGCATTATAAGAAAGAAAATCTGAATTATAATGCGCCTTAAATGATTTATCTATAAAGTAATTAGTTACTGTTTTGGGACAACTTTAAAAGTTACTCTTCTCTGTTTGGCATCCCTTGCATCAACACCTTCAAGTGGTTCTGCGGAACCGACACCCTTAAAGGTCATTTTTGGCGATGTTACACCATTTTTTTTAAGCGCTTCAAAAACCTGATTTGCCCTGTCGCTGGAAATTTTAATGTTGCCCGGTTTGTTTCCTACGGGCTCTTCAGGGCCGCTTCCATCTGTATGACCGGTTACCTGTAAAACATATCCGTCAGGCATGTTATCGATGATATTTTTTATAACAGGCGCGGCTTTTTTGGCGAAATCATCCCACTGCTGCGCCGGTACCTGTGAATCTTTATATCCGAATCCTGCTACGGGGATATTGGCAAGCTGTTCGTTTGATGACTGTGCAAATATCTGTCCGGGGTCTGATTTTGTTGAT
The DNA here is from genome assembly GCA_009885955.1 of Spirochaetia bacterium. Classification (GTDB taxonomy): domain Bacteria; phylum Spirochaetota; class UBA4802; order UBA4802; family UBA5550; genus VFJS01. The sequence goes on along the minus strand of VFJS01000075.1, from coordinate 4,320 downwards.
TTCACTTCAGTATCTTTAACCTTGGCAGATTCACATGCTACAAAAAAGGTAACAATTACACTTAAAAGTGCTAATATGGAAATTCTTTTCATCTTACATCTCCTGTTTTGTAATTAGTTGTATGTATCAATATTATACAATATAATGCTTATAAGGATAATATATGATTGCCGATAAAAAAATCAACAAAAAAATTAATTAATTCCCATTCTGCACGGTGATTTTGCCAATGCCGTCTGAATATTCAATATCCGTTTTAAAGGGTTTTGATATTCTTTTCAAATGATTGATAACATCTATAGCTTCCTGACCGTTTAAAAGATAAGGCTGCGATTTTATATCTTTATGCTTTCCTGCCATGGGTATTATTTTAATGTTTTGGATTTTGTTATTCCTGTAGTGCAGCGAAGTCATGATATTATTTGTATAATTCGGATTGTAAAAACCGACAATGGCGTTTCCCAGTGAATATAATATCGGCTTATTGTTGTATATCTCAATTCCCTGGGGCACATGGGGATGATGGCCGATTATTCCGTCAGCCCCGGCATCAATGATTGAATGGGCCAGATTAATCTGATATTTTTCAGGAAAATCGTTGTGTTCAATTCCCCAGTGGAGGGATATAAAAACAAGATTTTCTCCGGTTTTGTATTTTTCAATATCTTCAATTATACTTGAAAGCTTCAGGGGGGATGTGCCTGGAGTGGACTCTGTGGCATAAAAATCCGCAGGCGGCCGTTCGCAGTATGATAAGAATAGGACATTTGTACCATTGGAATTGATAATCGCGGGTGTTCTGGCCTCTTTTAAATCCTTGCCGGCCCCGGAATATTTTATACCCCAGCCCGAAATGAATGTAAGAGTGTCGAACATGCCGTCCCTTCCGTAGTCAAGGATGTGGTTGTTGGCTACTGACAGGACATTGAGCTTCATTGACCTCAGGTGTGACGCATTGTCAGGGTGGAGCCTGAAGGTGTATGGCTTTGTGGGATGAACGATTCCCCTGTAGGTTATGGGAACTTCAAGATTGGCAAACACGATGCTGTAATTATTAAATTCATATTCAATTTTTTTAAAAGGATAGTCTTTGCCGTTTAATTCAATCAGTTCAACGCCGTCCCTGGCAAGAAGAATGTCGCCCATACAGAGAATGGAGAGCTCCCCGCTGCCGGTTTTATGTTGAGCATGGGCCGGGGGAAATAAATTGAATAAGGTAAAAAGGCATATCAGTGCAAGCGACGCTGTTCGAACCCTGAAATTTTTTAATCCTGAAATTTTTGTGATATAATTTCTCAATATATTCCTGCTGATTTTAAGAATTTTTAATGTGATTTGCTTCAGGGCCGCCCTGAAGGTTTAATTATTTAATGAACATTATGTTTTTAGCAAAAAAAAAATGACCTCTAATGTCAAGAAAAAGTTCATTTCTGGGCAAAAAATTGAGGGAAACGGTGCATTTTTATCAGTTATTAATGTTGACAGGAGGGCCGATGGGATAAATTCTTATATTCGTTTTTAAGATCTGTACATTTTGGAGTTAAAATATGAAAAGAATATGTATCATACCACTTTTCCTCATGGTTTTTTCATTTCTGCCGCTCATGGCCCAGTTTTCCCAGACTTCTGCAATAAAAATTTCCCTGAATAAAATATCAACGACAAAAGAAGGCGCCGATATCGGAACAAGAGTTTTTCATAAAGGGCAGAAGCTTTTTTTTGAATTGAGGGTTTCGGGCCTGATGAAGGACAGAGACGAGAATTTTGATCTTGAGGCTGACTTTATCATCTCCGATATGGGGAAGAAAAATACCCATGGGAAGGGGAAGGTCCTCAACAAGAAAGTCCATGCCGGGAAAAACCAGGCTTTTAATATGCATTTTTCCATACAGATAAGCGACACCAGCAAACCGGGAAGGCACAATATCGAAATAGATATAAAGGACAAGGTATCCGCGAAGTTCAATAAAATAAACATCGTCTTTGATGTTAAGTAGCCGGTCCCTTCAATCCCCGTCATGGTGAACAGCAGGGTCCATGAACGGGATTATCCTGAATTTATTGAAGCCGTCAGACATGCGCTTGGGAATATCAGGATAAAAATCATCGACGACAGTTCATTCAGGCCCGCTGCCGTATTTATCCTTTTTATGAACATCGGCGGCAGGCCCCATGTGCTTCTGACCAAGCGTACCGATAAGGTGAAAACGCACAAGGGGCAGATATCCCTTCCCGGCGGCGCAATGGACGTGACAGACAGCACACTCCTGGACGCAGCGTACCGGGAGACATGGGAAGAGGTTGGCATTCCCCGTGGCAGTATTACGTACCTGGGGAGGTTTGATGATTATCTATCAATCACCAGTTACAGGGTGGCTACCTTCGCCGGCGCCGTGGAATATCCGGTTTCCTACAGGGCAGATGATTTTGAGATTGAAGAGATCTTCGAGGCGCCATTTGATATGTTTCTTGATGAGAAATATGACAGGGTGGACCATGGTATCTTTGACGGGAATTCCTACGAGATATTCTACTACAAGCATAACGGCCACCTGATCTGGGGGCTCACATCGAGGATACTCACGGACCTGGCGAGGTTGCTGCGGGGTGTGAATTTAATAAAGCATGATCATTTTTAAGAGAAAGATTTAGGGGATAGGGGGATAGTTGAGATGAGGAGATGTAAAAATTTTTATTTTTTTTAATTTCTCATAAGTCATAAAAGTCCATATAAGAAATATCATATCTGACTTTCAAAATACTATTTTTATCCCCATATCTCTCAAATATCCCCCAATCCCCCTTTCTTACACATTGATAACGGCAGGGAACAGTGTAAGAAAGGGAAGGGATTCTCTGAGAGAAGTGAGGTTATCAGACGTTTTCCACGATCATGGTGACGGACTCGCCGCCGCCCAGGCAGAGCGATGCCTGGCCCAGTGCCTTGCCAGAACGCTTCATCTCGTGGACAAGGGTTGTCAGGATCCTTGCACCCGATGCTCCTATAGGATGGCCCAGTGCCACGGATCCGCCGTTCACATTGATCTTCGATATATCGAGCTTGAGCTCCTTTATGATTCCCACCGATGATCCGGAAAAGGCCTCATTGATTTCATGGAGGTCGATATTGTTTATATTAATGCCGGCCTTTTTGCAGACTTTCGGGATGGAATTAATCGGAGCCATGAGGATATATTTCAGCTCAATGCCTGAGGACCCTGAAGCTGCGATTTTCACCAGGGGCTTTATCCCCAACTCCTTTGCTTTTCCGTAGCTCATTACTATTACAGCAGAGGCCCCGTCGCTGATAACCGATGAATTCCCGGCTGTAGCAAAGCCTTCCTTCTGGAATGCGGGCTTCAGCTTTGAAAGCTGATCGTAGGAAGTGGGTTTGGGGCATTCATCTTTATCAAACACCGTGATATTTCCTTTTCTGTCCTTTATATTTACAGGAAAAATTTCATCTTTGAACTTTCCTGTTTCAATCGATTTCAGGGTTTTTTCATAGGATGCAGCAGCAAACCTGTCCTGGTCCTCGCGGGTGACGCCCCATTTCTGCGAGATGAGGTCGTTGCTGATGCCCATGTGAAAGTCGTTGACCACGTCCCACAGGCCGTCGTTTATCATGTGGTCAAGGAGCTGTGTGTGGCCCATCCTGGCGCCGAACCTTGCCTTGGGCATATAATAGGGGGCCATGCTCATATTCTCCATGCCGCCGGCCAGCGCGATGTCGGTATATCCCGACTTTATGAGCTCCGATGCGAGCATGATGGTCATGAGCCCGGAACCGCAGACTTTATTCAATGTAATGCTCCCTGCGTCATCGGGGAGGCCGGCTTTGAGTGCTGCCTGGCGTCCGGGGTTCTGGCCGTATCCGCATGGGAGCACCATGCCCATGAGGACCTCCTGAATATCGGTTTTTTTGAGCCCGGCCCTTTTTATCGCCTCTTCCATAACTATAGCCCCCAGTTCCGTGGCCCCCATTGCTGATAAAGTGCCGCCGAAAGACCCGAGAGGTGTTCTCACTGCGCTTACTATGACTGGGTCCCTGTCTTTTAACATTCTTTTTCTCCTTTATATATAAATGATAAAATAGTTTTTATTAAATTGAGCAGTTTTCTGAACATATTTAACATTTGGCATTTGTAATGTACAGTAGAATTATATATTTTTATTAAATTTTAAAGTACTCTGAGCGTTAACAATCTTGCTCAGAGTAACGTGTTTTGCTCAGAGTAACGTGTTTTGCTCAGAGCAACGTGTTTTGCTCAGAGCAACGTGTTTTGCTCAGAGCAACGTGTTTTGCTCAGAGCAACGTGT
>VFJS01000056.1 GCA_009885955.1 Spirochaetia bacterium | reverse complement strand
CTCCTTATGCAGCAAAACTGCTTTACTCCCGAACAGGAATAAGGGAGTATTCGGGCCTCTCACCCGATGGGTTTATTTTTATATACACACGCCTCTTGGCGTACCGGCTTTGCATTCGAACGTCCTGTTCAGCACCTATCGACCCCCGCGCCGCTCTCGCAGAGGGCTGACTTAATGGTTTCAAAAAAAATACAGATGCAGCCTGCGGAGCGTCCTCGTGACAGTCCTCGGCTGCATCCCCATGCAAATCAGCCTCCTGCTGATTTGCTTTTATTTAATTTTTATACATAAATAATTGCCTGCAATTAACAATATTAATCATGTAATTTAAACTAATGTCGCCAAACTTACGGCCCGCCTCGACACATTCCGCTCGACTTCCCTGTCTCGCTCAATGTACGGGCTGTTCTATAATTTTAATATGTCTATTATTCAGGGAAAGTTCTAAGCATAGATCCATCACTTATCAGGCTCTCCACCCTTGAAGAGGCCCTGGAACCGGACCAGGTCCTTGTAGTAGAGCGTCCCCTGTCCTTCCATTTCACTTTTTTTCCAATTTCCTATATATTTTCTGCCATCAGGCCAGGTCATGGTTCCTCTGCCGTCCATTTCGCCCGATTTAAAATCCCCGGTATATATATTCCCGCTTGGCCATGTGTAGGTTCCCTGTCCTTCGATTATGCCGTTCCTGAATATCCCGATATATTTTTCGCCGTTGCTGAAAGTTTTGGTCCCGGTCCCTTCGATTTTATCATTCCTGAAATCCCCGGTATATTTGTTGCCGTCAGGCCAGGCAAAGGTCCCCTGGCCATCCATTTCACCATTTTTAAATTCCCCGGCATATTTGTTGCCGCTGGGCCAGGTGAATGTCCCCAGGCCTTCCATTTTTCCATTTTTAAATTCCCCGGCGTATTTATTCCCACCGGCCCAGGTAAAGGTCCCCCTGCCGTCCATTTTATTATTTTTAAACTGACCGGTATATTTATTGCCGCTTGATAAAGACAAGGTTCCCTGCCCATCCATTTTAGCACTTTTAAATTCCCCTGCATATTTATTGCCACCGGGCCAGGTGTATGTCCCCTGCCCTTCGATGCAGTCTCCTTCACATTCCCCTGCAAAAACCGGTGAATAAAATGACAAAACTGCTGTGAATAAAAAAACTGATACTAATATTTTCATACATCCTCCTTAAAAAATTTCAATTTACTCATTTTCCTTCCCGGACTTCATGATCTTTGCCCAGGAGTCCCGGAGCTGAACTGTTCTGTTGAATACCGGTTTCCCAGGTACTGAGTCCTTTATATCAGCGCAGAAGTACCCCTGTCTCTCGAACTGGTATCGGTCACCGGGTGCTGCGCCTGCAAGGCCCTTTTCAAGGACGGCATCCTTTATTACCATCAGAGAATCTGGGTTTATGAAATCGGTAAAGACCTTTCCGCTGCTGTCGCCCTCGGGATTGGGCACTGAAAAAAGATGGTCATAGAGCCTCACATCGCCACTGGTGAAGTGGCTTGCGGAAACCCAGTGAAGGGTCCCTTTGACCTTCCGTCCGTCCTGTGACCACCCCCCCTTTGTTGCAGGGTCATAGGTGCAATGCACCTCGGTCACCTTCCCGGTCTTTTCATCCTTCCTGAAACCGGTGCATGTTACGTAGTACGCATGTTTCAGGCGCACCTCCTGACCCGGGAAAAGCCTGAAAAATTTCTTTGGAGGGTTCTCCATGAAGTCTTCCTCTTCTATGAATATCTCCCTTGAAAACAGAATCTTACGGCTCCCCATCTCCGGGTCTTCGGGGTTATTCACCGCGTCAAGCTCCTCGGTCAAATCCCGGGGATAATTTTCTATTATCACTTTCAGTGGATTCAGGACAGCCATGGCCCTCATTGCCCTTTTATTCAGGTCCTCCCGTATGCAGCTCTCAAGTGCGGCATGCTCAACAACGCTGTCGCTCCTGGCCACGCCGATGCGATCGCAGAAATCCCGAATGGACTCCGGAGTATAGCCCCTTCTCCGCAGTCCTGAAATTGTGGGCATGCGCGGGTCGTCCCATCCCGACACCCGCCCCTCCTGTACAAGCTGGAGAAGCTTCCGCTTGCTCATGATTGTATGGGTCAGGCTGAGCCTGGCGAATTCGATCTGCTGGGGATGGCAGGGCGTATTAAGCTCGTTCAGGACCCAGTCATACAGCGGCCTGTTGTTTTCAAATTCCAGGGTGCATATTGAATGGGTTATCTCCTCAATTGAATCGGAAAGGCAGTGGGTGAAATCGTACATCGGATAGATGCACCATGCATCCCCGGTCCTGTGATGGGACGTTTTCCGAATACGGTAAAGCGCGGGGTCGCGCAGGTTCAGGTTACCCGAGGACATGTCAATTTTGGCCCGAAGGACATGTTCACCGTCGCTGAATGTACCGTTTTTCATATTTACGAAAAGTTCCTGGTTTTCTTCAACACTCCGGTTCCGGTACGGGCTATCCCTGCCCGGTTCTGTCAGGGTCCCCCTGTATTTCCTTATATCATCGGCGTTCAGGCTGCATACATAGGCCTTCCCTGACTTGATCAGTTCCAGGGCATACTGATAGAGTTTTTCAAAATAGTCCGAGGCGTAGTGAAGGTGCTCCCCCCAGTCAAATCCCAGCCACGTTACATCCTCCTGTATGGAATGTATATATTCAATGTCCTCCTTAACCGGATTGGTATCATCGAATCTAAGGTGGCATCTCCCGTTGAATTTTTTCGCAAGGCCAAAGTTAAGGCATATGGATTTCGCATGCCCTATGTGCAGGTATCCGTTGGGCTCCGGTGGGAAGCGGGTGACCACATTGCCCCCGTTTTTATTGTTCCTGATATCGTTCCCGATTATATCCTCTATAAAATTTGATAAAGATTCTGATTCATTCCCCATGATTGGTAACTACCTCCGGTAATATATAATTGCGGGCAATCAGCCGCTTTTACGGGCATAGATGGAAATCCAGTTTGAGCCGTACTTTCTTACATCTATTTTTCCAAAACAACCCAGAGACTCTTTCAACACATTACCGCTGAAGTGCTGGATAAAAATAAGTCCGTCAGCGGCCAGTGAATTCTCCCCCTCCAACTCTTTCAGGATAGTCCCATAGAGTCCTACAGCTCCCTTTATCTTCACGTAAGGGGGGTCGATGAATATAAAATTAAAGGAGATCCCCTTTTTCCTGAGATACCTCAGGGCCCTGGATGCATGATAATTGAGAATCATAAGTCTGTCTGATAGGCCTGTCCCTTGGGCAAATTCCCTAATTGAAGAACAGCTCCATTTTTCCTGCTCGATTATTGCCACCGGGTTTGCGCCCCTGCTCAGCGCCTCAAAACCGATCTGGCCGGTGCCGCCATAAAGGTCGAGAAAAGATTTCCCGTCAAGGTCATCGCCGATTATGGAAAACAGCGCCTCTTTAACCTTCTGGGGCGTAATCCCAGCATCGCCGAACCTGCTCTTCGGATAGGGCATGTTGCGCCCTTTCAGCGACCCCGCAATAATCCTGATGGAACCCATGGAGTATATCCCTATTTTCCGGCGGCATCATTCAGATCTTTGAGGAATTTCCCAAGGTCGAGCCCGTTGTTCTCTGCCACGATGTAAACAGTATCGTGCTCCTGGCCCTTGCACCCCGGGCAGTCGAGGCCGTATTCATCAAAAACTTTTATGACATTCCCCGGCAGTTTCATGATATCTTTTATCTTTGTCCCCTTCTCTATGTTCATATGAGTCTCCAGCCCCTTTCGTTATTATAGGTATAGAAATATTTAAATACATGGATTTATTTGCAACAAGTAAATTTTAAACTGAAATGAACATGATGATCACGGGTTCATTGAAAAGTCAGCTAATTGAGTAGGCTCTGGCCGGATATCTGCATCCGGCCAGGAGCCCCTCATCAATCCGTACGTGCTCTATTAAGGCATACGGCTTACCGACAGGATTCATCTCAAGTATTCAAATCTTTTACAATCATCGGCGGTGGACGATGCTCATTGTGCAACAGATATTTCGGATAATTTTTATACCCGTACACCATTTTGCATGCCATCTGTACGACCTTATCTTTAATCGTCGGTATGCCCAGAGGCCGCATTTTACCCTTTTCTTTTTAAATGTAAACACGTTTGAATGCACTTGGCTTGTACGTCTTTCAGCGGGTTTCGCACATATCCGGCAGTCTCACCGGCTACATTTGTGTAACGGGGCCTGCGTGTTCACTTTCGTTACGGCCTGCGAACTGATTCAAAAAGCTTCAACCTTTCCCGTCACCGGTCAGGTTGTTTTATTATCTTCCGAATGAAAGACCAATTACTCGTGTCGGATTTCCACCGACTGGTATTTTCAGCGCCTCGCGGCGCAGCAGAGACACTGAGTAAATCAGAAATAATAATTCAGCATCTACTGCCTTTTATGGTGCAGATTTTAAAGGGAAGATAAAGGGGGCAGAATCCCATATAGGATACGGCGATGAATGCAACCCCTACTATGGCAAGAATTATGGTCCAAAAAACGGAAGGTTTCAGGACAAATATATTAGCCACAAAAGCCACACCCACAAGCGCCCTGATAAACCTGTCTGTATCGCCGCAATTTTTTTTCATAATGGTATCCCTGTTTTATAATAAATTTTGATTAACTGATGATAGTTTCATGGATTCGGAATATTTATTGTTTTAAAGTCCTTATCATTAATATTCTTTATTTTCAGAAGTTTTGGATTTTTCAAATTACCTTCATATGTAAAAACAGCATTGATGATGATGACCTTTTCCCCCGGATCAGGGGAATAGGTCCTGTATTCCGTCAGCCTGCCCATGCCGTCATACGAATAGTCCGTATGGCCAAGAAGATATTCCCTGCTTCCCTTGAACAGATTTACTAAATCCTGCAAAGCAACCTTTGTCCCATCCAGGATGCCGATGAATAATCCGCCAACTCCCCCTCCAACTATAGGTACGGCCACTAATACTAAAAGACCCACTGCTTCTCCGGGACTGGAAATTCTTCCACCTGAAATCATACTGCCTGAAATCTTTAGCCCGGCCTTAAACCCTTTGCCTGTCCAGTGAAAAATAATCTCCACCGGATTTTTATCCCTGTTTTCATCCCCCTTGATGACCAGTCCGATATAAATCGATTTTACCACTCTTCCGTTCTCAATTATTACGAGATGATAGGTCCCAGATTTATCTTCAGGTTTTGCAGATATTTCATTATCAAAAAGCGGGAGGCCGGAATCAGTGTAATGTATGTCTCTGAAAATCCTGATCACTGGGGAAGTCTTATCTGAAGAATAATATTTTTCAGTATTCAGCCGATTTACATGGCATTCAGGCATAAAAAATACCAGGAGAATAATAGATGAATTTATCAAATAATTTTTCATTGTAGTTGATCTAATTTACATAACAACCACCTCAATGTCAAGCAATTAGATAGTCCTTGAGTTACTCACTCTGCCGCATTCAGCAAATTCATGGAACAAAAATAAATTTTATTATTGACTAAATTTTCCATACTCCCGAATTTTACCACAATTCAATGTAAATAACAGAGGAAATGTATGGCAAGGATACTTTCAGGAATACAGCCTTCGGGCACGCTCCACATAGGAAACTATTTCGCCATGATGAAGCCCATGATCGAGCTCCAGGAAAAAAACGAGCTCTTCTGCTTCATTGTGAATTACCATGCGCTCACAAGCGTGGCTGACGCCGATGAGCTGAGAAAAAATACCATCGACGCTGCCCTTGACTTTCTTGCCCTGGGCCTGGATCCTGAGAAATGCTTCTTCTGGGTGCAGTCCGATGTCCCGGAGGTCACCGAGCTTACCTGGATACTGTCGTGCCACACGTCCCTGGGCCTCCTTGAAAGGAGCCACAGCTACAAGGACAAAATTGCAAAGGGGATAACGCCCAACACCGGGCTCTATACCTACCCTGTGCTCATGGCCGCAGACATACTCCTGTACAAGTCCCAGATTATCCCCGTGGGAAAGGACCAGAAACAGCATATTGAAATAACAAGGGACATTGCCGGCAGCTTCAACGCAAGGTATGGGGAGATATTCGTAATTCCGGAACCGCAGATCTCCGATGATATCGCGGTGATCCCGGGAATTGACGGCCAGAAGATGTCGAAAAGCTACGACAATGCCATTAATATATTTGAAGATGAAAAATCGCTTAAAAGCAAAGTGATGAAGATAGTCACCGATTCCAAGCCCGTTGACGAGCCGAAAGATCCTGATACTTGCAATGTCTTTGCGATCTATAAACTATTTGCCGGAAGAGAGGGAACACAGACCATGGCCGACAGGTACAGAAAAGGGGGCGTGGGATATGGAGAGATTAAAAAAGAGCTCCTGGGCCTGATATTGGATTACTTCAGGCCCTTCAAGGAAAAAAGAAGTCTTCTGAGCAGTGACCTGGGCGAAGTTTACGCCATCCTGAGAAAAGGGGCGGATAAAACGAAAAAGGTTGCCCGGGAAACCCTGGATGAGGTGAAAAAGGCCGTGGGCATTAATTATTAGACCCCCCGGGCTGTGACATAATATCGAGCCTTGATATAAACTTAACCATATGCTCCGGAAGATCCACTTCAAACTTCATCTCTTCCCGGGTCTCGGGATGGGTAAACCTTAATGAAGTAGATGCAAGGAGAAGGTAGGGGACCTTGTACTTATCCCATTTCTTGGAATAGATCTGGTCGCCCACAACCGGATTTCCCGTATGCGAAAGGTGGACCCGAATCTGGTGCGTCCTCCCGGTATGCAGTTTCAGCTCCAGCATCGTAAACGTCCCCATGCTGCTGTTCCATATCTTTTGTATCCAGTACTCAGTCAAAGACTCTCTGCCCGATTCGGCAATAGTCATCTTCTGCCTGTATTTTTTATGACGGGCGATGGGAAGATCTATCATGTCATGCTCTTTAACGGGCTTCCCCTTTACAATGGCACGGTACCTCTTGTCAATGGTCCTGGACGAAAACTGCCCGGTCAGGTTCTGATGGGCCAGGTCATTTTTCGCTATCACCATCACCCCTGACGTATCCTTGTCGAGCCTGTGGACAATTCCGGGCCTCACCTCGCCGCCTATTGATGAAAGATCTTCAATATGATACAGGAGGGCGTTCACCAGCGTCCCGTCCCAATTGCCCGGGCCGGGGTGGATAACAAGGCCGGGCTGCTTGTTTATCACAATAAGGGATGAATCTTCATACACAACATCAATGTCGATATTTTCGGGTTTCAGATCCAATACCAGCGGTTCCGGTATATTAATCCTGATGGAATCATCGGTCTTCACATTATAGTTTGCCTTGATTTCCTTTCCATTCACTACTATATTGCCGGTTTTTATCAGCTTCTGTATGTGGCTCCTGGAAAAATTCACTTCAATGGAGCCGGCTATGAAACTGTCTATCCTTTCCAGGTGATTTTCCACGGGAACAATAATTTCAAACTCTTGTATATCCATAATTCATCATTTTATTTAATTCTTTTATTGACAAGAAATAAATCCCTTTCCAGAAATAACTGACTGAAAAATTTTCCGGTGCAATACCTGCAAAGCGCGGAAAAAATGAATTTTATGATTATATATGATAATTGACCAGATAAAAATTACCAGAGCAGCCGCGCTCGTAACTCCCTATATCGCCCTCCTCTATTATATTGAGGTGGTTTACCTCGTATTCATCCTGCTGATACTTTTCGGGAAAACAGTTTCAGTGATTGCAGGAATGATAATGTCTATCCTGCTGGCCTACCATATAATTTCTCTGAATTATTTTAAGGATAGGAATAGAAAAATCCAACTGTTCCTCATGGACATCCATTTTGCCTATTCCCTTGCATTTATAATTAATTTAGTAATGCATGACATCAGTATACATACCTACGATATCCCTCTATTAACCGTAAGATCAGTCCTGATTGCCTTTGAAATCCCCCTGATATATTATCTATCAGATATTAAAATCTCAAGTCAATATAAATAATTTTATCTATTATACCATAGATATTAAGTTGACATACAAGTTTAGTAAATAATTGTTATCCAAATTATTTTCAGAATAGAAATTCAAATATAAGAGCCAATATGATAACCACTAACATAAAATTTCTGGTAGTTGTACTTTCCCTAACTATATATTTCCAGAACTCCAACGCATATTCCCAGGGCATTGACGGAAAAAGCAGTGACTCAAAAACAGATATTACAAATTCAACTGGAATGAATAAAACTGGCCCTGATAATGAACTTCATAAAGACATAATCAGATACACAGGGCTTACAGCAGTATATCCAGTGACATTTATAATCGGTGTTAAAGCATGGCAGTGGGGAAGCAATCACCAGTTTCAGTTCGGCTCAGAGCACTGGTTCGGGCAGAATACAGGGCTTGGCGGAGCAGACAAAGCCGGCCACCTGTATGCCTTTTACATGGTGCAGAGATTGTTGTTCAATGTATTTGATTATACGGAAAACGGAAAAAATACCAAATGGCTCTATTCCATGTTCACGACCTTTTCCATGGGATTGATGTTAGAGGTGGGCGATGGCTGGTCAAGCACCTACGGTTTTTCAAAAGAGGATCTTATCATCGATACCATAGGTATACTTTTCGGGGCCCTTCTCGATTATTCCCCGGTACTGGATGCCTTTTTAGGCCTGAGCATTGAATACATGCCCACGAGAGGTTTCATAAATCACCGGAAAAGCGTGCTCGACTTCGAAAACGATTACAGCGGATGGAAGTATATGATGAACTTCAGAATGGCAGGATTTAATTACCTCTGGAAAAAAACCCCGGAATTTTTCAGGTACGTCCAGTTTGACCTTGGATACTTTGTCAAGGGTTATTCTCCGCATTATGACAAGAATATCCCTGAATATAATAACAATACAAGAAACTGGTTCGCAGGCATATCAATAAATCTTTCGGAAGTGGTGAATGACTTTTACAGCGACAAGAACAGCAGGGCGGCAAGGATAACCAGAAAACCCTTTGAATATGTCCATGTCCCTGCGGGTTACCGGCGTGAAGAGGTTATCCGGTAGATATTGTTTAATCTGTTACTTCATGTTTTCGACAACTGCATCTCCGAATTCAGAACACTTGAGCAGCCGGGCCCCTGTCATCTGCCTCTCAAGGTCGTAGGTTACCCTCTTCTGTTTTATGGTTTTTTCAAGTCCGTCTAATACTGCATCAGCAGCCTCTTTCCACCCGAGATACCTGAACATCATCTCCCCCGAAAGTATAAGAGAGCCCGGGTTGACCTTGTCCTGGCCTGCGTATTTGGGAGCAGTTCCATGGGTAGCTTCGAATACCGCATATCCGTTCCCGATGTTTCCTCCCGGGGCCATGCCCAGTCCCCCGACCTGCGCGGCAAGGGCATCGGAGAGATAATCGCCGTTAAGGTTCGGGGTGGCAATGACATCATACTCTTCCGGCCTGAGGAGGACCTGCTGAAACATTGCATCGGCAATCCTGTCATTAATAAGAATTTTCCCCTCGGGCATCTTTCCGCCATGCCTCTCCCATACATCCTTTTCGGTGACTGTCCTGTCTCCGAATTCTTCGGCAGCCAATTGATATCCCCAGTCCCGGAAAGCTCCCTCGGTAAATTTCATGATGTTTCCCTTATGGACCAGGGTCACTGTTTTACGGCCATTATGTATGGCATATTCTATCGCGCTTCTGACAATATTTTTTGTATTTCTTATGCTTATGGGCTTGATGCCGATGCCGGAATCCGAAGGTACTGAAACCTTCATCTCATCATTCAGAAACCTGATAACTTTCAAAGCATCTTCACTCCCCTCCTTCCACTCAATTCCGGCATAGAGGTCCTCGAGGTTTTCCCTGAATACAATCATATTCACCTTTTCCGGATCTTTGACCGGGCTGGCAACACCGGGGATATGCCTTACAGGCCTCACGCATGCGAAGAGGTTCAGCTTCTGCCGTAAGGTTACATTTATACTTCTTATGCCTCCACCAACGGGTGTTGTCAGGGGGCCTTTGATTGCCACCCTGTATTCAACAATTTTATCAAGGGTCACATCTGGGAGCCACTCCCCGGTCGTCTTGAAAGCTTTTTCACCAGCCAGCACCTCAAGCCATTCAATTTTTTTACTGCCGCCGTACACCCTGGCAACAGCGGCATCAAAAACAGTTTTTGATGCTCTCCAAATATCAGGCCCTGTTCCGTCGCCTTCTATATATAGTATTACCGGGTTATCAGGAACAGTCATCCTGTTATCTGCAAATTGAATTTTTTCTCCCATGATAATTACCTGTTCAAAGTTTTATTTTCTCGTATATTTTTTCCGATATAAAAAGGTCAACAAGATCAGAATCAAGCTTCCCCCTGTCGGCATCATCTTTCAATATCTTCAAAACCCTCTCAATGGGTACCGCTTTTTTATACGGCCGGTCCTGCGCGGTAAGAGCGTCAAATATGTCTGCAATGGATACCATCCTTGACTGAAGGGATGTTTTCTCCCTCCCCTTTATTCCGTCAGGATATCCGGAGCCATCTATGGCTTCATGGTGCCTCAGTGCAATTTCGGGAATATGCATATATTCCGGGGGCCAGGGAATTTTACTCACAAAACTGTATGTATGGCTGACATGGGTCTCAATCTCCCTCCTCTCCATTGGATTGAGGCTTCCTTTTTTTATGGTCAGGTTCAACCTGTCATTTTCGGTTATTATATCCATGACATTGTTGTTAATGTCGAGACATGCAAGATCCTTGATTTCATCCATTAAGTCCGCCATGGTCTTTTCAGGATCCATTTCCATGACCGTGGGCTCGTTGAGAAGTATAATCTTATCCTTGACTGATTTTATCCTTTCAAGAACAGCCGTCTTTTCTTCCTCTATCTGCAAAAGATCATTTTTTATAATCTCAAAATCCCTGCCTTCTGTAATCATCTGGCATTTTTTATTACTGTATTTCAGCTCTGCATACCTGTAAAGATAATCGATCCTTATTTTAAGGTTCTCAAAATCCTTGGGAAAAAGTTTCTTCTCTTTTTTGAATATGGAATTGTCAATGTAAACCTTCCCGAAATCATGGAGGAGAGCAGCAAATTCCAGCTCCTGGATGGTTGTTTCATCAAAGCTGTAATCTTTTAAATAGCCTTCTTTGATACCGTTCACTGCATTGGCCAGCATCTTGCATGTATCTGCCACCCTGAAAGAATGTCCGGAAGTGGCCGGGTCCCTGGATTCAATGGCTGTTACCGATGCCCTGACAAATTCCTTGAACTGGTTCTGTATCTGCTTTATCATCCTGTTATTTTCGATTGCAACTGCAGCCTGGCCGGCTATTGCCTCGAGAAGACTGTCATACTTCTTATTAAAGGGGACTACATATCTGTCAAAATCCTCCCGATTTTCAAGCATTATGGTAAAAGCTTCATTACCGGAGCATGATTTTCCATCCAGTTCCTCCTTGCTGTTTATCAGTTGAATGACTCCGATGATCTCGTCAATATGGTTTCTCATGGGTACTACAAGCATGGACCTGCAGACATAATTATTCTGTTCATCAAAGGAGGAGTTAAAGGAATAGGGCGCATCTTCGGGGAGAGTGTATGCATTGGGGATATTCAGGACAGACCCTGTCACAGCCGTATACCCGGCTATCGACTTTTTATTCATCGCCATGACAAACTCTTCAAGGGGGATTTCCCTTGAATGGGTATGGGAATATTTAAACCGTAACCTCTTTACCCCCTGTTCATCGAACTCGACAAGGTATATGCTCCCTGCATCGGCGCCGGTTATCTTCTTGCTTAGAAAAAGAATCAGGGTTAAAAGCTGGTCGGGATCTTTTTCGCTTGAAAGGGATTTTCCAATATTGATGAGATCTTCCTGGTCCTGCCTCGTATCATCAAGGTTGATGATATATTCGCTGAGAATTTTCACTTTATTGTAATCCTCCCTTATCTGAGAGAATGATTTGTCAACGATATAGCCAAGATCCTTTTCAGATATAGGGGAATTTCTATATTCCGAAATCACGGGAAAATTTTCCGGGTTCAGTGAATTGACATCCCTGTTCAGCCCAAGGACAACGGCCCTGTAAAAAATATTTTTATTCCCTGATTCTTTGAGAAAATCGGCAAGAGGCTCCAACTCATCATCGGAGATAAAAAAGAGTACGAATACCGGGCCGTCATTCCCTGATAATTTCACATTGACTTCATTGATTAAATCATGAGCAACTATATGGCTATAGCCGGTCTTCAGATCTGAAGGGATAAAACTTTTCACCTTCTCTGATATTATTATTTGTTCAGCCATTTCCCTCCATAAGTCACCGGGTGTAAAAATCAGCCGGATATCCTATTTATCAGACTTCATATTTAAGAAGTTGTATACAAAAATCAGTTTCATGCTTATCTGAAATATCTCATATCATTCCACAGTCAATTATTATTTATCGGCATATCTAAAAATTGAAATTTTAAGGGATTTGCGCCTTTTGGAGGAAAACCTGTCTGATATACTGGTTAATACATCCGGCAGGTTTTATGATGAAAAGTGAATCATTTGCCTGGGGGCGATGGATAGTCTTTTATAACGTTGTGCCGGTTATTGTTTCTGTTCAGCCCTGTGGTATTTAATAATGTCTGTATCGCCCAGGTCTTCCCCGACGGCATCTTTCTCCCCATCGGATTTTTTAAACCTGTACTTTGCCAGCAATTCATTACCTTTGATATAGTATATCTCAGCAATGCCTTTAAGAAGAATATCATTCGATTTTAATTCAAAATTGACTATATTCTTTTTTATCTTATACGTGCCCTGGATCCTGTCATCGATGATCATTTTCCCGTCTTTCGTGTATTCAAAAAAACCGGAAACGTCATCCCTGTTTTTACAGGTGCCGCGCGTATCACACTGGTTTTCCACTGCTTTCCATTTCCCGATAATTTTGCCTTCATAGCTGCCGCAGCCCATAATAGACAACATTAAGAAAAAAAATAACATAAGATATGATATATTAAATCCGGCAGTCATGCAGATCACTCCAGGGCTTTTAAAATTTATTGAATTAAATTAAAACAGGATAAATTAAATTTCATTAATAGAATGATCAAATAAGTTTAGGATAGGAGAGCTCTATCTGATTATTATCAGGATCCAGGAATACAACCCTCTGCCCTTTTCTGATATTCTCAGGCCCATGTATAATTTTAATCTCACTGTCATTGAGTTCATCAACTGCATCATCAAAATCATCTTCATCAATATAGAAAGATACTGAGTTTTTATTGTTCTGCTGACTTTTATATCCTTCAACTTCTACAATAACAATCAGTATATCTCCCATTCTGAGAAAAGCCTGCCCCGGGCCGCTTATCTGATCAATAACATCAAAATCAAACAGCTCTTTGTAAAATTTAATCGACGCATCAAGATTCGATACCGTTACACTGATATGGTTTAAGCTCTCTATTACTATCATCACAACCTCTTCATAAAATCTTAACTATATATAATATCATAATGACTATTTATTGAATATATCAAAACTGCTGTATCATTTCCTGTTATGTATTCCGAAATCAAGCAGATTTTGAAATTTATTGAAAATATTTTTTTATCAAGTAATAGTATTATTCAAATATATCAAAACAATAATTATTGAAAAATGAACAAATATAAATTTATTAAAATTACATTATATTTTTTTAATAGATAATTATTGTCAATAATATAAATTATTCATAATAAAAAAGTTTACTCCCTCCCCTTTATAGTAATTTTCTCAAGGAAAAGCTCTACCGTATCGCCATGGGAATCTCTGCTCATCCTGAATTTCTTCACTGTTCCGGAAATAGAAAAGAGATGGCTTGTGCGCCACCATTTTTTCATAAGCCCCGGGTCATCTTTTACCAGATCCCTGATATTATCAATATCAACATCTCCATGAAAATTCAGCCAGCGGCACTCCAGAAGATTGCATTTTACCTGCCTGAAACCAGGCTCCCCCGGGGATTCCAGTTTAAAGCTGTTGTCAGTTTCGATACTCTTCCCGATCATCCCCCGGAGAAGGGAAACAAGGTCCCTCTTATAGGTGAATCTGCTGTAAGGGGGCCCTTTCTGCCAGTTGAAGTAGAGCTTTTTTATTTCATAATAATTCTTCTGTCCAGAGGTTAACTCTCCGGCAAATGAAAATTTTAAAAAAATAATACCGGAAAAGAATAGAGGCGCCAGGAATGCGGTAATGAAACAAATTATTCTTTTTTTTTTACCTTTGACAGCGGCCATGAAACTTTCAATTTACCGGGGACTTCTTTAATTCATTCCCCTCGGTGTTCAGGGTAATTTCGCCGAACCTGGCTTCATAATCCTTGACATTCTGACTGAGGGCATGGAGAAGCCTTTTTGCATGCCCGGGGGATATTATTATCCTGGACATGAGCTTGCCGAACCCCGGAGGGGGTGAAGGATGGACAAAAAGAAAATCGAGGATGAATTCCTCAGGGGAGTGGCTCAAATTTGTAAAATTTGTATAGATCCCTTCTGCAATGGCCTCATCAACCTTTACTTCAATTTTAATGTCATCATTATTCTTATCCATTGCCATCTCCTGAATCAAATCAATATCATAATCATTTTTATTCTTAGAATTTAATGTATTATTCAGTTTAAATCCATTAAAATTGAATTATTAATTGAAAAAAACTATGGATTCCAGCCTGAATTTTTTTCAATAAAAAATTTAACAAAAAATATATTTTATTTACAGCCCCGGGTTCATACTCCATAATTGCTCTTAATTATTATTCACCTGTTAACAGTTGTGAGGCGGAAAAAATGGACAGCATTGGTGTTAGGCATACGCTGGACAGGGTTATTAAAGACTCTGAAATATTGAAAATAGTAAAAAAGCTGAAGCATTCCGATGCGGGGAGCCGGATTTTCGGAAAGGGTGTCAGGCCGCTGAATAAAAATGAGATCCATGCCCTTGAGGATAATGGGAACCTCTGCAGGGACTGGGCCGGGATACTCGTTGCTGAAAATTTCATCCCCCGGCATATCCACAAAAATTACTTTCACGGGAAGTGCATACTGGGCCACTTTACCGGCATCTATATGGATGCAGGCGGAGGAATACATCTCCCCTCGGGCATATACGGGAGCTCACTTGCCGATTCCGAAGCGGGAAGTGAATCCCTTATATACAATTGCGGAATTATATCGGGCTATATCATTACCGGAAATTCCTCGATCCTCAATACCGACTCAATCACGGCCCGGGGAATGCAGAGGTTCGGAAATGGAATAGAAATCCCCCTGGGCATGGAATCAGGCGGGAGAGAAATCACTTCCTTTGCGGATATAACCATACCCATTGCGGCAGCGGCCTCAATGGACAGGATGGATAATGGGTTCATTGAATATTACCGGGAGAAGCTCACCGGTTACATGGATGAATTGGAATCCCCCTTCGGAGTCATATGCGGGAATTCAATAATAAGAAATACAGGGTCCATATCCGGCTCGTTCATCGGTGAATATGTGAATATTGACGGGGCGCAGGCAGTAATAAACTCCACGGTGCTTGGCGGCAAAGAGGAAACCACGGAGATCAGCCACGGGGCTTTTATAAGCAATTCATGCATACAGTGGGGTTCTTCAGTCACATCCATGGGAATTGTTGACGGGTCAGTGCTCACCGAGCATGCCCACGTGGAGCGCCACGGTAAGGTTATACGCAGCATCCTCGGGCCAAATACCGGTGTGGCCGGGGGAGAGGTAACATCGAGCCTCCTGGGCCCCTTTGTCGGTTTCCACCACCAGTCCATGGTCATAGCAGCGCTCTGGCCCGAAGGCAAAGGCAACGTGGGGTACGGGGCAAATATAGGTTCAAACCATACATCCAGGGCTCCGGACCAGGAGATCGTCTGCGGCGAAGGAATCTTCTTCGGCCTCGGAGTCAATATAAAATATCCGTCAAATTTTTCAAAAGCGCCCTACTCTATTATTGCCACGGCTGTTGAGACCCTGCCGCAGAGGATGACATTCCCCTTCTCGCTCATCAATAAACCGGGAGAAATAATACAGGGGCTCCAACCGGCAATCAATGAGATATTCCCTGCATGGGTGCTCGGGAACAACATGTATGCGGTGCTCAGGAATGAGGAGAAGTACGGAAAAAGGAACAGAGCCAGGAGGACTGCATTTGATTTCCGTGTATTCAGGCCGGAGATACTTGACATGATGATTGATGCCAGGGACAGGCTTGCAAATCCGGAAAGGTCATCAGGCATATACACGGCAGAGACTGTGGAAGGCCTGGGGAAAAATTACATGACCGAAGAGAGCCGCATGAAAGGGATGGAATCATACAACTTTTACATTGAATTCTATGCGCTGAAGGGATTGCTGGGTGAACTGGCCGGCAGGCATGGCGAGTCAAAAAATTCCGGCAGCCCTTCGGCCGGGGAAAAGGGGCCCGATGCCAGTGAGATTGATCATGCCAGGGGCATCATGGATAGGGAGGGTTTCAGCAAAAGGACAGTTAGGGAAAATATGGATAGGCTCATGTACATGATTGAAGCTGTTTCCCTGTCAGCGTTTACATCCAAGGAAAGGGATGATATACGGGGGAGAAAAATCATCGATGACTATGACCGGTGCCATGTGACCTCGGACAATGACCCTTTTATCGCAGCCACCAGAGCAAGGTGCATGGAATCGGTGAGCCTGGTAAAAAGGATTCTTGACAAACTGGAGGCATAAAGGCCAATGATATATTAAATGTCAACCTTCCGTATGGCATCTATGATACCGGTTAAAATATCCCTGTTCACACTTCTCATCTTCAGTGACGTAAGTCGAGCCGCCGAAGTTTCAACCAGTCTCCCATGGAGCTCCATGGATTTTTCCAGCGCGCCGGATTTATCAATCATCCCCCTGATGAATGCAATTTCTCTTTTCCTTTTTTTAACCATAGTGAACAGGGATAGAAACTTCTCCCTTTCTGCGCCTTTAATGCTGTTCACGGTGAAATGAACAAGGAGTGTTATTTTCCCTTCAATAATATCGCTATCCTCCGGTTTGCCGGTATCCCTCTCACGGCCGAAGACACCCAGTATATCGTCCCTCACCTGGAAGGCCAGGCCAAGGGGAAGGGCGAATTCGCCTATGCGGCCTGACTCTTTTTTATCGCTCCCCCCGGCAAGGATATAACCCATCAGCATGGGATAATAGATCGTATAGTGAGCCGTCTTCAGACTGCTGATATCCATGGCCACATTTTTCCTGAAGCCGAAGTTCCTGGGCAGGGAATGAAGGATATCGAGAATCTGGCCCCAGGCGGTCATTTCATAGGTTGATGAAAAAACTTTCAGGAATTCATTTTTAATCACCGGCCTGATCCCGGCATTGCTGATGATTTCAATGGAATTTGCAAAAAGAACATCTGCCATGATGAGGGCCAGGTCGCTGCCGATATTGCTGTTATGCGACCTGGGGCCGTACTTCTCCCCGGTGAGGAGATGCATCGCTTTCCCTCCCCTCCTGAGCGCCGATTTATCAATGATGTCGTCCTGGATCAGCAGGAATGAATGCATGATTTCAATAACTGCGGCAAGCTTTATTACTTCGCTGAAGTCATCCCTCCCTTTTCTGTACCCTGAATAGGCATTGGCAAGGACAATGGGCCTCACCCGCTTCCCGTCCCTGGTGCAGTATTCTCTGAGCATGGCATACATCTCTTTCATGAACGGGAGGGATGAATGTTTTATCTTTTTATCAAAAAAATCCTTTATAAACCTGTCGATGAGCGGTACATACTTTTCACTGAAGTCTTTGAAGGGGCTAATGGTTTCTACAATTTTTTTTCTATTCATTTTTTATGTATGCAGATATAAGTAATTTGATACCTTAAATCATTTTATTCGGGATTCAATAATAATTTTCTACTTCACTATTGAAGAGGATACATTGGGGTAATCAGGATTTACATCAAGAATTCTTTTGCTCGGGATAATTATAAGATCCATGTCTTCCATTGGAATTGCTCCCAGAAGGCACTGGTCACCCATTACCAGTGCCCCTGCAAAGCCGATTCTGTTTTTAAAATGTATTTCAATAGGGCCTACATAGGGAACTAATATTTTACTTCCATCTGCCAGTGTTACTTCTTTTTTTATAATCTCTTCAAGATTAAGCTGATATTTTACATGTTCAGTAATACAGAGATGAACTGCCCCGGAATCGACAAGGGCTTCTATCTCAATAGGATTGATACCTGATTCCCTGGGGTTTTTTAATACTATTTTAGCTGTTACCAGTCCCATAAATCTCTCCGGTGAAATATATTTTTATGAGTACAAATTTAATTTAATTCATTTAGTAAATCAGTCAATAAAAAAATAATATGCTCTTTGAATTTCACGGGAGGTATGGAGTATAGAATTATACACTCAAATCTTCCGTCATGTCTTCAATGTACCCGCAGTTATGAAAAAAGTGTACGTATAGATGTGGAAATGATAAAAAAAATTCCCGAAATTGGATATCGTATGATGAATAAATTACTTTTATCCAGGCCGAGTAAATGGAATACAGACGCGCTCGAAGAGCTGCGAAAGAAACTGCGTAAAAATGATTTCTCAGAGAAAGACCTGCAAAGAGGGCATGAGCTTGTGTATAAGAAGCCTCTTGCCGATATAATCTCGATGGTTAAGCACGCTTTAAATTTTTAAGTACCGATACTTACAGCGAAAGAACGGGTTGAAACTGCCATTGCTTCGATTATGAGTACAAAACAATTTACGGATGAACAGCAGACCTGGATTTATGATAACCGGACAAATATTCCGGGAGTTACCAAGAAAGACCGTCCTCTTATTACGCAGATGTTTGAAGAGTTTGAAAAATGTTATGGGAATGACCCCAATGCGCATGCAAAACGAAAAGACCTGGGAGATGAAGGACGCTTCCGTAAATTCAGTCTTTCTCAAATAAAAGACCGCGACTACAATCTGGACATTACCTGGCTGAAAGACGATGGGCTTGAAGACCCTAACTCGTTACCTGAACCGCAAGCGCTTGCGGGTGATGCGATTACCGAACTGAATGCCTGTGTGGATGAACTTCAGGAGATATTGGCTCTGATTGATGCGGAGGATGTGGAATAATGATTTCGGGGATAATGGAAATTATATGAAAATAATGCTTTACATAAATGGTAAATCATTTGCTAATGTCACATGAAGATCGGTTTTGCCACACAAAAGCTTCAGAAGATTTTCAATTCCGAAAAGGAGTTGAAAAAAAAATATGGCGTACGGGCCGATAAAATCAGGATTCGGATGAAAGTCCTGGAATCATCGGCGAATCTGGAAGAAGTTTCTCCTTCAAAACCGGAACGACGCCATCAGCTAAAAGGAGACCGCAAAGAGCAGTTTGCGGTTGATTTAATTCACCCTTTTCGATTAGTGTTTATGCCAGATCGTGAACCGGTATTGTTACCGGATGGCGGTATCGACCTCAAACAGGTAACGGGAATAATCATACTCAGCGTGGAGAATTATCATGGAGAATAGAGAATACTATGCATATAAACCCGACTATGCCGTACATCCGGGGGAATACCTTGAAGAAATACTGGAAGTCAGGGAAATTAAAAAGAAAGACCTGTCTGAACGTATCGGCATAAGTGTAAAACATCTAAGCCAGATTATTAACAAACAGGCATTGCTGACATCGGAGTTGTCCGTTCAGCTTGAACGTACCCTTGGTATATCCGCAAATATCTGGAATAATCTCAGTTCGGATTATTCTCTTTTTGAGGCAAGGAAAAAAGAGTTAGAGGAGCTCAAAAGCAATAAAGAATGGATTAAACAGTTTCCGCTTAAAGATTTAAAAAAAATAGGGTTACTGCCATTAACAAACGATCAGGAAGTTTTAATAGAAAGGATTTTAACTTTTTTTGGTATTCCCAATCCTGAGCAGTGGCAGCAGTATTACACACAACACGCCGTTAACTTCAGGAAATCTGATGTTTTCAACGATAATCTTGCCCATACATCAGCTTGGCTTAGGGCAGGAGAAATTGATGCATCAAGAATTGCCGCAAAGCCATTTGCAAAAGACGTGTTTAAGAAAAATCTTGTTGAAGTAAGGAAGTTAACGGTAAAAAAACCTCAGATTTTTGAATCAGAGATGAAACGACTGTGCTCAGAATCCGGAGTAATCCTTGTTTTTGTTCCTGAATTTGAAAAGACTCATATAAGCGGAGCAACGCGCTGGCTTACTCCCGAGAAAGCGCTGATTATCATGAGCCTTCGCCATAAAACAAATAATCATTTCTGGTTCACTTTTTTTCATGAAACGGCACATGTTTTGATGCACAGTAAAAAAGAAGTCTTTATTGATGATCCGAAAGGGTATCAATCAAAGGAAGAAGATGAAGCTAACCGTTATTCACGAAACCTCATGATCCCGGAAAATGTGTATTCAGTATTTGTAGAAGAAAAAAAATTTTCACAAGAAAGCATAAAGAGCTTCGCGGACGAAATCGGTATCCATCCCGGTATTGTTGTGGGTACTTTGCAGCATGATAAACATATACCATATTCATGGCATAATAATTTCAAAGAAAAGTTTGAGCTGATTTTTAAAATTGGGTGATAAAGAACTTTTAACTTTAGCCGGAAATGTGAGTAACCGCCGCGTTTCGATATGTTCGATAATTGAGCAGCCGAAAGCGCGTCGATATGTCGCCCTACTCAGCCACCGGCGGCGTATCGAAGTGACCGGTATGGAGCAAATAAAATGAGCGAGACACTTCCAAAGGGATGGTGTATTGAGCGACTACTTGAAATAGTTACCTCTGTTAAAACAGGCGTTCCTGAATTTAAAGGTGAAAAAAAATATTATTCTACAGGCAGTATCCAAGGAAAAAAGTTTATCCCTGAAGGAATTTTTTCTTATAAAAACAGGCCTTCACGAGCAAACAGAATTGCAATAAAAGATGATGTATTTCAAGCTCGAATGAAAGAAACTGAAAAAGGTTTAATTGCTGATGATAAATTATCTGAGCAGCTATTTTCAACAGGATTTTTACAATTGCGTCCATACGGTGAAACATATTCATCTAAATTGCTTTACTATTACATTATTTCACCAGGTTTTTTAAATCAGAAAGATGAGCATGCGACGGGCTCAACACAAGAAGCCTTAACTGATAACAATGCAGTTAATTTGACTATCCCCCTCCCGCCCCTCAATGAACAAAAACGGATTGTAGCCAGGCTGGACAAAATCATTCCCCGCATTGATGCGGTCAAAGAACGGCTGGATAAAGTTCCGGCTATTGTCAAACGGTTCAGGCAGTCGGTGCTCACTGCAGCGGTTACCGGGAAACTGACAGAGAAGTGGCGCTTCGACTCCGCTCAGCGACCAAACGATTCTGCATTAGAGAGCGGTTATCCTCGTTCGTTGAGCGGAGCCGAAACGAGCGAGGATATGGAGAGTGAGAAGGAGTTGAGTCCAACAAATAAAAAAATTATTTCGCATGAAGATTATAGAAATATGTGGAATGATTTTGATATCCCAGAAAGATGGACAGTATTCATTTAAATTGTAATGAACAGGATACGGCTGGTTTTTATTATATTGTCAATTGCCATGTTTATAAGTTCCACATATGAATTAATTGAATGGGGAACAACCTTACTGGTTGGAGAATCAGCCGAAGCATTTTTAGGAACACAGGGTTATGTCTGGGACACGCAATCCGATATGCTTTTCGCGCTGATCGGTTCCGCTGCAGCAATACTCATCCTGAGCCGGTTCCATGACAGGGCGATGAAAATGCATGGCGCTGTCCCATAATCTTTTCGCTCCATATCACCCGGTTATGCTTCAGGATAATGTCCGATGAAGTACAAATACTAAAAAAACAG
Source organism: Spirochaetia bacterium (assembly GCA_009885955.1). GTDB lineage: Bacteria > Spirochaetota > UBA4802 > UBA4802 > UBA5550 > VFJS01. The sequence goes on along the minus strand of VFJS01000056.1, from coordinate 83,421 downwards.
GGAGTAACCCGGTCGTTATACATCCTAAAAAATCATTGAAATATATCTTACCGATTCCACAATTGAACAAATAAATAAAAAAATAAAAAAATTTAATCATACCGGGGAAGCCAATGCTTGCGAAACGGATTATCCCCTGCCTGGATGTAAAGGACGGCAGGGTTGTAAAAGGGGTCAACTTCATCAACCTCATAGACGCCGGAGACCCGGTGGAAAACGGAAGATTTTATGACAGCGAAGGGGCCGATGAACTTGTATTCCTCGACATCACCGCATCCTCGGACAGGAGGAACATACTCCTCCACATGGTCAAAGACGTTGCCGAGACAGTACACATACCCTTTACCGTGGGCGGCGGCATAAGGACCATCGACGATGTGAGGACGATACTTGAAAATGGGGCCGACAAAATTTCAATGAATACGGCAGCGGTACAGAACCCCGGAATCATACACGAGTCGGCAAGGAGATTCGGCTCACAGTGCATCCTTGTGGCCATTGATGCGAAAAAGGACGGCGATAACGGGTGGAAGGTTTACCTTCATGGCGGCCGGACACGGACAGAAATCGATGCCGTAGAGTGGGCAAAAAGGGCCGAAGCGCTTGGAGCTGGAGAGATTCTCCTCACCAGCATGGACAGGGACGGAACAAGGAGCGGGTATGACCTGGAACTGACAAAGGCCATCTCCGGTACCGTGGGAATTCCTGTAATCGCCTCGGGAGGCGTAGGCACCATTGAACACATGTACGAAGGGCTCACCATGGGCATGGCCGATGCAGTTCTTGCGGCTTCAATTTTTCATTTCAGGGAGATATCGATCAGGGAGGTTAAGGAGAGCCTGAATAAAAAGGGTGTGCCGGTCAGGCTGAAATGGTGAGCCTATTTTACAAAAAAAACAATCACTCCTATCAATATGAAAAATACAACGACAAGGAGGATAATCATGGGAATATTAAGTTCTGCCTTGGTTTCGGCATTATTTCCTCCGGCTGTTCCCAGGTCATCCATCATAATTTTAATCCCGTCCTCCTCCTCATCAACCTTGATGAATATCCCCTTAGCAACAACCAGGAATATCTTGTATCCGCCTGAAGCCTGGCTTTTCATAGACACAATCCTTCCGGTTATTGGCAGCATTTTGCCGTCCTCATAGGCCTTAAATGCCCTGGCAACGGAAATCCCCTTAGGGTTCTTGTCGATTATTTTAACTTTTACCCTGTCTCCAGGGGCCAGTGACGATATATCTTTTCCTTTAATCGGAGCAAGGAGGAGGCTTCCATTCAGCACAAGCTTTACCTCTTTTCCTGAAAGGGGGTCATTTGCATCATCAAGACTTTGTATATCGTCAAGGGAATCTTTCTTTTCCAGCGAGGCGTCATCCTTTGCGCTTTTTTCGCTCATTTTCCTGCTGCTTGTTGAATACATCTCCATGTCAAGCGAAGTGCACTGTATATATTCCATGTTAACCTTTAAATTCTGGAATCCCAGCCTGTCCTGGATGAATTTCTGAAATACATGGCTTATGCCTATCTGGTCGTTCTGATCGAACTGTTTTTTCAGGTTGGTGCAGAACGGCATGGTCATACCCGTGGTGATCGACTCCCTCATATGGTTGCAGAGGACATCATCATGATCTCCCATGCTGAAATTCTTCTCTATTTCCCCTTCGAACTTCCTCCAGTCCTGGGATATGTCGATATCATTTACATTAAAGGAATGGGAGACAATTCCGTAAAAATTAACGCACTGAAGATATATATGGTTGAAAAAAATCATGAAAGCGCCATATACTGACGAGGAGGCAAATTTCCCCTTTATGATATACAGGTCCTTATAAGTCCCGGCAACCATTTTATTTGCATTTTCAGCATCGCCATGGGTGTAATACGAGGCGATATCAATTTTTCTTGCCTGATCAGCCTGGCCGTCCCTGGTGCTTTTCTGATCCCCGCCTGACGAGGTATTATCCTGCATCTTAATATCCTTTCCTTTTTTAATACTGATTTGCCGGCGCTGTAAAAATTAAGAAGTTACCCGGTGAACAGAATTGTAACTCATTGTTTAATAATGTGCCTGTTAGCGCACATCAAATATAAGGGATAATTCCAGATCCCTTATATTTTCGCTTTTACAATGGCCGCCTTCACACGCTCAAGAATTACCCTGCGGTTGATAGGTTTTAAAATAAAATCCGAAATCCCCATGTTAATCAAATCATGCATAACACCCTTTGTCGTGTCTTCACTTATGAATACTACAATGGGCCTCCTGGTTTTCTGCGTAAACTCAAACATAAGGGCATAACCATCAAGGACCGGCATGTCAAGATTTGTGGTTAAAATATCCACATTGCCGTCCAGAAGTTCATATTTATCCATGGCTTCCCTGCCGTTTCCAGCTGTGGCAACAACCTCATACCTTTCAGATTCGAAAATCTGGGCAATCTGCTTTCTCAGAAACTCCTTGTCTTCAACAACCATCATCCGGTATGGCCTTCCATTGGGCTTGAGGCCATCGGGCTGCTTGGTATTTAAACTTGGAAAATCACTCTTGTTCTTCATCTACGTTAACCCCGAAAAAATTCTGACCGGCAGAAAATGCTTATGTAGAAAATCAACAGGCCGCCTGACATTATAAAAAGTAAAAAATCTTCAAAACAGATAATTGACTATTTTTTACATAATAATATACATTTAAATGAACTGTCAACTTTAAAAATAATTTTAATTATCTTTACATTTTATTATCATTTATTAAAATAAAGTTGCTTAAAAGGGGAAATCCCCCCGATGCCGGCATTTAGCAAAAATAAAAAAAATTCATGATGATTAAAACTGATTGCTGTAATGATTAACACTGGAAATTCCTGAAAAATGCGGAATACTCTTTTTATCATATTAATTATTCTTATTCTCGGCCTCTCCACTCATAAGACGGGCCATTCTGCATCCATGTATGATCCCGGGCTCACATGGAAGTCCCTCAAAACAGATCATTTCCGGATACATTATCACCAGGGGCTCGAAGGCATTGCCCTGCGAATCGCCGCCATCGCGGAAAAAATCCACAAAAAGCTTTCAAGGGAAATACGGTGGGAGCCCGTTTTGAGGACCGATGTAATCCTGATTGACAATACAGACCTGGCAAACGGTTTTGCAACACCCTACCCCTTTAACAAAATTCAGCTCTACATTGTCAAGCCTGAGCTGAACTCAGTCCTTAACCATTACGACAGCTGGCTTGAAATGGCTCTGACCCATGAATACACCCATATCCTGGACATGGATATGGCAAGCTGCCTCCCGGCTGCCACGAGGGTTGTGCCGGGGAGGTGCTGTTTTCCCAATGCCATGCTCCCTATATGGACCCTGGAGGGGAGCGCCGTTTACCATGAATCAAAGGACAGCGCCTTTGGCAGGAATAATTCCTCATATACCGATATGGTGCTGAGAACCGAAGTCCTGAACAATACCCTGAAGCCCATAGATCAGGCATCCCATTTCCCCAGGGAATGGCCCAGGGGAAATGTCCCGTACCTTTACGGCGGCATGTTCATTGGATACCTGGAACAGACATACGGCGCTGGTTCAATTGAAAAATTCTTCCATAGAAACTCCGACAACATAGTCCCCTTTTCCGATAATATTTATCCCATACCCTACTTTTTCAACAAGGATGTGAAGGATGTATATAAAAAATCCTTTCCGGTACTCTGGAGGGAGTGGGAAAAATCCATAAAGGAGAGATATAACCGGCAGATAGAAGATATAAGGCTGAAAACGGTTACGCAGTCCAGGACCATATCGCCGCCGGAAGATGACTCAATTCTGCCCAGGTTTGCAAGGGACGGGAAGTCCATATATTTTATCAGCAACTCCCCGCGCACTGACGACATGCTGATAAAATACGAACTCCCCGCAGGGAAAATGGAAAAACTCAGCCGCGTAAATTATCCTAACAGCCTCTCCCTATCACCCTCAGGGGAGGCGTATATCTCGGATATCGAGTTCTATAACACCTTCTCCACCTTTTATGACATCCATGTGTATGATAAAAAATACCGGCGCATTACCACGGGCCTCAGGGGGAGCCATGTGGACATATTCCCGGACGGAAAAAGGGCACTCGTTTTGAAAAACAGGCTTGGAAACAGCACACTGGAAATAACTGACCTGCAATTTAAAACAATTAAAATTCTGATTAAAGACTCGCCTTTGCAGATCGGCAACCCCAGGATATCTCCGGACGGAAGCGGGATTGTCTTCGTCGTCAGGGATTCCAATGGGAGGAGCGACCTTGTGCTCTTGAATATCGGCAACATGGAATACACAAGGCTGACCAACGACCCGCAGAATGATATTGATCCGGCGTGGCATCCCGACGGTAAAAGGATTGTCTTTTCATCGGACCGCGACGGCGTATATAATCTTTACGAATACAGGCTCGATGACAGGACGATGTACCGGATCACCAACCTCCTGGGCGGCGCATTTTCACCGGACGTATCTGGAGACGGGAAGACCCTGGCCTTTGCATCATACGGGGGGAAGGGCCGCATGATAGCCCTGATGGACTACCCGCCGGTAAATCAGAAGGGAGAGGCCATGGCATCATCGAAGCTGGAGCCGGGATTCTTTGCGGCAGAGGAAAAACAGGAATACACAACACCGCAGGCAATCCTGAAACCTGATACCTACAGCCCCATCTATTCCATCATGCCTGCGGTCAGGGTGCCGTATGTTTTAACAGAAGAGATGTATCCCGGTAAAAACGATATTACCCCGGGATTTATTGTCATGGGCATGGATACGTTCATGAACCATTCCTACTCCATAGACGCTGCTGCCCATGTGCGCCAGAAAAGGGCCTCAGTTACAGCAAGCTACACCTATTCCGGCCTCTATCCTGACATACATACAGGATACAAGGACGAAATGCTCTTTTACGGCAAAGACACATTCCCATGGGAGGATAAAAACAGACACGAGCTGGAAAGGGAGCTTCGGAGGTTCGGCTTTTTAAGCCTCTACTTCCCCTTCATCCATTTCAACTATCAGCAGTACTCCCAGCTCTCCTATATTTATGAAAAGGCAAGGATTGACCTTTTTGTCCCCGGCAGCGGTGTCAGCGCCTACGAAGCCACGTTCCCCAGGGTCCAGTGGATCTACATTTTCAACAATGCAAGGACCTATACCTATTCAATAGGCCTTGAAAACGGAAGAACCGTACTTCTCCTTGCCGACTATTATCATTCAAAAATAGGATCCGACAACAGGACAATAAAAGGGAGGATGGAATATTCCGAATTCCTGCCCGGTTTCGATCTGAACCATATATTCATGGCAAGGGCAAGGGGGGGATATTCCAGGGACAACCAGGATTACCTCTCCAGGTACAACCTGGGAAAATTCAAGAATAACAGTTCCGATGACCCCATGGAAAAGGCCGAGTGGGGAATCAGGGGCTATCCGGCAGGATCAAAATACGGCGACAATTCGGCCATAATGACCATTGAATACAGGGCGCCGCTGATACAGAGGGATTCAGGGATCAAAACTGTTCCCCTCATGTTCAGGGACATCTGGCTGAACATGTTTGCTGAATGGGGGGATGTGTGGGATAAAAATCCCGGCTTAAAAAATTCAACCTCCCGGAAGGAATTTTTCAGAGACTTCAAATCGAGCGCCGGCATAGAAATGAATATGAAAATCACTGCCGGATATAATTATGACTTTATTCTTTTCACCGGATATGCCAGGGGATTCAAGGATCCCGGAGAAAAGCAGTGGTATTGGGGCTTCAGCTCTATCTTAGACAGCATGCTCCAGAACCGTAGAAACAGGATAAATCATCTGTAATTTTAATAAATTATTACACAAATCCTTCACATGCCTATAAATTCATAAAGATGGATTAAGATTATTGAGTAAAACAAACGATAATAAATATACAAATTACTAAAAAAGTTCTTTATTGATACATGAACCCATGATAAAAGGGTTCTCTGGATAATTATGAAAAAACAAACCATTAAAAAAAATTATACATCGGTACCTGCCGATTTCACAAAAGCAATTAATGAAAAAAAAGAATTTCATATACTTTTCCATGTTTTCTCAAGCGATACTGAAACTGTTTTAACCAAGATAATTCACCGGTATCTTGAAGTGTATGACATCCTCTACATGAAAAATACAATGATCAGCATTGTAAAGGAAATTGTCAACAATGCCGTAAAGGCCAATCTTAAAAGGCTTTATTTCAGGGTAAAGGGGCTCGATATATTCTCACCTGAAGACTATGAAAAGGGGATGGCATCGTTCAAAATAGAGTCTTACCAGACAAAGGACACGGCAATATTTGACAAACTTCAGAAATCCGAATTCACGGTAAAAGTCAGGTTCAATGTTACAGAAGAGCATATAGAAATATATATTATAAACAATATACCGATCCTCGACGGGGAACTGAAAAAAGTCAATGCAAGGATCATACGGGCTTATGAATACAAGGACATGTCCGAGGCTTTTGAGGATACCCTTGACGATACTGAAGGCGCAGGCCTTGGCCTTATCATGGCTATGATGCTCTTTAAAAATTCGGGCCTCCCGGCTTCCACACTGGCCATTTCAAGAAACGGAGATGAAACATCAGCTGCGATAAAAATACCGAAGAGGATGATCAAGGCCGGCACCAGGAGCAGGATTGCCAAGGAACTCCTTGATGAGATAAACGACATACCGTCACTGCCTGATAACATAAAAAAAATCCAGGAGCTCTGTTTAATCCCGGAGCCTCCTATCGAACAAATTATCGAAACAATTGTACATGACCCGGCGCTGACCGCGTCCATATTAAAACTGTCCAATTCCGGAAGCTATGTTACAGCAAATACAATCAGCAGCATTCATGAAGCCGTTGGTGTTATCGGCATTAAGGGAATTAACACGCTGCTGGTGGCATCGGGTGTAACAAAAATAATCAGCGCAAAGTACAGGAAATATGAAATTCTCTGGAAAAGATCAAATAAAAGAGCCTTTTACTCGCGCAAACTCGCACTCCATTATAATTATGCCGACATAACCGAATCAGCATTCCTGGCCGGGCTTCTGGCAGATATAGGGAGCATTATTTTCCTCTCCATTGACCAGCATATGATACAGGAGCTGAAAAAAATTGCCGGATTCAAGGGGATTGAAAATTCGGATCTGCTGGAAGAGATAAGTTTGGGGATAAGCCACGGTTCCCTGGGCGCCATGATATGTGAAAGATGGAAATTCGATGATGCCCTTGTCAAGGCTGTTGAATTCCATCACCGGCCCCAGTTATCTCCAAAAAATTATAAACAATTAATATTTATTGTCCATCTTGCAGAAGTTTTTCTTGATATTGAAGAACACAAAACCAGATTTGAAATAGTAGATGACTCGGTGCTTGATTTTTTCAATATCAGCAAAAAAAATAATTTTGAATCATTGCACATGACAATACAAAAGGAATACGCATAGCGCCATAAATTTTTATATTTAATTATTAATCCTGCATTAAAATACTTGACGAAAAAGTAAAATATTACAACAATTATTAAAGACCGCTTCAAGAAAATTAAAACTGTGACGGAATTATGTATTTTCAGGAACTTATAGCAAAGCTCAACGAATTCTGGGCCGGTAACGGATGTGTAATTGTACAGGGATACGACCTGGAGGTTGGGGCCGGTACTTTCAATCCGGCCACTTTTCTCAGGGTCCTCGGTCCGGAGCCATGGAATGCCGGATACGTGGAGCCTTCAAGGAGGCCTACAGACGGAAGGTACGGCGAGAATCCAAACCGTTTGCAGCATTACTACCAGTATCAGGCCGTATTAAAGCCTTCTCCTGTTGATATTCAGGACAGATACCTGGAATCCCTCCGGTATCTCGGGATCAACCTCAAGGAGCATGATGTCCGGTTTGTCGAGGACGACTGGGAATCCCCGACACTTGGAGCATCGGGACTCGGGTGGGAGGTCTGGCTCGATGGCATGGAGATCACCCAGTTCACCTATTTCCAGCAGTGCGGAAGCATAGAACTCGATCCGGTGACTGTAGAACTTACCTACGGAATTGAGAGGATATGCATGTACATCCAGGGGGTCAACAGCGTCTTTGATATTAAATGGAACAAGGATGTTACCTACCGGGATATCCATTTTCAAAGTGAATTTGAATTTTCCCATTACAATTTCAATATCTCCAATCCTGACATGTATTTCAAGCTCTTTGATCTTTTTGAAAAGGAATGCAATGCAATCCTTGATAACGGCACCGTCAATGTTGTCCTTCCGGCTTACGATTTCGTGCTCAAGTGCTCCCACGCATTTAATATGCTTGATGCGAGAGGCGCAATTTCAGTTACCGAGAGGGTGGGATATATTACCAGGGTCAGAAACATAGCCAGGCGGTGCGCTGAAAAATATATTGAGATTCGCCGTGAAATGGGTTTCCCGCTTCTCGGCAAAGCAGCGGTATTAAAATAAATGAATGAAAAATATAAACTGATCGGCGACTATATAGAAAAATACGACAAGTTCGTCCTTTCCACGCATCAGAGCCCCGATGCAGACGGGCTCGGGTCATGCATCGCATTCAGGGACCTCCTTACATCCCTGGGGAAAGAATCGATAATCATCAACTCGGATCCGACCCCGGATACGCTTTTTTTCTTTGATATCGATAAAGAGATCAATGTAATCAATGATGGATACAAAATTCCGGATAATATTGAGGAATATGCGCAATTTGTCCTGGATACCCACGACTATGACAACATCGGCATAGCCTACATGATGCTGAAAGACAGGGTCAGGGACCTGTTTATTATTGATCACCACGAAGGCGGCGACAGCAAGCTCTATTCCAACTTTATCATGGCCAACGCGTCATCGACATCGGAAATTATCTACGGGGCAATACAGTATTTTAAAAAACCACTTTCATTTAAAGCCGCCCAGGCCATCTACACAGGCCTTGTCTTTGACACCGGCTCATTCAAATACCCGAAAACATCGGGCGATACATACAGGATCGCAGGCCACTGCGTTGACATGAATGTAAACCCCCCTCTGATACACGAGTACCTCTATGAAAACAATTCAATTGAAAGCTTCAAGCTCAGAAGGGAAATCCTTTCAACCATGGAGATCCACCATGGAGGCAAGCTCATATCCATGAAACTGACATCTGATATGATCGACCAGACAGGCGCGTCATTTGCCGAAGGTGAGCCTACGATCAACCTCCCGCTCACGGTTAAGGGGGTTGTGGCAAGCCTGCTCGTGAAGCACGACGGGAAGGGCCCGGTAAAAGTCAGCATGAGGACAAAGGGGAACTACAACGTGGCAGATATTGCCATAGAAAACAATGGCGGGGGACATAAAAATGCCGCCGGTTATCAGTCCAAACTCCCATTTGAAGAGTCATACAGGCAGGCCCTGGAAAAAATGGAGAGGCTCTTCAAAAAAGAATAGGCCGAAACGCTTTTAACTATCCGTCATAATATGATTTTTCCCGTATCGATTTTTTCCCGGACCCTGGCCCCCTTTTCCGAAACCACAAGCGAAGCCCCAAAGCTGCCCAGCAGGCCGCACCTGTATGAATCATAGCCATGTGATATTCCATAAAGGGTGCCTGCGGCGAACATATCACCTGCTCCATTGGTATTGACCACGTCTGTTTTAAAAACAGGTATCCGGTGAATGACGCCGCCTGATTTTAACATACTCCCCTCGCTGCCGAGCTTAACCACTGCGAAACTGCAGAGGCTGTAGAGTTCATCAAGCGCCGACTCCCTCTTCTTGCCGGTAAATGCCAGCGCTTCCTCTTCGTTTACAAAGACGATATCGGCATAATTCATCAGCACCTCGGTGAATGTGTCGTGAATCCTTCCTATAAGCGCGGGATCCGACAGGTCAATTGATATAAGCACGCCGTTCTCCCCGGCTGCCTTCATGGCTGTCATGCAGGCCTCTTTTAAATCCGGGGGCTCAAAGAGATAGCCTTCAAGGTGGAGGATGCGGCTTTTTTTAAGCAACTCAAGGTCCACATCGTCCCGGTTGAAACGGATCGCAGCGCCGAGATGCGTTGCAAAGGTTCTCTCAGAGTCCGGGGTTATAAAAGTTATTGCATGTCCTGTCATACCACTGTCTCTTTTTATGCTTTCATGGGCGCCGGTTTTCCTGGTCTCGTTTATGTAAAGATCTCCATGGGGGTCACTTCCCACTTTTCCATTAAAAATGGCAGAACCCCCGAAATTCATAACACCTGCTATGGCATTCGCCGAACTGCCGCCGGGAGTCACATCCATAGGCAGACCGCTGAGCATTTCAAGAATTTCCCTGCTCCTTCCGGCATCTATGAGATGCATTTCCCCCTTTTTCAATCCGAGCCTGCCAAGCATGGCATCATCGGTACTCATAGTGAGATCGAGAAGGGCCGAGCCGATCCCCATGACGTCGTATAGGGCATTTTTTTTCACATTTAAACTCATGTAAGTTCTCCAGATAAAAAATAGTATTACATAAATAGTTCTTTGCAATTACATTTTGCAACATTGCCCTCACCCCCGTCCCCTCTCCCGAAATAGGGAGAGGGGTGTTAATTGAAATCATCAATTATTCTATGTTCAAAAAGCCCTCGCCCTATCGGGAGAGGGCGCGCCGAAGGCGGGGTGAGGGCATTCATAAAATATCAATGGGCCCTGTTATATCACCTTTGATGAACTGGGCTGCATAGGGATTTGTTCCGGAAAAAAATTCATGAACGGTACCGTAATATACAATTTTCCCGTCATAGAGCAGAATAATGGAATCCCCGATTTTTTCAGCGATATTCATATCATGGGTGACGGCAATTGCCGTGGACCTGAGGACCGTTTTAATCTCAACCATCAGATCTCCAATAGAATCGGATAGTATTGGATCAAGCCCGGCCGTGGGGTCGTCATAGAGTATAAGCTGCGGTTCAAGGGATATGGCCCTTGCAAGGCCTGCCCTCTTCTGCATTCCCCCGGACAGCTGCGAAGGGAGCTTCTCTTCGCTCCCGGAAAGGCCGACCTTCCTCAGGGACTCTGCAATTTTCCCGGGTATACTCTCAGGGTCAATGCCCAGCCTGTTCAGGCCGAAGGCCACATTGGAATAGACATCCATGGAATCGAAAAGTCCGCCCTTCTGAAATACATAGGCAAGCTTAAAATCCCCGGGGCCCGGCCTTGCCGGTCCGGACCGGTTCCTGTCAATATTCCTTATATCATTGCCGTTGATACAGATTTCTCCGCTGTAATCCCTGTTCAGGCCTGCTATGGCTTTTAATATTATTGATTTCCCGGAACCATTCTTGCCCATGAGGACAGTAGTGCTCCCTGCAGGCACTTCAAAAGATACGGTATCGATAACTTTTCTTCCGCCGAAGGAGATGGAGAGATCTTTTATGGTTATCATTTTATCAGCAGCCGGGTGTATCCATTTCTTCAATAGAGATTGTCAAGGTTTTCCTTCAGAGAATTGTAGATATTCAGGTAGGATATATACCTGTCGTGATTGATATTCCCTGCTTCAACCTGTTTTTTCACCTCGCATCCAGGTTCATGATCATGGGTGCATGCGCGGAAATTGCAGCTCTCCGCGTACTTCCGGAATTCTGTAAAATAATACCCCAGTGACGGGGGGTCTATATCGGGAAGCCCGAATTCCCTGAGGCCCGGAGTGTCAATGATCCTCATTGCGCCGGAGCTCACCATTTCAACATTTGTCGTGGTATGCTTTCCCTTTCCCGTGCTTTCAGATACAGGTGTTATTCTGAGCCCTGTTTCGGGCATTATAAGGTTGATGATGCTCGATTTACCCACGCCTGAGTTGCCGGTAAATATTGATATCCTGTCAGCCAGGAAATCAAGCAGAACATCAAAACCCCGCCCCTTAACCACGCTGGTTTTAATTACTGAAATGCCCGTTCCCGCATAGTATGTATCTACATACTGAATATCCTTCTTCGCTGCCAGGTCAGACTTATTTGCGCAGAGGAGTACCGGGATTTTCTCCTTTTCACCCCTTATGAGGAGCCTGTCCACAAACCGGAGATTGAGCCTGGGATTCTTAAAGGATTGAATTACCACAATGAGGTCAAGATTGGAAGCAATAATGTCTTCTTTCCTGCTTCCGTGCTCTTTCCTTGAAAAAATATTCCGCCTTTCATGGACAGTCTCTATGATACCTTCATTATTATCATCAAAATCAAAATCGACGATATCCCCTGTCACCGCAGGGCCCGAAAAACTCTCCAGCCTTTTATCCCTTCTGAACTTTCCTCTGAGCACGCAATTATAGCTTTTACCGTCATACTCAACGGTATATATCTGTCCAAAAACTTTTATTATTCTTCCTTTCATCAAATTAAAATTTCATTATTTACTCTGCGACAACCTATTCGCGCACCGGATTCACAGGTCTACTTACGGTTTATTCTATCTGTGATTATCCGTGCCGACCCGTGAGCAATTTTTTTTCCTATTTTTTCCCTGGCTGAGCGATAAAAAATATTAAAGTTTCCTGAATCCCAAACCGATAAATAATAATGATCAAGCAGTAATATGGTTATCCCTCCCGATAATATCATATTATTTTCTTGGCACTGTACGTAATTTAAGAAGGCAGAATAGCCGCCCAGCTATCCTGCCTTCTTTTTATAATGGGACTTTTTAAATAAAGGGCACATACCCTTTCTCTGTGTCTCCGAGCCTCTGTGGCAAAATTTTCAAATATTTCAGAAAAAATTGATTATGAACTACGATGCCCTGCTCAGGGCAATTTATCCAGCACCACGGGCTTAAAGGAGATTAAATCAGCTATTATCCATCCCAGGTTTCCCACGCCGTTAACAATAAACGTGACATTAAAATCCATTCCTTCATGGATGTTCAGCATGTCCTGGCTGATACGCCCCTTTGCATCCTTAGAAGAAATATCAAACTCAATTTCGCTCTTTTTTTTATCATAAAAAACGATCTTTTCAAAAATATTGTCAATGCCTTTGAGTTTCAGCGTAAGAGTAATTTTCTTTTTCCTGAATTTTTCAATATTCTTTATCAATTCATTGATACTGATATTTTCAATATCCTGGGAAAAGGAAAAGGGCATACCATAGACGTATGCAGCTGCCAAAATAATTAATGCAGCCCTGATTATTGACTTCATGCAGACAAGCCGCTCATAGTATTATTTCTTTTTTGAAAATAATCCAAGGATTTTCCTGACAATTGAACTGTTTTCTTTCCGCTTCTTTTCTTCCTGGATGAGTTCATCAGTGGGTTTAAAATTATCGCCGTACTTGCTCTTATAGTATTCAAGCCTCTCATCAAGGGATCTGCCTTTTTTCTTATGCTCAGGCTTTTTACTGCCGGATTTTCTATCATGATGATGCTCTCTCTCCTTCCATTCCTTTTTAACTGCCGGAGACTTCTCAGTACGTGCCGATTCCTTATGCCTGGCCCTGTCATTCCCGGGACTCTGATTTCTTTTCCTGTCAGGTCTTGGGTCTCGGCTTTTTTCAGGGCGGGCGGATTTAACCATCTCCTCTTCAGGCAGCTTCTTTATCCTGTCAGCCGGTTTTCTTCCTTCCCTGGCCTCCCTTGGATCCTTCCTTTCCCTTGATTCTCTTGGATCCTTCCTTTCTCTTGAACTTCTTGGATCCTTTCTATCCCTGGTCTCCCTTGAGTCCTTTCTATCCCTCGTTCCTCTCCCTTCCCTGCCCTTCTTGATCGGGGTACCATCCCTGCTGAGCCTGAAATGAAGGCCCTCGCTTGAATCCTCGGCGTAGAGCCCTTCATCTGCCCAGATTACCGGAATTTTCATTTTTATAAAATCTTCAATAGCGCTCAGGCTATAGACAAACTCCTCGCAGGCAAAGGTTATTGCCTTGCCCGATTTGCCCACCCTGGCAGTCCTTCCGATCCGGTGAACATAGCTCTCCGTATCATTGGGAAGATCATAGTTGACAACAAGCTCCAGGCCTTCCACATGGAGCCCCCTTGATGCAACATCGGTAGCGACAAGGAATGGCACTTTCTCGGCTTTGAAATCATCCAGGATCTTGAGCCTCTTTTTCTGATCAAGGTCGCCCATAAGGTATTCGCATTTATAGCCGTTATGCATAAGCCTGGAGGCAATCTCATAGGCCCCCCTCTTGGTGTTGACGAAGATTATGCCGTTTTTCGGATTCTCCCTTTTAAGCAGGCCGAGCAGGAGGTATATCTTTTCTTTCTTTCCTACATGGTAGAGTACCTGGTTTATTTTATCCACGGTCATCTGTTCAGGGTTCACCTCTATTTCAACAGGTTCATTCATATAGTCCCTGGCAAGGGACTTGACCTGGAAGCTCAATGTGGCGCTGAAAAGCATGGTAGTCCTTTCCGACTTGGGTTTCAGTTTTTTCAGTATCTTCCTTAAATCGGGCATAAACCCCATGTCAAAAAGCCTGTCTGCCTCATCTATCACGACAAAGGCCACATCCTTGAAAGGGAGGGTCCTCCTGTTGTTGAGATCAATAAGCCTCCCCGGTGTACCGATTATGATATCAATGCCGTCGGAGACCAGCTTTTCCTGCGCCGAATACCCAACGCCCCCGTAAAAACATCCGAACTTCAGCCCGGTATGCTTCCCGAGCATTGACGCCTCTTTTTCGATCTGCACTGCCAGCTCCCGTGTAGGGGCAACGATAAGCGCCTTCCCTTTTGTTGTGCTGGTCATGATCCGCTGAAAAAGGGGGACGAGAAATGCCGCAGTTTTGCCTGTCCCTGTCTGGGACTGCACAAGTACATCCTTCCCGTTAAGTACATGGGGAATGGTTACCGCCTGCACTTCCAGGCAATCAACGAAACCGGCCTCATCGGTACCCTTTAATATTTTTTTATCCAGATTAAATTCAGAAAATTTCATAATTTTTTTATTCGCTTTATATTTTATTTTTATTTTATTTTTAATCGATGTAAATCTCTCCGTCCTTTTTCAAGGATATCAAGCCCCTGTCATTCAAATTCCTCATCTTCAAAACAATCTCGTCCCTGCACTTCTCCACGTCAGAAATTTTGAGGGGCCCGGTCATATTGATTGTATTGATTATATCCGTTGCCCTGTTCTGGCTCATGTTGCGCAGAATCTTGAACCTCGCCTCATCCCCGGCCCCTTTCAGCGCCTTGGCCAGGAGGTCATCATCCTTTATCTCATCGATCAGGATCCTGACCTCGATATTCGTGAGGTTGGAAATATTCTCAAAGTTGAAAAGCGTATTCCTGATCTGCGTGGAAAGGCCGGGCATTGATGCATCAAAAAAATTCATCAGTTTCCTTTCATCCTCGCTTTTCATATAGCTGAGAATGTCGGCCAGCGTTCCCACTCCCCCTGAGGATTCGGCATTCTCCCTTTTCGCAAGGATCTCCTTGTACCGGGACTTCAGCTTCCTGGCGATTTGCGCCGCAGCCTCTGGATTTATCCTGCCGGTTCTTGCCATTTTTACCGCAACCCGTTTGGCCAGATCCGGACTGAATATCCTTAAAATCCTCCCTGAAATTTCCGGAGGCAGAAGGGCAAGGGTCACAGCCGTTGTCTGTTCGTGCTCGGTCACAAGGAGGGACGCTAAAATTTCAGGTTCAGCATTCTTAAAATAGCTGAATTCCCTGTCCACATCAATAATTGTCAGCTTTTTAAGAAGATCATCGGCCCTGTCTCTCCCGAAGGCCTTAACCAGGAGATCCTTGGCTTTTGCTTCTCCGCCATAGGAGTTATTTTTCAACTTCTTGAGATTGTTGATGAATTCACCGATGAGCTCTTCCCGGTCATCGGAATAGAGCCCCTGTGTTTTCGCAATTTCCCCTGAAATCTTTTCTATGGTATCTTCATCCAGATAACTGAATATTTCTGAGGCTATTTCAGGTCCAAGGGCAATAAGCAGGGCAGCCGCCTTTTTTACACCTGTTATTTCATAATCAGCAATCATCTCAATAACAACTCAGGCATTTAACAGCAGAATATTCCATGATTGCCTCATTCTTATAAAACCATGGATCTGAGTCAAGTAATTTTTATTCATTATCCAGCCCTTATCATACCTGATTAATGCATCAAATCGTTAAATAGGGCTTGAAAATATTCAAATTTTCAATACCCCTTTAATTTTAGTTGAAATTTCATTAAATAATTATAGATTTGCCTTTTATTTAAGAAAAGCTCCAACAGGCTTAAGTATCCCTGAGAAATATCAAAACGGGAAAAAAAATGAATGATGAAATTAAAAAAAGTGAATCTATCCTCAGCAAAGATTTTCACCGGATAGTCCTTACAGCCATCAGGAACCAGGAGGATATTGTATTCATAACCTACTCAGCCCTGGACCAGGTGGAGGAAAAAATTGTCTTCACCCTGGCCAAAATTCTTGAAAAACATAATATGGTGGATATTTTCACCGCCGTACTTTCCTGCATCAAGGAGCTCATAGCCAATGCCACAAAGGCCACCGCAAAAAAAATACTCATTGACGAAGGGGTGATAAAAAATCCTGACGATCCCATGGAAGTGGTTCAGAAGGTGAGATCGATCCTGAACAAAAACTCCCTCCTTGAATACGGCATAAAGGCCAAGGACAAAAAACTCTCCACAAGGATTTACTTCAAGGTTAAATCGAAAAATCTGATT
Source organism: Spirochaetia bacterium (assembly GCA_009885955.1). Classification (GTDB taxonomy): domain Bacteria; phylum Spirochaetota; class UBA4802; order UBA4802; family UBA5550; genus VFJS01. The sequence continues at coordinate 66,700 of VFJS01000056.1, read as the reverse complement.
GTTGAAGTAATCAACAACCTCCCCCTGTCCGAAAAGGAATACAACCGGATGACTGAAAAGATCGAACAGGCCTCAAAATACGACAACATCGCCCAGATCTACATGGAGAATCCGGACCCTGAAGCCGAGGGCATGGGGCTCGGGCTCTCAATGATAATTGTTCTGCTGAAAAATATCAACCTCTCCCATAAAAATTTAACACTTTCTACGGACAACAAGTCCAAGACATACGCAAAGATTCTCATACCGCTGTCCAAGTTGTAGCTGAAGGGGGACAGTTGACAGGGGACATTGAAATTCTGGAAACCGTGGACGCCTACGGCAATGTGACCGGAAAGGCCAGACGAACTGAATTACATGGCAATCCTGCCCTTTTACACAGATCGGTCCACGTACTCATATTCAATTCCGCAGGGGAGCTTCTTCTGCAGAAACGTTCAATCAAAAAAGACACCGGGCCCGGGAAATGGGATTCCTCGGTCGGCGGCCATGTAAATCCGGGCGAATCGGTCCTGGCTGCTGCTATTCGAGAGATGAAGGAGGAACTGGGAACAGGCCCCGGCGATATCGATTACCTCTATGAATATATTTTTACCGGAACTGCAGAATCGGAACTGGTTACAACCTTTCTTGGAAAACATGAAGGCGGTTTTGAATTTAATAAAGAAGAAATTGACGCGGTGAAGTTCTGGGATATGGATGATATCATTCAAAACAAAGGCCAGGGCATTTTCACCGATAATTTTGAAAGAGAAATTGATACATTTGTAAATCATACCGGAAAAAGAAAATAAGATACTTCATTGCATGTTAACCGGTTTATTTGATAGAGGGGCCTACCGGGCCTTTTTTTCCGATTCCGCGGGCATTGAATCCCTGAAAAGGCCGATTTTTTTCCCGGTAATCCCGTTCACTTCAATGCTCACCCTCACCCTGTTATAGCTGAATCTTAAAAGCGTATTCTCATAGTTCTGCTTTGCGTTCTGCAGAATGGTCAGGGAATTGAAAAGATCAATAATGGTCACCAGGTTGAGCCTGAATTCATTCAATACCACGTTATAGTTGTTCTCCGATGAGGCATGGGCAAGCCTGAAGGCTTCCACTTCTTCCCGGGAATTTTTCCATGTCTGAAAAGCGTCGGTTATATTATTCCTTGCATTGCGCAATGTTTCGGCAAGGTTAACGTCGGCCTGTTTTTTCGAGGACTCCTCCTCCCTGATCCTGGCCATGACCATGCCGCCGCTGAATATGGGGATATCGATTCCTATAGAACCATAATAGTCCCTATCCTTTTTGTCTTTTGTATAGAGCATGTAGGCGCCTTCAAGGTACAAGGAGGGAAGATGGAGCCCCTTTGCCGCAAGGAGCCTGGTTTCGGCAACCTTTACCGCCTCGCGCGCAGATTTCACATCCCACCTGTTTTCGATAATGGAGGTTATGTTCTTTTCAGGGTCATCGGGGTCCGGGAATGTATGGCTGTTTAGAAGCCCGGCATTGACAGGAATTCCCGTGAGGCTCGAAAGGTTCAGCATGGCGCTGGCCAGGTCGTTCTCCGATGACTTTATGGCAGACTGGAGCGAGTATATCTCCGAATTAATCCTGAGGACCTCGCTCCTCCTGCTCCTTCCCAGGGCTACCCTCCTCTCCAGCTCTCTGAGGACATTGGAATAGAGGGAGAGGACATGCCTCTTGCTCTTCAAGTCAGTTTCAATGGATGATGCCCGGTAAAAGTAACCGCTCACATCGGAAAGGAGAAGGTTGATGGAGTGGAGGAGGTCATATTTTTTCATTAAAATTTCTGATTTGTACCCCTTGTAGGCGGAAATTTCATCGAGGCCGGTCATGATCGGCTGGCGCAGGTTCAGGCTCAACCCGGTCTTCACGCCGGTGTAGGTGTTGTTCTCCGGGTAAATAATCTGGCCCCTGGCATAGATCCTGGGAAGAAATGCGCCGAAGGCCTGGTCTTTTTTGGCCTCTGACCTGTTGATATCCTCTTTCTTTATGATGAGCCGGTTGCTGTGGCCCACTGCCATGGCAAATACATTAAAGAGGTTCAGCTCCTTCCTCCCCTCAGAAGAGCTGATATCACCGGAGGTGATGCCGCTCGCCTCCATGAGGGCTTTCACATTGTCACTGCTCTCCCTGCTGCCGGCATGGAGCGCAGTTATTGCAATAAGCATTACCACAGTAAGTATTCTGATAAAAATAGTTTTACTTTTCATGAACTCCTTTTTCCCATCTTTAAAATTGATTACTGGCAAATTTGGTCCATTCCGAAATACCTGAAAGACACAATAACATGCTGACTTAAAAACTATGCCCTCACCCGCGCTCCGCGCACCCTCTCCCGGTAGGGCGAGGGTTTCATTTTAAAATGTCACTACTACCCCTCTCCCTATTTCGGGAGAGGGGTCAGGGGTGAGGGCATTTTTTGTAAAATATAATTACTTAAATAACTACATTTCCCGACATGCATTATTAAATAATCATATATCATAAACAACCTGGTTGTTGAGCCTGTCATGCTCCATGATGAGGTCTTCGAGGGTGATGTCGAAAATTTCTATGATTTCCTGCTGCGCCCTTTGCCAGAAAAAATGGAGAGTGCCGGTTCTGGTGGTTGATGAAGCAAGCTCCATTGGCCCTTCAAGGCAGACCAGCGCCTCGTACACGGTAATCTCGGAAGGCCTTTTTTTCAACGAATACCCCCCGTCCTTGCCCCTGTAGCTCTTTACCAGCCCGCTTTTCTTGAGCTTTATAAGCAGCTGCTCCAGGTACTGCCTGGGTATTCCCTCGCCCGAGGAGATATCTTTTATGCGGAGGGGCCCGCTCTCGTAGTTCCGGGCCAGAATAAAGAGCGCCGCAAGCCCGTAGATCCCCTTTGATGAAACTGAAATCATGCTGACCTGATATCTTTTACTGAATCCGGAAGGACCTCATTCATGCTTCCGGTCCTGTAGCCTTTGATGTCCAGTGTGACATAGGTAAAACCGATTTCATTGAACCTGCCGTATATCCTGCCGGCCAGTTCAGGGTCGATAAACATCTGCATATCCGCAGCCGGCACTTCTATGCGCGCTATGTCGCCGTGATACCTTACCCTGCAGCACCTGAGGCCCAGGCCTGCAAGAAATTCCTCGGCAAGGGAAATCATGTCGAGCCTCTCCTGCGTAATTTCCGTACCGTAGGGAAACCGAGACGAGAGGCATGCCTGCGAGGGTTTGTCCCAGGAGGAGAGGCCCAGTTCCCTGGAAACGCGGCGGATGTCATCCTTGGTGAACCCGGCCTCCTTTAAAGGGCTCCTCACGCCAATCTCCCTGGATGCCCTTGTACCGGGCCTGAAATCTTCAGTGTCATCAAGGTTCGAGCCGTCGGCAACAAAAGCCAGGCCCCTTTCCCGGGCTATTTCAGTAAGCTTGCAGAAAAGCTCGCTTTTGCAGTAATAACACCGGTCAGGGGGGTTTGATGAAAAGTTTTCGTTTTTCAGCTCCCCGGTATCTATGACAAGGAAGGGGGCGTCAATTTCCGCGGCAAAGGCAAGGGCGTCCCGGTATTCACCTTCGGGATAGGTCTCGGACCTGGCAATAACTGCCAGGACATTTCCGCCTAAAATATCCCATGCCGCTTTCAGGAGAAATGTGCTGTCCACGCCGCCGGAAAAGGCCACGACGAGGCTCTTCATATCCCTGAGGATAGCGGCAAGGCCGTCAATTTTTTTATTCAGTTCCCGGTCATCGAATCTAAGGGAATCTATGCGTTTCATTGAATTCTCCAATGCTTCATCTGTCTGCGCAACATGAATTACTCTATGCCGATAATAAACTTCAGGCCGGCATATCGTGACTGATAAACCAGTTACAATTGTAATAATTGATTATTTTTTACAAGAAAAAAATTTTGGGATTTTTTCGCTCTATCCGGGAATATAAATATCGGTTCACGGATTTACTCGGATTTCACTGCGAACATATATTCAATATGGACAAGCCGGGGCTGGTTCAGACACCGGTGGGTCAGGGTAACATGTGTCATATGCCTCTTCGGAATCGCCTTCGGCATATACCCACCGGGCCCATGGCTCAGCTGGATGGCAGAAATAAAACATTTCAAATCTGGAAGTCGGGGATGATATCCCTATCCCTGAGAGAGGTTTTTATCTTTGAAAGGGCCTCACCGGCTTCCAGGCCGCTGTCAATGGACAGAGCGTCAATGGTGTCAGCTGAAACGATCCCTGCATTGATAAGAAGGATCTCATGGGGCTCGCAGATGAGCTTCAGCATGCCGTACTCGTAATTATCCAGTCCCGAAATGGTGGTTATGACAATGAGGCCTGCATCGGCAAGGAGGTGGGCCGATTCCCCGAGGCGGCATATCTCCTCCTCCCTGTCTATGGATGCCCGGGGCCCGTCATTGTCAATGGCTCTCAAAATGTTCGAAAGCCCCAGGTAATAGACATTCCGCCCCTCCCTCCAGAGGTCCTGTTCCAGGGCCTGCGCCAGACCCTCCCATTCCAATGTTTCTTCGCCGGTGAACACGATGATCCGGGGCTTCTGGCTGAACCGTGTGTGCCTCGCGGCCATAGCCACATTCCCCTTGACCCAACGGTAGTCCCTGCGCACCGCATGTTCCGCGAGATAGGAAAGGGATTCCTGTACGGGCTCCATGATTATCCCGCCGCCGGCAATTTCATATCCGTCCACGATAACAAACCTTCCCGTGAGCTCATTGTCGCTGAAACGGTCAAAGGATACGGGTTTCAGAGTCTGTAAAATACACTCCGAAACGTCGTGCCTGAGGATCTCCGATCTGCTTGCGCCCTCGTCAAGGGATGAGGCATCGATGATATTGATTATTTCCTTGAGGTACACCGAGGCCTTCATGGTTCCGGCCTTGAGCTTGTACTTCTTTCCCGGTATCATGGGGCTCTTCCCGACCCAGAAGAGGTTCGCCCTGAAGGCCGTTGAGGTGAATGGAAGCTCATCGCCAGTCCTGCACATGATCTCCCCGGGGTGGATGTATATCTGGGTCTTCAGGGTGAATCCAGCGGCCCTGCCTGCCGAAACGGAGACCTCAACAGGAGAGTTAAAAGCCTCTACCGAATTTATTTCTGATTTTTTTCCCGAAGGGAGGAATACAACTTCATCGCCGGCGCTTATTTTCCCTGAGGATACGGTACCAGCCACTATCCTCCTGTCGTCGCCGTACATGGTGAACTTGTATATGTCCTGCACAGGCATCCTGAAGGGCTTATGAAAAAGGGGCTTTTCCTTTTTGAATTCATCGAGCCGCTGGATCACGGTCATCCCCCTGTACCAGGGCATCTTATCCGACTTCACCGCGATGTTTTCCCCCTCCCGCGCCGATATGGGAATAAATTCCAGAGGGCTCACCTCTATGCTATCAAGAAACATGGTGAACTCGGACCTGATCCCGTTATACACAGACTCGCTGTATCCTGAAATATCGAGCTTGTTCACCAGGACAACGAGCTGTTTGATCCCCAGGAGGGAAGCCATGAAACCGTGCCTCCGTGAATTCTCCTGGACCCCTTCATTCGCGTCAATGACAAGGAGCGCGGCCTCTGCCCTGGATGCTCCGGTTATCATGTTCTTCAAAAATTCTATGTGCCCCGGAGCGTCTATGATGATATAATTCCTCTTTGCTGTTTTAAAGAAGCACCTGGCCGAATCGATGGTTATCCCCTGTGACTGCTCGTCCTTCAGGGCATCAAGGAGAAAGGCGTACTCAAAGGGCCTGGAGCTTTTACGGCACTGCATCTTCACCTGTTCCAGTTTGCCTTCGGGCAGGGAGCCCGTGTCCGAGAGGAGCCTGCCGATCACCGTGCTCTTGCCGTGGTCCACGTGGCCTATCACCACGATATTCATCTGATCTATCTGTTTTATCTGTTTTGTCTGTTTTATCTGTTCCATCTGTTCCATTACATATATCCCTCACGCCTCAATGTCTCCAGGGTCCCGCCCCCGTCTTTATCCTGCTCCCTTCCCGACCTCTCGGCTATATTGGAGAACCTGCCGCTCCTGAGTTCTTCGATTATTTCCGGGACATTTTTCGATTTGGACTCCACAGGTTTCGTGCACGGGTAGCACCCCAGTGACCGGTACCGGATCCCTTCCCCTTTGTCGAAATAGAGTGACACGACACCGATGTTCTCCCTTTCGATATATTCCCATATGTTCAGTTCGGTCCAGTCGAGGAGGGGGTGGATCCTCACGTGGGTGCCGGAGGAAAAGTCAGTCTTATACTGGTTCCAGAATTCCGGCGGCTGGTCCTCGATGCGCCAGTCGCTCTCACTGTCCCTTGGAGAGAAATAGCGCTCTTTGGAACGGCTCCCCTCCTCATCCGCCCGTACTCCCACGATGACCCCGGTATAGGCCTCGCGCGAGGTATCGGGGATGTATTTCCCGGCCGAATGACTGAAGATGAACCTCTCCCCCTCCCCGTTCAGCGTCTGCCTCAGTGCGTCGCTCTTCAGACTTTTACAGCAGGTTAAACGGTCAACATTGCCGTCTGGAAAGGTCCTCTTTTCATCAATGGCTTTCCGGTTCATGCCGTATATGAGGTTCAGTTTCCATTCCTTCACCAGGTTGTCCCTGTACTCTATCATCTCCGGTATCTTATACCTGGTGTCGATATGTACCAGCGGCATGGGAACATGGCCGAAAAAGGCTTTCCGCGCCAGGTATAATAACACCGTGCTGTCCTTTCCTATTGACCAGAGCATGCAGAGGCTTTTAAATTCCCTGTAGGCCTCTCTCAGAATATAGATACTCTGGCTTTCCAGCTCATCAAGAATTATCATATCGATCCCCCCCTGTCATCTGTTTCTTGACTCTTTACATGGAGGCCGCATTCTTTTTCCCCTGAATCCTCCCACCACCATCTCCCTGCCCGTGTATCTTCGCCTTCCCCTATTGCCCGGGTGCAGGGCGCACATCCTATGCTGGGGAAGTTGCGGTCATGGAGGCTGTTGTACGGTACCGCATGTTCCCTGATGTAGCTCCAGAGCTCCTCATTGCTCCATGATGCCAGGGGGTTCAGCTTTACCATCTTCCGCGCCGGGTCCCACTCAATGACTTCCAGTCCGGCCCTTGCAGGGGACTGTTCCCTGCGCAGGCCAGTGACCCATGCATCCATATTCGAGAGGGCCCTTTCCAGGGGTTCAACTTTTCTTACCTGGCAGCATGTCTCCCTCAGCGCCACGGACTCATAAAATAAATTTGGCCCGTGGGCGCCGGTCATCTCCTCGACCCTCTTGTTGTCAGGAAAAAAGACCTGGTATCTCATGCCGTATCTTTTCATGGTCTTCGCAGCAGTATCATAGGTTTCCTGATGGAGCCTACCGGTATCGATGAAGAATATCACTGCCCCGGGGTCTATCCCCAGCATCATGTGTGTCAGGGCCTGGTCTTCAGCCCCCAGGCTCGATGCAAGGGCTATCCGGGAACCGTGTATCTTCATGAAGTGTTCAAGCAGCTCCCGGGGCTTTGCACCGGAAAACTCTCTCTGCAATGATTTCAAATCTTCAGGCATTATCATAATCTTTATCCAATTGAACTTTTCAGTTTTTGATATTTGCTCACGGATTCACACAGATTTTCACGGATTTTTTTTTCCAAATATTGATATCATTCATATTCAATTTTATCCATGTTTATCCGTGCAAATCCGTGAGTAATTTCTTTCTTCATGACTGACTTATTCCAGCCTTTATTAAATCCATTACCATTTCTCTGTGTCTCTGAGCCTCTGTGGCAAATTGTATTTTTTCTAAAATGATCATATCTGATAGTCATTCTTCGGAGCAGTCCTTCCCAGGTTAATCCTGTTCCAGAGCCTTTCATGAAAATAGTAGAGGAACATTTTTGCGATAAACTCAAAGGTTCCTATTGATAATGCAAAGGCAAAGCTCCCGGTTATCAGGAAGGATATCAGTGTGGTAGCTATCGTACCTGTTATTCTCCACGATAGAGTTTTGACTATGCTTCTGCAGCGCTGTTCAACCATTGAATCCGCCTTTTTACGATTTTATTTTTATTTTCATGATTTCTTAATTGTCACTGACCAGTAATCCCCGTTCCTTTTCCGGCTAACAATCTCATCGCCCTGATTCTGAATCGACCTGGGGACATTTTCTATAGGCTCCCCGTTGTCCAGGAATATCTCAAGTGTCTCACCGCCCTTCATGGTTTCAAGGATGAGCTTTACCTTGACAAAGTTCAAAGGGCACTTCACCCCTCTCAGGTCCTTGAATTTTGCCGCAGGGGTTTTTAACTCCCCCTCCCCGGGGAACCTGAGTGAATTATCCATGGAATTATAAAGGGCGGTTACTGCCTGTGAAAGTTCAACAACCAGATCCCTCTCTTTTAGAAGGCCGTCCAGATCTCCGTCACCGGCCATCTCCACAATGCCTGAATATTTTTCTTCAACCAATCCTTTTTTAATGAATGAACCAATGAATTGGCTGAAAACTTCGGCCCTGCCACGAGGCTCAATCCCCTTTGTCACAAGGAGCATCCTTGATGATGAAAAGACAATATCCGCCAGGGACGTTCTGATTTTATCCTCATCCCTTTCAGAGCTGAGGCCTTCAATATTTTTCCTGATCAGGTCGGCGTCGTGGTCTATGATGTCAAAGAGCCCGGCAGCGCATTCCCCCCTTCCCATGCCCGCGATGGAGAAGGCCTCATCGGCCCCCCAGTCAAAATAGTAATTTTTATCTTCATCAAAACCCGGGACCTGGCTGTATTTGTCCAGGATTGTCCTGATCTTACCATTCCTTCCGGATTCAATAAATCCACTGAAACCTGTTTCCGCGCCTCCCGCAGCCGCATAGGCTTCAAGAATCTCGCGTAAAAATAATGGTACATTCCTTGCGCTTATCTCACCCAGCCTTTCGGCAAAAACAGGAGTACCGCTGTTCAGCCCCTGGCCCGCGACAATATAATATGCAGGATAAGACCTGTCATCCTTCCGCGAAACTTTTCCGAAAAAGCCTATGTCTGCGCCGTGGTGCTGGCCGCAGGCATTGGGGCATCCGGAAATCCGGACTTTCACATCCTTCAATCCATCCAGATCCACACCGGTCTTTCCAAGCTCAGAGTAAACGGCGGAGAGGAGATTTCTGGAGAGGCACAGGCCCAGCCTGCATGTGTCCGCGCCTGCGCATGACACGGCATTTCCTGAAAGCGACGGCCCCGATGCAAGGGGATAGCGCTTTGCCACATGCCGGCTGACATTCCCCAGGAGCCCTTCCGGTATATTTCTCAGGACTATATTCTGCGCCTGGGAAAAGCGTAGTACATTCTCCCCGAAGGGTTCAAGAAAACGCGCAAGTTCCAGAGCATCCACTGAGCTTATATCACCCAGGCTAAGGGGGATAAGGACCGATGTAAGCCCGGCCTGCTTCTGACCCAGTACATATCTGCTTTTCCATAATTCGAATTCAGGTCCCTCTCCGTTCACGGATTCCAGCGCCGTCGATGTCCCTTCATTTATTATTTCATTGAACAACAGACCCATATCATCCTTATCAAGCTGATCCAGCTCCCCGTTGTAGAGCCTGAGGAATTCCTTCCTTCCAAGATTTTTCCAGACAAACCTGAGCCTTGCAGCATACCTGTTCCTCCTGTTCCCATGTTTGTCAAAAAGCCGTTTCATTGCCGTTGAGACGCGGTATATATCCTTCTCTTCGATGAAGTCATGTATAAGTTCTGCCATCATGGGCTTCGCGCCCATCCCGCCTGCTCCGAATACCCTGAAGCCCCTTCTCCCGTCCCTGATCACTGCTTCAAATCCCAGGTCCTGCACGATAATTCTCTCCCGGTGCCCCGGGGCTGAAGCAAAACCGATCTTGAATTTCCTCGGCAGGTTCCATGAATCCTGGTCCCTGATGAGCCTGGAGGTTAGAGCAACTGAATGGGGTGTCACATCAAAAATTTCGTCTTCACTGATGCCTGAATCCTCCGGAACCGTAATATTCCGCACAGTATTACCGCCGCCCCCCCGCGTGGAAAGGCCGATGGTTAAAAGCTCCCTCAATACCGGGCCCAGCCCGTCAACCTTCACGTCATGAATCTGGACCTCCTGCCTCGTTGTCACATGGATCCTGCCTGAACCGTATCGGCCGGCGAGATCAGCGGTAACGGCGAGCTGGGCAGGGGTCATGCCGCCGGCCGTGCAGCGGATACGAACCATGTAGGTGCCGTTTGTCCTCTGCTCATAGATCCCGAAACTGACCCTGTGGGCCCTGTATTCCACCTGGGCGAGAGACCCTTCTATGAAGTCCTTCGTCACTTTCTCAAAGGCATCGAGCTCGTGTATGTACAATTCAGGTATTTCATAAAAATTCAGTTTCACTTCTTCAATGTCCTCCTGTTCAACAGTCCCTTTTGTAAACTTGTAGGATTTCAGGTCCGCCGTCCCCTTTTCCAGGGAGATGATAACATAGCTTATGGATTTATCAAAGGCAAGCTTCATGTCCTCTGCAGACATTACAGAAGGCGACCGGGGGTGGCTGTGATAAACCGCGACAATATCCAGCCCCTCTTTCCTTGCATCCTTTATCACGCGGAACTGTTCTTCCGGGCTGAAGGTATAGTGCTCAGGGCTGCCATCCATGTTGGCCATGGCGTACATTTTTACCGCATGATTGCCTCTGCCGGCAAGGTATCCGCAGGCTTCCAGGGGGGCATCATTTTCAGCGTGTCTTATCATCCCGGCGATTATACTGCTCTTTATTCTCATTGCCACCTTTATGCTCCTCTTCTTATGATCATCATCAAAGGTTTACCTTTGCGGCAGGCCCCTCTTTCAAACTGCAGGCCGGCTGTTCATAGTCCACTGGCTCAAGAATGGTGCGGTTTTCGCCGCACACCGGGCAGTTGGGGTTGGGCTTTGTATTCAGTTTCCTGAACTCCACGGTAAGCTGGTCCATATACAGGAGCCTGTTGGTGAGGAGCTCCCCGATGCCCAGGATGTACCGGAGCGCTTCCGATGCCTGGATCATCCCGAGGATACCGGCCACCACGCCAAGTATGCCGGCTTCACCGCATGAAGGGACAGTCCCCCTGGGCGGCAGAGTCTGAAAGAGGCACCGGTAGCATGCTGACCCCGGCACATAGGTCAGGGTCTGCCCGTAGAACCTCAGGATGCCGCCATGGGAAAATGGTTTTCCTCCAAGCACGCAGGCATCGTTAATGAGGAACTTGGAAGGAAAATTATCGGTGCCGTCGATGATGAAGTCATAATCCTTTATGACTGATACTATGTTCCCGGCCATGAGCCTCTCCATGACAGGGATGACTGTTACACCGGGATTGAGGAGCCTCATCTTTTCCGCTGCCGATTCGGCCTTGGGCCTGCTGATATCCGAAGTAAAGTGGATTACCTGCCTCTGCAGATTTGAGAGCTCAACATGGTCATCATCAACAATTCCGATAGTGCCCACGCCGGCAGCTGCCAGATAAAGCGCAGCCGGAGATCCAAGCCCGCCGGCGCCTATTATCAGGACGCTGGAATCGAGGAGCTTCCTCTGGCCTGTGCCGCCCACATCATCAAGAAGGATGTTTCTGCTGTACCTCTCAACCTGTTCTTCTGTAAAATCCATACTCAGCCTCCATAGTTTTACCCTAAACCAGGGGTTAATCTCAGGCAGCCCCTCCGCCCATGAAATAGAGGAATTCCACCCTATCACCATGATTTATAAAGGTATTAACGAAATCGGCCCTGTTCAATATAACTTCATTCAGTTCTACCGATACCATATCCGGCATTTCAACATTTTTTATTGCAAGAAGTTCGTTAATATTTATCTTCCCATCCAAAGGAGTTATTGAATCTTCTTTTCCATTAATTATTATTTTCATACCAGCCTCGTGTAATATAATTTAGGGTCAATAAATGATTGAAACAAACAATCCTACTAACTTGATAAGAATAGTCAAGTATTGCCTTTTTTTGTCAAGGAAAAATTTTTAGAAAAATGGAATTTTTTTAGAAATGATGCTCAGAGTAATGTCTAATGTCTCAATTACTTAGCCTTGCTCAGAGCAAAACCTTAACCAACTAGCCATGCTCAGAGTAACGCCTCTGGCTCAGAGCAAACCCTACCCGTTTACCACCAGCTCAGAGTAATGTCTCCGCAACTGGAAAATACCGGGATGTTCCTAATTTTAAACACTATTTCACAATTAAAAGCTTGACTTCAGGTGTACAAATTACTATATATACTCCTAGGGAGTATGAGTATATGCCTTCTGGAGTGAAATAACCATATGAAAAAAGATGTCATTGGAATAACCGGAATGTCCTGCGCCTCGTGCGCCCTCAGGATTGAGAAAACACTGGGTGGACAGGACGGAATAAAAAGCGTGGCCGTAAACCTCGCAATGGAACGGGCTGCTGTTGAATATGACGATACTGTCATAGATGAACCCGCAATTATGGATAAAATCAGGGGCCTGGGCTTCGGAGTTATAGAAAAGGAGAGGCCAGTCGAAGGTCCTGCCGCTGCTGAGATTGCCATTTTCGGCATGACCTGCGCCTCCTGTTCCGCCAGGGTTGAAAAGGCCCTGAAAGGCGTGCCCGGGGTAACAAATGCCTCAGTAAACCTGGCCACGGAACGGGCAACTGTGGAATATGATCCCCTGAACTCTTCTGTAACTGAAATGATAAAAGCTGTTGAAACCGCAGGGTACAAAGCCGAAGAGATAAGCCATGATTCCAGGGACCATGAAAAAGAAGCCCGTGAAAAAGAGATCCGCGGGCTCAGGCTGAGGCTCATACTGTCAATTGTCCTCAGTTCCCCTCTCATCCTTGCCATGACCCTGGAGATCATCAATTTCCATATCGATATCCTACACCACCCCTTATTCCAGCTTATTGTGGCATCTCCAGTCCAGTTTTTCATCGGGTGGAGATTTTACCGGAACGGGTGGAAAAGCCTGAAGTCGCTGAGCCCCGGAATGGACCTCCTGGTAGCCATGGGCACAAGCGCTGCATATTTTTTCAGCATTTACAATGGATTTTTCAAGGAACTTCCAGCGGGAGTGAAAGGCGACCTCTACTTTGAGGCATCGGCGCTCATCATCACCCTTGTCCTCCTGGGAAAATATCTCGAAGCCGGGGCCAAGGGAAAGACTTCCGAGGCCATAAAAAAGCTCATGGGGCTCCAGCCGAAAACGGCAACGGTAATCAGGGACGGGAAAGAAACCGAGATCCCCATTGAACGCGTAATCACCGGCGATATCATATCAGTGCGGCCCGGCGAGAGGATCCCCGTGGACGGCACGGTGGTGAGCGGCTTCTCAGCAGTTGACGAGAGCATGATTACCGGCGAGAGCATGCCCGTGGACAAAAAGGAAGGAGATAGAATCATCGGCGGCACCATAAACCGGAACGGGTCCATTACTTTTAAAGCCACAAGGATCGGGAAGGATACCGTACTTGCAAGGATAATAAAAGTAGTGGAGGAGGCCCAGGGGTCAAAGGCCCCCATACAGAAACTGGCAGACAAAGTTGCCGGGGTCTTTGTGCCTGCAGTGCTCCTCATCGCCATCATCACCTTTGCCCTCTGGAGCCTTGTTTTCGGGAATACCTCCATGGGGATCATCGCAGCAGTCTCGGTGCTCGTCATCGCCTGCCCCTGCGCCCTGGGGCTTGCAACGCCCACGGCCATCATGGTGGGCACAGGCCTTGGTGCGGAACACGGCATTCTCATTAAAAACGTGGAGAGCCTGGAGCTGGCGCTGAAGATACATGCCGTGGTCCTGGACAAGACCGGCACCATAACCAGGGGCGAACCGTCGGTGACCGACATCATCCCCCTTGGCGGGACAGACGAAGGGCTCCTTATTGAATATGCTTCTGTAGCGGAAAAAAAATCGGAACACCCCCTGGGGAGGGCCATCTATGCCATGGGAAAGGTTAGGACCGGCAGCATCGACGACCCCGAAAACTTCATTGCCATACCGGGAAAGGGGGTGAAGGCGCAGTACAAAGGCCTTTCCATCCTTGCAGGCACAAGGTCGCTCATGGCCGAGGATAATATCTCCATAACTACGGAAGATTCCATTTCTCATCGGCTCGAGGGAGAGGGGAAAACCGCAATTTATATTGCCGCTGACGGAAAGCTCATGGGTATCATCGCCGTTGCAGACACCATACGGGAAGACTCGGCAGAGGCCATCGGAAAATTACAGGCAATGAACATACAGGTCTACATGATGACCGGAGACAATGCAAGAACCGCCGCCGCCATCGGGGCCCAGGCCGGCATAGAGAGCAGCCATATAATCTCCCAGGTGCTTCCCGAGAACAAGGCTGCCGAAATTAAAAAGCTCCAGAATAAGGGGATGGTTGTGGCCATGGTGGGAGACGGGATCAATGACGCCCCTGCCCTTGCCACCGCGGACATCGGCATGGCCATGGGGACCGGGAGCGACATTGCCATAGAATCGGGCGACATCACCCTTGCAGGGAGCAGCTTGAAGAACGCTGTATCGGCCATACTCCTGTCAAAAAAGACCATGAGGAAGATAAAGCAGAACCTCTTCTGGGCCTTCTTCTATAATGTCATTGGAATACCCTTTGCTGCCATGGGGCTTCTCAACCCGATTATTGCAGGTGCAGCCATGGCCTTCAGTTCGGTATCGGTTGTGACGAATTCCCTGAGTTTGAAGAGGTATAGGATTAAGGGGTAGGATAAAACTAATGCCCTCACCCGCGCTCTGCGCACCCTCTCCCAGTAGGGCGAGGGCTATTATACATGTTTTAAATATTTTCAATTAAAATCTTTAAATTATTTCCTATATAAATAGTAATGACAATTATTTATTTTTAAGGAATTATAGGTAAAACTAACACCCCTCTCCCTATTTCGGGAGAGGGGCCGGGGGTGAGGGCATGAGCAGAACCTACCCTACTTTCTGCTCATAATCCTTAACAGACTGCTGGGTGAAGAGCAGAACTAAAATTATTACCGGTATTATCAGATTTTTGAATAAATCGCCCACGGAAAAAGGCTGTTTCAATGCGCCCGCGGAAATTATCTGCCACAGAATGGAAGACCCGATACCGATATAGGTGTAAAGTTTCAGCTGGCTGACACCTTTGGGTTTATTGCCCATGATCTTGATGCCTGCCATGAGTCCGATAACCCCGCCGCCCAGGGTAAGAGCAGCAACAATCAAGGCGAGAAGACCCCAGATTACGCTGAGTGTAAATGCGCCGAATGCAGCTATGAGGAAGACAATCCCACCAATAATACTCAAGACACCGCCGATTATTGCAAGAACCCCCAATATTGTTAATAATGTTGGTCTTTGTACATCTGACATGTAAAACCTCCTGATTTCAAATTTTTCTCATAATTCAATATACCGATAATTCCAGGTTTGTCAAATTTTTTTTATATACAGGAAAACAATTACAACAATATATCATGTTATATTCTATTGACTTACGGTAAATGGCGTATTTCATGACCTATAAAAGTATTGCCAATGAATAAATCAATAATACAGGCTGATTATTATGGCTGATAATATTAAAATAATTGATATCCGGCACCTTCCCAGGCAGAAACGGGGGAGCATAGACCATGCCGTGAGAAATTTCGGCAGGAGCAGGATGGGGGCCCCGCTGGAGGTATTCGGGCCCGGCGCCGGGCAGCCCCGGTGCCTTGTAGTAGCCGGCCAGCACGGCACCGAGCCCGAAGGCACGGTACTCCTCTCTTCAGTGCTCCGGATGATTCCCCGGAACAGGCTGGCAGCATCTGCAGTTACATCGCTCAATCCCGACGGCATAGCACGTGGCACCAGGGGCAACAGTGCCGGAGTTGACCTGAACAGGAACTTTCCCACGGCAAACTGGTCCCCTGAGCCCGTATGCCACAACTGGTTCAGCGACGAACCCATGGACACGGTACTGAGCCCGGGGACCTCTCCCGGATCGGAACCGGAAACCCCGGCAATCATAAAACTTGTTGAAGAGATTTCACCTGAGATCATCATATCAATCCATGCCCCCCTGGGTTGCATAGACGACCCACGCCTGTCCGTTCGAGGCAATTGGCTCTCAGGAGAGACCGGCCTTCCCCTTGTGGGGAGCATCGGATATGCAACCCCCGGTTCCTTCGGCACATGGGCAGAGGAGAACAATATCCACCTCATCACCTTTGAACTCCCCATTGGATCCATAGAAAGCCACAGGAAGAACTATGGGCCGGTGCTGTTCAAAATCCTGACTGGGAAATTTAAGTGAAAAATGAACCCCGTGCCCTCACCCCCGCCTGCTGGCGCGCCCCTCTCCCGGTAGGGAGAAGGGCACTGAGGCATGAACTGCATAATAAAAAATAATTTCCGATATTAAAAAATTACACCACAATATGAATTAACTACCTCTATTGATTATTATTACGGATTGAGTATAAAATTGAAATAGATATAAATTATTCTTTGCTTTAATACAAAAACATGAAAAAGGCACCCCTCTCCCTATTCCGGGAGAGGGGACGGGGGTGAGGGCATTAAGTAGAGGAGAAACAAATTATATAGTATTGCTACATTTCAAGATACAATTATTTAAATATTTAATTGACATATCTTTTTATCCTGCTATTTTGAAATTAATGCTATAAATCCATGGAGAAAATAATGAGTTTCAATATAAAAAACAATGTACACTGGGTGGGGAAAATCGACTGGGAACTGAAAAAATTTCACGGCGACGAATATTCCACGCACAAAGGGTCATCCTACAATTCATACCTGATTACGGAGGATAAAACCGCCCTCATAGACACGGTATGGGAGCCGTTTTCAGGAGAATTTATCAGCAGGCTTTCCGAAACCGTGGATCTGAAGAAGATAGATTACATCATCGTGAACCACGGTGAAGTGGACCACAGCGGTTCTCTGCCCGAGCTCATGAGGCTCATCCCTGAAACACCCATTTACTGCACTGCAAACGGGGTAAAATCTCTCAAGGGGCAGTACCATAAAGAGTGGAATTATAAAACTGTTAAAACCGGGGACAGGCTGAACCTTGGCTCAAAGGACCTTGTCTTTGTTGAAGCGGCAATGCTCCACTGGCCCGACACCATGTTCTCCTACCTGACAGGCGACAACATCCTCTTCAGCAGCGATGCCTTCGGCCACCACTATGCGTCGGAGCTGATGTATAATGACCTGGTGGACCAGTACGAGCTCCTTCATGAATGTATCAAGTACTATGCCAACATCCTCACTCCCTTCAATAAGATGGTGACGAAAAAAATCCAGGACGTCACTGCCATGAACCTCCCCCTGGACATCATCTGCCCGAGCCACGGCGTCATGTGGAGAAAGGACCCTGCGCAGATCATTAAAAAGTATATGGAATGGGCCGATTCTTATAAAGAAAACCAGATAACCGTCATCTACGATTCCATGTGGAACGGCACAAGGATCATGGCCGAGAATATCGTCAGGGGGATCCGCGAGGGCGACCCCGGGGTTGTGGTGAAAATGCTCAAGATATCCACCGGAGACAAGAATGACATTATAACCGAGGTCTTTAAATCAAAGGGTCTCATCGTCGGGTCTCCCACGGTAAACAGGGGGATACTGAGCGGCGTTGCCGGGATCATGGAAGAGATAAAGGGCCTGGGATTTAAGGGTAAAAAAGGGGGAAGTTTCGGCACCTACGGGTGGAGCGGTGAATCGGTAAAGCTATTGAACGGGCTCCTGGCAGAGTCGGGATTTGAGGTGTCAGATGAAGGGCTAAGGTCCCAGTGGAACCCCGACGGCGATACTGCGGCAAAATGCTTTGAATACGGGAAAAACTTTGCCTTGAAAGCATAACTATGAAAATGCCCTCACCCCCGTCTCGTCGAGCGCTTTTTTGGACATCCGTGTCCGCGCTCGACACTAAAGCATCCTGCTTGTCGCCTCTCCCGGAATAGGGAGAGGGGGGTAGTGGTTATTAAAAATTATATTTAAGAAGCCCTCGCCCTACTGGGAGAGGGCGCGCAGAGCGCGGGTGAGGGCACAGTTTTGAAGGGAAAAAAATAATCCGTGAACATCCCATTGAATCCGTGAGCAATTATTAATACTGAATAATGTTTTTTATTTTACCAAAGGATTTCTAAATGTGATTGAGATAAGGATCCATGGGCGCGGGGGGCAGGGGGCTGTTATAGCTTCAAAAATCCTCGCTGTCTCCTTTTACATTGAAGGGTTCCAGGTCCAGTCCTTTCCTGCTTTCGGGGTTGAGCGAAGGGGCGCGCCCATCTGCGCCTTTGTCCGTATCGACACCGTGCCCATCAATCTCAGGTCTGAAGTCTATACCCCCGGGCATATCATTGTACTGGACCATACCCTTGTTGAGGCCGTAAATGTCTGCGAGGGGCTCGGTGAAAAGGGGACCATCCTTATCAATGCAGGCGAAAAGAGGATCGCCGGTATGGATTTTGGCAGATTCAGAACCGGCTATGTGGATGCAACGTCAATAGCTCTGAAACACGGGCTCGGGACCGCAACATCCCCCATCATCAATACCGCCATTGCCGGGGCCTTTGCATCTTTTACCGGGATGCTGAAATTCGATTCCATAGAAGAGGCCATACACCAGGAGGTCCCGTTCAAGCAGAAGGAAAATGCATTGGCCGCACGGGAGGCCTTTGACACAGTCGCACTCTATTCAAAAGGGTGATACAAAACTGGAAACAGACACCCCTCGCCCTACTTCGGGAGAGGGGACGGGGGTGAGGGCATGAATAGATCTTTGAATCCGTGAGTAAATATTATTAACTAAATAGTTGCCATAACTTGAAATAATAAACCCATGACAATAAAAAAAAATAGTTCCAACAGCCCTGTGATACCCATGGTATCTGTATCAAACATATCCATGAAAAATAATTACACGGGAAACTGGGGATATGTCTTTCCTGAAGCGGCATCAAGGATTTCGCCATGCGAAGCAGCCTGCCCCCTTGCGGTGCCGGTGTCCTCTATCATAAAGGAAATCGGCAGCGGGAGGATGAAAAAAGCGGCAGCCCTGGCCCGGTGGGAAAACCCCCTGCCCTCCATATGCGGGAGGGTATGCCCGCACCCCTGCGAATCGAGCTGTTCCAGGAAGGATTTCGATGAGGCCATTGCAATCCATGCGCTGGAGAGGATTTCTGGCGATGAACCGTCACCGGGACCCCATAGGATCAGGAAGGCTGCAGGTAAAAAAATTGCCGTTATAGGCGGTGGCCCTTCGGGCATTGCTGCCGCATATTATCTTCTCCTCCTGGGGCACAGGGTTACCATCTTCGATGCTGGCCGCAAAATCGGCGGAATCCTCAGGTATGGAATACCGGAATACCGGCTCCCGGAAAAAATCCTCGATTCCTCGCTGAAAGATCTTCTTGCTTTGAAGCCTGAAATTATCCCGGGACAATCCCTGGGAAAAGACTTTACATTCGGTGATCTGAAAAAATATCAATACATCTTCCTTGGAACCGGCGCAGGTAATTCCATTAAACCTGAAGGCATATCAGGGGATAATTCTCTTGTGAGGCCTGGGAAAGAAGTCCTTGCGATGACCGGAAGGGAAATAGCCGGGACCTTCGGGGACAATGTGATAATAATCGGTGGAGGAAACACTGCCATAGACACTGCGCGGAGCCTCCTCCGGGCCGGAAAAAAACCGCTTATCCTTTATCGAAGAGAATTGGATGATATGCCTGCATTCAGGAATGAGGTGGAGGATGCTATTGAAGAAGGTGTTGAGATAATCACCGGCTCTATTGCCAGGGAAATCATAACAAAAAAAGGTAAAATAACAGGTGTTACATGCGTCAGGGTGTCGCCGGGCAATAGCGGAAAAAAAAGGAAAGGGATATTGTCAGAATTAAAGGGGTCGGAGTTTTCACTCAGGGCCGATGATGTTATTTCAGCGATCGGGGAGGCAGCCGGCATCCCGTGGGGGGAAGATTTCATCGCCCATGATTCTTCAGGCATCATTACTGACAGGTTCGGGAGGACATCCATGGCAGGCATATTTGCCGGGGGCGACATCCTGCCCCATCCACGGCTCGTGGTGAACGCCCTTGCATCGGGAAAAAAGGCTGCCATATTCATGGATGCGCATATCAACCGGCTGAACTTGGATGAAGTATTTGATAAAACATCCATCTGCAGCGGAGGCCACTCCTTTATGCGATACCTTGACCTCATAAAAAAACCGGCTGATACAAGAGGCATACAGGCACAGGCATCATGCGCTGAAATAAAAATAAACCATGCCTATTATAGACGTGGCGTCAGGAAAGCCGGACATAAGCTGAACCCGGAAGCGAGAAAAACAAACTTTAAAGAGATCAAATCAGGGCTGGATAACGAGAGCGCCGTTTCCGAGGCAATGCGGTGTTTCCAGTGCGGTAAATGCACACTGTGCAGAAACTGCATCCTCTTCTGCCCGGATTATTCCATAACGAAACAGAAGGACGGCACCGGCATTGTAATTGACTATGACCACTGCAAGGGGTGCGGAATTTGCGCCGAGGAGTGCCCGGGCGGATTCATACGGATGGATATGGAGGGTGACCGGTGAAAAAAGTTATCATTGGAAATTATTCAGCATCCTATGCCGTGCTCCGTTCAAGGGTGGAGGTGATATCCGCATATCCTATAACCCCGCAGACCCAGATTGTGGAATTCCTCTCGGAACTTTGCGGCAGTGGGGATTTGAAAGCCCGATTTCTCAAGGTGGAATCAGAACATTCTGCCCTGGCAAGCCTCATCGGGGCCTCATCAGCCGGGGCACGGACCTTCACTGCCACATCGTCCCAGGGGCTTGCGCTCATGCATGAGCTCCTCCACTGGACATCGGGCGCGCGGCTTCCCGTTGTCATGGTAAACGTCAACAGGGCCCTTGCGCCGTCGTGGAACATCTGGGCCGACCAGACCGATTCCCTGTCGCAGCGCGACACCGGCTGGATCCAGGTCTACTGCGAGACCGGGCAGGAGATCTTTGACCTGACCGTCATGGCATACCGCATTGCCGAAACGGTCATGCTCCCCGTAATGATTGCCTATGATGCCTTCTACCTCTCCCATACATCGGAACCCGTGGACATCCCGGAACAGGGTGAAGTTGACTCCTTTCTCCCGGCATACAGCCCCGGTGTATTCCTGGACATAAAACATCCCGCGGCCCTGGGAAGCATGGCTTCACCGAAATACTTCATGGAGATGCGCCATGACCAGCAGTGTGCCATGGAAAAAGTTGAAGAAGTATTCACCGGATCAGCCGGTGAATACAATGAAATATTCGGAAGAGGTTACGGCATCATTGAAACATACATGCTCCACGATGCCGGGAAAGTGATAATCTGCGCAAGTACCATGGCAGGGACAGTGCGATCCGTCATTGACGCCATGAGAAAGGATGGTGAACGCGTGGGCCTCCTGAAAATAAGGCTCTTCCGCCCGTTCCCGGCAGAGGAGATACGGAGGGCTCTGGACGGAAAAAAACTTGCCATAGTGATAGACAGAAACCTCTCTCCGGGACTGGGAGGCATCTTCGCGCAGGAGGTGAAAAGCGCGCTCTATTCAGCCCCGAATCCCCCGGATGTCATCGGGATCATCGCGGGCCTGGGCGGCAGGGATGTCACTCCGGAGTTGATAAAATCAATCATCATTGACTCTGAATCAGATTCACGCTCCGGCAAATCCATCATATGGAAGGGGCTTAATAAAGGCGGAGGTGCATGATGAACACCAGGGAGCGTTTTTTAACCAATGATGAGATGATAACTCCGGGCCACCTGGCATGCCAGGGCTGCGGGGCATCGGTGGGCCTCAGGATGGCCCTGAATGTACTGGGGCCGAAAACAATCCTGGTACTGCCGGCATGCTGCTCATCGGTCATATGCGGGCCCTATCCCCAGACGTCGATCAATGTCCCTGTGCTCCATACCGCCTTTGAAACCGCAGCCTCTGCTGCATCGGGAGTATCCGCCGCGCTTGAGATCCGGGGGAGAAGGGATACAACCGTACTGGCATGGGCCGGCGACGGAGGCACCATGGATATCGGGCTCCAGGCTCTCTCCGGGGCAGCTGAACGGAATGAGAACTTCCTGTATATCTGTTACGACAATGAAGCCTACATGAACACCGGAATCCAGAGAAGCTCGGCAACGCCCGAAATGGCATGGACAACAACCACTCCGTCAAACCACCCCAAGGAGGGGCCAAAAAAAAATATTACCGCGATCATGGCTGCCCACGGCATACCCTACATAGCAACAGCCAATATAGCATTTCCCGACGATTATATTACCAAGCTTGAGAAGGCAAAAAAACTCAGAGGCCTTCGCTTTATCCACCTCCTCTCCCCGTGCCCTGCGGGATGGAAGATGCCGTCGGAACATTCCATCAAGGCAGCCAGGCTTGCCACGGATACAAAAATTTTTCCCCTTTTTGAAATAGTAAACGGAGAGGAATATCATTTGACTGTTAAACCGGCAGGATTGCCTGTTGAATCATACCTGAACATGCAGGGCCGCTTTTCACATTTAAAAAAAAGGGACATTAAAAAGATTCAGATTGAAACCGACATGAAATGGGAAAAACTCGCAGCCTTAACGGGAAAGCTCAGGGGATGACTGCTGAAAAAGGATCGGATCAGATAAAAAGGGATGGATCAATTATAATATAATTCCCGTCGATGTTGTATTTCATGGTGACCGTATAATCCTTTGCAATTTCGATATTGTTCAGGTTGGATGCATTCACCCATTTGACATTCAGGACATTTCTCTCGATCATACGCTCCTGCAAAACAACCTCCAGGTCGGTGAGAATTTTATCCACCACCCTGGCCTCCTCATTCATGTTGACAAAGGTAAAGGTGACTGTGATATAGTTCATGAACCTTTTTATGCGGTTCTTCAGATTTTTTCCGGTAAGTTTCTTCCATGGATTCAGGGAATTGCCTTCTTCATCATCCTCATTAAAGGGCTCATACTCCTGTAAAAGCGAAATATCCCTTCCGAGCCACGTGGAGCCCCTTTCGCAGTCGTCAAGTTCGTCCCAAACTTTCCCGAGGATGTTGAAGGATTTGGCTGTACACTTGCCGATGTAGAACGGCATGGGGCTGTCTTTATAGTTATAAAAATATATACCGTACTTCTTTACGCCTTCCTGGAAAAAATCATACAACTCCTTCCACTTATCGCCACTGACCAGAATATCCCTGGCATTAATCTGCCTGTGGACAATAAGATCAATATTCATAAATCAAACCTCATCGCATACATTGAACAGAGCGAAAAATATTAAAAAATTGCAAATCATTGACTTTATATTGAAAAGTGAAAAATTTCTGTCAAGTAAATAACCATTTATAATGATTATATTTTGCATAATAGAATAATATAAAAATGGAATCAAGGGAAATCCGAATTATTAAAACAGGCGGTTCAATGATACTTGTTATATTTACCTGTTAAAAAGATGCGAAAAATTTAACTGCGGGTATATTTTCATTGGACATGAAAGGGGCTATTTGCTAAATTATATTCATCATCACAGGTTTCGGCAGGAGTGGACACCCTGTCAAAAAATTAAATTGTTTCATAGAATGCATCATGGCTTATTTATAAAAAAGGTGAAAGAAATGAAAAAAAAACCGGAAGCAATTGCATCAGCCATTGGCAGCCTCCCCCATACCGATCCGGATGAGGCATGCAGAATTATATTTGAAACCATACCCCGTCTGCCTGCATGGCCCCAACTTCCAAAAATGAGCATATACGAAGAGTTCAACAACCAGTTCAGCAAAAAACTCCCCACATTTTATATTGATCCTCAAAATAAAAAATCGGGATTCGACACCACCGGTGACCTTCCCATGGAGCTTGATAAATTCTATACGAAAATAATAAATGATGATATTGAATATTTCGGTATCGATGAAAATTCCGGTTCAGGGTTTTATGCCTTCATGAAAAATGCTCAGTCAAAAGACATGAAAAATGCTTTTGCGGTAAAGGGGCAGATAGTCGGCCCCATGACCCACGGAGTTATCACTGACAGGGCCGACGGGAAACTGGCAATCTACAAGCCGGAACTATTCGATGCAATTATAAAAAACGGAATCATGACAGCCAGGTGGCAGATACAAAAGCTGAAGGAACTCCATCCCGATGTTGTCATATTCATTGATGAGCCGTCACTGTCCATTATCGGTTCAGGATTTTATTCCATTGAAAAGGATACAGCCATGGATTCCTTCAGGGAGATCATTAAGGGAATCATTGATGCCGGTGGCATCCCCGGAATGCACTGCTGCGGCAATGCCGACTGGGAGGAACTGCTCGGCCTTGACCTGGAGATAATAAATTTTGACGCATCTGACGATGTTATCACAGATAAATTCATTAATTCATCGAATCTGGGGGAGTACCTTGAAAAGGGAAAGGCTATTGCCTGGGGCATTGTCCCCACCCTTGCTGAAAAAATAGAGAGCCTATCCATCGCGGAAGTGGAAAAAAATTTCCGGGCGGTCTTAAAAGCATGCGCAAAAAAGGGTTTCAGTGAGGACATGGTTCTGTCCCAGTCCATTATCACGCCGAGCTGCGGCGCAGGTTCACTGAGCATCCCGCTAAGCGTGAAAGTCATGGAATTTACAAAACAACTTTCTGATATATTAAAGGGAAAATAAATTATACCTGCCGCTTCTTCTGAAGTTTCTTATTATCATTGACTATCTCCATGACGCTGGGAAAACTTTTAACATCGGTATGCGGAAGAAACATGGCCTGCCTGTACTCGTCATAAAATAGCGTTGATGATGAAAAATCGACATAGGTCATTTTTTTCGATATCTCGCAGAGCTCTTTCCTGATATCCGCCGAGACCAGGGCAAGATAGGCCCCGGCTATTGAGCTGTTTCCAAGATATTTAAATTTTTCCAGATCAATATCTGGGAGGAGCCCCATCAGTATGGCCATTTTAAAATTAATATATCTCCCGAAACCCCCGGCGATGAGGAACTCGTTCACCTCATTGATTGTCACACCTGCGCTTTTAAGGAGGGTCATGAATCCGCTGTATATGGCGGCCTTGCTCTGGATCAGGATTGCGATATCGCTTTCTGCCAGGAAGATGTCCTCTTCGATTCCCGAGTCCTTCTCCCTGGCAATGATGTACCTCTTGCCGTATTCATCAGAGGCCACCCTGTCAGTCATGAGATTTTCGTTGAATTTCCCCGAGGAATCGAGTATCCCGGCAAGATAAAGCGAGCCTATGAGGGAAATCATGCCGCTGCCGCAGATTCCCGCGGGAGGGAAGCCGTCGATTACGCTGATTGACGGCTCAAGCGACACGGGATCAATGGTAACATCGTCAATGGCTCCCGGAAGCGCCCTCATCCCGTGACGGATTCCGCCCCCTTCAAACGCGGGTCCCGCGGAACAGGAGGCCGTCATCATCCAGTTTTTGGTGCCCAGTACCATCTCGCCGTTTGTCCCCACATCGATGAAAAGGGTTATGTTTTCCTTCGTATTAAGGCCCGAGGCAATGATGCCGGCTGTGATGTCCCCCCCGACATAGGCGGCATTTCCCGGCACAACGAAAACGCCGCCATGGGGGTGAATGTCCAGGCCAATGTCCCTGGCCTGCCATATGGGGAACCTGACTGCAACCGGGACATAGGGCTCGGTCCTTATGCTGCTCGGGTCGAGCTTAAGGACCGACTGGGTCATTACGGTATTTCCCGCGACAACAAAGGAGAGGATGTCCCTTCTGTGTATCTTCCCCACGGTGACCAGTTCGTTGATAAGGCCATTAATGGTTTTCATCGCATACCCATGGAGCCTCTCAAGCCCCTCGGCCCCCTTTGCGCTTATAATCCTGGATATGACATCCTCACCGAAGACCACCTGCCTGTTCTGGGTCGATGCTACGCCGGCCACTTCGGCATTCGTGAGATCAACAAGATAGGCCACAACAGAGGTTGTACCCATGTCCACTGCAAGGCCGTAATGCTTCCTTTCGGTATCATAAGGTGTTGTCCTGATTATCTCCCTGGAGTATCCCCTGTCAAGGAGTGTGATATTGACCTTCCAGTTATATCTTCTCAAGTCCGATGACAGTTCCGCAAGAGCCGGAAGGCTTATGCAGTTTGCGTCGCAGTCTACGCCATGGATTTTTAAAACCTTGTTTACCCTGTCAAGATCACTTGACGGGTCGTCCAGAGTGGGAGCAGGCAATTCCAGGTGATATACCGAAACAAAGGGTGTAGCCGTTTTCCCGGCAAGGAGCTTTTCCCTGATCTTAAATCCTTCCTCAACAATTTTAAGCGCCCTGGCCTTGTTTTCTTCAGGGACCTCGGCTGTAATGCTGCCCGTAATTTTTGTAGTGCAGGCAAGGACGTAACCCATGTCAATGTCTTCTTTAGTCAGATGGGTTGTGCCCTTGATATCAGCCCTGCCCTCCAGGATCTTTACCCTGCAGCTGCCGCAGACCCCTTTCCCCCCGCACCTGGCATTTATATAAATTTCATTGTCCCTTGCGGCTTCAAGAATAGTTTTACCCGATTCCACCTTGAAGCCCCTGTTATTGGGAAGAAATACTATTTCAGCTGATTCAGCCTTATCAGCCCCTTTTATTTCAGCCGCGGGCTTTACATCTGCGGCAAGATTTGGTTTATCCTTTAACAGGTTTGAAACAGCCTTTTCCTGCATCTCCGGAGTGCCGAATCTTATGACTTCCCATATCATACACATCTTGCGGAATTTGCAGTATATTGTCGGATCCTGGCAGGCAAGGCAGTTCTCACAAAGGTACCTGCTGTATTTTGCGCAGTAGTAACTGGCCGTTACATTCTTGTCCTTGTAGCATACTGGGTCCATTAATACATTCTCCTTTTTAACGGGCTGATTGTATGATATCAATCTGCTGAATAATTTCCCTGGTTTTATTAATGTACTATTTCCAGCAGGCCGCGGCAAATTTTATCGGCAGCGCCTGTATATCAAACCCCTGTCAAGGGTTCATCAGCCGCGAATATTTACATTTCAATAATATGTAAAACAATGAATTTATTTCAACAATAAATTCAGTTCCCGTGAAAAAGTCATCCTTTTCAAAAACAGTTCAGGCATGCTGAAATACGGAATAATCAGCTTGACAAAAATATTCCCGGCCGGATTCTACCCGGTAATAATGAACATATTAATCAGAAATGAAATGATGTATACCGTAACTATCCCTGTGAATCCGTGAACAAATATTTTTTAATTAATGACAACTAAAAAGTGGAGTAATATGAGAAATGATAAAAAACTGGAAAATATTAAAAATACCTCCGGCAGTGCTGATGATACTAATCGTATTCCAGCATATCATCCTGGCCGGGCCGGTTTTCAGGAATCCCGGCATCCCCGCATCAGAATATTTCGAAATAACCGATTTTATCAGCAGTGACGTGGGCTATGTTACTGCAAAGGCATCAATAAATCTTAAAAACAGGGATGGAATAAAATATTATCATGTGGTAGTCCGCGAAGGCAACCTTTATATAAATGATGTTGAAATCAATCATGATGATCTGACAACAATATCGGAAAAAAGGTATGATGCAAAAACAAACGCCCTGCTGGAAGCGTACAGCTACGACGGCGCAGGCAGGGCATATCTTTTCAACAGGGACAAAAAAATCGATAAATATTTCACCGTGAGTGACAGCAACATCTATTCCAGGTATGCCTATTTTGTTGCTTTCAGGGGGTTCCCCTTTCAATTTTCATCATTCGCTGTTTTTAAGACATACATGTACGAAACCAACGGCGATATGACAATGAAGCTCTCCAGCATATCCAGGCAGAACGTTACCGTGCCGGCAGGGACATTTGACTGCTACAGGCTTGAGCTCACGGTAACGGGATTGATATCGGTATTTGTCAAGGGGAAATTCATTTTCTACTTCGATTCAGCGCCGCCCCACAGGTTTGTGAAATATGAAGAGATGGACGATAACGGGAAGTGGACATCAAATGAACTTGTTAATCCGAAAAAATGACCCTTCGCCAAAAAAAATTATCAATCTCAATACATGACCTGAGGGTTTCAAACCCTGATGATACTATCAGAATCATTGACAGCTTACTGGAAAATTTTCCCCATCCCCTCTCTGTACATCTTATTTTTGACGGGATGATACACAGGGGCACCCCTCTCTATGCCTATCTTAAAAAAAGGATTGATGATAAAAGGATAGAACTGGTTTTTCACGGCCTTACCCACGCCTGCTTAAAAAAAAATCACCGCCTCCTGTCATTCTATCACAAATATCAGGCTGAATACCTGGATGACGGTGACGAGCTTCGACGCAATACCGGGACGGCCTTTGGAAAAATACAGTCTCTCTTTGGAATACGCGCAGGCATATGCCCCCCGTGCTGGCTGGCCCATAAAAACAACGTGCGCTTTTTCAAGAGTCTGAAACCACTCTTTGTTGAATCACTCCTTACAATCAGCTATGGTGACAGGAAATTTTTTTCTCCTGTTATCTCACTGGGAAGCCCGGTCCTTTTGGAACTCTTTTTTCTAAGAAAACTGGGAAGGCTCGTGTATCTGATTTCAGTTTTGATCAGGGGAAAAGGTGTGCGAATAGCAATTCACCGGTGCGATATTGAAATTCCATCGTCAATGGAGCTCTTCAAGTCAGCGGCACAGGGCCTGTTGAGAAATGGATATAAACCGGTTCTCCTCCATGATTTATTCTGAAATGGTAAATCAGTTTCTATCCTGGACAAGAGATTCATATACCTTCAGCAATTTTTCTGCAAGCGGGGATATCCCCCATTTGGCCGCGTGTTCAATGGCCTCAACACATTTTTCAGCATGCAGTTCACTGTCATCCAGGAGGAGTAAAATTTTTTTCTCAAACTGTTCAGGATCATCATCCACCATAAATCCTCCGAAGTCTCCGCCCATGACTTCCCGTGTCCCCATTTTCCCGACTGCAACAACGGGAATCCCGCAGCTCATGGCCTCCAGGACTACCATACCCTGGCTCTCAACCATTGATGCAAATACGAAAACATCTGCTGCGGAAAAATAATCCTTTATCCTGGTCCTTGGAACATAACCGGTGAAAATAACATGCCTGTCCAGGTCCTGTTCCGCGGCATACTTCATCAGTTCCTGCCTGGCAGGCCCGTCCCCGGCAATGACAAGCATAATATCATCCCTGCTTTTCAGTATGTTTTTAACCACATCGATAAGGAGGGTAATATTCTTCTCCATTCCCAGCCTGCCCAGTGAAAAAAGAATTCTCCTTCCTTCAAGCGCGGGATATTCCCTGATGAGGGCCTGCCGGTAATCATGAACTGTTCTCCCGTCCCTTTTAAATTCTGATTTGTCAATACCAGTCGGGATAACATGAATCGGCCTGAAAATAAAATAGGACTGAAGAAGAACTTCCATAAGCGATGTGGGGACTATGACCAGGTCGGCTTTATTGTAGGTATACCTGAGCTTGAACCGGCAGTACATTTTGCCAATCCAGCCAGGCATGAATTTTATATAATGGTTGACGAGTTGTTCCCAATTGGTATGGGCTGTAACAACCAGTGGAACTTTATTTCTCCTGGCGTATTTTACCGCTATCCTGAACATGTTGAATTCAGTATGCACATGGATAACATCGGGCCTTATTTTATCCAGCGCGCTGAAGACCTCCCGTTTCTCAGAACGGTTTACAAGGCGGTTTTCTTCATTAAAAAAAAGTCTGTGTGATTTGAACCGTAGAATATTCCTGTTCCTGACCTTTTCATCAAACTCTCTTGCACCAGGATAATCTGTAGTAAAAAGGTATACGTCGTTCCCTTTCCCGGCAAGTTCATTTTTAAATGAATCAATAGATACGGATACTCCGCTGATGACAGGCCAGTATTGATCCGAAAAATAGACTATCTTCATATGCTTTAATACTAAGTAAATCCTTATATTTGCCCGGGTAACAGGTAAAATAAAATTATTTTTAAAAATTCCTATAACTGAATATGGGATTAATTTATTGAATTATTTGTTTTTGTCAAGAAATATATGTTCAGATGTATATCAAAATATACGGCAAGAGTACACTGATAATCATTCACACCCATACCATGTATGAAAAAATAATATTTTTTTTCAGGTATTTTATAAATATTTGATTGTATTTTACAGGAATGATAAATAAACTACGGGAAACCTGGATGACCGTATTTAACCTGATATCTTACATACCAGGTTAAGATCAATGTTACAAGAGATACGCTGGAGGAAGGACTTGGATAAGGAAAGAATCAGAAAGGCAATAGTGGAAATACTACTGGCCATCGGTGAAGATCCCGCCAGGGACGGGCTGAGAGACACGCCTAAAAGGGTGGCCAATATGTTTGAAGAAATCTATTCCGGCAGCAGCAAGCTTGCAGAAAAACTGCTGCTTACAACCCACGAACTTGAGCACGATGAAATGGTCATTATCAAGGACATCCCTTTTTACTCAATGTGCGAGCACCACATGGTCCCCTTCTTCGGAAACTGTCACGTGGGATATGTCCCCAAGGACAAAAAGATCGTCGGCATCAGCAAAATAGTCAGGGTAGTGGAAACCCTCAGTAAAAAACTCCAGGTCCAGGAACGGCTTTCCACTGAAATTGCAGAGGTGATAATGAACAGCCTCCAGCCAAAAGGCGCGGCCGTTGTTGTAAAAGCAAGGCACCTCTGCATGGAGATGAGGGGCATAAAAAAATCAGGGGCAGAGACCATTACTTCGGTTGTTCGTGGAATTTTCCGGAATGATATCAAAACCAGAGAGGAATTTCTGAAATTAATAGGATGATGGATAAGATAACAATACAAAATGCCCGGTTTGCCTGTTCAGTCGGGATACTTGATGCAGAGAAATTACACAGTCAGGAGATTGAAGCCGATATTGAACTTTACCTGAGCACTGAAAAGGCAGGGAGGAGCGATGATATACATAACAGTGTTGATTATGTAAAAATTCATGATGCCCTTGATACTGTTGTAAATAAACGCCATTATAACCTTATTGAATCACTTGCAGAATCTATTGCTGATGAAATCCTGGGCCGGTTCAGTATTGACAGAATCATGGTCAGGATAAGAAAGAGGGGCGCACTGGCTGCAAAAAACGCCGATTTTGCTTCGGTAGAAATAATAAGGCCGCTATCCTGAATACAGGTTAAACAATAAATTCCGGTGGAGAAACTCATATGCCAACAGATGTATCATCATTTAAAAATGCCTATAAAAAAGCCATCCAGGGAGAATTTCCAGATGATGCCGTTCTTAAACTTGGAGACAAGGAATACAGGTTTAAAGCGGTAAGTTATGCCTTGAGATACGGGACCAATCCCCACCAGCCCTTCAAAGCCTTTGCGCCCTCGGGGAGCGGAAATCTCTCCGTTGGCGGATTGGATATCATTAAAGGGGGTAAGGAGGGGCTTTCACTTACTAATCTTCAGGATATAAGTCAGGCGATTAATATTCTGAAATATTTTTCAAGGCCTGCATGTACAGTGATGAAACATGTTAATCCCTGCGGTTTCAAAATTGAAACAAAGGGGGAAAAGCTCCATGAAATTTATAAAATCGCCCGAGGCTGTGATGAAAGGAGCGCTTTCGGTTCTATTGTAGGCTTTAACAGAAAGGTCGATGCTGATACCGCCGGTGCAGTCATGGAAAGCTTTGTTGAGGGAATACTGGCGCCGGAATATGATGATGATGCAATTGAAGTTCTAAAAAAGAATGAAGGGACGAAAAAATTAAACAACTCAATCAGGGTGATAAAATCCGGAAACATGGGGAAAGTTCCAAAATATATCGGCGATGACATAACCGGCTATTTCAATATCAGGAATCTTGTTGACGGGTCATTGACATTTGAGGTGCCATACCTCACAAGGATCCGGAGCTCGGCGGATTTTATTACCGATCCGATGATACCGAACAGCGACCCGGGCAAAAACGGAGGGAGGGATTTCGTTGCAGGGAGAATGCCGTCCATGATTGAGCTCGATGACTGCCTTACGGCATGGTATCTCAATATCAATGTACGGTCAAACGGCATCGTATTCGTTAAAAACGGAGCATCAGTAGCAGTGGGTACCGGCGAACAGGAGAGGATCGGAGCTGTTGAGAAGGCTCTTGACAAGGCAATAAAAAAAGGCCATGACCTCAAAGGAGCTGTTATGTCATCGGATGCCTTCTTTCCGCAGAGGGACTGTATAGACACCGTGGCGGCCCACGGCATAACAGCCATTGTATGGCCTGCCGGTTCGCTCAATGATGCCGGGGTCATTGAAGCTGCAAACGAGCATAACATTTCTCTCCTTGCAACGCTTGAAAGATGCTTTCTCCATATTTGAAAAGCTAACGTGATTAATCACAGCTCGCCTTTCAGCTTTTCAAAATCCTCCTCCTTCATGGTAAAGCTTTCTTTAATGGAAGGGAAATCCCCATTCTCCACATCATTTCTATATCTCACTATTGCATCAACTGAGCTCTGGAATATATCATCATAGACCCTGACAAATTTGGGGATAAACCTTTTGAAGAGCCCCAGGAGATCATTTATCACAAGCACCTGGCCGTCGCAGTACTTCCCGGCGCCAATGCCGATAGTGAAAATCGTAAGCTTTTCGCTGATAATCCTGGCTATCTGCCAGGGCACGCACTCCAGCACCATGCTGAAACATCCTGCATCCTGGAGCATATGCGCCTGCTTTATAAGCTTTTTCGCAGTTTCCAGGTCCCTCCCCTGCACTACCGAGCCGCCGAGTTTATCCGCAGTCTGCGGCGTAAATCCAATATGGCCCATTACAGGAATTCCCGAGTCGACAAGTTTTCTCGTGACCGGAATAATATCATCAAACCACTCCAGCTTCACCGCCTGGCACCCCCCTTCCTTTATGAATCTCCAGGCGCTCTCTACAGCCGATACCCCTGTATGCTGATATGAACAGAAGGGCATATCTCCCACGACCAGCGCCCTTGACGACCCCCTGACAACAGCCTTTGTATGGTTTATCATTTCATCAAGGGAAATCTCTGTTGTTGATTCCATGCCGAGTATTACATTGGCCATGGAATCGCCGACAAGGATGATATCTATGCCTGCCTTGTCAACAATTGAAGAAAAGGAATAATCGTAGGCTGTAAGCATTGAGATCTTCCGGCTGGATTTCTTCTTTTCTAAAAGTGATTCAATTGTAATTCTCATGGTGAACCCCTCATTTTTTTTATGGCTGTTTTTGAAATATCCGTCACTAAAAATACCCTTTTATAATGTATATTGATATCCAATTGATAGTGTTCAAACATATTCCTGCAAAGTCAATGATTTAATTAACAAAAAAAGCCCTCCATTTTCCAATGGAGGGCTTGTATCATTGTCTCTAAAAAAAGTATGCTATTGTTTTAACTCTTTTACCGGTTCATCATATTTTGAATTTGGCTGTTTCTCCTCCATATCATGGCAATGCGCGCAGTTTTCGCTCTTGATGTGGCCCTCTACAGCATGTAAAGCCTTAACGTCATGACATCTTTCACACACCCTGATGCTCGTGTTGGATTTGTTTTCATCATGGCACATATTGCAGTCCTGGATCTGAGTCCCGTGATGGGTATCCTTCATTCCATAAACCCTGCCTCCGCCGACATCACCGGCCCTGTGGCATTTAGAACAGGAATTAACGGTCGGGGTAATTTTTGAAAATTTATATTCCGGGCCCTGCATTTTGAATTCGCTTACCCCTGATGATTCATGGCACTCCCTGCATTTTTTTTCAACAGCGGCTTTTGTCTTGTGGTGAGGGCTGACTTTATGACAATCTGAACATTCTTTCTTTAAATTTACCCCCATTTCACCGGACTTGTTATTGATTGCGTGGCACCCGCTGCAATTTTTTGATGCCCCGGATTTGAGCTGATGGTGCCTGTCAGCCAGGGAAGCACCGTGGCATGTCTCACATTGAGCCCTTTTAAGATTTGTAAATACGTCGTCCCTGAAACCATTTTTTTGCGGAGTCCCGTTCATGACGACTTTCAAAGCATAGATGGTTCCTGAAAAAGCCAGAACAGAACTGAAAATAATAGCGGATATAAATATCACCCTTTTTTGAATCTTGATCATAAAAGCCTCTTTCACGTATTAATAATTGAAATTTAGAAAATCAAAATAATTATCATAATCCGCAAGTCAAGAGAAAAAAAACAGAACGATTAAATTTTAATACATCATCACGACATTACCGCTTCTTTATAGGCCCCAGGGGGATATGGCAGAATCCGCAGTCATTTTTCGTATGGCATGCGGTGCAGGACCTGAGATTCATCTTTGCCTGTTTCTTATGAAAATTCGGGCTGGTCCTGTCTATCCACCCTGAGGGATGGGGATTTTTATACTGCTCCGAACTGCTCATGCTGATCTTATTGGATATATGGCAGTTCCTGCACTGCCTCTCCGTATGGCATGAGAAGCAGTTTTTTAAACTTGACCTGGCTTCGAACTTGTGGGTAATCTCAAAATTTGAATTATGAGTATTTTCAGGTTTCTTTATCCCCTTGTGGCAGGAAATGCAGAAATTTTTACTCATGTGGCACGATATACAATCTTTCAGATCGCTGTTTCCCTTTGCTTTATGTATAGTACCCCAGTCGAAATAATGGTCCTTTGGTTTGGTCGGATTCAGGTGGCAAAGCATGCAGTACTGTGTGGCCGTTGAATTGTCGTGGCATCCGAAACAATACTCCATTTTCGGTAAGTTTTCAGCCTGGCTAAACCTGTTCTTCTCATACAATACCTTGTGGCACTCTTTGCAGTCAAGCGACTGGCCGGTGACATGCACCTTGTGGTTGAAATGGTATGTCTGCTTATAAGGCAACGATACCACGTCGGAATATTTGTCCTTTGCTTCATGGCACTCATTGCATATTTCTTTTTTCGGGATGTCCCTCCCCCCGGTGGTTGTTGTGCTTACTTTTATAGTCTTGTGGCATCCTGCGCAGTCAAGTCCATTCTTGATATGGGTAACGTGGGGGAACTGCTCAGGCTCACTGTGGCAAAGGGTACATTTTTTCGGAGCATCCTTGTTGTTATGGCACTTAAAGCAGACTGACATTTTCGGAAATGCCGTACCGGTTTTGTAGGCAGCTTTTTCCAGGCCATCATGGCAGAGAATACATTTAATATCCTGGTCGAGATGTACCTGGTGGTTGAAAATTATCTTTGATTTTTCAGGGAAAAGGGTCATCTTTGTAACAGCAAGGGTATCCCGCTTATGGCATTTTTCAAGGCAAAGCCCCGGATCGGGGAGGTTATTGTCTTTTGTTTTGGTGCTTTTATCAACTTTCTTATGGCATACTTTGCAGTCAATTTTCTTTTCAGCATGGG
Source organism: Spirochaetia bacterium (assembly GCA_009885955.1). Classification (GTDB taxonomy): domain Bacteria; phylum Spirochaetota; class UBA4802; order UBA4802; family UBA5550; genus VFJS01. The sequence continues at coordinate 31,234 of VFJS01000056.1, read as the reverse complement.
CTTTGTGAACAAACGGGACTTTATCAACATGACACAGGGTGCATGTCTTCGGGGCATTCTTATCATCATGGCATTCAAAACAGAGCTTCATGCCTGGAAATGCTGTACCGGTCTTGAATGCGGCTTCATCAACCCCCTTGTGGCATTTTATGCATTTCAGATCCTGCTCCACATGGACCTGGTGATTAAATTTGAGGCCGTATTCAGGTTTTGACCGGAACATTTTTGTCTTTCTCAAAAAGCCCTTGTCATGGCACTCCTTTGAACAGACACCGTCATCTTTCGGGAGAAGGTCATCGGCGGCCTTTACACTTTTTTTGGCATTGGGATGGCAGGTCACGCAGTCCACGCCGTTGTCTTTATGGGTCTTATGAGGAAAAATTTTCTCCTTCTGGGAAAAAAGGAGTGTGGCGGATATGCCGATTATCAATAGTATGGAAAACAGATATCTGTGAAATCTTTTCATAAGTTCTATCCTGTGTTAAAATATAAATTTAGCTGATACGATGGCCCTGGTATCATACTTATATTTGGGATTGTTAAAATATTCCGCGTCTCCTGATATAATAAGATTGCCCATCCTGAGACCGATACCGGCTCTTCCCACATAGGCCTTGGACAGGATAGTTGATTCAGGAGTTTCATCAAAATATACAGCACCTCCGCCGACGCTGATGTCCAGAATATTAAAAAAGCGCCTTTTGATTGTGCACAGGCCGGTGTATTTGTCTCCGAGGGGACTTTTAAGGCCGCTGCCGGTTATCAATATTCCGAATCCCAGGATGCTCCGGTCTTCCAGTGATGCTGAAAATTCATCGCCTGTTTCATTGGCCCCTTCAAAAATCAGCCTGGAATATTTAACATCAAATGTTATAATTGGTGTAAAGAAGAGGAGCAGCGAACCGGTTACCGCATGGTGGCCGTACGGCGTGAAGTAGACCCAGAAAAAACTGTCCTTAATAAAGACGGGCCTGTAATATTGATACTCAGCCGATAGTGAAATAAGATTCCCCGGTGATAGCCTCATCCCGCCAAGCCCATTGGATAATTTCTTGTCAACAATGTCGTAGGTCCCGTAGCCGTAGGCTTTGAACAGCTTTGAAAACATGGTGTCAAAGTCAATGGAGACGTAATTTTCAGCCATGGCCTTGTCATTCATGGTGGTCTGGTAATCCAGGGTAAAGACGCCGATTTTATTCGATGCAAGATTTAATTTAGCGCCGCTTATGTAATCACCCTTTCTCTGTTCTATATAAAAATTTCGTACATCGAAGCTGTTATATCCATATACCCTGTTATCATCCTCAAGATAATCATCATCTACCAGGAGGCCGCCATATATGTTTAATCCGAGCCTGTACTCCCCGAACTTCTTTTTATAGATGACATTGATTCCGTCATAGTAGGAAAAAACAAGGTTGTTCACATCCATGATACGCCCGACCTGACTGCTGAAAGAATCGCTGATTTTAAAGTCAAAATATGTATAGTAGTTGTTGAGGTCCAGCCTTTGAGGATCCTCATTTGCATCTTTCCTGGTTTCAAGGCCCCTGTATATAACCCTGTTATTGGTACTGAAACTCACCCTGTCATTAAATTTAAAATCGAACAGAACATTTTCATAGAGCCTGTAATTTGTCTCTGTGCCGCTGAGATCTTTTTTCATTGTACTGTAGGTATATGCTGCAGTCTCCAGAGAGCCGCTGTAATTAGATGCAGCCTCGCCTTGCCCCGGATTAATGATGGTAAACAGAGAATAAAAAATCAGTAACCTTAATATTCTTATGATATTGCGCTGACATTCCACAATTTTATACCTCAAAATATCAAAATCTTGAAAATTGTTTCTTTAAAAATAATTATGACTTTAGAATATTGAAATGATCATTGAATCCATATAAAAGCTGTACTATATAAATTTTATAGCATTCAGACAGGGTACAATTTATGAATAACTAATAAAAGTCAATAAGTAAATATACTTATAAATGATAATTTTATAAAATATTCAGGTAAATCTTTATAGCGCCATTTAATGCTCATATACTTGTTGACAATTTTTTTATCTATGTTTTATAATATAAACAATTGTGCTTACCCTGATAGAGTATTTCATTGTAATTGTATAGTTTTTTATCAAATTTACTGCAGGGAGATGGAATATGGAAAAATTGTGGCATGGATCCTATGCGCCGGGCATACCGAAAAGCCTGAATTACAAGGATACTACGCTTATTGAAGCTTTTTCTTTAAGCGTAAAGGAATTCCCTGAGAAATCTGCTCTCATCTTTCTTGACAGCGCTATAACCTATGCTAAATTAAATGATATGGTCAACAGCTTCGCCAATGCCCTCATAGACCTCGGGGTAAAACCTGGGGACAGGGTGGCAATGCTGATGCCGAATATGCCCCAGATTGTCATAGCCACCTATGGAGCATGGAAGGCAGGCGCCGTAGTTGTCATGAACAACCCGCTCTATACCGACCATGAACTGGAATATCAGCTGAATAATTCCGGGACAAAAGTACTTGTGACAATTGACCTTCTCGGGCCGAGGATGATTGCCCTCAGAAAAAAAACCGGGGTGGAGAAAATCATCATTGCACATATACGGGACCACCTGAAATTCCCGAAAAAACAGCTGCTGCCTATTGTTGCAAAAAGCAAGCACAGGGAGATCCCGCCCCAGAAGGACGTCTACGAATGGATGGGCCTTTTAAAAAAATATCCGTCAACTAACCCGGGGATAAGGCCTGATATCAATTCCCTGGCCAATCTTCAATATACCGGCGGCACCACCGGCGTGAGCAAGGGTGTCATGATGTCACATAAAAATTTTTCTTATAATATACAGCACCTGTTACAATGGTTTCCACAATACAATAGGGGTGAAATGACAATGCTGGGTGTGCTACCGTTCTTTCATTCCTTCGGCCTGACATGCGTCATGAACTACTGCCTGTGGCACGGTTCCACAATTATCATGATCCCCCGGCCGGAAACAAAAACAATCCTGGAGGCAATCCAGAAGTATAGAATCAACTTCTTTCCTGCTGTACCAACAATTTACATCGGTTTACTCAACTACCCCGGGCTTTCAAAGTACGACATATCATCGATAGAAGGATGCTTTTCAGGCGCTGCGCCGCTGCCAGTGGAGGTGATAAAGGAGTTCGAAGGCAAGACAGGTTCGCAGATATGCGAGGGCTACGGCCTTTCTGAAACCGGCCCTGTTGTGACAATAAATCCCCTTGGCGGAATAACCAAGCCCGGCTCAGTGGGGCTCCCCATTTTCGATACTGACATAAAAATTGTAGATCTGGAGGACGGTTCCAGGGAGCTGCCGAACGGTGAAAGCGGTGAGGTGATAATCAAGGGCCATCAGGTCACAGAAGGCTATTACAAGATGCCCGACGAATCGGCCATGGTGCTCAAAGACGGATGGCTCTACACCGGCGACATTGGAAAATTTGATGACGAAGGCTACCTGTATATCGTTGACCGGAAAAAAGATATGATAATAGCCGGCGGTTTCAACATTTATCCAAGGGACATAGATGAAATACTCTTTGAGCACCCGAAAATCCTTGAAGCATGCGCCATTGGAATTCCCGATGATTACCGGGGTGAGACCGTAAAGGTATTTATTGTCCTGAAAGAGGGTGAAACCATGACTGCCGGTGAAGTGATTGAATACTGCAGCGGACAGCTGGCAAAGTATAAAGTCCCGAGAGTGGTTGAATTCATATCCTCACTCCCCAAGAGTAACATTGGAAAAATACTGAGAAGGGAACTGAGGGCAATGGAACTGGAAAAAATAAAAAAATAGGTCTGCAGAAAAATTATTGTGTACTTTTATTGCACTTTATATTAATTTGTAGCCGGAAAATAAGTGATTTTTTGTCTTATATATATTCATGGCTGTAGTAAGCCATGAATTCAGGCATGAATATAAAACGGGAGGAGATATGTTCAAACCTACCAGCACAGAAAAATATACTGCTGCAACCGTCAGGCCGCCGCTGCCCGACGATAAAATTAATGAAGTTGTTGAGCTGATAAAATCAGGCAGTGATGAAAGCACAATAAAGATAAACGCGCTGATGGAGACCTACAAGTTCAGCAGCATGAACCTCGGCGAAATCATAAAACTTGCCCCCATCAACGGCATACTCAGCATAAACCTGAGTATTATACGGCCCAAGGCGGTTGTAAGGATAATTGCCAGCTGCGTAAATGTCATTAAAAAAAGCAGTGATGAAAAGCTTAAATACAAATGCCGTAGAATACTGGATATTGCATGCGAAAGGCTGCATATGATAAACTTCGGCAAGGAGGAATTCCTTGAACTTGCCGAAATCGATGATAAAAGAATTTCAGATTATATTGAGGCCACGAGCAACAGCGAGGATGTCCAGACCAAGATGATGCTCCCGAAAGACAAGACGGAATATGTTGTAAAACTCCTTGAATCGAGCAGTGTAGAAAGAATCAGGGAAATAAACCAGATGATTGAGCAATATAAATTCAGCGACGAGAAAATGACGGAAATACTGAAAAATACACCTCTTGAAAAGCTCCTCCTGGTTAATACCGCTGTTTTGAATCCAAAAATTTTTGTCAGAGTAATAGCCTGCTGTGTGAAGGCCCTCAAGGCTGAACAAGATCCGGCAGTAAGGGAGAAATTCAGCAAGATCTTCGACTTTACCTTTGACAAGATGCAGCTTGTTACCCTTGATATGAAAGAATACCTTGAGCTTGCTGAAATTGATGATGAAAGAATAATTAATTTTGTGCAGAAAAGCAATCACCTTGAAATTCAGGCGGTCCTTAATCAAAAAAAAGCTAAATAGGCATTATCCAGATGGGAAAATTTTCCAGAGAGACTTTATATAAATCTTTGCTTCCTTAATTGATCCTGTATAATTTACCCATTTCTGAAAAAGATCACTGGAAGAGATTAACTCGGAAAAAATGGATTCAGCATTGCACTGATGCCTTACTTCCTGGTAAACTTTTATAATCCCTGACAATATGTCTATGTACCGCATAAACTCATCTTCATCATGGATCCCGCCCAGCCGCCTGTATTCCTTAAAACACGGATCATACATTTCCATATTATCCTTTTTCCCCACGGAACCCATGCTCTACAGATTCCCGCTGATATTTTCTATTGTCATCTGAGATCCCTCATCCAGCCCTCAATTCTATTTTTTATCATATCCCTGACCTTTCTTGTTTTTTCAAGCTTATCTTCATCGCTCCCGCTGAAAGAAAATGAATCCGGGAAGCCTCTGCCATCTGGCTTCTTGATGAATTATGAATGCAGAGAAACAGTACCCGGTATCCGCTCATGGCTTTCCTCATTATATCTCATTTTCATCATTTTAATAACCGGAATGATACATGGTGAAATATATATGTCCAATCAATTGCCATCTCAGGAGAGTGACTGGGACTTTTTCTGCAGATATCCCGGTTAATCATCGATGAATGATAAAAGCAACCGGGTTATCATGATACAGGAATTTTCTTATCAAAAGAACAATGTGTTCCTATTCTACTTAATTTTGATTATCGCAAGACAGGTTATGGCTGAAATTATTCCAGCGCATGGAATGGTAAGTACCCATGCCCAGACAATCTGACCTGCTATACCCCATTTCACAGCGGTAAACCTTCTCAGTGTCCCGATTCCCATGATAGCCCCGGTTATGGTATGTGTCGTGCTTACCGGGATACCGAATCCGGAAGCGATGAACAGGGTGATGGCAGCGCCCGATTCAGCGCAAAATCCGTCCACGGGCCAGAGCTTGGTACTTGACCGACTGCTCAATCAATTCGAAAAATTTCACTTCCTTGGGCATAAAACTGAATGACATTGATAAGTTCCTTGAGAGTTATGATAAAGAACATGATTATATTGAAAAGTTATGATATCAAAGCCTGAAAATCCATTAACATCATGAATTTGATTTACTTTTATAATTTTTCATATTATTTGTCAATAATAATATTTTAAAGGAATCTCCGTTCCTTTATGTAGAAAAAACCTCTGATTTTACTCATTGACAAAAAATTTTTCCCGTAGAGTATTGAATCAGGGTAACGAAAATAATAATTTTCCACTGTATATCAGGGGCATGAATATAAAACATCTTTTCATCCCTGAATATTAAACAATTACGGTTTTTGAGACTTTTTTTCATGTGCATTTCTCTTCAGCCGCAAGGAGATCATTTATGGGTTTCAAAGTTGTCAACACCATCCACCTTCCGGGCATGGATTTCGGAGAAAAACTCCTGGCCGGGACCGGTTCCACTCTGGTCAACGCAATGGGCAGAACAGAGGATGAGATCATAGCCAATGCTGCCGATGCAGATGCGGTCATATGTTCAGGCCCTGTTCAGCCATGGACCGGAAGGGTAATAAAATCCCTGGCCAAATGCCGTATCATTGCCAGCCTCGGAGTTGGATATGACAGGATTGATCTGGATGCAGCAGCAGATTCAGCCATTGCCGTTACAAATATCCCTGCTTACTGTATCGATGAGGTTTCGGCCCAGGCCATAGCCCTCATGCTTGCCCTGGGGAGAAAACTTTTTCAGTGCGACCGGGCAGTGAGGGAGAAAAATGTCAATTTTGTTCCGCCTGCCAGAAAAAACGTTACCGAAATTCTCAGCCCCATGTTCCGCTTGAGTGACCAGACAGCGGGGATCTTCGGATTCGGGAAGATAGGCAGGGCCGCAGCCATGAAGGCAAAGGGGCTTGGCATGACTGTCATTGCCCATGACCCCCATGTCCTTGATGAAGTGATAGAGAGCTGCGGAATTGAGCCGGTTGATTTTGAAGAACTCCTCGCGAGATCAGATTACCTGTCGATCCACTCATCCCTGAACGGGAGCACGAGGAACAGGTTTGACATGCATACGCTGAAGAAAATGAAGCCTACTGCATATATCATAAATACGGCAAGGGGCGAAATCATCAATGAACCGGATCTGATCAATGCCATTACGGGCAATGTGATTTCAGGCGCCGGTCTTGACGTAACCGAGAATGACCCGGTTCCTGCCGGCGCCCCGATACTTAATGTACCGGGGGTCATACTGACCGGGCACAGCGGATGGTTCTCAGCCACGGCCGATTCGGAAAAGGCATTCTGGCACAGGGCCATGGAACAGGCAGTCTATGCCCTTGAGGGAAAATGGCCGCCTTACGCGGTAAATCCTGAAATACGGAAGAAGTGGATGGAAAGATGGGGGAAAAAATAATACCCTTCAACACGATTTGACGCTGTTTTTCCCCGCATCCTTTGCATTAAACATTGCGATGTCCGCCCTTGAAAGAAGTGTGGCCAGGGTATCGCCATCATGAGGAAATGTGGCAATGCCGAAACTTGCGCTCAATTTTATCGAAACACCGGTTTTCACAATAAATGATTTTTCGCTCAGGCGCTGCCTCATCTCATCGGCCCGGGCCATGGCTTTATCGCCGCCGGCATCCGGTATTACAATAACAAACTCATCCCCCGCATAACTGACACAGTACTCCCGGGGCATGAGCATATCGGCGACGGCCGCTGCCACATCCCTGATGGCCCTGCTTGCATTTATGTGCCCGTACTGCTCAACAACTTTTTTGAAATTATCAATATCCATGAAAATAAGGGAAAAATTGCCGTTACCCTTCCTGCATATTTCAATCCTCTCAGTAAGGTCACGGTACATAAACCGTGTATTATAAAAACCTGTCAGATTGTCATGATCAACCAATACTTCCAGGCTGTGAAAGAGCCTCATGTTTTCAACGGCAATTGCCGTGTAGTCAGCAATATGTTTCAGGAGGAGAATGACCCTGCCGGCAAGGCTTGAGGGATTGATCGCCTCCAGGACACCTACCGTGACCCCGCGCATGATGAGAGGGACGCATATGACTGATGATGTCCTGAATCCCGAAATCACATCAATCCTGTTTGAAAAAAATCCGCATGCAGCCACATCTTCAATAATAACCGGTTTCTGTTCAAGGGCAACCCTGCCAGCTATCCCCTCCCCGGGCTTCAGCCTTGTATTTTTCAGCTCCTCGGTATTTATTCCCGCGCAGAGGTTGAAGCAGAGCTCCCCGGTCTCATGATCTATGAGCATAAGTGACCAGTTGTCGGCTGGGATAAGTTCTGTCAATCTGCCCAAAATTATATCAAAGAGCCGGCCCGAATCCAGATCAGAGACAATCGCCTTGCCCAGTTCTATGCATGACAGGAGATCTTTTTTTGACAGATGTTCCGCTTTTTTCATTTAAACATTCCCTTCATAATCAGATGTTAGGCCAGCCATTTCATGTGTCAAGGACTTCCCGTATTTTTCTTGCAAGCTTCCCCGGCGTCAGAGGTTTCTGGATAAAATTCCTGTCGTCATCCATATGTATCCTTGAGGATATGATGTCGCTGGAATATCCCGAGGTAAATATGATTTTTATGGAAGGTATGATTTTCCTGATATTTTCCGAAAGGTCCCCGCCGTTCATTCCCGGCATTATCACATCGGTGAGTAGGAGCTGAATGCTCAGGCCGGCATCTTCACATTTTTTTACAGCCGCTTCCCCCGAGGAGGCTGTGAGTATGTTGTAGCCCAGGGGTTTGAGTGAGTCTATGGCAAGACTCCTGATAGAGGCATCATCATCGACGATTAGGATTGTCTCATTCCCTTTTTCCACCGCGCTCTCAACCTGCTGCATCACTGCCTCAGCCGGCTCAGTGGTGGCTGGTAAATATATCTTGAATGTTGTGCCTATACCGGGCTCACTGTAGACCGAGATATGCCCGCTATGCTGCTTGACGATTCCATGAACAGTGGCCAGGCCAAGGCCGGTACCCATGTCATTTTTTGTTGTAAAAAAAGGTTCAAATATCCTCTTCTGAACTTTCCTGCTCATGCCGATCCCGGTATCGGTAACCGATATCAACGCATAATTACCCGGGAATACACCATCATGCTTTCTTGAATAGGAAGAGTCAATTTCTGCATTGCCGGTCTCAATCAGGAGTTTCCCGCCGAGGGGCATTGCATCCCTTGCGTTGACCGCGAGGTTCATCAGAATCTGTTCTATCTGGCCTGTATCGGCCTTTACATTCCTCAGATCTCCGGTTCGGTGGAATTCTATGAGGATATCCCCGCCTATCATCCTCTCAAGTATGGTTATCATCCTGTCAATTACCAGGTTAAGGCTGATGACCCTCATCTTGAGCATCTGCTTTCTGCTGAAGGCAAGGAGCTGTTTCGGAAGCTGCGCCGCTTTCTCCGCAGCGGTCATGATGGTCCTGATGCTCTCCATGGCAGGATGGGTCTTTTCCATCTTTATCACGGCCAGGTCGCAGTAGGTCAGGATGACCGAGAGAAGGTTGTTGAAATCATGGGCAATACCTCCCGCAAGCCTCCCGATGGATTCGATCTTCTGCGACTGGTTGAGCTGGTCCTCAAGGCGTTTCCTATCTGTGATATCGATCATGTACTCAATTATCCGGACGACTTCCCCTTTCAGGTCAAAAATGGGATAGCCGTGCACTTCGTAGAACTTCGCATTCTCATCATGGGAATACTGGATATGCTCATAGGTCACCTGCTTTTTTGTCCTCTGAATTTCAAGGATGGGGCATGGATTGTCCTCCCCGCAGCAGGGCTCTTTCAATTTCTTTACCAGTTCATAACATTTCCACTTCTGTTTAAGAGTAGTGCTGTTTGCTGCAGAATTAGCTATCACGACTGAGTAATCCCTGACATCAACAACATAAAAGGGATGAGTAATGGCCTCAAGGGTATTTTTTATAAGCTCGTTCTGGTTTACCAGGAGCTCTTCAGTTTTGTTCCTTTCAATAATTTCCATGAGGAGCAGGTTGTTTGCCTCCCTCAGCTCACTGGTCCTCTCCCTGACCCTGAGCTCAAGTTCATCGTGATACCTTTTCATCATGATATCATCACTTCTCTGCTTTGTTAAATCCCTGCAGCTTACTATCGCATACTGTTTATCCCCGAGTTTTATTCTCTGCGCTGATATTTCCACCGGAAAAGCTGAACCGTCCATTCTGAGATGCTCCCCCTCAAACCGGATCCCGTCGCCGCTTACCGGATTCATGAAACTGGCGAAATAGCTTTTAACCGTATCCTGATGCGCGATAAATTTAACAGGCTTACCGGCTATTTCATCCCGCCTGTACCCGTGAACTTCACAAGCGGCAATGTTCATGTCCTTTATCATTGGACCGGCTGTTTCATCGATCTCAAGCATAAATATGCAGTCCGATGCCTTGTCAAAGAGCGCCCTGAACCTCTCTTCACCCTCCCGTAGTACCGTCTCTGCCTCCTCACGGCTCCCGATTTCATTCATGAGCCTGCTATTGAACCTGCCCAGAAAGAATATCACAATCACGGCACAGAGGAAAAGCACCACTATGGCTGCAACAGCCGAGGTCATAAATTCTGCGGTTATATGATCGAGCCTGTTTAAGACAGAGCTTACCGGTGTAGTGACAACAATTGATATGGAGGAGCCATTCAGGGAAATTGCGGCAACCGATGAAATTTTGCCGGTCCCGTCAGGCGCGGAGTATTCCATCTGGAAAGAGTCACCATTCTTCAGCTGCCTGATAAATTCCCTGTAAGACTTCTGATGCTCTTCATCCTGAAGCACGAATTTTGATGAAAACCCGCCCTCTTCTCCATGATGGAAAAGAACATTGAGGTCCCTGTCCATCACATTGAAAACAGTTTCGTCTGAATCCCCGGGTATGAATTTTTTAAATAATTCTTCAGACCTTACAACGCATACAATAGCCCCGCTAAAATTTTTCAGTTCAGAAAAAAGGGGCATTGCTACAATTATATCCTTGCCGGGATCTCCAATATCGCCATAGGTGGAAAAATCATACACAGGGGTATTGGTCTTTAAATGAGAGCTTTCGGTAAAAAATTTCCTCGAACTGAAACCCCTTCCGGAAAGGTTAGCAGCATTTAGCACATAGGATACAACCCCCCGGTTATTAATTACCAGGATATCGGTAATATCAAAATTCTTCAATTCTTCTGCTTGTTCCCTGAAAAAATAATCCATTGCCCGCTTACCGGATGATGCCACTGCCCGGTTTTTTGCCATGTTAGCAAGAACCCTTGACAGTGACTTGATGTTTTCCTCAATCCCGACGGAAGTCTGCCTTGCAATGAGCATCTGCTGTTTCATGAATTCTTTTTTTAAAAAATTTATTCCCTGGTCATAATTATGATTGAAGAGTATAATGATGCTCAGCAGCAGGAGAAAAACTGCAAAAATTACATATTTATAATAATCTTTGAGATTGCTTCTTATCATATGTATTAATCTTAAAAATACCAGTGGCCATGGAAATCTGTATATATGATTATTTCTTTTATTTCTTTGTATATCAATATTTGAATATATTATATGTCAATCTTTAACTGAACAAAAATAATTTACCGGCAATAAAATTTAATTGACATATTAGCTTGATTAAGGGTAAATACTGATATATCAAATAAATTAATTTTAAGAGTTATTATGGAAAACAGATCAGTAATATATATTGTGGATAATGAAGATACCTTCAGGGAAGGCCTTGCGCAGCTTTTACAATCAACGGGCATGGATGTTGAACATTATCCCTCGGCAGACGAGTTCCTCAAAAACTATAATACCGGGAATCCATGCTGCCTTGTTCTGGACATCGACATGCCGGGTACAAACGGCCTTGAACTTCAACAGATTCTCATTGAAAGAAAAATCAAAATCCCCATTATTTTCATAACAGGATACGGCGACGTCCCAAAATCAGTCCAGGCCCTGAAGGCCGGTGCTGTTGATTTCCTTGAAAAACCCTTCAGGACCCAGGTTCTTATGGAACTCATCCAGACAGCCATTGCAAGGGATTTGGGTACCAGGAAATCTGATGGTGAAAAATCAGAAATTGAAGCCCTGTATAATAACCTTACCGGCAGGCTGAAAGAAATAATGCATCTGATTGTTTCTGGATACTCCAATAAAGAGATTGGGGAAAAAATAAACATAAGCCACAGGACAGTAGAAATCCACAGGAAAAAAATAATGAGCAGGATGAAGGCGAAATCACTTCCCGACCTGGTTAAAATGGCAGCAATATGCGGAGCAGATATACATACCGGGAAATAATAGAGCATAATTCAAATTTTAACTTGATTTTATTGGTAAAATACCCTATTCTAAAGTAATAGTATTAAAAATAATAATTAAAAAAATATAAAAAATTACCTTTTTATATTTAATACCGGTATATACAAACAGTAGAAGCAATGGAAAAAGATAAAAGAAAATATAAAAGAATTATTATCAACCAGATGATAAACATCATGTACGGGAAAGAAAACTATGTTCCCGTATCCGGAGCCAATGTAAGTGAAGGCGGGATCCTCTGTGAATGCGATGAATACATTGAGCCCCATTCAAAACTTTATATCATGTTTGAGTTACCCGGGAAAAACGGCAGTTACAAAATAACCTGTGATGGATTAACGGTTAGATCGGATTTAGTAAAGGGGAAATATATCACAGGAATACAATTCACTGATTTAAATAAAGATGCCAGGACCCATCTGAAAAAATTCGTCGATGCACATTAAAGTTTTACCCGGCTAAATTTATTAAAACTCAACCGCATTTTAAACAATAAAGGTGTAATTAAATCAAGGAGCAAATAATGATTTCACCATGCGGCATGCACTGCACCACTTGCAAAAGGTTCCTTGCGCAAGATGATATGGACATGCAGATTGAAATTTCTGTATCCAGGAATATTCCAGTTGAAGATGTCCCATGCGAAGGCTGCATCGTCATGAATACCTGTAATGATACTGATGAGAGTGAAACAAAATACTGCAGAATTTTCCAGTGCTCACAGGAAAGAGAGGTTCAATTCTGCCACGAATGTGAAAGATTTCCCTGCTCCCTGCTGAATTCTGAACATGGATTTTTTCCTGAAGAAATAAGCTATTTTCGTATTATCAACCTGTGTATATTAAAAGAGATTGGCCCGGAAAGATGGGAAAATGCCATCATGAAACATTCCAACTATAACAAAATTGTACCCAAATGCTTCATGTGATAAAGTCAATCAATCAATAAATTCATCCCTCTGAAAATTACCTGTCTTCTTCTCAGTCAGCTCGCCTTCACTGTTATATTTCAGCAATTCGCCCGGCCCGTTCATGTAGTTGCTCTCCCAGAGGCCGCTGTATGTATGCATGATGGAGCCGTCTTCACGGTATCGTATGTACGTCCCCTTCCCATGCCTCAGCCCTTTTATGAACCCGCCTTCATACCTGGAATCGGCCTTCCCGCTTTCCAGAAATTCAGACAGAACGCCGTTCCCCTCGATTAAACCGCTTGCGAATTTCCCTTCATATTTTGATTTATCATGGCCACTGCTGTAATAGCTGGTCAGGGCTCCCTGTCCATCCCTTTTCCCCATGTTCCAGTTTCCGGCGTACTGCTGCCTCAACGCGCCGTTCTCATAATATTTCAGGGCAGTTCCGTATCCATGCCTCTTGCCCCGGTTCCAGTTCCCGGTATATTTTGACTCCAGTACGCTTGTCTTGATCCATGTCATGCTCACCCCTTCTCCATGGGGCTTCCCGTTCATGAACTTTCCCCTGAATTCCCTGCCGTCGGAGGATATGATCCTCCCGTCGCCATGGGGCTTATCGTCCTTCCATTCGCCGTCATAGGTGATAGTCCTTCCGAAAATGCCGTAGACCATCTGACCAGGGCCGCTTTTGCAGTCGCCTGTGCAGCGGCCGGCCTGGTAATCAATATCTTCTATTGAATAGAGGTGTGACGCGGCCAGGATAAAAGAGAGGGATGCAGTAAGGGCAGTTATTTTTTTCATCCCTGATACACCACAAGCTCCGGCATGGCATGGGCAATTGCCTCCATAGATTTTGAAACTTCATCTATTTTGGACTCCATGAAATCAATTGAACCGGAGATCTCTTCAGCACCTGGACGGTCGTTCCTGAACAGGCAGGCATTCCTGTTTTCTGAAAGTATTTGTATCGATTCATAAAAATCCGCAACATAATTGTTCAGCCTCTCCACTGACTGGCATACCATCATGTATAACCTCAAAGATTCGGGATCATCGGTGGAGGCAGGTTTTATTTGAAGTATCGGCCTGGACTTTGTTGTTTTCATCATACGTTACCCGGAAAAAACATATTATTCCCCAAATCAGGAGAATCAATACATGGCGCAATGAGACCGTTCCTTAGTCAATAACTTTACCAATACCTGCATCTGTACCTGTCAGCTGAAAACGAATTTTTTTTATCATGCCGGACTTTCCCTTTCCCGATGACCGGTTATAATTTCGGGCCCAGGGTCAGTAAGTCTTAAACAGATGGAGTTCCCTGTAGTTTTTTATAAAACCGAATTCCATAAGCTGACCGGCATAGGGGCTCTCAGATGCAGGCATGCCATTGATCTCCTCAATTACCACGGTTCCCGCAGGATTGAAATCCCTCTTCTGAAGATGCCTGAAAAAAAGAAGATATTTTTTTATATCCGGGTCATCATTGCCAACCATAAAATCGAGTTTCCTCCCCATGCGCCTGGCGGTAAGGACCAGGCCTGTCCCCTTAAAAACTATAAATGTTGACGGGACCCTTGCAGGGAGGATGCCCTTAAAACCATCAATACCGGTTCCGCAGAGCGACGCCGGATCAGCGGCGTTGATCCAGAAAATTCTATCATGTATTTCCAATTCATTCAGAGACCTGAACCCTTCATGGGACATGAACTGAAGCCCGCTGATACCGCTGAAAAAGTGCCCCGACAATATTTCACCCGAAAGTTCCATGAGCCTGAGGGCGCGGAAAATTAACGGCCAGCCCGTGCCGGAATTCTCAAGCTGAAGGATTTCCCGGAATAAAATCCCGTATCTTCTGAACAGCTGGCGCACGCGCTGCCTCAGGCGCTCCTCTGCCTCAAGGGGGCCATTGCCGCCGGGTCCGGGAAGGATATACCAGTTCCCGGCAGGCTCACCTGGCGATTTCCACCTCCCGGTTAACCTTCCGCCTGCGGCCTTTATGCCGCTGTCACCATGCAGAGGTGCAAACCCCTGTATGATGCATCTCCTGACAGGGGTGAAACTGTCGCATGACACCTGTCCGGACCATGAAAGCTCCCAGAGCTTTTCAGTAGTGTCATCAAGGGATGTGCCCCGGTGCATTGCCAGGTCATGCAGCCTGTATCTCCCCTTTGAATCAGGAAAGAGCAGCGATACTTCACCGGCTTCCAAGGGAACACCGCTGTTCAATCCCATCGTCGGGCCTCCGGCATCCATGAATATATCTAGCTCATCGAATAAGGCAAAGGATATTTTTTTTGCGCCGCAGCCGTACCATGCGAGGCCGCTGTTCTGGATGAGTGAATCGAGCCAGAGCGTATAATAGTTTTCCATTCTTGCGGGCATGATAAACTCCTCCCATGCCTCAGCCGGCGCGGGGTATCCGAAAAGCTGATCCATCCTCTCCCGCAGCCTGTCCATGGAAATAAGGCTCTCCCTGCCGAATGCCCCCTGATTTTCCCTGGGCGGCTCCACAGGAACAATCCCCTGAAAAAAAGCGATAAATGCCGGAAGAGATCCCAGGGGCAGTGCCTCAAACTGCGGCCTGTTCTCCTTTCTCAGCATCCTGAGCATTATTTCCAGGTTTTCCCTGGTGCAGATCTCCATGCTCCCCGGTGTCCCGCTTATCGCGCCGGTGATTACTTCACCGGACTCTTCAAAGGAACCGGTGATACTCTCCCGGTCGCCCGGTTTTACCGGGAACATGTCCCATACCGCTGCTATGTCCACCGGGCCGTAATAGGAGACCCACTGGATAAGAATATCCTCAATACCCGGGGATTCACCATCATCCACTCTCTGGAGCATACGGGCTGAAATGTCCATGACCATGTCTCTCAATACCCCGGCTGTCAGTTCCGGGACCCCGCCAAGAGGCCTGACTGATATGCCCGTCACCTCAATCCCCAGGGCAGCGGCAAGGCTGTGAATATTTTCTATGGCACATATACATTCGATTTTTGCACCCGGCAGCCTTATGTAAAGAGCCCTGGAGGATATTTCATGTGCCACCTGTACCGGCGACAGCCCGTGGTCCCTGGCCGCAGATTCCATGAGCCTGTCCCATTCATCTGCAGGGATCATATACCTGTCCTTTATCCAATCAAGGATTTCCACTGATGTGCCCGGGGAATAACCGGGGGCTGTCCTCATGGCCTTCTCCTGGAACCGTTTAATGATCCTGTCGGGAATAAGCGGCCTCAGGTCAGCCCGGGAAGATACCTCCCGTATCAGATCACTCCTCAATGATGACTTCCCGGAAGACCGGGGCGTGTCATCCTCATACATGTACTTGTTTATCTCCCGGTAAATCAGCTCTCCGGCAAAGGGGGATGGAAATGCAGTCACCGTTTCCGAAACAGAAATAATCCCTGACGCTATTTCATCGAGCACCATCTTCAGATGATCCAGGTCAAACTCATCTCTGAGGCATGTTCTCCATGTTTCCAGGAGAATTGGAAAATCATCATACCTGGACACGGCATCAAGCAATTTCTGGGATTTGAGCCTGTTGAGCCAGAGGGGCATCCTTTTCCTGAACCACCCCCTGGGAAGGAGAAGGGCCCTGCCCGCATTCTCCCTGAAACGGGCCCCGAAAAACCCCGATGATTCAAGCTTCTCCCTGATCAGGGCTTCCATGTCCTCAGATGAAAGGATGGGAAAAATCATATTGCCCCTGATTTCATGGGGAAGGATGAGGAGGATTGAATCATTGTTCACAAAGGTCTCAAGCCTGTAGCCGTATCTCTTCTCCCAGGCTGCTGAAAGGGCAAGGGCAAAGGGATGATTGACCTTCCCTCCCCACATGGTGTGGATGACCACCTGCATGGCGCCGGACCTGTTTTCAGGATCATGATACTGCTCGATGAGTACATGGTGCCTGTGGGGAAGGGGCTTCCCGGTCTGCTCTTTCTGCCGCAGCAGAAAACCAGCAAGCCTGCGGGCAGACATCTCCTCCATAAAATATTTCACCATTAATTCACTTATAAATTCAGGTGTGCCGGCATGTAAATCGGCATGTTCAAGGAACTTTCCGATTTTATCTGAAAAATGAAAATCACGGTTTCTCCCCTCTGCCTTCCAGAAGGGAATCATACCGGGCTTCCCCCGTATCGGGATAACCTCCACGTCATTATGGGTAATCCTCACAATCTTCCACACCTGAACTCCCAGCGCAAAAGTATCGCCCTCTTTCCGCTCCCATACAAACTCCTCGTCCAGCTCACCGGCCTTTGCCTTTGTATCATGGAGCCTCATGTCAAAATATCCCCGGTCCGGAATGGTGCCGCCGGACAGGTAAACCAGCATGGCCGCGCCCTTTCTTGCCCTCAGGGTATTGTCGACTGGATCAATGGATATCTTCGGATCAAGTTCCCGTATCATGGTGCCTGCGTATTTCCCGGCAAGCATGTTCAGCACAGACCTGAAATGCCTCTCCTGCAGATTCCTGTAGGGATAGGATGCCCTGATGAACCTGTAAAGCTCACCGGCTTCAAATGATTCAGTCAGGGACATGGAAAGAATGACCTGGGCCAGGACATCAAGGGGGGAATCGACCGGGAGTATATCCTCAATATCCCTGCCGGCAATGGATTCGGCAATTACCGCGGCATCGATAAAGTCCCTTCCATGAGTGGGATAGAGGACCCCGCAGCTCACCTCTCCCACCCGGTGCCCGGACCTCCCGATCCTCTGCACTGCCGATGAGATGGACGGGGGGGATTGCACCAGTATGACCCTGTCCAGGTCCCCAATATCGATACCCAGTTCCAGGGAACTGGTTGCCACTATCCCCCTGAGCAGACCTTTTTTCAGCCTTTCCTCTACAATGAGCCGTATCTCCCGGGAGAGGGAACTGTGGTGAGGATACACCAGGTTTTCACCTGCCTCTTCATTTACAAGCCTTGCAACCTTTTCACAGAGGCGCCGGCTGTTGGTGAACAGGAGGGTTGACCTGCTTCCGGAAATGATATCAATAAACTCCCTGGCAAGCTCAGGCCACGCGGTTTCTTCTCTAGAATCACGTTCATGAACTGCCGGGGACTTTACCGATATGGAATAGCGCTTGGCCTTTGCTGATTCAATAATCGTCACATCCCGTTTTTCATATATGGCAATTTCCCCATCCGCCGTGATCCTGCATCCGCCGATAAAATCTGCAGCGCTCTTCATGGGCCTGATTGTTGCTGACAGGGCTATCCGCTGAAACTCGCCTGCGCTCCTCACCAGGCGGTCCACGGCAGTGATCATGTGGGTCCCCCTCTTGCCGCCGATGAGGGCATGAACTTCATCCATGATGACTGCCGCGACGCTTCCCAGTATGCGGCTCCCGTTTTTTGAGCTGAGCATAATATTCAGGCTCTCGGGAGTGGTTATGAGGATCTCCGGTGGATTTCTCAGCATCCTCTGCCGCTCACTCTGTTCAGTATCCCCGCTCCTGGCCAGGACCCGGATTGGGGGGAACTCCTTTCCCCGGTCCCTGAAATAACCGTCAAGCTCAGCCAGGGGAAGTTCAAGATTTCTCCTGATATCATTATTCAGGGCCTTCAGGGGCGATATGTACAGGATCCTGACAGAACCCGTCTTAAGCCTTCCGGTCACCAGGCTGTTTATGGCCCAGAGAAAGGCCGTCATGGTCTTCCCGCTCCCCGTGGGAGAGGAAACAAGTATATGCCTGCCTCCGGCAATGACTGGCCATGCCATGGACTGAATTTCCGTGGGAACACCCACCCTTTTATAAAACCATTCTGCTATGAGGGGATCAAAAAGGGACAGGGGGCTCCCGTTTTCACTTAACGTATCAGACATGGGATATACTCTTCCTCCAGGATCAAACGCAGGATACTATTTTCAGATATGGTCTGCCGTAATTATCAGGCTGATTTTTTTTAAGTCAAGAAATTTTCTCTATCCGCGGACCTGGGCATTGGATACATTATTTATTTTTTTGGATTTTGATGATTTGGATAAAAAATAGTCCCTGTCAGAAAAAATATTGAAATTAAAAGTGACTTTGAATAAATTTGAGTTATTATATCAAATTAATCCCATATTCAGGAAAATATGCCGATGGCAGTTATACAGCCCGAAAAAAATTTGCAGAATATTGCTCTCATCCTGGCCGGATACAACAGGGTAAGTAACCGGGTAAGAAAAAAAATGGTCCGGGAGATAAAAGAGGGATACGACGGGGACGAGATATACATGGGAGAAAACAAATTTCTCTATGAGCTCGCAGGCCATCCCATAATTAAATATGTCATCGATGCAGTTACCGGGGCCAGAAAAAACGGAAAGAAGCTCTATGACGAAGTGCACATATACAATGATATAAAAAGCTTCAGCGAAAGGATCAATGTAAAAGCTTACCCCGCAGTCAGACTCCACCAGATGAAAGATTCTGTCGCAGGCCACTGGAAGGATTTCTATTTCAACCACATAGGCTACGGACAGAAAGTGGATGTTTTCTTCGGCGATACTCCAAGAATAACATGTGAAGATGTTGAACATGTTCATGGGGAATATGCAAAGATCCTGGGGAATCAAAAGGATACCAGGGGGAAAATGATCTACCTTGTATATGGCGTTGTAGGCTTTGACGACATGAAGGACAACTGGCTTGAACACAGAGTAAAATATGTAAAGGTTGGACAGAACAGGGGCAAGCTGAGGAGCTATGTATCCTTTGAAGATTTCCAGGCCAGGATCGGGAATACCGGCGCATTTTTAAAAAATATCATCCTCGATCCTGTAATTGATACAAAGGCCGTGGACTTTGTGTACAATATCAGAAAAATGCTGGCCCCCACAGCCTTTTCCAGGGTCATGTACTATCTATGGAAGATGAAGCATATGAACATTGTAAAGCAGATAAAAAACAGGTCCATTAACCTGAACGACTTCTACAACTGCATCTTTGATGTGCTGTCAAAAATGTCCGGCGTTGACCTGAGGGAATGCGGAGGCACAATGTACCGGATTAAAAAAAATGCGGCCCGGTGGGAGAATGATATAGACGGCCCGAAGGATTTTGAAATTTTCCAGAGAAGGTTCAGGGATCCGGCCGGAGCCGATAAAGGCTGATATTTCGTAACAACTCAGCAATGAAGAAATTGTTCAGGTCTTTGCACGGAAAACAGTAATGAAAATGAAATAAAAAAAATCCGTGATTATCTGTGTGATTCCGAGACCACATATTTACTACTGTATTGTTACGACATTTCCTCTATTGTCTCCCGCACAGCTTGTACGAGATCTTCCATGGTATGCTCGTACCCCAGTTCACCGGCTGCCTTGCCGTAATTAAGATAATGGAATGAACTCCCGAGAAGGGCCTGCTGCCTGTTGATGATTATACCCAGGGATCCAAGGATGGATGCAGCACCGGCCGGGATCCTTTTCACAGGAACAAAGGGATCCTTAATCAATGGGAAATACCTCTTCTTCACAGAGAGGACAAGCCCGGCAAAGTCTGTCATTTTCATGTTTTCTCCGCCAAGGAGATATGTTTCACCTGTTCTCCCCCTTTCCAGGGAAGCGACTATACCCTCCGCCGCCCTGTGGATCGATGTATAGCTCATCCCCCCGGACAGTACAGGAAACCCGGCCAGTATCTTTTTTATAAGCCTGGTATTTGTTGTCCCCTTTGAACCATTACCGGGCCCCACAAGTGAACCGGGTTCAATGATCACAGCCCTTAAACCCTTCTCTCTCATTGCCTTCCTGACCGCTTCCCCGGCCTCATGCTTCACATCGGAATAGACAGAGAGGCCTTTGACATGGTAATTTTTATTCTCAGTTATATGACTGGAACTATCCGGCATTGTTCTGAGAAAACCCCTGGACGCTGCACTCCCGATAAAGACAAGCCTGTCCAGACGCCCTTTCCCGGACAGGGTTTCCATGGCGCCTATCAGGTTAAGTACAATACTCACATTCGAGGAGACCGATTCTTCATACCCAAGACTATAATCAACAATCCCAGCGGCAAATACCGCCCTGACACCCTGCCCGGTTTTTTTGTTGAAAACTTCACTGATACTGGCGGGATCTTCAAAGGTGCATTCAATGAATTCCGAAACATATTCACGTATATGCGCAGTGTCCGAAGTTTTTCTTATCACAGCTGTTGTATGATATCCCTTCTCGTGGAGCAGTTTCAGCACCCTGGAGCCGATATACCCTGAACCGCCGAAAAGATATACTCTATCCTTCATCATTCAATCCTTGAATAGAGATGTTGAGGAATAATCATGATTTTGTTCCATTGCTCCCTTATGTTATTTCAAATGTCGATTGTCAAGAACGTTATAAGGGTCCTTCCAGAATGTTGGAAATTATTGACATTTACAATTAATGCCCTCACCCCCGCTACAATGTCTTTTCATCTATGATAGAAACCCTCGCCCTGTCGGGAGTGGGTGCGCAGAGCGCGGGTGAGGGCAATAGATTTATACGGTTAAAATATTTTGTTTTCCAAAACTTCTGAAAGATCCTAAAAAAGTTAATAATCTGCCGGCATAACATCGTAATCTTTAGAAATCCGGCGTTTTAGAAATAATTAAAATACTAACCCTTATGCAGTATTTCAGAAGTCAGTCAACAATGGCAGCCCATTCAGAAATCCGGATTTGCACCGATATTCCATGTTCCATAAAATATTTTTATCTGAATAAAAAAATTGATTGAATTCCAGCAGATTGTATAGTAACTTTATTTATTCAGGCTGGATTTCAGATACTTCAGATACCGCATCGTTGGGAAAATCCTGATATTATCAGGCAGTGCTATTAAAAAAAATGAATAAAAAGCAAAAGACCAGACTTGTCATTTCACTGCTCCCCATATTCATCGCAGTCATGCTATTATATTTCTATGTAACACGTCCCGTGAAGATAGGTATCATCATATCAACAAGAACTTCCATCGGCCATGAAGAGAACCTGGCAATAAGGTTTTACAGGGACCGGTTTCCCGGAATTGGCCTGAGAAAAACTGAATATATCATATACAACCCACCGATTGACAAAAATGAAATATCCCAGGCATATAAAAAACTGAATGACGCAGGTGTCTCAATCATCATTGGGGGCGGAATCAGTACTGAAGGCATCATCCTGGCTGAAGAGTCACAAAAAAATAGAATACCCACATTCGGTATTAACCCCACAACTCATTTTATCAGCGACAGGAAAGACAGATTTTTCAGGACAGTCATTTCATCTCATTACCAGGGGAAATACCTTGCCAGGGTCATAGAGAAAGAGGGGATCAGCAGGCTGGCAATCCTCACCGACATGGACAATAAATCCTATGCCGATGCCTATTCTTCCTCGGTAACAGGCTTTTTTAAAGGAAAGTCCCGTTCTTTCGCCTATACAAGGACAGGTTCCATGTGGATCGATTTACACTCATTCAATCCCCAGGGTATACTCATGATCCTCCCGGCCGAATCGATGTCAGAAGCCATTATTGAGGTAAAAAGAAAAAATCCATCCGTAATATTCATATCATCCCTGTGGGATTTTGACAGGCTTGCAAGCACCTTTAATACGCCTGAAATTAACGGTGTCCTTTCACTTCACATCAGGGGAATCACGTCAGAAAAAAATGATCCCATTGTAAAAAAGTTTGAAGCTGAGTATACCATAACTTCCGATTTTGCCATGCTTGTCTTTTCGATAATGGATATTGTGTATGAAGGAATAAAATATGCCGGAGCGGAACGGGATGCGCTGATAAAATATTTCGAAGAACCGAGATACTATAATGACGGCTACGGAAGCCTGTACATGAACCAGTATGGTGATTCATTTCCCAACCACCTGTTCTTAAAAGAAATTAAGGATGGAAGAATTGTTCTCCGTGAAAGGATAGCGTTAGAGGAATTTGCGGGTAAAAGGGATTAGCATGGAAAGAAGCCTTTCACAGATAATCAGGGAGACGGTTCTCTTTACCGGGAGGATCTGGTTCATATTTCTTCTTTCCGGTATTGCTGTGTCGTTTGCCTTTATATCATACCATTTCACGACCCTCATGAATGATTCAGCATATTTAAAAGAGGATTTTTTGAAACGCCTTATCCAGATCGAAAGGGAATTGGACAGCGGTAAATTTTCAACCATATCATATATCACCCGTATTAATTTTAAAGAATCAGGGGTCATTTCCGAATCGTCATCAGGAAAGCTGATTAACATAAATATCTCCAGGAGCTCGCTTTATAAAAACATCGAAGCCCTTAAAACCGGGGAGATATATGTCACCTATGAACCGGACTTCATCGATTCCATGCCGAGAATATTCTTCATCAAAAGGTATCCGGGACATTTCAGCGCCGTATCATTTCCGCCTGAGCAGTTTTTCAGCACAAGAATGAAATCCGCGGAATATTATATTACCGGGAATAATGACATCTGCATCTACAGCCCTGATACATCAAAAATCGGGGACATGATATCCCCGGCGCCGGTCATATATAAAAATGAAAAGATCGTGTTAAACATTGGCGGAAGTTTAGAAAAAACCGGAAAAATTAATTTCAAGATCATGCTTGATATAACGCGCGAATTCATGATACTTCTCCTGTTTTCCACAGCATTCATCCTTCTTAATATTGTGATTCAGAGAAGAGGGGTAAAACTGAACAGGGACATGAACCTGCTTGATTTGGAATTTACGAGGCTGAACCTGCTGATCCAGGGCTACATAGCGTCATCAGGGACTACGGGAGGCAGCCTTCCCGAGCGGCTCGATATATCGGCAAAAGCAATAGAAAAATTTCTTGTCAGCGCGGGAAAAGAGGCCTTTGTATTTTATGAAAGCAGGCAGGTCATGGACCTGATGCAAACCCTGATGGGCAACATACTTCAACTCACCTCCCGGTCAAAAACCGATACCGAAATCCTTAGAAAAAGCGAAGAGAGTTACCGGACGCTCATTGAAACCACGTCCCAGGGCTACTGGCTTACCGATAAAAATGATGTTAC
Source organism: Spirochaetia bacterium (assembly GCA_009885955.1). GTDB lineage: Bacteria > Spirochaetota > UBA4802 > UBA4802 > UBA5550 > VFJS01. The sequence continues at coordinate 7,077 of VFJS01000056.1, read as the reverse complement.
GACAGGGGTGAATGAAGCACTCTGCGATATGCTTGGATTCAGGGCAGAAGAGATCCTGGGAAAAAAACCGATGGATTTTACTGATGAGAAGAACAGGGACATCTTAATAAAGAAGATCAGGACAATAGACAGGACAGTTCACAGGACCTACGAACTCGATTTGATATCAAAATCAGGGCGTGTTGTAATGACCTATATAAACGCCACCACCCTGTATGATGACGACCTCAATGTCACAGGCTCCTTTGCCCTTATCTCGGACATAACAGAAAGAAAAACTACAGGAATCGAGCTCAGAAAAAGCAGGGAGAGGGCAAGGCTCATACTGCAGGCAGCCATAGATGCGGTTATTGAGATCGACGATGGCGGGGTCATCCAGTCATGGAATCCCAGGGCTGAAGAGATGTTCGGCTGGAGCGCCGGGGAGGCTCTCGGGAAAAATCTGACAGACACCATCATCCCCGTGAAATACCGGTTTGCCCATATCAACGGCATGAAACGCTTTTTCGCCTCGGGCGAGGAAGTTGTTCTGAACAGACGAATGGAAATGTCAGCCCTGAACCGCAGCGGCAATGAATTTCCCGTGGAGCTGTCAATAAGTTCCATAAAAACAGGCGACACCCATCTGTTCAGCGGGTTTATAAGGGATATCACTGAAAAAAGCAGGGCCGAGAGGGAGATCCGGGCGTCGGAATATAAATTCAGGACACTGTTTGACAATGCTATCGACGCTATCATCATCCACGACTCCGAAAGCCGCATTCTTGAAGTTAACAGGGCAGGATGCGAACGGCTCGGCTACAGCAGGGATGAACTATTAACAATGTCCCTGAAGGATTTTGTCCATATAGATTTCAGAAAACTGATACCGGAACGTATAAAAAAAATATACAATGAAGGCGTTGCAACATTCGAAAGCATACATGTCAGAAGAAATAAAAAAGAAGTATCCGTGGAAGTGAACAGCCGCCTTATAGACTTTAACGGAACCCCTGCGGTCTTGAGCGTATCAAGGGATATGACTGAAAGAAACAAGACCTACCGGATGATGGTCCAGACTGAAAAGATGATGACTGTCGGAGGGCTGGCCGCAGGCATGGCCCATGAAATAAATAACCCCCTGGGGATCATTCTCCAGGGGATCCAGGTCGCTCTTGGGAGGCTTGCGCCGGACAACGAAAAAAACAGAGAGGCAGCGGAAAGGCTCGGGGTGGATATGGACCGTGTCATCGCATATCTGACTGAAAGAAAAATTTTTGAATATCTCGAGGGTATCCGTCATGCCGGCATCAGGGCCTCGAAAATAGTTACCGACATGCTCCAGTTCACCAGGCAAAGCACCTTTAACTACGTCAATTCAGACATACATTCAATCATTGATAAAACACTTGATTTCGCTGCAAAAGACTTTGACCTCAGGAAAAAATACGATTTCAAAAATATCAGGATATCAAAGATGTATGATAACGGGATACCCCCCGTGCCATGCATTGAAAACGAGATTGAACAGGTACTGTTGAACCTGCTAAAAAATTCAGCCCAGTCAATGTCCCTTATTGATGATGATACATTCCTTCCGGAAATAACAATCAGGACATCGATGGACAGCGGTTTCGCCCTGATTGAAATAGAAGACAACGGCCCGGGAATGAGCAGTGATATACTCAACCGGCTCTTTGAGCCGTTTTATACCACGAAAGAGGTGGGAGAAGGAACGGGCCTTGGCCTGTCTATCTCCTACTTTATCATTAGAACCAATCATAACGGGATGCTCTCGGCTGATTCGGAACCGGGAAAATATGCCAGGATCACCATAAAACTTCCGTTGAAAAGAGGTTCCGGTGGATATTAAAAACATCAATATCATTATTATCGATGATGAGGAGATGATCAGGGGGTTGATTAAGGATTTCCTTGAAGACAGGGGGCTCTCTGTTGAAAGCGCGGAAAACGGCGGTGAGGGGCTGAAATTATTATTGAAAAAAAAATTTGATGCCGCCATCGTTGATGTCAGGCTCCCTGACATGTCAGGTAATGAATTCATCATCAAGGCATATAAAATACAGTCCGGGACTTGCTTCATGATTCATACAGGCCATATTGAATACAAGCCTTCCCCCGAATTGCTGAAAATAGGCATTTCAATGGAATCTGTTATCATTAAACCTATCATGGACCTTAATGTCCTATACGATAAAATCCTCGGCGGTATCATGAAAAAAATGGATAATGCAGGTTAAGGGTGTGGAAAGCAAAAAACAGAAAATACTCATTATAGACGATGAGCTGATGCTCAGGACCACTGTTTCCGATTTTCTTGAAGATTCAGGCTATTCCGTTTCAACGGCGTCAAATGGTGAAGACGGAATCAATAAGCTTAAAACAGAACAGTTCAATGCCGTCCTCCTTGACCTCAAAATGCCCGTAGTAGACGGGTTCCATGTGCTTGAATTTATGCGCATGAATCATCCTGAAATCCCGGTGATCGTTGCATCCGGCACCGGTATCATACACGAGGTTGTGGAAGCGCAAAGAAAAGGGGCCTGGGACTATATCATCAAACCCATATACGACATGGAACTGCTGATCCAGCTCATAACCAGGGCTACAGAAAAGGCCAGGCTTCTGACAGATAATACCAGGTATAAAAAATTCCTTGAAGATGAGGTAAAAAAAAGGACCGAAGCCCTTGAAAAAATAAATGAAAAACTCAAAAGGGAGATTGTTAAACGAAAAACCAGTGAAGAAAGGATCCGGGACAACAACATGGAACTGAAAGCAGCCATGGAGGAGCTCGAGGCAACAAATGATTCCCTTCTTTCCTCAAGGAAAGAACTTGAAATTTCTGAAAAAAAATACAGGATCCTTGCTGATAATGTGACAGATAATATATGGGTACTGAATTACGAGACATTAAAAATTTCGTATATGAGCCCCAGCATTGAGAAGCTATCCGGTTTCTCCGTGGATGATATGACCGGCCAGTCACTGGACAAAATATTTTCCATGGAATCATACAATCAAATCATCAACACTCTTAAAGGCCAGGTTGCAAAAAATAAAAAAAATGTTCCAATAAAACCGGTAACCCTGGAACTTCAGATGGTTCACAGGAAAGGGCACTATGTATGGGTTGAGATTACCGCTTCCTTTCTCAGGGATAGAAAACGGAACATTAACGGGATCCTCGGGATTTCCCGTGACATATCCCGACGGAAGGAGGCTGAAGAGCAGATAAAATTCTCCCTGAGGGAAAAGGAAACTCTGCTTAAAGAAATTCACCACAGGGTAAAAAACAACATGCAGGTGATTTCGAGCCTGCTGAACCTTCAGTCGAATTATATCGATAACATAAAGCACAGGGAGATCTTTATAGACTGCGAAAGAAAAGTTCACTCCATGGCCCTCATACATGAAAAGCTGTACCAGTCGGAGAAACTTTCGGACATCAATATCAAAGAATTGATCAGCAGTCTTTCCCATGAATTGATGTCGGCATTCAGCATCAGCACAGCGGCAATCGGCATCAGGCTTGATATACTTGGGGTCTTCCTTGGAATTGACATAGCCATTCCACTGGCGCTCCTCATAAATGAACTTATAACAAACTCACTGAAATATGCTTTCCCCGATGAAAGGAAAGGCGGGATAAGTATCAGCTTCAAGAAAAAAAACAGGGCTTACATACTCAGCTATTCAGACGACGGTATAGGCATGGAGAAAAATATCGATTACAAGAGGCCGAAGTCCATGGGCCTTGAGCTTATCAAACTCCTCACTGAACAGCTGGACGGGACATACAGGCTTGAACGGAAAAACGGCACTTCATATATTTTCAAATTCCATGATGAGAAAGGACAAAAGCCCCGCATAACCGGAAAAAACAAAAATAAAAAGATACCAGGGAAGGAAGGGTTAAAAAAAATTCTCATTGTCGAAGATGATTTGATTACTGCCACGTATATAAAAAGAATAATCGAATCTGAAAACTACCATGTTACAGGAATCGCGGACACATCTGACAGGGCAATACATTTAATCAGATCAGAAACGCCGGACCTGATCCTCATGGATATCATGCTGAAGGGCGATACTGATGGGATTGACACTGTCAGGTTGATAAAAGCATCCATTGATATTCCGGTTATTTATTCCTCTGCAAATACGGATCCGCTGATTCGGAGCCGGGCAAACGAAACCTCCCCATCAGGGTATGTTACCAAACCTATAAACAGGGCAGCGCTGATCAACCTGATAAAAAAAACAGTGGGGGCCTAATCAGCAAGATCGTGCAGGATATGGCCAAGGTCTTCGATTTTATACGGTTTCGGGGCAACTCCCGCAAAACCATAAGCCCGGAAATCCGACATTACCGGATCATTCGAATAACCGCTTGATACAATCGCCTTGATATCAGGATTTATCTTCTTCAATTCATCAAATGCTTTCAAGCCTCCCACACCGCCGGGTACGGTGAGATCAAGAATTACTGCGTAGACCGGTTCGCTCATCTTAAAAAATTCCGAATATATCTTGACAGCTTCCGCACCATCCTTCGCAGGAAGGACTTCATACCCGAGATGTTTCAGCATGCCGGCAGTAATGACCCTCACTGTCTCATCATCATCCATTATGATAACCCTCCCCCTTCCTCCAACTAATTCATCCCTCTTAACAGCATGCATGCGGGGAACTTTATCCGACACCGGGAAGTATATTTGAAAGACTGTCCCTGAACCGGGAGAAGATTTTACATCTATAAAACCATCATGCTTTTTTATAATAGAATATGCAGTTGAGAGCCCCAGGCCGCTCCCGTCATCCTTTGTTGTAAAAAACGGGTCATAGATCTTGTGAATATGTTCCGGATGTATTCCTGTACCCGTATCTTCGATTGTAATACGGACATACCCCCCTTTATTCAGTCTTGAAATTTCTTCAGGCACCTCTTGTACATTATCCGCTGTAACAAGTATTGTCCCTCCACCGGGCATCGCCTGCCTGGCATTCGTTATGAGATTGTAGATGACCTGGCTCAGCTGCCCCTCATCTGCATCAATGGGCCACAGCCCTTCATGTATATTGAACCTTACAACAATATTTGAACCATGAAGGATAAAGTTCACAGAATCCACAATCAATTCCGAAATGGTCGTGGTTTTTTTTATCGGCGCGCCGCCCTTGGAGAAGGTAAGCAGCTGATGTGTCAGGTCCCGGGCCCTTACAGAGGCATTTTCAATCTCTCCGAGCATGCCATATACCTCATTCCCGGGATTCAGGGTCATCCTGGCAAGGGAAATGTTCCCCATGATAGCAGTGAGGAGATTATTGAAATCATGAGCAATCCCTCCGGCAAGGAGCCCCACTGACTCAAGCTTTTTTCTTTTAATGAGTTCATCTTCCATATGTTTGAATTCACTGATGTCTTCAACCACCTCGATAAAGCCGAAAAGTTCATTGCCTTTGTCATAAACAGGGAATGTCCGTATCTTGACAGGAAATTTATTTCCATCATCCCTGACGCCGAATTTCTCAATGGCACTGACCCTGCCGGACCTCATGGATACAAGGCCCGGGCAGTCGACGCAGATATGCTCCCTTTTCTCAAATTCATAATAGCATTTTTTACCGATAAAATAATCTGCTTCCCTGTTAAAAAATTTCGCATGCGGGGAATTGATCATGATAATATTGTGCTCCCGGTCGATGAGAGTGATGCCCAGGTTGATATTCTCGATAAGTGTCCGGTATGTCTCCTCCTTCTCCCTCTGTCCCTCCTCTGCTTTCTTTCTCATATCATATTCATTTTTTATCATCATTGAATAATTGAAAAAGAGGAAAAATGGAAGAAATAAGACCTGGATATAATCCTCATAAATGTCAAAAGAATCTGTGACACCGCTGAATTCAAGAGTATTTGATATGCCGATAAGGATATAAATTCCCAGTGACAGTAAAATAAACAGTCTTGAATGAACGTCAAGATGGGCATGAGAATATATTAAGACAATAATGAAAGCAGAAAGAAAACCGATTACAGATATGCAATCCAATATTGATAGAATATTCATCACTCTTTTCCCTGAACTTTTCCCTGTCTGATAAAATAGATATAGCACCCTGAAGCGAAAAAAATTCCCGCCAGGGCATATCCAAAGTGCTCTAAAAAATTAAACACTTCAAACATGAAAAATCCCTTGACCACGATGAAAATCAGGGAACCGATAATTGAGAAATAACCAAAAAAGAAGAGATGGTAATCGGGAAAATCATTTCTCTTATAAAAAAAAATCACAAGGCTGAAAAGCCCCATGACAAGGTTTATAACTTCCGTTTCTTTGATAATGCCAGTGCTCATTTTATTCTTGGCACAACTCCTATGGCAACCATGACTTCACCGTATCCGAGACATTCAACACCGACATCGAGGCATCGGACCTGCCTCATAAAATGAAAATCTCCCGGCGCATGCCCTTCGCTCAGCCTTTCATTTATAAGGGCTACCGGAATAGCAAACTGCGAGACAAGGTAGACGCATATTTTCTTCGGGCACAATTTTGTTATGAAATTGCCATCCATGTCAAGAACGAATTTCTCTCCGGTTTCATATCCGGAGCTGCAGTTTCTAACCTTTACAACTTCAGCGGTGATTGAAAAAAGCGGTGCAGTTGAAAGCAGCCGGCTGCAATGCCTGCTCCTGTGGCCCTCTATCTGAAAAAGTTCCATCTCTTCCGGCGTATAACCAACCCTTTCGCAGAATTTTTTTGTTCCCTCATTCATATGAATTTCCTCCCCGACAGACCATTTATTTTTCAATCCAAAGAATGACACATCAGGCAAATGATGGAAATTTAGATATGTGCTGATAATTATACCAAGTCAAGCCTTTTCTTTAATTAAACCAGGTAAAAATAAGTCCAATTTTACTACATAAAAAATTTCACTAATATACCTGAGAACTTAAATAAAAAGGCGCTTCCGGCTTTTGTGTGGCTAAGCATAATTTACCAATGATTCCGGCATAAGATCCAATCCGCCCAGATGAAATAGAATAGCCATTCTGAATCTTTTTCTATT
>VFJS01000051.1 GCA_009885955.1 Spirochaetia bacterium | reverse complement strand
GTTTAAATTTCTTGTTTGTTTTCATCATGTCCCTCCAAAAAATATTTTTGAGGGATTATTGCATGAATTTTGACTTATGGGAAGATGGGGTTTATCGAGCGCTTACAATGCTATATATATCCCATACTGGTTGAACGAATTATCATTTCCGGGGTATTTTTTTCTCATTTATTGAGGGATTTTCCTAAAAAAAGACATGCTGAAGGGCATGTCTTTTTTTATCATATTCATTGCAGCTAATCAGTTAAGGTTTGATAATATTACCTGCTCACTTCATTTATAAGTTTGCCAAGGGTCTGGTCGTGTGAGGAGAGGGCCTTCTGATTCGCCTCGTAGCTTCTTTGAACCTCAATCATGTCCACCATCTCCCGTATGATGTTGACATTGGATTTTTCCAGAAATCCCTGGGAAATTTTAAATTCCTCGGGAGGAAGGGGCGGCCCAGAAAATTCTGTCTCACGGTAGAGGGAATTTCCCTCTTTTTTTATCTCCCGGATATTTTCAAAATCTACAATCCTGAGCCTGTCGATAACAAGGGGTTCGCTCCAGTCGTTATTGTCCATCCCCACAACATCCTGGGGGTTCCTTGACATGGCATTGTTTATGATGATCTCCCCGCGTTCATTTACCATGAAATTATTCTGCTGCACCCGTATGACGCCGTTCTCGCCCAGCACGGGATACCCGCTATGATTCATTAATATACCGTCCTGATTAATGGTAAAAGAGCCGTCACGGGTGTATCTCTCGCCTTTTTCCGTTGATACGGTAAAAAACCCTCTCCCTTCAATGGCCAGGTCGAAGTTGTTTTCCGTCCTCTGGAGGGATCCCTGCTCAAAGTGGATGTAATTTTCGTTCACTTCTACACCGGTCCCCAGCTTTCCCACATGGGGCATGGAATCGTAGGACCCTTTTGGCGTAAATCCGAGCCCGTCATCATTAATTCTTCTTATAAGCATGTCGGGAAAGGCCTTGAAAATTGTCAAATCCCTCTTATAGCCGGTTTTATCCACGTTTGCAAGGTTATTTGCAACTGCATCGAGCCTTGCCTCCTGGGCTATCATTCCGCTGGCGCTTGTATATATTCCTCTGAGCATTATGGATTACCTCCTTTCACTCTTACAATATCGGCGCCAAGCCCTGATAACTTTTCAGATAATTTTTCATATCCCCGGTCAGAATGATAAATTCTTCTTATTTCTGTTGTACCCTTAGCCCCGAGGGCGGCGATGATAAGGGCAGCTCCGGCGCGGAGGTCCGACATCATGACTGGCGCCGATGAGAGTTTTTGGCCGCCGTTAATTACCGCAATGTTGTTTTCAATGGTAATGTCCGCTCCCATCCTCCGTAATTCCGGAATATGGGTAAACCGGTTTTCGAAAATTGTTTCAATAACCACGCTTATTCCCGGGATAGAGGTCATGAGCGACATGACAGGGGCCTGGAGGTCCGTTGGAAAACCTGGGAAGGGGAGAGTCCTTATCATGGCGCCCTTTAATTTTCTGCATTCGCCCAGGTGTACGCTGTTTTTATCCTCCTTTATATCGAACCCAATCTGCCCCAGGGTTTCAGTGAGTGATTTTATATGGGCCGGGATTACATTTTTCAGAGTAATATTCCCCCTGGTGATAGCCCCGGCGATGAGAAAAGTGCCGGCCTCGATCCTGTCAGGGATAATTGTATAGTTGACAGGATTAAGCTTTGACACTCCTTCTATTTCAATCCTGTCGGTGCCAAGGCCTGAAATGACCGCCCCCATTTTTATGAGGAAGTTTCCCAGGTCCACGATGTCGGGCTCCAGGGCGCAATTTTCAAGAATGGTTTTTCCTTTGGCAAGTGCTGCCGCCATCATGAGGTTTGCCGTTGCCCCGACCGATATTTTTCTCATGATAATTGATGTACCCTTGAGTGCCGCGGCCGTGGCCTTTATATAGCCATGCTCAAGGGTTATCTCTGCCCCCATGGCCTCAAAACCTGAGAGATGGATGTCCACGGGCCTTTCGCCGATTGCGCATCCGCCCGGCAGGGATACATATGCCTCGCCGGTCCTGGCAAGGAGGGGGCCCATGACATAGACCGAGGCCCTCATGGTTTTTACCAGTTCATAGGGGACCTCGCCGTTTTTAATTTTATTAACTTGTATCCTGACTATTTTTTTTTCCTTATTGAAATCAATCTCGGCGCCGAGAAATTCCAGAACCTTGATTATTGTCCGTATATCCATCAGATCCGGCACATTCCTGAGAACCGATTCCCCGTCTGCAAGCATGCAGGCAACTATGATGGGAAGGGCCGCATTTTTAGCCCCGGAAATTTCAACCTCTCCCGAGAGTTTTTTTCCGCCTTTTATCCTGTATATATCCAAAATGAAACTCCTTGCATATTTAATCCAGTCAGGAACTGCTGCAATCCCATATCAAACCTGAACCGCTTTAAAATATTTTATACTTCCTGAGCAAAAACATACTGCCCGGGATAAGCCGGCAATAGATATTTTATCTTTGGTTTAAATAAAGCCGATGCTGCAAATTTCAAGTAAAATTATTCATCATAAAGATTATTATTGTAATTATCCCTAAAAATGGATTTGCATATTTTATCAGATATAATGCCGGTATGACGAATGATAAAAAAAGTTGTTGTAATTTTTTAATAATCGGTGTAAGTGTATTTAGAAATCTGTTTTGTGGAGATTATAAAAAAACTATACAAAATAGAGGTAATTTCTGCCGCTCGTAGCCCTTTACGGAGCCGGCGGTCATTTACAGGTAAAATCATTTCAAATTACACTTTGATTTGATTCGATGATGAGTAAAATCTGCAATCTGAATAAAAGAAAACAAGGAATTCTATGGAACAGGTTACAATCTGGATATCTTTCGATAATGAACATGGCAGAAAGCTGGCTGCCTCGGTGAAAAAACTTGGTTTGACTATAAACCTGATAGAGGGGTATCATATTGATGAGCTGAATGTTCAGAAAGATGAGATCAATATTTTTATTTTTGATTTTATAAAAATAAAGCCTGAAACTATTTTAAAGGACATTCAGGGTGAATTCAAATTTGAAGGTTTTATTAAATTTCTCATTCTTCCCAGAAAGGATATAAATAGAATTTCCGATTATTCATTTAACATCATACACATGGAATTTATATCAAGGCCTGTATATACAAGGGAATTTCTGCTTCTGCTGGAAAAATCAATAATTTCCGAGAAATACAGGGAAGTCCTGAAACTGTCATCCAGGGACGCGCTTTCAAGGATAGAATCTTTCGAGGGGCTGATCGATATTAACAGAAAAAATGTCTTTGAGTCTGAAAACGAGAAAGAGGCCTTTAAAAAAATTATCCGTTATGAAAAAGGCCTTTTCAGGGAGCAGTACCGTCTCAGCAACTCCATCAAAGAGTTTTCAAAAGTCCGCCAGTCCAGCATGTTTGACATGAAAAAAAGAATAAAAGCCGAGGAATCCCTGGACAAGCTCCGTCATGATGAGCTTATACATGCAAAAAATGTGATTTATGCCCAGGAAAATCTCATTGATTTTTCCACTATGCAGCTCGAGGAGGCTAAGGAGATACTGGGTGCTTCTGAAAATGTTGCAGAGCTGAGCAGAAAAGAGGCATTGAATCTCCATGAAGAGCTCAATAGTGAAAAAAAGCTGAATAAAAAAATGAAGAAAGATATAAAAAAATTGCAGGATGCTATTAATAAATTAAAAAATAAAAGTTAATATTTTTATTTATAAAACGATATGGATTGGGAAAATATATTAAAAGACTCTGTTAAGGATGGGACGATAAAAGAGGTATATTTAAGCAAGGTACCTGTTCTAAGAACAACAAGTCATTGGAAGAGCGTGGAACTCATCGGCAGGATTGACCATAAAATGAGACATTCCCATTATAAGGGCGGACTGGTGAAATTGAACGGAAAACTTTATTTTGTACAGGATAAGACCATAAATGTTTTGAGGGAATATATGAAATGGAACTTCCCCATTGAAATAACAGTAATTACAAAACCATAATTCTGCCTGGGGCTTTTATTCTTCGAAGATAGAAATTACCGCATCGTATTTTCTTGCCACTTTTATTATTTCATCAATATAATCAAGGTTGATAATCGCATGGCTTGGTGATATCTGTTCAATTATTGCTTCTTTCAGCTTCCCCGACATAACTTCATCGAAAAAGGAGCTCTGGTTTGCTTTAAGAAGCACTGCCTGAAATATTTTGATATTAGTTGTCTGGTTCGCCCATTCTTTTAAAAGAAAAGTGAGGTTCTGAGGGACTTCATTTTTGGAATAAATATTGAGCTGCTCATGAAATTTTTTTGATGTCATCCCCCTTTTATGGGCTTTCACTATGGCGCTTTTCGTTATAACGGCATGGGTAATGAAGTCCTGCTTAATAATATCAGTGTGAGTAAGTATATGATAAAGGGCTGATGATGATATATCGTCGACTGGAATGATCAGTGAAAAATCGGGATTGATATAGATGCATTTTGCCGGTTCAGTTTTTTGTCTGACAGGATGTATCGGTTCATTGTTAAATCCGTGCACCTGCATATGGGGAAGCATGTCCTGGCCTACATCGGAAAGCATCACAAGCCCCTTCTGGATCTCTATGATGCCGAGAATGGACAGGATGTTCAGGATTTCATCGAAATCTGATGATTCCCTGCTGAACTGCCCTGTTAATTCACTGGTCCTGGCGTATGAATCAATTTTCAGGCCGCTGAGTGTTACGATTTTCAAAAAGCCCGGAGGCGCCGATTCAAGGCGGATCAGGTTGTTTATGATAAGTGATATAATCCTGAATTTAACAGGATCCACGGGAGCAGGGAAGTATTCATTCTTCCTGGACGGGTTGTAGTTGATGAGCGCCTGGAGCATCCTTGCCACTATCATATGGGGATAGGGGAGGTCCTCCCGTAAATTTTTCAGTGAAATGGATGCGATATCCTTGTTAAGTTTCAGGCATTGCAATTCATACAGGAAAAACAGGGACAGGGCAGAACATTTTTCAGGTAATTCCTTATCACCATTGGCTGCATAGATTGAATGCATTGAATCAGCAATCCGTTTTTTGTCAATTTTTCTGAATATGTTCTGTTTTGTCAGAAAAAGGCCGAAGGTTGAAATGGTATCAAAGGCATTCAGTACATTGAGAACTGCATAATATCTGTTATGAACTGATAATTCCGTATCAGGCCCCGACGCGAATTTATGAATCAGATTGGGGACCATTTCTTCATTCAAAGAGAGATAGAAGCTGCTGCTCCCCTCAAAACTGTAAAATACCTTAATAATAGAAAACTTCATCTGTGCTGCCAGAATTTCATCAATAGATTTCCTGGTTATTATTTTTTTTACACTGTCAAGATCAATGATGAAACCTGAGCTTATGATAAGTTCTATAAGATCTTTAAGTTTGTCAAATTCCGGGAAATCGGGCTGATTTTTGCTGTATCTATCCTTATCGCGGTGATAAAATTCGAGGTTATTAATAATTTTTTTCAGGTGGTTTGCGATTTTTTCATTATCGCTGACATTTAACAGGTCGGAAATTTCCTTTAACCGGTAAATTTTATCCAGTTTATTGGTAAGCATCTGCCTGTTCTTAATCCTGGTTATAAGGAGTTTCTGGCAGAGATTTTCAGTAATTCTTTCTATTTCCGGTATGGGGATGTTAAGATTTTTTTCAATATCGCCAAAAGTCATGCTTTCATTTTTATTATAAACAATTTTAATCAGTTCAAGTTCAATTGATGAGAGGCGGGAAAGCAGTGAACTCAGCCCCGATATGGAAAGCATGGACGTAATAATATCCTTATCCTTCCCTTTCTTTAGATTAAGGAGCCCTGCTAATACGTCAAGGTCTTCCTGTTTCATTTTTTTGATGACTTCTGATATGCTTTTCATATTAAAAAAGTTATGGACACCAATATAGGGATTATTTAAATAGACTTGAAAAATGTAATTTTATTTTTATTGCCGGATATGTCAACCAATTTTTTATATAAAGCCGCAGTACTTGGAAAAATGTTTGACAGGGTATCATGTACTGCCCTTGAATTTTTATCCTGTTTACAATACATTTTTTTAGTTATATTATGGATTGAGGTTAACCATGCAGAAAAATTTTTACCTGTTTCAAAATGACTATTTTAATAAACAATCGTTTATTTTCGATAAATCTGCCGTGGCTGATTCTGAATTTATCCTTTTTCATAAAACCACGCCTGCCGGATATTTCCTGAAAAAGATTTTATACCTCCTTCTTGTCATATACTCTACGCTTTTCCTTGCAGTGGCAATACCATTTCTCAATACCCCCTTTTTCCCGATTTATTTTGCCGGTTTGTTTATTTTCATCCTTTTATCACTTATGCTGGCAAATGACATCATGATGTTTAAAAATTTTAAAAATGGAAAAATAAGGATAACACCTGAGGAGATCCAAATCATTGCAGACGGGAGGCATGAAGTCGTTTCCGCTGATGGAATAACCGGCCTTGGGCTGAATATACTGGGCACTCTTGCCATAAGAAGCGCGGGAAGCGCGGTCCATTTCCCGGCAAGCCTGCTCAATGAAGAAGACAGGCTTAATCTTCTTAACATGTTTAAGGATGCCAACCCGGTAAAAACCTCGGTATTCAGGAAAATAATCGAATTTTTTGACGCGGTTTCCGTGGCGCTTGTCCTTGCGGTGCACATCATACAGTACATCATACAGGCATATTATATTCCCACAGGCTCAATGATGGATACCCTTCGGGTGGGAGATCACCTTTTTGTCGAAAAGATAACCTACGGGCCCATAATCCCCGAGATGCTGGGCATGGGGAGTCCGGTTCACATGAAATTTATGGGCATACGGGAGGTCAGGAGAGGTGATATCGTAATTTTCCGCCCGCCCCATGAAAAGGATAAGGACTATATCAAGAGATGCATAGCCATACCCGGGGACAGGCTGGAGATTAAAGACGGGGCTGTAATCATCAACGGCAGCAGGAAGGATGAATCAGCCTATGTCAAGGGTGAGACCCATGACAATGCGTCTGTCAGCAGAGTACAGGGCATAGTCCCTGAAGGCAAGATAGTTGTCATGGGCGATAACCGGGAAAATTCGATGGACGGCAGATCCTTCGGCTATCTTGACATTGAAAAGATCAAAGGGAAGGCCTTTTTTCTTTACTGGAATACTGAGCAAATCAGAAAACTCGATTTTTCCAGGATCGGGTTTATCAGATAAAAGTAACTGGCAGGCGCGACAAATAATTTGGCCGAAATCCAGCCGGGCGTAATATGAACCAGGAAGTGTATAAAAAAAGGATAATCATATCCGGCTTTATTATTCTGCTTGTATCACTGCTGCTTGCAGTAAAGCTGGCCAACCTTCATTTCTCCGGTAAAATAACAGTTGAAAAGAAAAAAAATCCCGATGTCATCAGGGGTTACATCAGGGACAGGAACAGGGACATCCTTGCGCTGAGCATGGAGTGCAGCTCCCTTTACGCAAACACGGAAGAGATGGCAAACCATGATGATGCGGCAGCCCTCCTGTCTCCAATCATACGTATCCCCAGGGATACGCTTGCAGAAAAATTAAAGAGGAAAAAAAGGTTCATCTGGATTAAAAGAAAGCTCACCGATGAAGAGGCGATAAAAATCAGAAAGCTCGGAATAAAAGGGCTCGATTTTAAAAGGGAATACCGTAGGTTCTACCCCAATGACAGGCTTGCATCCAATGTGATAGGCTTTGTCGGCGTGGACAACAGGGGCCTTGAAGGCATTGAATTCAAGTTTGAGCCCAATCTTTCGGGATCGGAACTGAATGAATCAGGAATAGTTTCCGATGAACTAAAAACCGGGAATACCGTAATCCTCACCATTGACAGGTTTGTCCAGTACACGGCAGAGAAGGCCATCGAGAAATCCGTTAAGGAAAACAGGGCAAAGCAGGGCTCTGTTATGGTCATGGAGGTAAAAACAGGCAACATACTTGCATTGGCCAAGTATCCGCTCATCGATCCGAATAATTACCATGCATTCAACGAGACTGAAGGGAGGAATTTTTCCGTAACCGATTCCTTTGAACCGGGGTCAACTTTGAAAATATTTGCAGCTGCAGCGATGATTGAGGCAAATCCTGATATCCTCAATAAGACTTTTATATGCAAGGGGAGCATAGATCTCTACGATACGGTAATAAACTGCACATCGAACCACGGCAGGGTTGACCTCAGAAAAAGCATACGGTATTCATGCAACGTGGGGATGATTGAAGCAGCCAAATCCCTGGGCAAGGAAAAACTTTACGGGATGCTGAAAAAATTCAAATTCGGCGATGTTCTCAATACAAAAATTCCGGGCGAGGCGGAAGGGATACTCCGTGACCATGCGGCCTGGTCCGGGCTGTCCAGGTTCTCAATCACAATAGGCCATGAATTATCAGTTACATCCCTCCAGATGGCCGCTGCGGTGAGCGCCATTGCAAACAGAGGGATATATATCTATCCGGCGATTATTCAATCCATTGAGGATGAAAATGGATTTCCCGTTAAGAAATCCGGCGCGATTCCCGGAAGCAGGATCATCAGCGAGAACACCGCGAATATTGTCATGGAAATGATGAGGGATGTTGTGGAGAACGGCACCGGAGCCCTGGCCTCTCCCAACGGGTATCCTGCAGCCGGAAAGACAGGTACCTCGCAGAAGTATTCAAGGAAGGTCAGGGAATATTCAGACAGGGTCATTTCCTCTTTTATCGGCGTAGTCCCCTATGATAATCCCGAGGTCTGCATATATGTAGTCATAGACGATCCTTCGGACAGGGAGCACGGGGGGAGGATAGCCGCGCCGGTATTCAGGGATGTGGCTGAAAGGATCCTGCCGTACATGGGGGTCAAGAAGGGTATTGACAGGAAATTTGACCCGGTGAAGATCATGCAGCGCGATGCCTCCTTTGACGGCAGGATCATGCCCGATTTCACAGGAATGGGGCCCAGGGAAGCCATTGCCCTTCTTTCGGACATGAAGAAAAGGGCCGGACATGAATTTACCGTTTCCGGAACGGGCAGGGTGATTGTGCAAAAGCCTGCCCCGGGCACTGCGCTTATTAAAAATCAGCCCATTCAGATACTTATGGATGAAGATGGCAGGAACAGGTAGATGAATTCAATAAGAGAAAAAAATATGAAGGTTCTCCGGGACCATCATCATTCCCTGTTCCTGAGGCTCGATGGATTTGAACCCGCTGCAGGCATAGATGTCATAGAATCCGGGGCCAGGCTCCCGGTGCCGGTAATTCATGACAGCGGGAAAAAACTCTATCTCCACAGCAGGTTTGATCCGGTTGTTGAAGCCGGCAGATTTATCAGCGGCATTGATACGGATAAGCATAATCTCTTTATTGTTTTCGGCCTTGCCTTTGCCTATCACGTGGAAGAGCTGGTGAAAAAAATAAATGACAATTCCACGGTTGCTCTTATAGAAAAGAGCCTTGATATTTTTTTTCACCTGCTTGGCAGCAGGGATATTACCGGGCTCCTTTCAGACAGCAGGCTTATTTTTCTTATCAATCCCGGAGATGAAGATCTGGAAAAGGAGCTGAAAGGGAAATCATCGCGCAACGTTACATTCATTACACACCGCGGGTCGCACCAGGTCTTCCCTGAATACTACGGCAATGCGCTGGAAAAAGCCCGTTCATACATATCTGCCAAGGATGTGAATATCGCCACCCTGGCAAAGTTTGAAAAGACCTGGTCCTCGAACATATCAAGAAATATCAATCTCATAATCAGAAACCCCGGGGTGAATGTTTTTTACGGGAAATTCAGGGATTTCCCTGCCATTGTAGCGGCCGCGGGGCCGTCGCTTCTGCAAAGCCTCGATTTCATATCGGCAAATATTAATAACATGGTGGTTATTGCTGTTGACACTGCATTCAGAATCCTGATGAAAAACGGGATTGAGCCGCATTTCTGTATTTCCGTGGACCCCCAGCTCATCAATGCCAGGTATTTTGAGGGTGTACCTGAAGGGAGGACCATCCTTATATCGGAGGCCGCGGTACACCCTTCGGTGCACAGGCTCTTCCGGGGCAGGGTTGCGGTCACCGGCATTGCGTTTGACATCATGAAATGGATAGAGAATATCACCGGGGAAAAGGGGGAGATCTCCCATGGCGGCTCGGTATCCACGAACGCCTGCGACTTCGCCATGAGGATAGGCGCCTCACCGGTTTACCTGGCAGGCCAGGACCTGGCATTCACCGGCGGGCTGGCGCATGTACGCGGCTCCTATCTCGAGGAGCAGGTATTCATGACAAGAAACAGGCTGAAGAATGAGCTCATGCACAACAGGTTTCAGCTTACCGCCCTGCCCAGGATCAATGTGAAAGGGATTCGGTCAGCAACGGTACACACGAACCATAAGATGATGATTTTCCTCTCATGGTTTGAAAAGAGGGGCGGGTATGATATTATTAACATTACCCATGACGGTTCATACATAAACGGAGTACGGCACGAGGATAGCGCCACGATAAAGATTTCCCCATCAGGCAGGGATATCTGGAAGACTCTTGTAGAATGTTATTCAGAATTTGCCCGGGGAGATGGCAACACCCGGGGTGCCGGGGAGATTCTTGCGCAAAAAACAGGGGACATGCTTTCCGAAATCGACAGGCTCATCCCAGTCATCGAAAAGGCCGTGGAATTTTCCAATACCCTCTGTATGCTGGTCAGGGAGGGGCCCGGCGACCGGAACAAGATGGATTACATTCTCAGGAGACTTTCCGAGGCGGATAGGGCTATTGAATCCAAAAAGGGTGTAAAGGACATGGTAAGCCTTACCATACAGAGGGTTATCCATACAATCAATGAAGGGTATGAGATCGATGAAAAGGACAGCGGGCTCTCCGGTAATGAATTGATTGCCAAGAAGTCTCTCTATCTATATAAAGGATTCCTTGAAGGCGCACTATTCAACCGGAAGATACTCTCAAAGATGCTGAATATGATAGAAAACGGGAGCCGTCATGAATCATCATAAAATATTTTTTATATTGCTGTTATTCTATTTTTCCTGCGGTTCCGGGTTAATATTTTTTCCCGGGAAAAATATCGCAGCAACGCCTGAACGCCTGGGTTATACATACGAGGATATATATTTTAATTCCGGTGACGGGATAAAGCTGAACGGCTGGTGGATCCCCTCAAAAAGTCCAGGGAGAACGGTCCTTTTTTCCCATGGAAATGCAGGGAACATATCCCATAGAATGGATTCTATACGGATATTCAATGAACTGGGCCTGAATGTCTTCATCTATGACTACCGGGGATACGGGCTCAGCGGCGGGTCACCCTCGGAAGCAGGCGTATATATCGATGCAGAAGCCGCATGGGACTACCTTGTCAGCGTCAGGGGGATTGCGCCGGATAAAATTATCGTATTCGGCAGGTCCCTTGGCGGATCAATCGCGGCAAACCTGGCAGGGAAGCATCTGCCGGCTATGCTGATTATTGAATCATCATTCACCTCAGCTGCCGATGTGGCCGGAGATCTCTACCCCTTTGTTCCAACCAGTATCATCTTCGGAAAATCTTTCAACACCCTGGAATTCATAAAGAAAGTCCGCTGCCCCGTGCTCGTTATACACAGCAGGGATGATGAAGTTGTGCCGTTTCCCCATGGTGAAAAAATTTATAAAAGTTTACCAGGGGAGAAATACTTTCTTGAACTTGAAGGAGGTCATAACAGCGGTTTCATGGTATCAAGGGAAAAATATATTGATGGTTTGAGAAAATTCATTGATGGAAAAAAGTTATTTTAAATACTTTCCCGACGGGGTGTGAAATTTTTCTTCGTACCATGCGCCGGTGATTTCATCTAATAATTGAAAATGCATGCAGGCGCTTAAATATCTTGATTTATCGAAAAATGATTGACACATTTTGATTATGCCTATTGTTGTAATAGTATTCAGGATTAGCTATAATTGTTCAAATGCAGATCTGTATAAAAAATTGCGGGACTGCAAATTCGCCTGTATTTACCGGCTATTGAACCTGATCACCATAATAAATTAACTAAAGGTAATAAAATGAATAAATTTTTTTATATTGTTCCAATGATATCCATTCTCTTATCCTCCTGCACATCTATACAAAAAGATGTCATCATTGCAAAAAGGGAAAAACTTGAGAAAGAGATTAAAATTGCGGTATTCCCCTTCGGAGACCCGACCATGGAAGATGGCAAAGGCTCAGGGGCAGCTGTAGCCGATGCCCTGACTAACGAGATTATTAAAATATCCCACTGGACCGTTGTAGAAAGAACGCAGCTCAACAAAATTCTGGGTGAAAAATCACTCAACATGTCCGGGCTCACCGATGCCGAAATGACCGAGGCGGGAAAGCTTGCCAAGACCGATTATATTATTGTGGGAAATGTAACTGAGTTCCATTATTCCAGGAAATTCAACAATGCATTCACACCAAAGACAAAGCTGGTATTTAAAGCCCGCATTATCAATACCCAGGACGGGAGTATTGTTGGATCCCTCAGGTATAATGTTGAAACAGGCAAATATGCATGGCTTGGATGCTGTTTTCTTGGATTTTATTATGTACCTGTTGCCCTTTTATCAGAAGAAAACAAATATGAGCAGCTTGATAAGGCTGCAAAGGATATCGTTGATGAGATTTCATATAATGTGACGAAAAAGAAGGGATGCTTTGGGTTATGATGATTTTACCGACAGGTTCAATTTCCTGAAAGTACTTCTTATCAATTATTGCATTTTAAAAAAATCAAAAGGAGATGGAGCATGAAAAAAATGATCATAGCAATGTCGGTCATATCGCTTTTTTTATCCTCATGTGATAAGAAAGAGGAAGTCAAGGTTGTGAAAGAAGAGGAACTCCGTCCTTCACAGAAAGTGATGAGGGCTCGGGCAGCATGGCTCAAGGCAATGAATGAAAATCTTGCAGCGGGCAAATTTGCCGAGGTGGCAATGGATGCCGATGCCCTTGCCGCACAGACAAAAAAGGTTGCAGAAGGCCTTCAGGATGAGCGCAAAGATTTTAACCTCAAGGTATCCGGCCTTGCTGATGAGACTTCCAAGGCTGCAGGGAAAAAAAGCGGCGATGTAGTTAAGGCCAAGCTTGCGGATATAAAAGCGACCTGCGGCGCATGCCATGCAAAATTCAGGGACAAA
The DNA here is from genome assembly GCA_009885955.1 of Spirochaetia bacterium. Taxonomy (GTDB): domain Bacteria; phylum Spirochaetota; class UBA4802; order UBA4802; family UBA5550; genus VFJS01. The sequence goes on along the minus strand of VFJS01000051.1, from coordinate 4,044 downwards.
AAGTAAAATATTAATTCTTTAATTCCAATTATAGAAGACTGCCATCGGTTATCATTACCGGGGCAGTCTTTTTTTTCATTTTTTAATTACATGTACCCCGGTGGCCTTGAAGGACGCGGTAACATCTTTCCCCGGTACCAGTGACAGATTTTCCACGGATATATTGGTTATATAGGCAACCAGGGGGAAACCGCAGTCCAGATGGATCTTATGAAAGAGGCCGGCCGGAGTCACACGGGTGATTTTCCCGGGGAACCGGTTTCTTGCGCTTGTGGCATCGCCTGAACCGCCGGTTGTTATGGTTACATTCTCCGGCCTGACAAAGCAGATAACAGAATCCCCCGGCGCAGCGGTTCCAACAGCTTCAACCTCGCGGCCCGACACCGAGACGATAAATGAACCGTCATATGACCTGATAACATCTCCTGCCAGGGCCGTCTCCATACCCACAAAGGCGGCCACACATTCATCCACCGGATTATTCATGATTTCAGATGGTATGCCGGTCTGCAGAATTTTCCCTCTATCCATTACCGCAATCTGATCCGACAGCCTCATCGCTTCCATCTGGTCGTGGGTAGTTATGACGGCCGTTGTTTTTGTTTCGCGGAGGATGCGTTCCAGGTCATCGATCAATGAACTTCTTGTGGGGGGATCGAGCGATGAAAAAGGCTCATCAAGAAAAATGATCTCAGGCTCAAGGGCAAAGGCCCTGGCAAGGCTCGTCCTCTGGGCCTCGCCTCCCGACAGTTTGACTGCAGAGCGGCTGGTAAGATGGCTTATGCCGAACCGGTCAAGGCTTTTTTCTACAGCATGGCAGTATTCATGTTTTTTCATACCCCTGATTTTCAGCCCTGCTGCAACATTTTCAAAAACCGTTGTGTCAAAGAGAAGGGGCTCCTGGAACACCATGGCAAGTTTTCTGCGATAGGAAAAGGCGTCATGATGCGAAGTTATCCTTTGCCCTCTGAAAAATATATTGCCCATTGATGGCTGTATAAGGCATGTCAATGCAAGCAGGAGCGTGGACTTTCCGGCTCCATTGGGGCCAATGAGGGACAGCACCTGTCTTTCATTGATAGTGAGTTCCGGTATGGCGAGAACGGGCACGCCGCCTCTCAGAACCTGGAGATTTCTGGCTTCAAGTATCGGCCTTTCAATGGTCATCGCGGCCTCTCGCGCTGCTGCACATAGGTAAGAATTGAGTTGATGATAAACGCAAGGACCAGAAGAATTATTCCCAGGGCCATGGCGATATCAAAATTACCCTTCCCCGTCTCCATCACCGTTGCCGTTGTAAGGACACGGGTGTAGCCCTTAATATTGCCGCCAACCATGATTGATGCCCCCACTTCCGAGATAACCCCGCCGAAACCTGCCATGATGGCAGAAAGGAGGGGGAGGCGGGCTTCCTTTATCAGCATCCACACCATTTGAATGCGTGTCGCGCCCAGGGCAAGAATCTGCAGCCTCAGTCCGGGAGGAAGGTTCTGCATGGCTGCCAGGCTTATCCCCATGACAATGGGAGTGGCGATGACAGCCTGCGCTAAGATGATGGATGCCGGTGTGTAGAGAATTTCCAGGAAGCCCAGGGGGCCGTTCCTCCAGAGGAAAACAGTTACGAAAAGGCCCACCACCACGGGCGGCAGGCCCATACCGGTATTGATGAGGCTGATGACTATCCTTCTGCCGGGGAACCGGGTAAGTGCCACCGCAGTACCGGTAGAGACGCCCAGGACCATGCTGATAATGGTTGCCGTTCCCGATATCTTCAGCGAGAGCCAGGTGATGCCCATGACTTCAGGGTCCAGGGTGAAGATGAGAATGAAGGCCTGTTTTATGCCTTCAATGATAATGTCCATTGAATTATCTGCCCAAAGATTCCTCTTTTTTCCCGGCATCGGGGAAGAAAAGGGGAGAACCGTATTTCTCAACGCCGAACTTGCCGATTATGCCCTGTACCTCGGTCGAGACCATGAAATCTGCAAAGGACTTTGCGCCCTGGGCATTGACTTTGGGCCATTTGCCCGGGTTGATTTCAATGACGCTGTATATGTTAAGGAGATCGGCATCACCTTCAACAAGAATGCCGAGGCCCAGGCTCTTTTTTAATGCAAGGTACGTCCCCCGGTCGGCAAGGGTATAGGCTTTCTTTTCAGCGGATACGTTGAGGGTCTGACCCATGCCCAGACCGGTCTGCTGATACCATTTGCGCCCTTCCGGATTTATGCCTGCGCTCTTCCAGATGGCTTTTTCCTTTGAATGGGTCCCTGAGTTGTCCCCCCGCGACATGAACAGCGAGCCAGATGCTGCAATCCTCTTAAAGGCTTCTGCCGATGATTTCACCCCCTTCAGCCCTGCAGGGTCATTGCCGGGGCCTATGATAATGAAGTCATTGTGCATCACAAGCCTCCTGCTGATGCCTAAACTTTCTGCCATGAATTTTTTCTCAGCATCGGGGGAGTGTACCAGGAGCACGTCTGCCTCGCCCTTCCTCCCCATGGCCATTGCCTGGCCCGAGCCCACTGCGATGGTCTTCACAAAATATCCGGTTTTTTTCTCAAAGACCGGTATCAGGACATCAAGAAGCCCGGAGTCCTGGGTGCTGGTGGTGGTTGCCAGGATGATAATTTTCTGCTGTGCCTGAACGGTTTTAACAGAACTCATTTCAAAAAACAGAGTGGCGGATAATAAAACCGCCGCACATGCTATACATTTTCTAAATAATTTCATAACCATGTCTCCTTAAAAATATTTTTTCCCTGCCTGAAATCAGGCTGCGGAATAGATAATCTTCCCCGATTCCTTAAAGTCGTATCCCTCGAGTTTATGTATATTTTTGTGAAATTCTTCTGACGTAAGAACTTCGATGAATATCTGGAGCTCTTTTTTAAAGAAAGTCGACTGGTCAAGTACCATGTCAAAGCTCTCCCAGGTGAGCGGTATGAAGTCAAGGCCCAGGAGTTTTGCCGATGCTGCTGTTGCAATGCCGGTATCCGCGTCACCGGACAGGATGGATAATCCAACGTCAAAATGCGTGTAAACCTCCCTGTCATACCCGCTGATATTTTTAGAATCTATCCCCATGAGGTTCAGGTGATGATCCATCAGGATTCTCGTCCCCGAACCCTTCTGCCGGTTGACCATTTTTATCTTCCCGTTTACCAGATCTTCAAAGCCCTGGAATCCGGCAGGATTGCCTTTGGCAATGATGAAGCCTGTCTCCCGGCGGAACAGGTTGACGACAGTATACTTCACTTTGTTCACCGAGTCCGGCAGGTAGGGGATATTGTACTCCCCGCTCTCTGCATCAAGTAAATGCGACCAGGCAATGTCCGTATACCCCATATTAAGAGACTTGAGGCCTTCGGTGCTTCCTGTATTTGCGGTAAATATGAAAAACTGGGGATATGAATTCCTCATGAATGTAAGTAGAATATCAAGCAGAGGGTCATTGCTTCCTGCTGCCAGCAGGGACCCTGAAATCCGCCTGCTCCTGGGCATAGCCTCTTCCATTCCATGTTTCGCGTCCTCTTCGATCCACTGATCGATGAGCTTTTTCGGAAATATCCATTTCCCCGTGACCCTGGTAGCAGGAATCCGGCTTGAACCCACCAGGGCATAGACCTGTTTCTCGTGAATCCCGAGATACTGGGCCACTTCTTTTGTGTTCATTATCTCCTTTGACATGTATACCCCCCGGCAACAGTGAAATGTATCTGAATGTATGTATAATTTTTCCTGGTTACCGTTACAATGATCAATGCCAGGCTTCATAAGTTTTAATATGATAAAGATACAGGCCAAAATATATGACTGTCATGTTTTTTCAAGAAAAAAATTACAAATAATTACTTTTTATTCTTTAATATATAGTCAAAATTACTTCTTTGTATTTTTTATATTAAGACTCTTCATCTCTATGAATTATAAATATAACTAGCACCCCTCTCCCTATTCCGGGCTGACTCCTACCCACATCTTTCGAATCAGCCCCCGGCCGATGATACTTATAATAAATCATTAATATTTTCCGGCTACCCC
>VFJS01000011.1 GCA_009885955.1 Spirochaetia bacterium | reverse complement strand
GTTTAAATTTCTTGTTTGTTTTCATCATGTCCCTCCAAAAAATATTTTTGAGGGATTATTGCATGAATTTTGACTTATGGGAAGATGGGGTTTATCGAGCGCTTACAATTAAATTTTTCCAATCCAACCTGTCATTTTAAAAAAACATCGAAAATAAATATTTTTATCCAGTCTGTACATAGCATTGGTTAATTAATATAACCGCAAAAAATAAAATTTAAATCAAAAAAATCAAAAATAATTTAATATTTTAGTCTGTTATTTACATAGAATAAATAATTTTCATGGAGGACATTATGAACATAAATGACATATTTCATGAGTATAGTGGTGAGTGGGGGTTTACTAGGAAGGATAAATATCCGCAATATGAATATGTTGGTGGTTATAATAATGGTTATTTTAGGGTAAGCCTTAATGGAAAATGGGGATTGATTAATGGTAATGGGAATGAAGTAATTAAAGTAATGTTTCAGGATGTACGTCCTTTTCATGAAGGACTAGCAGCTGTTAAGCTCAACGATAAATGGGGTTTTATTAATTGGAAAGGTGAGCTTGTGATAAATTACAAATATAATAAAGTAAAAAACTTTAATAATGGATTAACTTTAGTATGTGATGAGTATAAAGTTTTTTGCATAGATATGAAAGGTGATACAATGAATATGACCCTATTCGATGCAATGAAAAAATATGATGGCACTTTTGATGATTATAAAAAGAAAATTAAATTTGTGGGTCAACCATTAAGAAAGAAAAAATATATTGAAGCCCCAAGTATTGTTTATCGTAAAAAATATATTCCTAAAACTGTTAACAATAGTAAAAAAAATAAAAGAGAAATTGCAGTAATCTCTTCTCCAACCCAATCATTTGTTAGATATGCACATAATTCCTGGACTGGCACAGGACGCAAAAGAAGAACATATTGATATATATTTTTAGGAGAAATTATAAATGATAGAGAAAGATAAAAAATTAAGCGAACGATATTCTGAGTTCATGGGAACATGGATGGGCGGATGGTTGATAGGCTCCATAATAGGAAAGCTCTTTATATATGGGCTGGTAGCATGGGGCTGGTGGCAGTTAGTAAAGTTTTTCATAAATTCAACAAAAGGATGGTAAGAAGATGAAAACAGATTTAAGTGCAGCTTTTAAAAGTGGGTCAATTTTCTTTATAGTGTTCTCATTGATACATTTCATACTCAATGATATAATTATAGGTACCGGTGCAAAAATACTAGGGGTTATTTTGAGTGTTATTCTTCCTGATGCTTTGCTTCCTAATCATCTCAAAAGACATCCGAAATCATTCGAGCCGGAAATGACTGATGAAAGGAGAAGGGAAATTAGGGAAGAAATGATGAAAGACCCAGTGGTAGCATCAATATTAACTTTTAGTGAGAAACAAAAATCTATTTCTACTGGAAGACAACTTGAAAACAAATTGAGATAGTACAAATCTATATGGGCTGGTGGCAGTTAGTAAAATTCTTCATAAATACAATGGCGGGGAGGTAGTGAGATGAGTAACAATTTATCACAGGCATTTAAAACAGGTTCAATAGTATTCATAGTGGTAGCGTTGCTTCAGTGGATCCTTATCAATTTGTTCGTGGCTCCGTTGGCAGCGATAATTAAGATACTCCTTCAGACTTTCTTACCTGATGCTGTTCTTCCTAATAAGATTAAGAAGCATCCGAAGGTAGACATTAGCCGTTTTGCCTATCTGGATAACGACCCGAACTACATCAGGGTAATGAACATGATTCATCATGGAATTGTTGATGATGAGCCAACTGGGAAACAGTTAGAAGATAAATTGAAATTAAAATAACTAATAATTAAGAGGCAATTCTTTTGTTTTGCCTCTTAATATTTTGTTATCAATAAATGTTAATCTTAAAATTTCAGGCAAAAAAATGCAAAAGGCAATAACGATTTTAAATACTATCGAAAATAAAGTTAATCTGGAGAAAAAGGTTTTTATTCGAATCCCACTCCAGGATTTATTTGAATTTGCCATTACTCAATTTTATCCCCCTGACTGGCTAAGAGTAGTCCCTGCACAGATTAAAGAAACGCCACCGGAATGGAATCCGGTTTATATACATTATTATAGAGAATTTGATCCCTATATGAGGGGTTTGGATGATGTGGACCAGAGGTCTGAAGAATTATTTACTCCCTGGGAAGGGGTTAATGGATTAGAGAGAGCCAGGGTTTATGCAGAGGAAGTAAAGAATCAAATAGATTCATCTGATTATTTTAAAAAAAGTATATTATCAATAGAATTCCCTTATGAATGTCTGGATTCATTACTGTTCAGAAGATTTATATTTACCAGGGAAAAGGTATCTTATAATTCAATAATCCTGGGATTCTATCATATAGCTGCCGGAACGTATGAAAGATACCTGATTAAAGATTTAAAAAAATATTGTAGAATCTTAAGAAAAAGTGATGGGGATTTTGTGAAAATATTAGGGTCATCAAAATATCCGAAAAGAAGATTTAATATCAAATCAGAAGAGGAAAAGATAAAAAAATCCCTGCCATTAATAGATAATGTCACAGATACTGAAATATATAATCCCTGTGTGGCAGCCATGATGGATATTTTCAGAGCAAATAGTAACTTTACGAATGTACATCAAGTTAATTTTAGAAATTAATATTTTCAAGTATAATAGTTAAACACATTTCAGATGAATATTTCAGATTTATTTATATGTTCTGGTATTTAAAGATTCGATAAAACAGGTTAATTTTCAAGGTGTTAGTATGAGTAATTATGTAGTAAATATAATTGATTATAAAAAAAAATTTAATTTATGGAAAGAAATTTATCCTGGAATTGATCTTTGTACAGAGATGCATTTCGCATTATTGCAATTTTATCCCAGTAACTCTGTATTGATATTATCCCATTTCAGCAAACTTCCGCCAGAGGAGTGGAATCCAATTTATTTTCATTATTATAATGGTGAATTTGATCCCTATCTCATGGGCCAGGCTGATACTGATTGCACGTCAGATAAACTTTTTACTCCATGGGAGGGGGCAAACGGAGAAGAAAGAGCCGGACTCTATGCTTTATATGTAAAAGAGCAAATTGATACTTCTGACTATTATAAAATACGAAAGTTATCACCAGGTATGAAGTACAATAAGAGTTTAGATGCAGTGCTATCAACAAGATTTATACATACCAGGGAAAAAGTATCTGATAACTCAATTATCCTCGGATTCTATCATATAGAACCGGATATTTTCGAAAGATATCTGGTTAAAGATTTAAAACAGGTATGTGAAACTTTTAGATTTGTTGATGGAGATTTTGTTAGAATATTAGGAGCTTCAAAATATCCATTTAAAACATATAATGTTGAAGATTCTAAGGATATTACTGTTAGAAAATTATATCCTTTAATTGAGAATGTTACAAATTCTAAAATACAGGATCCCTGCCTTGAGGTTATGATGAATATTTTAAGATCAAAAAAAGTAGCTTGTAAGGCTCAATGATTTATTTCTTAAAAATTAAAGTCCCAAAGCTATGGTAAAAAATGATAAATTTCGATAAAATTCCCAATACCTGTGTCTGTATATTATACATTACAAGATTTTAAGGAGGCTGAGCTGCATGATAAAATCAAATAAGCTAACCCTGGAACAGGGGAACCAGGAAGAATACAAAAAGATGATCCTTGAGCAGGCAGAGGAAAAAAGCCGAACTCCTCAATGGGACAATGGGGTTGATACATTAAAAGAAGCCGTTATTCATAACGGGAATATTTTTGTACGGGCCTTCATAAGCAGCCTTCTTCCATCGTTTATTATCTGTGTTGGTTTTATTATCATTTTAGCATTAGTCTGTTTCAAATAACCGGAGGGAATAACATGTCCATGTTGATAGCAAAAAAGGGGAATAAAGAACTGAAATTATTATATGGCATGGCCAACAGGCATGGCCTCATTGCCGGCAGTACAGGGAGCGGAAAGACCGTAACGCTTCAGGTTATGGCTGAAAATTTCAGCAGGGCCGGTGTCCCTGTATTCATGCCAGACATCAAAGGAGATCTCACTGGTTTAGGGGAGACAGGCGGGAATAACATTAAGGTAACAGAACGTTTCACTTCTATGGGGATAAATGATGTTTTCTATTCAGGAAACCCTGTTGCCATGTGGGATGTGTATGGGCAAAAAGGTTCTGTTCTTAAAACCTCAGTCCACAAAGTTGGGCCCATGCTGTTAAGCAGGCTCCTTAATTTGAGCCCTGCACAGGAAGGGACACTCCTGCAGTTGTACAAGATATGCAATATATATGATATTTTGATGCATAATTTAAACGATGTAGTATCTCTAATACAAACGGTTGAAGCAAATAGTGATAAACTTGAACCTAAAGTCGGAAGAATATCAAAAATGAGTCTTGGAACTATTCAAAGGAGTCTTCTTCAGCTGGAATATGATGGAGAAGATGTCCTATTTGATCATGTTTCATTTAGCACAGATAAATTATTCTGTAAAGCTCCGGATGGCAGGGGTGTGATTAACATTCTCTCTGCTGAAAAACTTATCAATTCATCGAAACTATACTCCACTCTAATGCTATGGCTCATGACCGAGCTGTATCAAAATCTCCCCGAAGTTGGCGATATGGATAAACCAAGTCTGGTATTATTCTTTGATGAAGCACACCTTATGTTTACAGATGCACCGGCAGTTCTCAAAGAAAAAATCAGCAAAATGGTAAGGCTTATGCGTTCGAAAGGTGTTGGAATATATTTTGTTTCGCAGAATCCAGGAGATATACCTGATGATGTCCTGGCTCAATTGGGAAACAGGGTACAACATTCTATGAGGGCTTTTACACCGAAAGAACAAAAAGCCATAAATACAATTGCCCAAACATTCAGGATAAACCCGACCCTGGATATCGAGACAGCCATTAAAGAGCTTAAAACAGGCGAGGCCCTTGTCTCATTTTTACAAGAGGACGGGAGCCCTGCAATAACAGAAAAAGCCATGATAATACCACCTGTGAGCAGGATCGGTGCAGCAGTGAATGGCTCGGTTATCGTACCAGGAGAAAGCCTGGAGGCAGTTTTTAATTAAGAGGTCCTTGCTATGGAATATAACGAAATGGGTGAATGGGAAATAAATCTGAGAGAAAAATTTAAAATTAATGTTGGAGAATGTGATCAAATAATAATTGAAAAAATGGTTGAGCTTGAAAAAGGAATAATGGATCGAGTGGTTTATGAAATGGGAAAAGCAGGTCTAATCGAGAGGGCTGAAGAAATAATCAAAGAGTATGGGTTAGAATATAGTAGATGGGACTATAAAAAACAAATAGAATGGCGGGACAAATTTTATAAAAGAAATAATATTGATTATTATATAAAGTGATTATTAAGTATAACTCTACACTACGGGCGACAAAAAATTTCTGAGAAGCAGTCCAGCAGGTTTTAATAATTTTTATCCCACGATTACAGCCTATTCTATGTTACAAATGATGAAGGTTAACTCCCCTGCCCTACCCGCCAGGGATGGGCATGATACAGTTTGTTTTATCTTTTATGGGTGTTGAATATTTTGGAGACAGAAAGGCTGGTCTGCGACGAAGAAATTTACATTTAAAGGGGTGGGCGGGCTTTTAGGATGAAGATGATTTTAAGACACAAACAGTTTATGACACAACCTGGGGCAAATAAGAAAAATGAATATGCCACTGCATGAGCAGCTGGCCGAGCGGTTTTTTTTATTGTTCTATAACTTCAATTTTTATTATGAAGCATTATTTATAAAGGAGCATATATTACCTAATGCTCTCTATGATAACTCCGTTTTCATAAATTACTGTAAGCAGATCACCTTTTGACCGGTTTTTGAAATCTTCAAGACTGAATGCCAGTGCCTCTATTGATGTATCAGAATGCTTTCTTTTTCTGGATAGATATTGCAACTCTTTTAAATGATCTTTACCAAAATTTTCAGATACAATTGCAATATCTATATCGCTCTCTTCTCGTGGATTACCCTTTGCATATGAGCCAAAGAGTATAGCATAATTTATTTTAATTTCATTTTTAATAGAATCGATGTATTTATTAATAATACTGTCTAATTCACTTTTGTTCTTAACCATTTTAAAAATCCTCCAGTTTGCGATAACATCTTTTCTGTTTTAGTTTTTGTCAATAATTTCCTCAACTTGTTTTTATAATCCGGATATCTGGTTTCAATATTCATAGGGTCCATATCATAAAGAAAATCATCCTATTCCTCAGATAAATCATCAACAATGTCTGTCAATTCTGCCAGTTTTGGCAGATTATGAATTTTTGGAGGCAGTTCTTGAAATTTTTGTGCATATATTGCCTTGAGCATCTTTTCAATACTCTGGTGACACATAAAGGCCACGTAAATGTAGTGTTTATTTTCAAGAAGAGATTGAGCTACTTCATAGTCATAAAGTGATGATTCTATCCAAAATTTTATTTTATCATCCACGCTACACCTGACCAGACAAAATGTACTCTAAGCTATTTTTAACAGCTAATTTTATGCAGTTTTTTTCTAGTCCCGTGACCGGATAAATTTAAATTATTAGGAAACGGGACTGTGCTTTATTCGGTGCTTTTTAATATATATTTTCATGGGAAACCATATTTTATTAATGAAAAATCAAATTGTAAAAGCACTAACTTTACTTTATAATTTATGTTTATAACAAGTAGTCAAGATATTTTTTAAATCAAATAGTATATTCCGAGTAAAAATAAATTTTTTGCAGGGATATGATACTATATGTTTTTAACTTTTATGGGTTTTACAAATATAGAGGGCTCAAAGTCTGGACTGCGACGAATATTATTTATGATACAACCTGGGGTAGATAAAAAAAATGAACATGTCACTATAAGAGAGATGGCCGGAGTGGAAAAATCCTGCGCAGACCGGCGGAATGGAAGGAGTTGGTTTGAGGATAGTGATTGTTTCTGAGGACTGAAGGGAGTTCATTTTTTACCTTTAAAGGGTGGGCGGGGGGAGAGGTTTAATATTAGAAATTATATATGATTATATTGTTTATAAAAAACAGAGAGTATTTACCAAATTGTTTTAATGCCAATATATTTTCTAAGAATCTCATCTTTGGTAATAAGCGGAACATTAAGATACTTCGCGGTTGAAACAATAATTTTGTCGTGCAATTCAGGAATATCTTTCAAAGTGACCATTTTCTGGAGGACAGAGTAATCAAGGGGAATAATTATAAAATTTTCACTTTCGTAGATTTTTCTAAATAGTTTTTTGAAATCGAAGGAGACTCGCTTTTTATCGAAAAGGCTTAAAGCTTCGGCAATGACAATAGAAGGGATAAAAATTACTGTCTCGCCCAACTCGCATCTATTATAAATTTCCACTGCCTTTGGGCTTATTCTGGGACTGCTGGTAAACCACCAGATAAGAGCATGGGTGTCTGTTACAAAATTCATTACTATATTTGTGTTTTATTGTTGAGAGACTTTTTAACTGCAAGTATGTCCTTATCTGTAATGTCAATGCCTTTGAGTATGCCCTGAAGTTTTATATTTTTTTTACCAGATGAGGCAAACCGCTTCAGTACGGATAATTTGAGATTCAATATATCCTTTTCCATGGTTTTAATTTGACCAAGAATATCGGTAGATTTTTTTGCAGCAGTATGTTTCATTATGCAATCCTTTGAATTAAATTATTAATAAAATATTTAGATGGATTGACTTTATGTCAAGAAGTTTAATTCCTGATGATATTTTTTTTAAACTCTAACTTTTTTGATCCCCCTTCCATATCCCGACATTTTTTAACTTGCGTTAGAACAAAAAAACCTGCGCAGGCCGACGGAATGGGAGGAGCTGGTTTAGGATTGTGAACATTTATGATGGCTGTAGGAAGTTCATTTTTTACCTTTAAAGGGCGGGCGGGGTATTATTTATTTGATTTATTCTTAAAGGTATTCCATGGGATGATAATTTTAAATTCAATATGAATGAAACTGAGAAGAGCTAATGAAATTAATATTAAAACAGTCCCATTCTAACATAATCCACTTCGTCAATGGGGAAGTGATCATTTTCAGACTATCCATCTTCTTTTAAATCAGAAATTATATGGATCCTTGCTGCTATAGCCGCTTCATCACCGAAAAGTTCCCGAACTTCCTCAATTCCTTTCAGGTGGTGTCGTTTCTTCCTGTGCTTCATACCATAAGATCTGGACCCGGCAAAGGCATCGAGCCATTGGTGAACTTCCACATGGAGCTTGCCAAGGATTCTGTTTGATTCTTTACAATGATCCTCGTATTTCATTTTTTTATATTATTCCCATTTCCGGTATGATTCATCCATTGAGAAGAAGGCTACAACATTTTTTAAATTTATATTATCATCTTTATCGATAATTTTAGCCCATGTTGTACCATGTCCCACACTGCAAAGCATAAGATATTTCGTTGCTAAAACTTTTTTATTGGACCAATCAAGAAAATCTTCAAATAGATGTTCATATACAAGGTCCTCAATGGTAGCATACAATTTTTGATGTTCATTTATACACCAGGTACAAAAATATTCTCCGGAATCGGTTATATCGATTCCAATATCAATGTCCCGTAACATGTCCCAATTTGTATCATCGGGAAACATTGCTTCTACTAACATGCCCCCTGAATTTACATAAGCCTCTATTTCAGGAATAATACCTTCATATTTAATACTTATGCCGTCTTTACTTTTTTTCATTATTATTGGTTTATGGATAAATCTCTCCCGATTGACAGGAAGCCATTTTTCAAACAGTGAAATTATATCATCATTAAAATTTTTTTTCGATTTTTTCATTTATGGGCATCCAAATTCTAATTATCAATTGAAACATAATCCTTAATTATTTAAGATCATCTAAAAAAACAACTAATTTCCCCATTTCCCCTCTCTTTAATAATATTCATTCTAGCTCAACTATGACCAGCTTGTCAGGAGAAGAATAAACATCGATTAACTTCTCAAAGGATGATAGGGACAGGATTTCTGAATGGGATACATACTGAATTTCTTCCCGTTCATTAAGGGTTGAAATCATGATATTCCCCTTACTGTCAAGAAACCCCTTGGTGAACGGGGGATGATTATCTAAGGAAGATGTAAATTTCAAAAAACTTATCCCGGGTCCTCTCACGAAGTCGATGAGCAGGTTGAAGCTTGATTCTTCATTTTGTTTTCTACATAAAAAGTAATAGACCTTATCGACAAAGGATATTTCTTCAAGATGAAAATTTATAGAATAATCATTTAAAGAATCAATATATTGATAGTGATGGAATTCACTGTTCATAATTGCCAGGTACAATGCATTGTAATCATCAACCGGTGTTAAACTTGACTTTATATCAAACTTTTTGAAATGATTGAACATGATGGATAATGATTCAGGAAAATATTCTATCTCATGGACTTTCATAGTTATTCATTCCTTATATTTTTCATGGCATTATCAGATGAAACGCCTGAAAGAGTTTCTTCTATCCTTCTGTCCGGCATATCGATTATGACAGAATCCAAGCCAGGATAACCATACTCAAGCATTTGCACCGCCCAGTCCCTAATAATGTTTGATTTATTTTTAGAAAGTTTATGGACATTGATAGTCCAACTGCTCCTTTTCCTGTAATACCTTATCCTGATAAATCCTTTCATTACCAGGGACAGGATGATTCTCTCCCTTGCCTTCCCTTCGGTACCCAATTCTTCAGATTCTGCATTATATATTTTTTGAATTTCAAGCAAAGACATTCCAAAAAGTTCAGGGAAATCTATAACTGTAACTACATGATTAGAGGATACAGTTAAAAACATACCTTCAGTTATAATCCAATAGGCTTCATCTTTTGGAATAGAAACTAATCGGAAGCTATGCCCAGGATTTTTCATTTTAAGATAATATCATAAAAATTGTACAGTCTCCTTTACCTCAAAGGTTGATAAAAAAAACACTTAAATGAGAGTTGACTTCATGTCATTAATCTTCATAAAAATGCTGCCGTGTAACATTAAAATCAACCCATATAAGACCAATTCTCTGAATAATATCATAACGGACTCCGCAATGGTCATAGAGATCATGGAAAAGATAGCAATGGAATATTTTTCTTTTAGGATCTTCACTATGGTTCTCACCGTCTGCAACAGGATTTTTTTCCCAATCTCCTTTGAATATATGTTGTTTCTGAATATATATAATATTATCAGAATCCTCGGTAAAAAGAGGATCATCCTCCCTGAGATGATAGGATAACTTTACTTCAAGTTCATAATCATTCAGCCAATTATCTTTACACTGAATTTTTTTATCCAGGGGTGGGTCAATTTCCATCCATTGATTATATATATCCTTTTCTATCTGAATCAATCTATTGTTGATTTCATTAACACGGTCAATATCGATTGTACGATTCATGATTTCATCTGGAATAAGGTCTTTCAATCGCTTATTGGCTTTAGCCTCTTTTCCATTTGCATCAAATATCCTTATGTCAACCTCATAGTAATATTTGAACACAATGGCAATCTCCTGAACCTCCATGCAGTATTCTAGTGGGAATACCCTACCAGGAGAGGGCCAGTGAAAATCAAAGGGCCTGCGTAGCATCATCATTGTCAAATAATGATCAATCTTCCTACGAAATTCACAGAAAGTCTGTTTCTTATCTATCTCTTTTCCATCATAAAAAAATGATATATTTAATCCTGTTTCAATTTTAAAAAACCTCTGCAGGTCCTTGATAGTAATATTATCATCCATTTTGAGTAAAGTCATGGCAGTCTCCTTATTGCATGATATATATAAATGTTTATCGTGTTGAGATTTTAATATAAAACCAATATTTAATTTATGATAACCCTTTGAGGTTGAGGTTATTTCTGAAATTTTGATATTTTTAATTAAAGAACTATTAGAATATTTAATTTTGGACTAATATTTATGATAAAACATTTATTAAAAAATAAAAGTATCAATATATCTAAAAAAAAGGAATTTCTAAGAAAGTGTTGGGAAAATGAAGATACTAATAAAAGATTGAAAAATTATAATGATTTAATAACTATTTCAAAACTTATTTTTCCTGATTTATTTGGCATATTATAAAAGTTAAGATTTGAATTGTATAGATTTAAAAATTTAATTTTCAATAAATTTTCAAAACCGAATTTTTTAAAACATATAAAATATTTTGAAAAGGAAGCTATTATAATGGATTTATGGCTTCATAATGAAATTCACAGTAAATTATATCGTTTTTCAGATTTCAATGCTGTCGTTAAGATATTAAATCCTGAATTGAATAAAGATGTATTTCAACGAAGAATCTGCAATCGCATGTTGAGATATATCGGATATGATAATTGGCCCGAACCTGGTAGATCAACTTTTAGTAAAGAAGATATGCTGGAGGAAAATGAGTTAAGATATGGGAATATTTATCATTCAATCAATTTTAATGGTGCAACTTATCAACTCGAAGAGAGGAAGGGTTTGATAGGATGTGTCTATTTTGAAGTTATTGATAAATAATAGAAAATGAGTTATTAAGATTTTTTAAAATACGTAAAATGATAATTTTAATTTCCTATACATAAACAATAATATATTTATTAAATTAAAATATTATTGACCTAAAAATAATTTTATTTTTAAAATACCCTGGAAAAAAGGATATAAATAAATGGATGTAAAATACGGAAAAAAAGTTTTTATAAGAAATTCAGGGAAAGATGAATTTTGGCTCCAGAAAATAATCTACGAAAACCCATCTATACTTGGCCTTGGGGATTTAATTTCTGTAAATAAGGAAAAAACTCAATCAAGTGGTGGGAGACTTGATATTTTACTAAAGGATCAAGAAGATAATACAATGTATGAAGTCGAGGTGATGTTGGGAGAAACCGACCCCTCTCATATAATTAGAAGCATTGAATATTGGGATAATGAGAAAAGAAAATATCCTCAAAGACAACACTTTGCTGTTTTGATAGCTGAATCTTTTGATCGCAGATATTTCAATGTTGTTCAGCTACTAAGTCTAAATATTCCAATGATTGCAATACAGGCCGACTTACTGGAAGTTAACAAAGAATATATTTTAAATTTCACTAAAATTTTAGATGTTTATATTGAACCAGAAGACAATGAAGATGAAAAACCTGTCGGTGATACTACCTGGAAAGAAAAATCTCCTTGGACAGTAAGTACAGCAAAAGAATTCTTTGAATTAATTGAAACCCCTAAAAAAAGTATGAATTATACACAGAGTTATATCAGTATAGTTATTGAAGGAAAAAAAGCATATGCTTTTGATAAAAGAACAAAACCGACAACCCTTTTACTCTTTTCTGTAAAAGATGATGAAAAAGTTGATTTGATTAAAGAATTATTAAATAAAGAAAGTATTGATTTTACTTATAACCGTTATAAAGATTTTGTTTTAAATATAGATTCAGAAATTGTAAAAAACAAAAAAAAACTTTTCCTTGATATAACAAATATTAGATTCAAAGAAAAAGAAAATCCCGACTAATTACAACACAATATAGGGATAAAACTTTTTTATAGAGAAATATTAATAGCGGTCAATCCTGTTATAAATATTTAAAATAATCCTAAAAGGAGAATTAAATGAATCAAAATGAAATATCTGAATTTCCAAAAGAAGTAATAGATGAAATCAATAACTATGTTTATCGTTTGATTGATCCCAGAAATGGAGAAACCTTTTATGTAGGAAGAGGAACAGGGAATAGAGTATTTCAGCATATGAAATGTGAATTAAAAAACAAAGATGATATTATTACTGATAAAATTAAAACAATTCGAGAAATAAGAATAGCAGGATTAAATGTAATTCATGTAATTCATCGACATGGAATGGATAAAGATACCGCAGAAGAAGTTGAAGCAGCTTTAATAGATGCTTATCCAGAAGTTAAGAATGAAATTGGTGGATATGGGAGCAGTGATTATGGCCCAATGAATGCTTTGGAAATTATAAATAAATATAAAGCCGAAGAAGCAAAGTTTGAAAATAAAGTTTTGATGATTACAATTAATAAAAGTGTTTCAGATAGATCTATTTATCATGCTACTCGTTTTGCATGGAAGATTGATAAAAAAAGAGCTGAAAATGCTGAATATGTCTTATCTATAAAACAAGGTATTATTAAAGGTGTGTTTATTCCAACAGAATGGAAAGAAGCAACACTTGTGAATTTTCCTGAGTTTCATGAGGATATACCTGGAAGATATGGATTTATTGGAAGAGAGGCAGATAATCCTATTAAAGAATTATATTTAGGGAAAAGAGTCCCTGATAAATACAGGCAAAAAGGAGCTGCAAATCCAATTAAGTATTCATTCTAAAATAATTTTATGATAGTGACATGGAGATATTTTTATGAATAAAAATGATAAAATTAGAAGCTTATTTAAAAAAGAATTTGCAGAGGGCGAATGGCTTGATAAAAAAAATATAGTTAAAAAATTTATATGTAATTGTAAAAAGGAATGTAAATATGATATAAAAACTACTCCATCCTATTCTCCTTTTCTCGGTGATGCTAACACCAATGTAATGTTAATTGCAGAGGCTCCAAGTTCAGCAGAAGGTATTGGAGTTTTTTATAGTGGACATTTTGAGAAATTTTTTGAAGAAAAAAAAAAGGAAATTTTGAAAATTTATTAATTTTTTTTAGAAATAATTTTAAAACAATCCCATATTTTACTGATTTAATTAAATGTGGTGCTTATAAACAAAAGGATAAATCAGTTCTTAAAAAAAGATATGATAATTGCTCAAAAAAATTTTTACTGAATGAAATAAATATTATTGACCCTGAATACATATTTTGTATTGGCAAAGAAGCTCATAAAAATGTTAATAATTTTTATATTAAAAATGAAATTATTAACAAAAATAAAATCAAAAAAATTACAACATTATTACATTATAGCTCCCAGGCAAATATACAAATAAAAATCAATGAAAAAGAATTAATATGGAAACTTCAAGCAGGACTTATTTCAAAAGAGGTATACCTTGATAATTTATTAAAACAAAAAAATAGTTATATAGATAGATTTGAAAACAAGGAATCCAATTTCGTTTAAAAATATTTTCACATCAGTCTCCACTAAATCAATAAAATAATTAATGAATTGAATTAATGTTCAAACAACCGAAAAAACGCTGGAGCAAGTTGCAAAAAGAAATTGAAAAACTTTTTGTGCCAGAATTGAAAATGAAAATTTATTGTAATGCATATCCCATTGGAGAGCACGGGAATACGATTCCTCGTTTTTATATTTCAATAAACCGAAATATTTGCTGGGATTTCCCAAAGTATTATGACACTAAACCTGAAAGTTTTCATGGCTGGGCTTCTGAAATGGATTTTTCACAGGTTATAAGAAATTATATCGATTGTCCGGTTGAGAAAATTTTAGGAATGAAAACTGAAATTGGTAAATTTACATATGGCTCGCCTTTTATGGAACAGGCTGAAAATGATTTAATTCAAATCCTTATCGCAGCAGATCGTAGATTAGGTAAAGAAAAATTACTTTCCTGGTTTAAAGAAAATCCGAATGGGTATGCTCAAATAGTTATGAAACAAAGATATATTTGATTTGACAGCGGCATAATAAAAAATTTGATATTTTTCATTGATTTATCATTTTTATATTATTGATTAAATTTTTAATTTCAAATTATTCTAACTGAACCCTATGGCTTTTTCATTAGACTTATATGATACTTCATTCTCCAGCTCAGAAACTATTTCATCATGCGATAATCCCTCTTCAGGCATATAATTGAATTTCTGCCATACAGCTTTAAAATCTCCGGGAGTTAGATTGGGGATGTTCATAATTCTCTTCTTCAGTTCATCAGGCAGGGCAACTCCCGCGATATTAAAGTATTTTCTGTAAAGACTAATTTTTGCATCATTGGATAGATACTTGAATTCCACTTTCCATGTAAAACGCCTCATGGCAGCGCTGTCCAGAGTGGCGAGGAGATTGGTGCAACAGATAAGAATTCCAGTGAAATTTTCCATTTGTGTAAGGAACTCGTTTGTACGGCTCACTTCCCAGGACCTGTGGGCACTATCTCTTGAAGTAAAAAATGAATCTGCCTCATCGATGAAAAGAATGGCCATATCAGCTGACGCCTTTCTAAAGGCCTGGGCAATGTTCTGTTCTGTAACTCCTACGTATGGGGATTCAAGGTCGGAATAGCGCTTATAAATCAGTTTCATTGATGATTGTTCAGCAATATATTTGGCAAATTCTGTCTTACCTGTACCTGGAGGCCCCCAGAAGAGGAGGTTCATATTCATCTGGGCATCTTTGGTATTCTTCAAGGAATGGGTAAATTTCTGGACAGATGATAATAGGCGTTCTTTATCCATGTTCATATTGAGCGCAGAGAGGTCATACTTATCGGTCAGCTTAAAAAGAGAATCTTTCTTCTTCCCTCCAAAGGTCCCCCTGGTAAGGGATTCATGCTTTTCTAACAGATCCCGGAGTACTGTTTCTATCTCCTTTTTCTCCGGATGTTTACCGGAAAAAATCCTGGCAACTGCATCAAGGGACGAGGCTATCCCTCCGGCATTGACAGAATAATCAGTGGAAAGCTTTTCAATTGTAGTTTTAGAAATATATTTTTTACACGGATGCTTTTTAATGAGATTCATCCATATATTTGACCTGTCAGTGTCAGTAAACTCATCGAAATAGAGACTGTATGAAAATCTCCTCAATGTGGACTCCTCCATCAAACCCACTTCATTGGTGATCCAGATAATTTTTGCATGGGATTTATCAAGAAGATTGTTCAGCCAGCCTTTTTCAACTGCTGAACTGACATTGAAGAACATGGATCTTGTATTGAGCAGAAAATCTGCCTCATCAACGATGAGGATCCCATCCCGCGATTCTACGGTATTTATGGCAACAGTGAGGGCAATTAACCGGTTGTCAGCATCTGATGTGCTTCCCCTATTCCCCCGCTTGTTTTTATCATCTCCATATTGTAAATGATAAATATTTTCCCCGGATATCGATGAAATGGAACGGGCAAACTCCGTCTTCCCGGTCCCGGCTTTGCCATAGAGGAGTATGTTCGCTCCATGAGGCGATGCAAGAAGTGATTTGATGATATCGATATGATTATCTGGAATAGAAAAATTCTTTATCCCGATAGATTTTCCACGATCTTGTTTGATATATTTCTCAACCAAAGACCTGTCGGACAATCCTGATAGAAAATCTGCTATCCCTTCATCAAGATCCACAAACTGACTCCGCCTGTTATACAAAGAGATATTACTGATAATGGAGCTGAGATACATTTTCCCGCTGTATTTCAATTTATTTTTAAGAATATTTACAGGAATTTCCAATGCTGAAGAAAGAATTCGAAGAAAATCATTAAATTCAACATCATCCATGATGTTGTTGAATTTAGTTGCATTTACATAATAGGTGCAGTATATGAATGATATTATTTGTAAATCATAGGAATCGAGATCAAAAATATATTTCAGTTCATTCAGTCTTTCTTTGAATTTATTATTTGAGACTTTCGGAAGAGGTGCATGTTCTGATTTCAGAACATCGATGATAAACCGTTTTAGATCTCTCTCATCAATTTTTACCCTTGATCTGTTAATGTCATACATTAAATCATGCATTGATAGATCTCTCTGCCTGAGAGAAGCAATGATGTCATCATAATTATCCCGGTATTTATCTATATTGGGATCATCAGATTCACTTACAGGAGTTTCTTTTTTGTAGATAAAATCTATGATATTTCTTCTTGCTTCCAGATTAATGATGAAGAAAATGAATTCCATCATTTTATCGTTGATATCCAAGATTTCAACAAGATTTATCGCATACCTGAGATAATATTCTCTCAAGTTGAAATCACTCTTTGCTTCCATTATTTCTTCTTTAAATCGAATTTTTCCTTTTCTTAAAATATGTCTTTTAGGGCTGGATTTACAACCGATCATAATTATTTTCTCCCATATAATTTTAATGATGGACAAAATATATATTTGAACCTTACATCATCATAATACCATACATTTTAAAAAGACCTAACCCCTCCGGGTTGAATTGGCTATACAGGTAATAAAAATGAAAAAACTTGAAACCTTCCCTTCCCCTGAAACACAGTTGAACATTCTCAAGAGGTATCTCCATGTACTGGCCCTGCTCCAGAATGGAGACGAGACATGGAACGCCTCCAACCTGGCAGGCATCCTTTCATTAGATGAAGATCCCTCGGACACCCTCTCAGACAAGAGTATACGTGAATATATCGACGACTATCTTATCAAAGAGATGGGCCTTATCGTGGAGAAGAAGAAAGGAGCGAAGCGGATCAGCCTGAGCATTCCTCTCGATAAAGAAAGAATGCTTCGCATAGCACATGTTTATACATCCTTCATAATCAATGATTCGGGCAGGAATATCATACTAAAGAATTTTCTCAGGAAACATCCTGAAAAAGGTATGTGGCTCCTTGCCAGAATCTATTTTGCCTGCAAAGAAAAGAAAAAAATCACCTTCCAGTACAAGCCTCATTCGGCAAAGACCTGGAAGAATTATCTCATCAAACCCTACTACCTCATTTTCCGGAACAATAACCTCTACCTTGTGGGTGGATTTGAGGACAGCAGGGAAATTCTCTTCATTATGAATAAAATCAAAAATCTCGCTATCACCAATACTTTATTTGATAATGAGGCCCAGGAGAGTGAAGTTTTATTCAAGGATTCCCTGGGTTCATATATAGGCAAAACCTATAAGGTAAAAATTCGTTTTGACAGTGAAATTCTTGGTTACCTGGAACAGATTTTGGGAATCCTGGAGCCCCGTTTCAAGGAGATAGATAACGGCAAAAGATTCGAGGCGGCCTTCAGTGTTTCCGATGACACCTATTTATGCAAGCAGCTTTTTGCTTTCGGGAACAAGGTTGAGATCGTTGAACCGGCATCTCTGCGGGAAATGATGATTAAACTGCTCAGAGAGGGATTGAGTGTTTACAAGTAACCTGGTGTTTAACCCTGATAAATTTAAGCCTTAATTTGCTTTTCTTTAACAAATTTCATTTTATAATGCAATGCTGAAAGAATTGGGGTAAGAGTATTCAGGCTGATATTTGTTTTTTTGCCCGACCTGAGATTTTGTATAACCGTCGGCGAGACTCCCGCCTGTTCTGCCAGTTTCCTTACCGATATTTTGTTCTCATCCATTGCTTCAATTAAAAATTCAGAAATGAGAAATTTTTCATATCCCTTTTCAAATCCCTTTTTCCATTCAGGATTCTCCATTAACTTATCAAAGGTTGTTTGATGTTTTTTTGGTTTAGTCGTCTTCATAATATATCCCTTCCTTGACACGTTTAAAATAACATTCACGATATTTTAGTGCCTTCAGCTTTTCATTTTCAGGCAGTTTATCTCCTTTTTTCTGAAAGGCATTAGTAATAATAATCGTTTTGCCCTGAATGAAAAATGATAAAAACCTGTCCGGCTGCGGTTTAAAAGCATATATTTTATCTCCTTCATTCCGGAATTTTGTTATATCATTGATTTTCCCATTGTCGCAAATCCTTTTAATGAGATAAAATAACTTTCTCTGCATTTCAGGCTTGAGGTTCATCAGGTATTCAAGGGCCTGGCTCTTTCCGGATTCATCATAATACCATTCTACGGTATAAAAATCTCCTTTATATGCTATGCAATCTTCTTTAAACATAATCCATGTGTAACAATAAAGTTGTACAGTGTCAATTATTTTTTAACAATGCTAAAATTTTATTGATAGACATATGTTCATATTGACAGCTAAATAAGACACAAGCTAAGCTGGAAATGAATCAATTTTCAATCAACCTCAACCCCAAAAGTCTACCATGCCTCCAATATTCATAGTATATTATTATCATACAAAGAAGTAATAAAAGTCATGATAAAAAGGGAGGACTCCTTTTATGAAAAAGAAAATCAAAACATCGGATAAAATAAACAGAAGATTGGAGCAGGATGATGATATATGCCAACCCCTCTTCATACAAATTGTTGGGCCGCATAATTATACAAATCCCTTGAAAAAATTTCCTTTCTACATTCTCGATAACAGTGACCCCTGGTTTGTTTCAGAGCAGGAAGAGACCATGGGAAAATGCATCATTATAAGAAATATGCATATATCAACAACAAATCGTGTAAAATTCGGAAAATACTATGCCTATTATTGCAATTTATATTATGAAATCTTTCCTGATAATGAGATAAGGGAAAAACCATTGAAGACCCCTATGTGGCTGTTCGCGGATATGAATTTTGACCTGCCGAAGTTTTTCGAAAAAAAATGGAAAGAGGAAAAGGAGCAATTGAATGGAAATCATAAAAATTAATGTCTCCTCAACCTTCAAAGTCTACCAATGCCCTGGAATCTATGCTAACTTAAAAAAATAAAATATCAATCATTTAAAGGAGTTAGTATTATGGCTTTAATAAACTGCCCGGAATGTAAAACAGAAGTCAGTGAAAAGGCATTGAAATGCCAGAAATGCGGTTTTCAGCTAAGGAAACCGAAACGGACTATATTTGGGAAAATCGTCAAGTATTGTTTTATCGGTTTCAACATCCTGATGCTCTGGTGGATGGTAGCCGGAATGTCGAGCGCTTCAAAAGTAATCACCAAAACAGGTTCTCAAGCCGAGCAGGCCGGAGCTGCCATTGGCACAGGTATTGGAGCCATACTTATCATAGGTATATGGGTAGCCGGAGATATTATTTTAGGTCTCTTTACATTATTAACAAGGCCTAAGGTTTAAAATTTTTTCATTCGGCTGGATTTGATTTATATTGAATTCAGCCGTATAAATTATTAACATGTTTTATTCATTATAAGATAATTCTTAATCAATAATGAATTTATCTTCTTTAAATATAATTCATTGATATACTTGTTGACCTTTAATATAATTGTAAATTATTTAAAATAAATTTCAAACTATCACTAAGCTAATGTGCAGGAGAAGAATATGAAAATTGCTTTTGAAATAACCGATAATGACGTGAATAAAGTTAATGAAATTTATGAAATGCAAAAAGAAAATGCATTTGTCCAACATAGAATAAAAAGAAATCTTAATCGTGAAGGTGTAAATTTAAATAAAGATATTTTCTGGAATGCTATTGTAATCTGTCTCCTGACAACTCAACAGAAATCTGGACCCAACTCCGCCATATCTGTCTTCTTTCATGAAGATCCATTCCCACTATCCCTCGATATTTGTTTAAAACAAAAAAAATTAAATTCCTTTGTTGAACAAGCACTAACAAAACGAAAAGGAATACGATTCCCCACAAAAATTGGCAATGAACTCGAATATAATATAAATATTCTAGAAAAAACAAATTGGCAAATATTTGATTTAATTATTAAACATTATAATTCAAAGGAAAATCAACTACAGGAGAGAAAGCTATCTGAGAAGATAGATGATCTTCTTAAAGGATTCGGCCCCAAGCAATCAAGAAATTTATTACAGATATTAGGTGTTTCAAAATTTGAAATACCAATAGATTCCCGTATTACGAAATGGCTCAATGAATTTGGATTTCCTTTGAAATTATCTTCTAATGCATTAGCAGATAAGAATTATTATAATTTTATCATGGACGGCATTATTATCCTATGTCAAAAAGCTAAACTTTATCCCTGCATATTTGATGCCGTCATATTTGCAAGCTTTGACCCTGATTGGAATGAAGAAAATCAAATTTTCTAAAAGTTAATTTGTATTGTATCTTATATTATCATACATAGAAAGAGTAAAATGGAAACACACATATTAAGCAAATCGACCTTCATGAGGGGCCTTCAATGCACAAAATCATTGATGCTTTATAAATTAAAGCCAGAGTTGAAGGATGAAATCAGCGAAAAACAGCAGGAGGTATTTTCCAGGGGCACTGATATCGGAATGCTTGCCAGAGAACTTTTCCCCGGAGGTGTTGACGCAAGCCCGGAAACATCCTATCAATACCAGGAATCGGTGATACTGACGAAAAGCCTCATAGATAAAGGGGAAAAAGTTATTTATGAAGCGACCTTTCAGCATGAAAAGGTCATGTGTGCCCTTGATATTCTTGTTAAAGATAAGGATGGTTGGAAGGGGTATGAGGTAAAATCGGGAACCGGGGTTCATGAAGTCTATTTTACTGATTGTTCACTCCAGAATTATATCATTACTGAATCGGGGATTGACCTTGTTGATTTTTTTATTGTTAATATCAATAATCAGTATATAAGATCAGGGGATATTGATATCCATTCTCTCTTCAACATTGAGTCTATTTTCTCCCGGGTTAATGAGAAGCGGGGGTTTATTCAGAATGAAATCGTCAGGTTAAAAAATGTTGTAGAAACCGGGATTATCCCGGAGATTGATATCGGGGAGCATTGCAATGTCCCCTACCAATGTGATTTTTCCGGACACTGCTGGAGCCATATTCCCGATGACTCGGTGTTTGATGTATCCAATCTGAAAAGCCCAAAGAAATTTGAGCTCTATGGAAAAGGGATCATTTTAATAAAAGATATCCCCGACGATTACCCATTGAGCAGCAAACAGCGTATTCAGATTAACAGCCATATAAATAATACCAGTGTCATAGACAAAGAAAAAATCCAGGATTTTGTCCAGGGAATCCATTACCCTATTTACTTTCTTGATTTCGAAACTTTTAATCCTGCCCTCCCTCTCTTTGACGGATCAAGGCCCTATCAGCAGATCACCTTTCAATACTCCCTGCACTATAAAAAGTCAAAAAAAAGCAGGCTGAAACATTATGAATTTTTAGGGGAACCAGGAAAGGATCCCCGGAAGGAATTTATTATCAGGCTGATTAAAGATCTATGGGGCAATGGAGATATTCTTGTTTATAATAAGTCCTTTGAATCGGGAAGATTAAAAGAGCTGGCAAGGGATTTCCCGGAATATTCTCTAGAACTTGAAAATATTATTTTAAGAATTAAGGATCTGATGATCCCCTTTCAGAACAAATGGTATTATACCCCGGATATGAAGGGGAGCTATTCCATCAAGGCTGTGCTCCCTATCCTTGTACCGGATTTGAGCTATAATAATTTGTCCATATCAAATGGCGGGATGGCCATGAATGCCTATGAGGAACTGCAGTATATACAGAATACAAGGAAGACGAAGCGGATTATCAGGCATCTACTGGCATACTGTAAGATGGACACCCTGGGGATGGTGAGGATTTTTGAGGTGTTGGAGGGGGATAGACAGGTGGAAATTATATAAATCTATCTGCCGGAACATTAAATATTTTTGATAATAACTTAGCATTCTTTTTGCTAATTGGTCTAATTCCTCTTTCCATATGTGAAATATTTTGTTTTGATATGCCGCCAAGTTTTATTCCTAATTCTTCTTGTGTCATCTTAAAATTCTCACGATAAATTTTTACGCATTTACCCGGAATCATTTGAGAATTAATTTTTTTATACCATTCAGATTTAAATATATCAACAACTTCATCATTGTCGTCTTTAACAAATTTTACTTTTTTTCCATAGATTTCTTTTAATACTGTAAGTATTTTAGGATGGATCTCACCTTCAATATCAATTTTAATATGGGGCGTTTTCACGTGAGCCTGCATAATATACCTCTATGATTATACTATTCTTTTCATGTTTCCAGCAAGCAACCCACTTGAGAGATAAATGGCAATGGTATTGGTTCTCATTTAACTTACTGTAATTCGGCCATTCTGAAAGTACTGGCCCTTTGTTCCTTAAATCTTTTAAAAGTAAGACCATTTTTTCTTGAATTTTCAAAGGCATTTTTTCAATACTTTTGAAAACTTTTTTCTTAACACTTACTGTGAACAAAAACCAATGTAGTCATATATTGACTACATTGTCAAGAATAATATAGAAATTATTATGCATAAAAAAAGTTACAAATGGAAAAATAATTTCAACGTTTATCATGGCAAAGTCACGGTAGAACTGCCGGTTACCCGACGGCCCCCGCGCAGATCCCGGCGTTCGGAACTATCGCACCGGGCTCTTTCGCAGATTGAGAATATCTTTATTGCCGAGCGAGGAGGAAATCATTCTTTTTCCTTTTTCTCGGTCGCTTTTAATTTCTTTTGTTTCTTCGCCGGGGGAAGATAGTTTTCGGAAGTGATGACACTTTTACCGGTTTTTTCTTCCAATTCCAATCGTGCTTTTTTCGCGATTTTTCCGCCCTTTTTCCCTGCATCCGCATTTTCTATCATGCCGGTAGCATTTACGCTTTCGGCAATCTGCCGCGTTGAAAGTTCCGCAAGGGCGGTGAAAATCAATTCCGCTTCACTCATGTGGTCGCGTAGATTCTGTGTTTTAAGTTTTTTAATGGCCTTATGTTTTTTGACTGAAACACCGCTCCATGTTGTATCCACTTCTCGCTCCTGCCGTGCTGCTGCCAGTATTCACGGGCCCGGTCAAGGGAGCGCGCGGGATCGTTCATATCCTGCAGACGTTCGTATCCGACTTTTGCCAACCACAATTTTATTGGTTCCGCTTTGGGACTCGGAACAGACTGAATGAGCCTTAACAATGTTTCAGGATCAGCGGCATCAGTCAGGTATTTTTTCCCGTCAGCAGCTTCCATTTTCAGTCGGTTACATTTTGTAACCGACTCACTGCCTTCTTTTTTCAATCGGTTTTTTAAAACTTTCCAGTAGTTCCGTGCCGCCTGATAATCCGGCTGTTGTATAAGAACCTGTAAAATATCAATCACAGAAAAATACCATGTCTCGTTTTGCTCATCGAAAAAACGACGAATTTTATAATTTTCAAAAACTGCCAGGCTATTGTCAATCATTGCTTTCCTCCTCACCGCTATCCAGTTCCTTGCCCATACGGTATTTGATGTCATCGATGTCCTTTTCCAGCTTGCGATGGATATGATCTAAAAAACACACATCAGCTTATAACTTTCCAGTATCCGCCGGTTTTTTTACTGCCCCGCCGTTCTATCAGGCCGGATTTTATGAGTTTCCTGATCTGTTTATCAAGCGTATCTACGGAGCGGTTCAATTTTTCCGCCAGATCTTTAATCTGAATTCCGGGAGTCTCTTTGATTGCCTGAAACAGCTGTTGTAAACTCTCGTTTAATCCGCCATTTAATCCGCCATTTAATCCGCCATCAATATTTTTTGGCGGATTATTTTCAGATGTATAACCGGTTTTATTAAACTGCATTTGAAAAGAGAGTCCGGGTTCATTTATTTTCAACGCTATTTCTGTGTATTCTTTCAACTCATTATATATCTTCTGGAATCCCGAGCCCCACTGTTCAATGAGTTTGCAATCCTTAAATAACGGCGCAAGAATCCGGTTGCGGATCTCAGACGGGGTATTCACCAGGGAGTCCGGAGATACCGAAGGCATCAGGACACCTGGACTGGTAATCTCAAGCATATCGTCAAAAATCGCAATTTTAATATCACTTCCCAATATTGAATAGTCACGATGAACAACCGCATTGATGACCGCTTCTCGAATGGCTTTCAGCGGATACTCCCACCGGTCTTTGCGGTACACAAGGTCTAACGAAGAGCCCTGAGAGATATTACGCATAATAAACTTCATCACCTCTTCGGGATGAATAAAAACAGGGCCCTCAATCGTCTGCTGATCGATCATGACTGATGTTGACTGCCCTTTAAACCGCGCGCATTCTATTTTTGCATAAGGGAATAGCTGTTTTTTAATCTGATTCGTTGCGAGAAGTATGGCGGTGTTGGTCAACAGCTTCCCATCACGGTCTGTTTTAACAAGCTCAAGTGAGACAAACTGTTCGTTTCCAATTTGTTTACCGGATTTTTCCCGATAAAATTGCCTGAACTGTTCCAGATCACATCCGTCAAGCGGTACATCATACACAACCAGCGAGTCAAAAGAAATATTACGATGTCTCCGCTCTAGCTCGGCCAGAATCGCTTCATCAGCGGTCCTGTTTGTTGAGCCCACTCTGATGTATGCTCCTTTATTTTTTCCTTTGCTTTTAATAAAATACGGCCCGTTTTTACTTGGGTAGACCTTTACACAGAGTATATTCTTTTCTTTATGCGGATAAATGGTTATATCGGGAATGATGAGCGGCGAGCAGTTATCAAAAATCATCTGCGATATCATCTCTTCCATCTTAAAAATATCGCTGTCAGCAACTCCGACAACTGTTCTCGAAGTATCTTCAATACCGATAAAAAGCTCGCCCCCGACACCATTAGCAAAGGCAATGACAGTCTCAGCAATCTGATTGCCGTCCGGCAATGCCGACTTGAACTCAATCCGGCGTCCTTCACCTGATTTTATAATTTTATCTATATATAGTTCCATAGTCATGCCCCTGGTTTCAAGCCCGGTCTCTTGTACTCATAATATTGTCAATCATTGCCTTCCTCCTCCCCGTTATCCAGCTCCTTGCCCATGCGGTATTTGATGTCGTAGTTGATGATGAAGTTGAGCTCTTCTTGGGTAATCAAATAATGAACACTTAAGTTACTATCAACATTATCACAAAGTGCTTTGCTTAAACGAGGTTGAAATACTTGCATTTTAAGCTGACCATATTTTTTATAGTATACACCTTGATAATATGAATTTTCTTGTAGGTTCTTGAGCAATGACTTCCCTAATTTTAAGAGATTTTGAGATAATTTTTTTGACAGATTATCGATTAACAATGGAAACGTTTAAACTTCACGTTTATTGAGATTTACTGTCGTAAAAACTTGCCCCCTGATATATCCCAGAACTTATTGAAAAATGCATTGAGTATTTCGAGAACCGTTTCACGTTTCTTTGTCCGTTCACCGTCTTGTGTAAAGCGTGATACCGGTGGTAATACTCTGATGATTGCAGTACCTGTAGATTGTATATATCCATCGCGAAAAGCGTTACTGATGAAATTGTATGTTTCGCTTTTATCCAGGTTTTCTTCTGAAATAATACGGTTTAGCTCTTCTATTTTTTTGGCATCAACAAAAGAATGCCAGTCGTCATCAACATTCATTGCCGGATTTAAAGAATTAATAAATTGTTCGATAAGGTCTTTTTTGTTACGTAGTTCCACACTGGAATCAATAGCTTTACTGATACTTATTACAATTTCCTTGTCTTGCAAATGGCCTTCGTGATATTTTTTAATAAGTGCCAAAATATAGTCTATGTTGATTTCAACTTGTTTGATTAGTTCCATTTCAAATACTATATCATCATTTACATTTTCGTTGTCGCCCTTGTTTTTACCTCGGAAATCATTATATATGTTGATATACATGCTGTGGTAATCCTGTACATCGCGCTCAGTCAACAACTCATTACCGGCAAACTCATCAAAGGTTGAAAGAATATTTTTCACTTTCAAAATGGCACCATATAACATGATAAATTCTTTTTGGTTCTGCTCGCCTATAATTTGCTCACCCACAGGGTATTTTTTTTGCAATTCATCTATCAACGAGGCATAGCCGCGAACATCTTTATCGCCGTTTTTGTAACCGTTGTAATATTCCTCAAAAGTTTTCAGTAAAACAACACCACCGGCTTCCTTATCTCCAAAAAGCGCAATACTTTCGTTGGTTGCTTTTTCCAAGTTGCGAAAGCAAACAATATTACCAAAGGTTTTGATTGAATTAAGAATACGGTTGGTGCGTGAATAAGCTTGTAAAAGGCCATGTAAACGCAGGTTTTTATCTACCCAAAGCGTATTCAAAGTTGTTGCATCGAACCCCGTCAGGAACATATTGACCACTAAAAGCAAATCAATTTCACGGTCTTTTACTCGTTGGGAAACATCCTTATAGTAGTTTTGAAACTTGTCGCTCGTAGTGTCGTAATTGGTTTTAAATATCTTATTGTAATCCTCTATGGCGCTATCCAGAAAGTCGCGTGAACTTTGGTCTAAACGGCTGGTATCTTCGAGGTTTTCATCTTCGATGATTCCATCTATTTCAGGGTCGCTTTCATTAACGCCAAAGCTAAATATTGTAGCAACTTTCAGCTGTTTATCGCCTGGCAAAACAGCCATTTGTTTTTGGAACTCAGTGTAATATTTTTTTGCGACATCGATAGAAGAGACTGCAAAAATGGAATTAAAACCCGCCAAGCGACGGTCTTTCAACTGGTAAAAACTATTGCGCTTTGTTTTTTGGTCGAAATGCACGCAGATATATTTTACAATATTGCTGATTCGCTCCGGTGCAGCTAATGCTCGTTCCCTGTCAATGTTCCAAACTTTTTCATCCTGTATATTTTCCTGCTCATGCATGGTGCTGATATAATCGATACGGAACGGCAGTACATTTTTATCGGTAATTGCATCTACAATAGTGTAGGTGTGCAGTTTGGCTCCAAAAGCCTGTTCAGTAGTTCTCAAATCGGCACGGCTGCTGCTGCTTGAATTGACAGCGAAAATGGGTGTGCCTGTAAAACCGAACAGGTGATACTTTTTAAATGTCTTTGTAATTGCTGTGTGCATTTCGCCAAATTGTGAGCGATGGCATTCATCGAAAATAATTACGATATGCAGGCTGAAGACAGAGTGTTTTTTTTCTTTTTTAATAAGCACCGCCAGTTTCTGAATGGTGGTAATGATAATGCGGGACCTGGGATCTTCGAGTTGTTTTTTGAGAATGGCGGTACTTGTATTGCTGTTTGCCGCGCCTTTCTCGAACTTGTCATACTCCTTCATTGTCTGATAATCAAGATCTTTTCTATCTACCACAAACAATACTTTTCCGATAAACTCCAATTTACCTGCTAATTGTGCAGTCTTGAACGAAGTGAGTGTTTTACCGCTGCCGGTGGTATGCCAGATATAGCCACCGCCTTCGACGGTCCCAAATGTTTTGTAATTGTATGAAACATTAATCCGTCCCAAAATTCGTTCGGTTGCAACAATCTGATAAGGGCGCATTGCGAGCAGCAGTTTGTCGGAAGTAAAAACACAATACTTTGTAAGCAGATTCAGCAGGGTATGTTTGGCAAAAAATGTACGGGCAAAGTCCATCAAGTCGATAATAGGACGGTTATTAGCATCTGCCCACCACGAGGTAAATTCGAAACTGTTGCTGGTGCGTTTGCCTTTGCGTACGATGCTGTCGCCCATTTCTTTGATATGCGTAAACCGAGTGGTATTACTGTAATATTTTGTATAGGTGCCGTTTGAAATGACAAATAGCTGCACATACTCAAACAGACCGCAGCCTGCCCAAAATGATTCTCGATTGTAACGGTTTATCTGATTAAAAGCCTCTTTAATGTCCACACCGCGTTTTTTGAGTTCGATATGAACAAGCGGTAAGCCGTTTACAAGGATGGTAGCATCGTAACGATTTGACCTTTGGCCATTATCGACAATATATTGATTAATTACCTGCAATCGGTTGTTGTGGATATTTGCCTTGTCAATGATATAGATGTTTTTTACCGTACCATCTTCGCGGGTGAGGAGTTGAACATGGTCTTCCTGGATAATGGCTGTTTTTTCTTCTATGCCGCTGTTTTGATTGGCTATTTTATTTTTGAAAAACTGCTCCCATTCAGAATCGGTAAACTGATAGCTGTTCAGAATTTCCAATTGCTTACGCAGGTTGGCAATTAATTCCTGTTCGGTAGTGATTGGCAAATAATCGTAGGCCTGGGTTTCAAGCTGTTTGATAAATGCTTTTTCGAGATCTGCTTCTGACTGGAAAGTAGTCTCCCTGCCGTAGGGCGATTGGTATTCTGCGACAACAGTACTTTCAGGGTTTTCGGCTACAATAGTGTATTTATCCATTGGCTGCCTTCTTAAAATCCAATAATTTCCCTCTGTAATATTCGTACTGTTTGCGGCGTGCCGATATTTCAGCAGGCAAGCCAATTGATATATCATTGACCAGCATATCGAATTTATCGAGGATTGCGACAATGCGTTCCTGTTCGACAAGGGGCGGGTGAGGGATAGAAAGTTTTTCTAATTTTGAAACAGCAAGACCTGGCTGTGCTCCACCAGTTGCATATTGATTTAAATTCATTGAAACTAAAAGGTAATACAAGAAACGAGAAACAAATTGATCATTATGTGAAACTACTACTGCATGTTCCGTTGCATAAAACTTACCCTCTGCAAAACAAATATTACCACATAAAGCACCTTGTCTTCCAATAATAGGGAAATTTCCATTATGAGAAAAAGATTTTACATGACCGCGTAAACCATTCCCACCTATACATGGATAGAAATAGTTTTCTTTTTTTACGCTTGAAATATCATAAGCTGAAATTGATTTCCCGGCTTTAAGTGTGCAAACTTCCCCCAACGTCTTCCACTCAACATCCTTCCCCTCAAAATTTAATAACTCATCCCGGTAATATTCATATTGCTTTTTGCGCGCCTCAAGTTCTGCCTCCAGCTCTGCCTCCAGTTGAGTGAACTTGTCGAGGATGCTTACTATCTCTTGTTGGATAGGGAGCGGGGGGATGGGGATGGTAAATGTTGCATATTGCGAAATCCACTGTCGAGCATGGTCTTGGGGTGAATATGGAATACATCTCATCGCATAATAAATAAACATGAAAACTATTTTTTTATTTTCTTTGGGACGAAGCATTTTCATAGCCGAAGATTTAACTTTGAAATCAAAGTCAACCCAATGGAATGAAGTTGTAAAATCATCAAAGATAATAACAGGGCTATTCTTGCTCGCTTTATAAATACCTTCTGTTTCTGCAGTATAGCCAAGTATAAAAGTTTGCCCTGCAGTCAATACGGGTGTCGCATAACTATTATCATATTTTGTGCTTTCTACAATGTAATTGGTAGGTTGCTCATAATCTAATACTTCCCCCAATTCCGTAAACTCCACCCCTTCCGGACAAAGCTGTTCAATGAGTTCCTCTACTTTATTCATTGCTTATCCTTTTTTTTCTTATCAATTGCTTTAACCGAAGTATCTAACTGCAAAAACCGGTCAAAGTCGCTTTCAAACAGACGATCCTGCACAATTCTGTACTTTTCCCACTCTGTTTCAGCATGCTGCCTTGCTATCTCCATTGAGATTTTACCGGCATTAGTCAATAATTCATGCTCGGTAGCCATTAGAATACGGTCGAGGTGTTTTGCCCAATCTTCCATAGTCATTGGTATGTTTCGTTGAGCCTGGCGTTCGGCAAAATCGAGATAACCGGAAACAATAAGCTCTAACGCATGGATTTCATCTTTTTCTAAATAGTTTTTCGCAACCATCGCATCCGATTTTCTTATTTTTCCCGCAGGCGCCGCTTCCCATGTTTGCAGACCCATATTGTCCATATTTGCATTGGCACGTTTAAAAATCAGTTCGGATGCCGTGTGCCCGTGTATTGCCCAATGCAGTTTGTTTTGAACCTTCTTGAAAAAATCAATTGTGGTTTTGGCATTTTGGTCATAATCTAAAGCTGTAGAATATATATCGGTAATTTTTTGGTAAAATCGCCGCTCTGATAATCGTATTTCGCGGATTACTTCAAGCTGCTTTTCGAAATAATCTTTGGTAAGAATAGTTCCGGAATTTTTTAGACGCTCAACATCCATTGACCAGCCTTGTATGGTGTATTCTTTTACAATGGTGTTTGCCCATTTGCGGAATTGAACGGCCCGTTGGTTGTTGATTTTAAAACCTATAGCAATAATAGTTTGCAGGTTATAGTGCTTTGTGTTGTATTGCTTCCCGTCTTTTGCAGTTATTAAGTAATACTTAATAACTGAATCTTCCTGTAACTCATTATCATCAAAAATTGTTTTCAGGTGTTGATTGATTGCCGGTATAGAAACATCATAAAGTTCAGCCATCATTTTCTGGGTCAGCCATACATTTTCATCCTCATAACGCATCTCAATACTATCGGGATTATCTCCGGCTGCGGCAACAAACGTGAGGTATTCGGCAGCGGAACTGCGGATAGTAACCTCTTTTGAAATCACGGTTTTATTGATCGAACTTTTCTTTTTCAATTTGCGCTTCCTTCCAAATCGGCCACAATTTCGTCAATAGCAGTGCGTAGTTTATTTTGCTTGATTACTATTTCTGCAATGTGGGCATTGAGCTTCAGGATATCCACATCTTCGGCGGTGTTTTCCTGTTCAACAAAACTGCTTACGGCAATATTGTAATCGTTTTCGGCTATGTCGCTGTTGAGTACCAGCTTTGCAAAATGATCAATGTCTTTACGATTAATGAAACCATTAAGTATTTTTTTGCGGTTGGCTTCAGTAATTTTGTTTTTGCTGCCGCCGCGTACAAATTCAGCCGACGCATCAATAAACAGCACTGCATTGTCTTTCTTGCTTTTTTTAAGTACTATAACGCAGGTGGCAATGGTTGTGCCAAAGAATAAATCGGGCGGCAACTGAATGACGGCATCGACATAATTATTATCTATCAGGTATTTGCGTATTTTCTGCTCTGCCCCACCGCGATACAGTACACCGGGAAACTCAACAATGGCAGCTGTACCGGAAGTGGAAAGCCATGAGAGCATGTGCATGGTAAAGGCAAGGTCGGCTTTTGACTTTGGAGCTAACACCCCGGCAGGTGAAAATCGGGGGTCATTAATCAATAAAGGGTTTGCATCCCCATCCCACTTTATGGAGTAAGGAGGATTGGAAACAATGCAATCAAAAGGCTCATCGTCCCAATGTTTGGGTTCAAGCAGGGTGTCGCCGTGGGCAATATCAAACTTTTCGTAATTAATATCGTGCAGAAACATGTTGATGCGGCAAAGGTTGTAAATAGTAAGACTGGTTTCCTGCCCATAAAAACCCTGCCGTATATTTTCTTTCCCAAGCACTTTGGCAAATTTAAGCAAGAGCGAACCTGAGCCGCATGCAGGGTCGTACACTTTATTTACCTGTTTCTTTCCAACAACTGTAATTTCGGCAAGCAGTTCGGAAACCTCCTGCGGGGTAAAAAATTCACCTCCCGATTTACCCGCATTACTTGCATACATGGTCATCAGATACTCATAGGCATCACCAAATGTATCATTGGTATTGTCCTGATAATCACCAAGTTCTAAGCCTCCGATTGATTCAATTAGTTTGACTAACAGTTCGTTTCGTTTTGCTACGGTAGCACCGAGCTTATTGCTGTTTACATCAATGTCATCGAACAATCCTTTTAGATCATCTTCGCTGTCAGTTCCTTTGGCAGAGTTCTCGATGTTCTTGAAAACATTGCTCAATGTTTCATTGAGATTGGCATCGTTTTTAGCATTTTGTCGTACATTTTCAAATAATCCGGAGGGCAAAATATAAAAACCTTTTTCTTTTACGGTATCGGCTCTGCCAAATTCGGCATCTTTATCAGAGAGTTTGGCATAATCAAAATCTTTTTTACCGGCACGCTGTTCTTCTTTATTAAGAAAAGAAGTTAGATTTTCAGAAATAAACCTATAGAATAATAGACCTAATACATACGATTTAAAATCCCAACCATCTACACTTCCTCGTAAGTCATTGGCTATTTGCCATATAGTACGGTGTAATTCATCGCGTTCTTGTTCTTTTGTCATTATTTTATTCCGTTTTTATTTGTTTTTAACTAAATACTTAATGTGTCTGTAATTGTCTTTTATTCAGCTCAGGGCAGAATATTTTTTTGAAACCGAAACTTTTTAGCTTCAATTGGTAGATGATATGTCTCATCCTTTTTTAACTTATTTCTATTCTACTATTAAGGCTGGCAGGACACCCGCATCTCCGCCGTTGATCCGTAACCAGTAAGCGCACTGCATTCATATAACGTACCGCGAATATGCGATATTCGGCCAAGCCGAATGTGCCGTAGTCCGAGCACGATGCGATATAGTCGATATTAGACGCCTCGCATTTAACTATACAAGTCAATAATTACATAATACCATTTATCTTTGCGAATCCATTTAAAGTGGA
Organism: Spirochaetia bacterium; assembly: GCA_009885955.1. Lineage (GTDB taxonomy): Bacteria > Spirochaetota > UBA4802 > UBA4802 > UBA5550 > VFJS01. The sequence continues at coordinate 16,701 of VFJS01000011.1, read as the reverse complement.
TATCATTTTTAATTACAATTGGATTATCGCGTGACTTGTTTTTCCATTTTCCAATCCATGATGGTACAATTTTCGTTCCAGATGCGATCTTTCTTCCATCTTTTATGCTAACTATTCCTGCGTGACCAGTATGCTTTCCATCTAGATAAGAAATATCATCAGATAAACAAATGAATTTCTTAATTTTATGAGCTTTAAAACTATCGAGTCTTTCAATATCTTTTAAAGCATCATACATATCAATGTCTTTGGCCCTGTTAGATCCTTTTCTGAAACATTTTAATTCTAAAGCAGCTTTTACATTATTATATGAACATTGAATATCAATATATTTAGATGTATTTTCGTATGCATGTTCAAGTTCTACATTGAATATTTCATCAGGCTTAACAATTAAAAGTTCTCCTAAGTTATTGATAATCGAAGCATAGTGCAGTTGCATAGATGATTCTAAATTTAATGAGATCTTACTTGAGATTAATCGTTCAATATATATTTCCCACGAAAAATCCAAGATATATCTTAATTTTTCTTCTTGGTCTTGTAAGTTCATATAAAACCTTTTCAAATAAATATTTAAAACATGGCGTCATACCATGCTATAACCGAAATACTGTGTTAATATGTCAAAACAATACTAACAATACTAATATGGTCAATTATATTTCTCAATAATTATGAAATCAATAAATTCCCTCCTCAACCCACCCTGACCACAAACAGCAAGTGCTTGGCCCTGGTATACCCCACATACATGACCTCATTCAACAGATGCCTCTCCTCTTCCCGATCCTCCTCTCTTTCATGGATCACCAGGATAACCACATCAGACTCAAGCCCCTTGAATTGCTGAATGGTCCGGTACTTGATGTTCTTCCCCTTGTTCCCCTTGCCCGTATGAGTCAGGGTATAATCACCCGCAGTTTTATCAGTGAAAATAGAATTTTCAATGGAACGGTTAGAAATGACAGCAATCTTTTCATTGGGAATATTATGTATCGCAACAAGTTCATTGATCTTCAATCCCACAAATTCCCTGGCCTTCCCGTGATCATTGAATTTCTTTTCTTCCGGATCTATGCCCATAATATCAAGAGACCTGGCTGTGCTCCCCAGGCCTGTCATGGATTTGGCATGGTCATGGATGTTCCTTGTATTTCTCAGGTTGTCGTGGAGGTCAAAGAGCTGGTAGGTCACAGAACCGGAAGGATTGAGAAGCCGCTTTACCGGGAGCTCCTTCTTCCTGATAAAAATGGACTGGTTATCATCATAGAAGATGTAGACAATGCGGTCCCGGAAATCAGGGAAAATCTTCTCCAGGCTGCTGCACCAGTTCTCGTCAAAGTCCTGGCCTTCATCGATGATGAGGGCATCATAAATTGTGTCGGGTTTATCAACGGTATCCTGTATCTGCATGATGGCAAGGGGGATCCCCTCGCTGAAGAGATATCTCCCCTCCCCCTGACCCGTTTCAATTTTTTCAGGACATAGGATGGTTATAACATCAAGGATGGAATCCGGGATGACGCCGCGGAACTTCCCGATGGCCTGTGAATATCCCTTACCGTATTCCAGCTCCCCGAAGAGAAACAGCACTCCCTGGAGTTTCTGTACAAGGCCCTTCTCCTTTTTCTCTTTATCCCGGGCAGTTTCACCTTCCTTTTTATCTTCCTTTTTCAGGCCCAGCTCGAAAATCCCTGAAGTCATGGCCCAGAATTCTTTTTCCTTTCCGCTCTTTTCGATTTCTGATGCCAGGTAATTCTTCACAATGTCAATGGCAAAGGAATGGTAGGTAGAGACAGAGATTTTATCCTCATCCGATAATCTATCACTTATGAAATGAGCAAGGCCGCTGTTATAACAGAGGAAGAGGACCCTTTTACCCGAACCGGCGAGCCTCCTGGCCTTTTTCATTGCCAGCCATGTCTTCCCGGTGCCTGCAGCACCCCGGAACCCTATCTTGTTCTTCCCATCGAAGAGGTCGAGCATGTAATCTTGAAGGACATTCACCTGCCGGAGCTCCGCTTCCTGCTCATTGATGACCTTTGCCAGGGAGAGATTTACCTTGAGGTCCCGGTTGAACATGGAGATGAAGCTCTCAGCCTGCTTATCGGACAGGACCCTTCTTCCAAATGATGCCGTGAGCCTGTTAAAATATTCATCGATCCATGGGGCGATATTCTCCAGGGCCCGGGAATCGATGACATGAGTTTCCTTCAGCTCCGTTGTTGCGTAAGCGTTGTCCCAGGCACCGTCCAGGAAACAGACGGCCCAGCCGTAGTTGCACGGTACATCCTGGCCATGTTTTTTTCTCCAGTAATCGCGGAAGGCATACATGGAACTCTTCGCCTGCTTCACCGGATCGTTTATTGGAATGATTTCCCTGTTCCTGTTGGTTGAAGTCCACTGTGACCCGCTGAATTCTATCATACCCCCCTTAACCTCCAGGGTAAGGAATCCATTGAGCTTATGTAAGATGACAAAATCACACTCGCCGTCTTTATGCCCTTCGTTCCATGTTATGGAATGAAACACATGGAACTCGTTGCTCAGGGCCTTCAGCTTTTCAAATACGGTTTTTTCCGCGGAAAATTCATCGGGAAGATGGGACAGGGATTCGGGATGGAGTATTGCCATTTGACTATAACCGCCCTTCAATCGTAAAACCAGGGTGAGCTGGATATGATTGTCTCATGATAATTTCGATGTATCCTCGAATATTCAGATTTCACATAAAGTAGTATCTACAAAATCTGCTCTTGCTTGTTACAGTGATAGAAAGGTTGCTGATATTTTGCAACTCTTTTTCATACATTGAAGTTCTCTTTACAATTCAAACAACAACCCATCTGACTACAATGAGGTCGTCAGCCCCCAATCAGCCAATCCATCCCTTATGAATAATCGTATTTGTGTCTTCATGATATCCCCTGAATAGTGCATGAATAAATTGATATTTTTTTTCTGATACTGTTCTAAGCTTATCTGGCGCAATAAGATAGGTCGAATATGATTCGGCGAAATCTTCAAAGGCACTGCTTTTGGCATATTCACTGACATACCCTTGAGATGAACCGGATATGGCCAGCCATTCACTGAGCTTGATTCCGGAATTTCCAGTCACATGAATCAAATGGCCCATTTCGTGATAAAAAGTTGATTTCAATTCGTTCTCATTGATTACCATGCCGATGTTTATAGACTTGTCTGCCCTAAAAAATTTCCCTCCGATTTTATATTCTTTGCTGTTTTTCGGAAATGGATTATAAAGCTGCGGTTCGTATACTACCTGTTTGAGGCCGCTGTAATGTTCCGGTAGGATCTTGTTCATGAGATCAATAATCATACCCGGGGGTACAAATAACATCCCACGATAATTGTAACATTCTATCAGGATATCATTGTATCCGGCAGATGAATAATCCGGCTTTGATGCCTTAATTCCTGGAACGGACAATAACTTTTTAAAGTCCACATTCAATCCACAACCCAGCCGGCTTCAATGAGGTCGTCAATGGAGTCATAAGTTATCGTCTCCCCTTCCCTTTTCAGGAGATAGTGTATGATATACCTGTACTCCATGGCGTCGTTCAGGCTTATAGCGCCGAAACTTCCGTCCATGTTTTTGAGAATACACTTGTTATCCCTCATGAAGCTCACGACAGGCCAATCGCAGAGCACTTCCCGTGTTATATTTTCCGATGTTTCTGACCACTTTCCCATAAATCCTCCTCTCCTCTGTTTCAAGTATAATATAACATCGTTGATAGGACAGCGAATGTCCTATATGCTTGTGGAGTGTGTATGATAAAAACCTGTATTTACCAGATATCAAAAGAGCCCCATCCTCACATAGTCCTCTTCATCAACTGGGAACCGGTCTTTCTCAGTCCATCCCTCTTCTTTTAAGTCAGATATGATATGGAGACGGGCTGCCTTGGCTCCTTCATCGCCGAAAAATTCACGGGCTTCTTCAACCCCTCTCAGGTGATGACGCTTCTTACGGTGCTTCATTCCGTAGGACCTGGATCCGGCAAAGGCGTCGAGCCACTGGTGGACTTCTCCATGGGGCCTGCCCAGGATTCTGATTGATTCTTTACAGTGATCTTCGTATTTCATATAAGATGATCCAGAGTTTATCTGCACATCTCCTTTGCCTTCAAAAATTCATTGGGATAATGGGCTTTCAGATATGCCATCCACCATGATATCATGGTATAACCAACTGCATGGGCTTTCTGAAAATGATATTCAGCAGAATATATCATCCACTGAATAATTTTATCAGCATCATCCCTGCTATAGCCCATCGAAATCATATGATGCATGCAGATCTTTACAAAGTAATCAGTAATTGCTGATATTTTTTTCCCTCCTGCTTTTCTAAACCTGTCAGCCTCGGTTAAAGAGAGCCCGCAAATTTCATGGGCGATATGCATGAACTGTTCCTGATAAATCAACATCCCCCTGGTATTTTCGAGGAATTCTTTCAATGAATCATGGGGATATATAATGCTCTCAGGATTATGCCTGTGGTGAATAAACTTTTCAAGCCAACCCTGGCTGATGGGGCCTGGCCTGTTGAGCGAAACAAGCGCATGGAGGTCATTGAAGTTTTCCGGGCTAAGCCTTTGTAAAAAATCCATGGCTGCTGGATCGTCAAACTGGAAAATGTCTGTTGTGTTTCCGGTCCTGAATACCTGGATGGTTTTCTCATCTTCCATTGTGATATGACTTACAGTAAATCCCGGTGACTTTTCATTGATGTACAGAATAGTGGTTTCTATTACAGAAAGTTCATTCAAATATTCAAAATCCATAAGTAAATTATTAAAACCGGAAACAGAACCTGGATTAAACTGGCAAATTCTCCAGTTCCAGATTTTAGATTCGAAAGTCGGAAAGGACACATTATGATAAAAATAAAACCCCCTGGGGAGGGCAGTAAGGGAGTGGGGTATAAATTTCAAATCCCATAACAAGACATCAATGATATTCTTTTGATCTTTCATATCGGTCAGGGACGGAATTGAGCATATAAAATCTTCCCCATACTTTTCATATGCATATTCATAAAAATACTTGCAACCCCTGGTGCTGATGTTCAAAAAAATTGTATCAAAATCCTTCAAATTGTTGATATTGATGAAGCGTTCAATAATCAGGCCATGGGCAACAGGGTCAACATCAGTTAAGCCAAGGCAATAAAATATAATCGAGGATGGGCAGGCTCCACGGCCGGGCCCAGGGATATAATGATTATCTTTATACTTTTGTATTATTTCGTGAAGCAGGAGAATATCTTTGCGAACCACATCTGAATTATAAAGTGATAACTCTTTTTCAATGAGGAATATTATTTCATCGGATATATCATTCCCATATCTCTGGCGAGCCCCTTCCATAACCCGTTTATTTAATTCCTGCTCAATGAAAACTTGTTCCCTGAAATATAGTCCCCATTTATCATCTTCGTTAATATCTATTTTCTTCTCTTTCAGCACTGGTATGGATTCTGCACTTCTCAATACATCAGAATAAAAACCATCCAGGTTAAAATCGATCATGGAACTGATCTTCAGGGTATTACTTATGGCATCAGGAATATCCTTGAATAAATATTTCATTTCATTGGATGATTTTACATAATATTCATTGGGAAGGTTGTATGTATTAATGCCCGGATTCCTTAGCTTCTGTAATATGATAAATTTTTCATAATCTTCCTTGTAAGGATATCTGCACATGTTCGTGGCAACTAGGGGAATATCAAGCTGTACTGATAAGGATAGCAGCCCCCTGTTCATTTCATGTTCCATGGCAAGTCCATGATCTTGTAATTCAAGATAAATATGATCCCTTGGGAAGATATCCTTCAGCATCCACGCTCCTTTTTCCGCCTCCTTCATGTTCTTTTGTAAAATATAATTGGATATTTCACTCTCCAGGCCGGAAGTGAGGCATATGAGCCCCTTATTATAAAGTGAAATATGCTTAAGTTCAATGTAGGGAATTTTTCTATCTAATTTCCAACTCAGTGATGATAACTTAACGAGATTTTGATATCCTTCATCTGTTGATGCCAGGAGAAGTATCCTGAATAATCGCTCAGGATTATTTTCACTAATCAACGACCTGATATTGAAGACCTGGCCAAGAATTGGTTTTATATGATTCCTCTTACAGGTATTATTAAAATCAACAATACCATACAGGTGCTCATAGTCTGTAAGAGCTATTGATCTAAACTTATTTTTTTTGCATACATGGTGCAAGCCCCATCCGATGGTGCTCTCATAAAATGAATTCTGTGAATAGGTGTGGAGATGAACGAAGTCCATGGATTATAAACCTCATCGCAAGTGGTATGTATTTGTAGGTCCCTTTCTGTTTTTTGCCACAATCACTTTTGTGGGTTTTGTTTTATCATGTTCACTTTTTATAATATTTTCATGATAAACAAAAATTACAACATCAGCATTAATTTCGATTTTACCGAACTCCATTAAATCTGCAAGTATTGGTATCTTTAAGACATCCATATCAACAGCCAACGGGAGTTGCACTAAAGCAAGAACTGGTATGCTGAGTTCAATAGCAAGTTCCTTGAGTTTTATTGGAATATGGTCATTCCCATGATTTATTTCTGACAAATTATTATAAGTAACACGTTGCAGGTTATCAATAATAACCATATCGACTGATTTTTTTTGTTTAAAATTTTTAACTTTTTCTATCAATTGATCAAGATTTATTGGATATGTATCATCAACAAACAAAGGCGCATTTGAAATTTTTTTAGAAAACTTGAAAATTGTCTCAAGCTCATCTTTTGTTTTTATTTCTCCATCACAACCCAACATTTGTAAACAGAAATTAACTGCAGGCATGCTGAGTGAAAAAAATAGTAGAGACTTATTTTCATTTAGTATAAATTGATTTACTATTTTCAGAACAAACTCAGACATTCTCATGGGATCTCTTGCTGCTATAACTACCAGATCAGAAGGCTGAAAGATCTTTGTGAGATCATCCAGTTCGAAGTATCCAGTTTCAATAATTTTATCATTGCTGCTCATAATATCAATCCTCCAAAATAATTGAAGCTCTCATATTTCTTCCCAGTGAGAAAGAATATTAATAATTCTGGGAATGGGATGACCCATCATTTACATTACGTATGATCTAATATATACTGAATATGGGAATGACCTAAACTCGGAAGGTTGAGGTGGGGGGATTATTTCTATAATTGTTAATTCATTATTTTAATTATCATAGCATTATAATCCTTACAATGAAACTTTTCACTTTTAACATTAAGCATTTCTATTAAATCTTTAATTTTATTATGATTAATCAATTTTAAACTTACTTCTTCAATTAAAATAAAATATCCAATTTTTTTTTCATGCGATTGACAGAAACTCCAAACATTCTTAATATCGTTTAAAATTGGACTAATTTTATTTTTTGGAAGATCAATACTTAATCTGACATCCTTCCCTTTTCTACCTTCATCTATTTCATATTTACATTCAATTACAATTTCTGGATAAATTTCTAAATCATGTCTTTCCGATTGATGATTCTTTGCAATAACAAGATCAAAGTATTTTGGTTCAAAATAATTTGTATAATTTTTAAATTTTGAAGCATTTAAAGATTCAAAAACAGATGAAAATATTTCTCGTTTACAGCAGTCGAATTTCCAATTTTTTAAAATGTAGTTATCTCCAATTTCATCATAATATTGTTCAAAATTCATATCCTTAAAATTATCTTTAATTAATTCAACTTTTTTACTACTAAGTATAAGTGGCACTAAAGGAAGTACTGGATATTCATTATATACTTTATAAGGCAAAGGAACTTCTTTAATTAGTTTTTTGTGTAATGTCCATACAATATCATTTTCTTGAAAAAATTGATTATCACCTTTACCATAATTATTACATAATTCCTTTTTAAAATAATTATCAATACATTCTTCAAATTTTCCAATCATATTCATTCCTTATCCATTTTTTTGATAGAATCATTATATGTCCAAACCTGTCCATGCTTAGGATTCCCAAGCTTTGACAATTTATCTATAAAATGGATGTCGTTTTTATATTCTCTCAGCATACAAAATACTGAACTCTTCAATTCTTCATATTCAGCTTTCAATCCATTAGGAGGATTCCCCCAGGCAATTATCACTCTGGAAATCTTACTTGTATATAATCTGACTGTATCGATATTGGCTTTGTCAATAATATTTCCATATCTGATCAATTTTACAGAGTTAGTTTCATAATATGGGATCAGGTTCAAAATGATAATGGAACCAATGTCCTTAAATAATTTTGTATTTCGCTTCAAATAGATATATTTTGTCACGGTGTAAATCGTTTTATCCGAAACTTCCTTAGTTGCCCTGCTGGGGTTTTTCAATATTACAATAATACTATTCCTTTCCCCCGGATCAAAAGTCAGTTTCAGCCAATATCGTTTTTCATTATCACCTTTCATATCAACTTCTGTGACAAAATCTGGATGATGATAAACGGGTTTTCTCATTTTTATTACCTGCCACATTCATTATTAGAATATCTCATAAAAAAACCATGTATAATCATTATAAAGACCAAAGTCATTCAAGGGAAAGAAGAATATTGCAATATATTGATAACTTATTTCATAGATTTTTTATATATCCAAACATTATTCTCTCTTCTTTCAAATTTGCCGGATAAGATTTCATTAAATTTATTACTCTCATCGACCATTATTAAATACCCGCATTTTACCAATTTTTGGCTAATGCAATGATCAATGATTTTCATATCATATAGTATATCCTTTTTCTTATTGATCCCGTTGCTTATGTTATTCCTAAAATCAAAGCCTCTGCGGTTTTTTATATCAGGTTCAAATTTACATTGGATGACTATTTCAGGTTTATTGTCAAGATCAATTGATTCAGCTTTATTATTAACGATTGATAAATCTGTATAACAGGGCTCAAAATATGACCCATCCATTTCAATATTTGAAAATAATCTTTTCAATTCATCTATATCGATTTCTTCATTGAGAACTTTATTTTTGGATTCATCATGATAATATATATCTAAATCATTTTCATACCCAGTCAATTCGATGATATCGTTCCATTTTTTATATGTCATTTTCATCGGGTATAACAGTTTGATCGGGTATTCATGGAAAACTTTATAGGGGGCTTTAAGTTTCTCCTGCAGTTTCTTTTGAATCGTCCAGACAATGTCAGATTCTCTGAAATATCTTTCATGGGGATAATTTTTAATGAATTGATTAATAACTGTATCAACAAGTTCAATATTTTTTGCATCCATGGCAACTCCTTTGATAATTTATGTTAAAGATAATTATTATTCAATTTTTTTACTTTTCAACACAAATGGTGATTTATTCAAATACTAATAATAATTTCCTGGAATTCAGTGACCGATAAAATTCCACGATTTGAATCATGATTATTCATCTACATCTTTATGATTGTATTATACATCATAAAAGAACATCCACCTCTCCCTTGGGGGGTTACCTTTTATTATAACTTCCGAGTATACTTTGGAGATGACTGGAGGACCTTGATGGAAAAAGATAATGTTAAATATCCATTACGCCTGCTCCCGGATTGGGAATTAAAAAACGGCATTTCCCTTGTTTGGCCTGGAGGTATTGACAAGTATTATCAGGGAATCAATATCTTGCCCGTCTATAAAGATATTGTCAGCAAAATACCTGCAATAAAAGAGCTCATGATTTTTTCAAGGCATCCAGTTCCAGATAATGAAATTGGGAAGATCAATTCCAATTTCAGGATAATACATAATCCTGATATTCATGATATATGGATACGGGACTTCGCTCCAATGAATGCAGTTGACAAAACAGGCCGGGATGTTCTCGTAAAATTCATCTACAATCCCTCGTATCTCCATAAAGATGAATCCCTATCATCAGACAACATAGGCAGGTCCATTGCCGGCATTCTAAGTAAGCCCATGTTCAACATCCCCATTGTACTCGATGGCGGGAATATGACCCACAACGGGAATGGCTGGGCCATCATGACTTCAAGGGTGCTCCATGACAATCCCGGTTATTCAAAGAATGAAATAATGTCGCTTTTCAAAGAAAAACTCGGCATCAACAATCTGATCATCATCGAAGAAGACCCGGAAGACCCCACTGGCCATATTGATGGGAATGTGCGCTTTATATCTCCCACTACCATCGCAGTTAATAGCTTTCATATCATAATGAAAAAAGAGAATTTTTATTTGAGCCGGATAGTTAAAACGATAAAAGAACAGTCCAATGATAAATTCAATATTATTAAAATTCCTGGAGCAATACTAATTGATGAAGTAATCGATCATATCCCATCGATCTTCGGTAACCATATAAACTTTCTTCGAACCGGAGAATGTCTTTTTATGCCTGTATATGGAATCCCTTCCGATATAAAGGCACTGGAGTTGTTTAATAAATATCTTCCTGATGTTAAAATAATACCGGTTGAAGCAGGTCCTCTGTCACATTTTGGCGGGGCTTTGAATTGCTTCAGCTGGACATATTGACACTTCACTCCCATTTCCGATACGATTCATCCATAGAGAATAAGGCCACGACATTTTTTGTGTCAATATTTTCATCTGCATCGATAATTTTAGCCCATGTTGTACCGTTCCCCACACTGCAAAGTATAAGATATTTTTCAGTTGATATTTTTTCATTGGACCACTGGAGAAAATCCTCAAAAAGGTGTTCATATACGAGGGCCTCAATAGTTGGATATAATTTTTGATGTTCATTTATACACCAGGTACAAAAATATTCTCCGGAATCAGTTATATCTATACCTATATCTATGTCCCTTAACATGTCCCACATCGCATCATCGGGAAACTTCGCTTCTACTATCATGCCACCCGAATTTATATAGGCCTCTATTTCAGGAATGATCCCATCGTATTTAATTGATATCCCTTCTTTAGTTTTTTCCATTATTATAGGTTTATGGATAAATCTCTCCCGGTTGACTGAAAGCCATTTCTCGAAGAGAGAGGGTATATCATCATTGAAATCATTCTTTCTTTTGTTTTTCAATTAATACTCTCCTGTAATTCCAGTCTTCCCAATATGACGTGTAGGAAGTATCGATTCATAACTTTTTCCCCTTGTTAATATCTTTTGATTTCCAATCATCATTAAAATAACTGTATTGGTGGTTTATGATCCCCCTGCTTTCCCATCTGGACCTCCCCGTCCTGTTTTCCGGGATAATTTCCTCAATCCTCTCTAAAACCTCTTTCTCTACTTCATTCATATCTAAAGTAACATCTTCTTCTTGATAATAATAAATTTTTTTACCGGATTTTCTTTCAATTAAAAACCAGTCTTTGAATATAGCCTCTTTCATTTTACCTTGAGAGTACCGTTTTCAGACGGATTCTTGTCATGAGATCAGACGGAATCCCTCCGCCCTGGCGGGATCGATGTTTTTTTGCATGAATTTCTTCAAGTTTTCAGCATCCGCGGTATCCGCGAGAAATTCCGGCAGCGTATTTCTCAGGGAGATCGCCACGACCAATTCCGAGGGAGCCAACCCGGGACGGATGGTTCGCAGCCAGGAGCCAAACGAGGACCAAACCAACTGCGGAACAGTAGCGGACAGTATCTGAAGCAATCCCTGAGCGATCAGGCCCAGTTGAATGTGACGGTGATATGCCGCGATCTTTCGTCGCACACCATCGCGGTAATTTGCCGGTTTTCGATGTAGATGTTGGTTACCGCTTTTGCGTCGGAGCGGCGTCATGGCGGCCATCCAGAAGTGATAAGCATATGCGCCGACGACTCGCAGCGCTTGTTTAAAGGAGACCTCGATCTTAAACCGCAGGCCGTAGATTTGAATGATCTGCAGTGGCGACAAATTCTGGTCCGTGCTCATCAGCAGGATCGAGCCCCGTTGCGGATGGATGACCGCCACGAAACGAACGAGAATTCCGACCGGCCGCCATAACAGGTCGGCTGTCCGGAATTGGAGGACTACATTTTTTTCACCATAAATGGGGCTGGCGGCTTCAGTCATTGCGCTTTGGTCCTTGAGCAACGATACGACTTTAATTTTTTTGCCGTATGTTTTCGGACGTCCTCTGTGCCGAAGCGCGCCCTGGGCCGGAGCAGGCCAATAGGCCACCGCGTTACGCTTGACTCTGGTGACTAGCTGGTTCCCTTTGTCAAGCAGCCCACGAACGATTTTGCCGGAGGCGTAGTAGGCGTCGGCGACAAAGTAGAACGATTCGCTAATGTCCAGCGAGTCAACCAGAGCGATCATCTTATCCAGGAGCGTTCGCCGGTCGCGATTGGAAAAAACTACGCCCTCGTGGATGCGGCAGGTCAGCGGTATGGCGACGACGCTGAACAAGGCCTGGGCCAGTACGGCGACGGCCTGACAGGAATGGCCGAAGATGTACTCTGGTTTGGTGTTCGATTCCGACTGTTGATGGAGTTTTTTGACAGCCGGCATTTTTCGACCGGACTTGGCAACCTTGATCCCGTCACCGACGAGCACAGGTCGGCCCCCGATACGCAGAATGCCTGGATGATGTTTGAAGACCAGCTTGCGCCAGGCCAGGGTGAGCTTTTGGATATTCAAAGCCGGGCTGTGAAAGAAATCCAGCATCCGGTCATAACAGGCCGGCTTTAGCCCCAGGGCGCGTACGAGGCTTGTCACGCCGAGCAACTCCACACGGATCGTCATTCCCGCCATGCAGATAACCATCCACAGAAAAGTTCGTGTTCGCGAGCAGGCGCCGTGCAGTTGACTGGCGAGCCGCCACCAATGTCTCCAGAGCATCATTGTTTATTCTCCTATTGTTTTTTTGTTGACATTTTTCTTCCGTTAGTATAGCATGTATATGCTATACTGCAACAAAAAAAGGAGAGGCGATGAGAAAAAAAAGGATACAGTACATTGAACGAAAAATCGGTAAAATAAAACAGGAGTTGGGGGAAATCGGTCTGTTCCGGCCGGGGTCATTGACCCGCCAGTACAAGAATCCCCGGAAGGGCGAAGGTTCCTACTGGCAGATCAGCTATACCCGCAAAATGAAAAGTCATACCGCCTATGTCCGGCTGGAAGAGGTGGGGGAAGCCCGCAGGCAGATTGCAGCCTATAAAAAGTTCAAACGATTGGTAGAGCAATGGATCGACTTGAGCATCGAATTATCGATTCTTAAAATACAAATTGACAAAAACAAGAGTTAAAAGTACTAACTAAACTCGGTACTCTCAAGATTTTACCTAAAACTGGAACAATGAATTTTTCACTCGTATTTTCATTGAACCGATCTTCCATATATCGGGTTCCTTGAAATATCATTTGGATATGGTTTATTGTATAATCAGACGATTTTAGGGGCATATCATTATTAATGATTGCTTGAATATAATGAAAAACAGAAGGTCCGGGACCTTTATTTTCCCCAAAGATGAACCCTCTTTGTTCATACTTAACGGCAATATCCTTCATTTCATCCAAAGCAACATTCACAATAAAAAAAGGGGATTCTAAATCTTCAAATATTACATCATCAGGCTTGATGAAAGAATGATGTGCACTTCTCAGATAATAGAATAGCTCCCTGTTCAGCAACTCGTTATCTTCTACTGACAGCTTTACACCCAATGGATTTTTTCCAGTTATGATTCCGAAGGTTTTGACTGTTGGAATAAATCCAAGCATCATCCGAACTACCATCGGTAACTTGGTTAATTTAAATCTTTTTTTCATGATATTCTTTCCAATACTGTTATACTTTTATCTCCCACCAGTCCATTTGTGCCAACACCCTTAGCCCCCAAACACCATATCCTGTTCCGGGCATGCCATATATTCTTTGTACTTGATCAAAGATAAGGGGATTGCCATTTATACATCCGGTTAATATTGTAGATTCACCCCCCCATTGATTTTTATCCAGAAAAAACTTTTCTCCATAACCGATTTTATTACCGATGCTATGACTGGTGCCATAAAGGTATGCACCTTCTCCAACATTATTCACTCCACTTTTGGGTACAAGTAATACAGAACCCTGATAGAAATATTCTCCCAACGCTGTTATGTCCCAACTAAGCTCACCCCGATCGTGATGATCGGCAACGAAATAACAGGAAACTGGAGACCCCACTTCACACCCTGGCATAGTCCCTCGAACCTCAACAACAAGATATTCCAGATTTATCAGTTTTATTCGCAGGGTCTTATCTCTCTGCTGGTTTTCTTTTTCAGAAAATAAACGGCCCTCTCCCCCGGGGCTATTATCCATTTTCGTGTAAGAAGTAATGGCTCCACAATCATGTACCATATTCAATGCCCATAATTCTGGCAATGAAAGCTCTTTTGATTGGCAAAAGTCTTTCTTCATAGCCTTATCCTTCTATCCTGATCCACTCCGTTGATGGAAGTATTCTGGTTTTCATAGCTCTATAGGCAGCGAGCCTGGATGGGATATAATATTCATGGACAGCGATGAATATAATCGTCTCACTGAATTTCGCCCTGATCCATTGGGAGTAGGCTTTTTCGATATCTATTTGGCTGAGGATTTGAGGCCCTTCGAAATCTTTAAATTTTTCGATTAATGATCCTGATTCTCCATCATACAATCCAAGTCCATTTTCATCCTTGTAAATGTATGATCTCAATTGATATTTTTTGCATAATTTCATGCAATTTTCAAATGAAATCTGGGGGATAAACAAGCTTAGCTCTTCCTTTGTTGAAGAATTTCTTTCATTTTCAATTTGTTGATTATAAGTAATTCTTTGTTCTATACAGAGGTATTTCATTTCCTTAATGGTATTCACATCCTGTATTAATTGATCATGCCTCTCTTTATTTTTCGTATTTGAATATTTTGCATGGTTATAAGCTGATATGACCCCAAACCATATTTCTGGATTATTTATATGATACCATATTATTGATTTTCGTTTATATTCATTATTGTCAATTTTCATAAAATTCTCTATATCATACAAAAGTATGTCCTTCACGAAGTAAAATATCTCTACTATAAAATCTATCATATGTCTGGACTCCCTCAAACACAAAAGTCCTTCCTGAATGATTACTTATATGTTTAGCATTCTTTTGTTTAAACTGTGAATAAAATTCAGCAATTTGATCAGGCTTGAAGATTCCTTTAATAGTTTTTGTTGATTCATCTTTAGAAAGTAAAAATAATTTACCATAATTAGGATCAGGGTCTTTTACCAATACCGCATCCTGACAAAAATGTCCTTGTTCCGGTTCTCCTATTGCAGTCCAATGTAAAGCAATGTTTAAAAATTCATCAGAGGTATACTTTGCAAAGTAAGGAACCATTACAGATAACTCTGAAGCTTTTATACCTGTCTTTATATCTTTCCATACCCCATCAATAACTATAAATACTAATTTTAAACTTTTTAACCATTTCAAAAGAAATTTATGTCTACGTAAATTTTCATCATCAAATTCGACTCCATTAATTTTTTCTCGTATAATAGGATCAACAACAACAGGTCTAAATGCTGAACCAATAATAAATCCCGAATCAGCAAAGTGTTGATAAACCTTGCTCAATGATTTTTTAAAGAGACTCTCATAATTCCAGTACTTACCATCATAAAAGTTCCCACTGGAATATTTCTCAAGAAATTGTTTTTTATATCTTTCCATTACTGTAACCTTTTTAATAATTCCATCTAAAATAAAATACCTTCAGCCAGCATTGAACCGGCATCAATATGATTATTCGGTAATCTCACTCCTTCCATAACATAATCAAATGCAACTTTTCTTCCTGCATGACTACCTTTTCTTAATTGTGAATATGCTTTCTTAACTGTATCAAAATCTAACTTATTACCTACAATTTGGATTTTATTACTATTCGGATATAAATACACGTACTCATTTGATTCATATTCGGGGTACTTGAATAAAATACTTTCTTGATTAATTATTTTACCAGCTTTCATTGCAATATCTTTTATTTGGTCTGAACTGTATTCTTTACTTATAAAGGGAACAAATAAACTTAATTCAGAATCCTTAGTTCCATCATCATAAATATAGACTCCATCAACTTCAAAGAATCCTAATTTATTCTGTTTTAAATGATTTTTTAATTTTTCATGTCTTATTATATTTTCATCATCAGTGTATTTTCCACGAAAGGCAGATATAATAAAAAATCCATTTGATCTATGCTGCCATATACGAGAAAAAGAATGTTCAAATAATTTATGACCATATTTTTCATAGACATATTTTTTAATTTTATTTTCAGTTATTTTACTTCTATATCTTTTCATTAAGATTACCGTTATTTTAATTTCTATCTACTAAGATAATTCTACCATTATCATAACTTTTAACTAATACTTCTTTTTGATTAAATTCTTTTGCTATTGATTCGGCAACAGCTACAAGCATTTCAAAGGGAATATCAATAATCTCAACTGATAAACTTTTTTCATCATATGTTTTGCCACTCTTCCTATGTAAGCGTTCAGTTACCTGCACCCTTCCGAAATTCTTGAATAATTTCAACATCAATAACATTCGGGAGCAAAACCCTCATTTCTTCTTCCGTTTTTGCATATGGCAGC
>VFJS01000100.1 GCA_009885955.1 Spirochaetia bacterium | reverse complement strand
TTCGACTGTCAGAAAACAGGGCTTAAATGTTATTGAATCTATTTATCAGATCATGATCGGTAGACAGATATATTTGGATTTTCAAAGCTGAAGAGCTGAGTAGTTACAATTATTTTAAGAAATGAATTCAGGAAATCCGGAGATATCCATGCTTTTTAAATATTCTATTTTAATTGAAAAAGAAGAAACCTGGTATGTATCCCATTGTGTGGAACTGGGTATTGCCAGTCAGGGTAAGACAATTGAGGAAGCAAAAGAAAACATCAGAGAGGCCATTGAACTATATATAGAGAGCTTCACTCCAAGAGAAGATTTGTTGTACAGCAATGAAAAGATATTCATGACAATGGATATTGAGGTCCCTGTAAATGTCTAAATTTCCAGTATTGTCCGGAAAGAAGGCAATTGACCAAAGATAGTTTTACGTAGAAGCCAACCCCGTGAAAAGCATTATGGAAAAATTCATCAACCTGGGCTCAGGCCTTACCGAGGAATACAGGAAATACCTCCTGAATCTCCTGGAACTCCTTGTGTCGGAGAACAGGGAGAATGTCGGGAGTTACGTTGATGACCTCATGAGGAGCCATCACGGCCTGGGGAGGGATGCCCTTGCCCGTAAAATCATCGGGCGGCTCTCCTTCAAATCAAGCGCCACCGGAGCAGTCCTTGGCCTTGGAGGCCCAATACTTTCGGGAATTTCTCTGCCCGCTGAGCTGAAAAACACATTCAAGATCCAGGCCGACCTCATCATGGCCATTGCTCATCTCTACGGAAGGGATATTGGGAATGTCGGGATGGTGACCGACATCCTTCTTCTTCTTGCCGGCGACGGAGGCCCTGAAGCGCTGAGAAAAAGCGGCGTGACGTTCAATGGGGAATTCACCGAAAAGGCTGTGCGCAAATTTTTAAAAAAGGATATCATGTCAAAGGCACAGGACATCATCAGCAGGGCCATTATCAAAAAAATCGGCGCAACGCTATCTGTCAAATCGTTCAAGGCAGCGGCCCTTGCCGGAATATCCATGGGCGCCATCTTCGATTATTTCGGCACACGGCGGACCGGTATGAGGGCCCTCACATACTACAGCGGTACCGGGAACATGGAGATCAGGATCTCGAATATTTCCGATTTTGTAAAGGGGAAGTTTTCTTTGCTCAGATCGGTAAGGGTCGATGATGATAGTATCATCCTAAAATTCTCCCTGCTGAATAACGTACTCAAGGGAGAGGTGAAGCTGGAATATCTCGGGTTCATAGAAGGCTCCCTCCTGTTTCAGATAAAGGGAAATTTTATCATGGTCCGCATGTTGTCAAAGATCAGGGATAGCTATTTGAAAGATGCCCGGGGCAACATTGATATTTCAGACAGGGGGATCCTGAGCGTTCACGTCAGCCGGCTTTTGCAGAGGGAGATTCCCGGCCTCGCCGGGGTGGAAATCATGGACATCAGGGTTTCCGGCGGGGAAGTGATTATAGAAGTATGATAGGATTTGACGGATGTCTGAAACGGATTGTAATGACGGGATAAACTGTTGTTCAGTAAATACCGCATGATATAATACCGGGCGCAGATAAAAATAGCCGGGTACAATCAGGATTTGAATTTAAGAAAAAATAAATTTAAAATTGACATTTATTTTTAATAATGTAGAATGATGTTTAATTGCAGATAAACGGGAACCTGGAATAATTACATCAGCCAGTTCCCTGCAGGCCGCAAGTTCCGGGAACATGCTGATTTTTGATGTTCCCGTATATAAAACCGGGGGTTTAAAATGAAAGGCAACGACAAATTAATTGAAAAACTGAACATGCTTCTGGCCGATGAATTGACTGCCATCAGCCAGTACATGGTGCATTCTGAAATGGCAGCTAACTGGGGATATGATAAGCTCCATGAACATTTCGAGAAAAGGGCTATTGATGAGATGAAGCATGCTGAAAAGCTCATCGGCAGGATTATTTTTCTGGAGGGGATGCCGACGGTAAGTAAGCTCAAGGATATGCACATAGGAGCGGAAATCCCCAAGCAGCTTCAAAACGACCATAATGCGGAATTCGGTGCCATCCAGGCCTACAATGAAGTAATAAAGCTTGCCGGTGATGTGAACGATTTCGCAACCCGGGAGATTCTTGAGGATATATTAAAGGATGAAGACCGTCATATAGATAAGATCGAAGAGCTGCAGGACCAGATAAGCCATATGACCCTGCCCATTTTTCTCACAACCCAGACTGGTTGATTTACCCGGTATGGCAACTGGCCGGCATTCGATAAGTCAGCCACAGAGCCACGGAGACACAGAGGTTGGATTTATTATTAATTTATTTTCTGCAGTTCTTTTCTGAATGTTTGGAAATAATGCCCTCATTCACTTCGACAAGCTCAGTGCACCGCCCGACCCCTCTCCCGGAATAGGGAGAGGGGTGAAAGTGTTAAAGGCATGAATAAAAAACCCTCGCCCTACAGGGAGAGGCGACATGCAGGAAGCATTAGTGCAGAGCGCAGACAGGACGTCTGATGAGCGCTCTGCGAATGCGCAGAGCGCGGGTGAGGGCATCAAATTCTAAAAGCTGAATAACTTATTCTAATTTCTCTGTGTCTCTGTGCCTCTGTGGCATAATTTGTTCCCCGGTAATGAGCCTCTTTTTATTTCGCCCTGCATTTCTTTTTCACGTATTCAATCGCCGATTTTGCAGCCTTGGCGCCTTCGCCCACGGCTACGCTAATCTGCATAAACCCGCCTGTGCAGTCGCCAGCGGCGAATATGCCCGGGACATTGGTCCGCTGGCTGTCGTCCACCCGTATAAAAATACCGCTTGTTATCACTCCCAGACTGGCTGCAAAGTCCGATGACGAGGCGTCCCCCAGGGCTATGAAGAGGCCGTCGGTTCCGGCCTCTGAGCCGTCATCATATTGTACCGATTCAAGGACCTTGGATCCGTTGAGTTTTACTATATTTTTTTCAATTATTTTTATTCCGGATTTTGCAAGCTTATCAGTAAAAGTGCTGTCCATATCCAGGGGTTTGCCAAGGGTCGATATGCTGACTTTCGGCGTATAGGTGAGGAGCTCCATGGCCTGGTTTGCGGCGTAGGTCCCTTCACCTGCGACAATCACATCTTTATCACGGAAGAAAAACCCGTCGCAGCTGACACAGTAGGATACTCCCCGGCCCTCGAATGTATCCATGTTTTCAATTTTTGGTTTTTTCCGGGATACACCGGTTGCAAGTATTACGACACACGCCCTGTAGCTCTCCTTCTCAGTTTTAACAGAAAAAAATCCGTCATCCAGCATCTCTATTTTCAATGCCTTTTCGCAGGAAATATGGCATCCGAATTTTTTTGCCTGCCTCACCCCCCTGTCGACCAGTTCTTTCCCGGTGATGTCATCGGGAAAGCCGAAGTAGTTATCTATCTGGTAATCCCCAGCCACCTTCGGGTCGCATCCGGCTACGAAGGTGCTCATACCGCCCCTGCCTGCATAGATTGCCGAGGAAATACCTGCAGGGCCCTGCCCTATTATAATTACATCAAAATTATTCATATATTCAGCCTTTGTATTTGTCAAACATCATCCAGGATATTATGATAAATCCATGTATCAAACTGGTTCATGAACCCTGATTTTCAGATGTGCTTGTAATATAACATAATTGATCTGAATTGACAAGGAGTTATGGTGTTAGTTATAATTAAAATCCCTTTATATTTAATCGGATGACTACTTGAAATCAGTTAAATAGGGAATAATCCGGAATGAGCCGGAATTTTTTACATGGGAAAGAGAAAAAAATAATGAATTATTTATTCTCTTTTGCTAAGTTTATGGAGTAATTTTGTTAATTAAGGAACGCATAAAATAAACATCTTTATTTTATTATATCTATAATGTATAATGAACGGAGAATCCCATGAGATTAAACATGACCAGGCCCATGTCCAGATTAAAGAAAAAGCTCCTCATCTATTTTATTCTCATATCAATAGTCTCCATCTCAGTGAGCGCAGAAATTATTCTTGAAGTAAGTTCCAGCAGCTTTCAGGATTCCATTAGCGCCAATTTTTATGCGCAGATGAAAGCGCATGCCCCTGAACATATAATTTCCGATTTGAGGAAAAATATCGATCACGGAAAGGTTTATGAGCCGGTCTACAAGTTCCGCAACCGGATGATACTTTTTCTCATTGTTGTCACCGGGAGCATTATCGGGGCATTTTTTATGTTTACAAGGGACATCGTTCTACCTATGGACGGGCTGGTTGAAGCGGCAAAAAAGATCTCCGGCGGAGACCTGACTGTTACGGTGCCAGTCATGTCTGAGGATGAAATTGGGCAGCTTGCAGGCTTTGTCAATGAGATGAACCGGAACCTGCAGGGCCTTATTTTCCAGGTGAAACAGGAGGTCAACAGGTACAAGAACAAGATAGAGATGGCCGGGAACAGGCTCTCATATCTCCACGGGAGTGAAATGACAGGTAACATTATCGAGAAAAAAAGGATGCGCCTTTCCGATTTCAAAGAGATGGTGGGTGTCGGTAAAGAATTGTCGGGTTTCCTGAAAATAATGTCCAATGACCTGGCCTCCCTGGAGACCTATATCGGCATGTATAAAATCTATCAATTCCATTCGGAGATATCACAGGATGAAATTGAAGAGGCCATGAAACATTTCTCAGCAGGCAAAGGCGGACAAACAGCATCATGAGCTTTGAATATTTTTACATGTTTCCCGTTGGTATAGTCATTGCCGTGCTTGCAAATTCCTCGGGATTTTCCGGCGGGGTGCTCTTCCAGCCCATCTATAACATTTTCCTTAATATTCCCATGCAGAATGCCGTGGCAACGGGCATAGCTACAGAAACCATAGGCATGACGAGCGGGGCCATCAGGTATTTGTGGTATAGGATGGTGGAGCTTCCGATAGGTTTCACCATGATAATGCTCACCATCCCCGGGATTGTTGCCGGGAACCATGCCCTTATGATTTTTGATGCCGATTTTCTCAAGCTCATACTGGGATTCATTATCCTGGGCGTTGCCACCATGCAGCTTGTCAATGCATTCCGGGGATCTTTCGGCAAGAGGGAAAATATTCCCATTGAGGATATATACCGGTTTATGGCAGTGCCTCCCATTGCAGGTTTTTTTTCGGCTACAACGGGTACAGGGATTTGCGAACTGGCGCAGCCGCTCCTTGAAAAGGGGCTGAATATGAAGACGAAAAGGGCCAATGCCACTGCTATACTCATTGAGGCTACATCGGACTGGATTATCACGATCCTCAATCTTCATGCCGGGTTGATACTCTGGGAGATCTGGATCTTTTCCGGGACCGGCGTGATAATCGGAGGGCAGATAGGTCCTTATATATCCAGATATCTTCCTGATAAAATAGTCAAGATCCTGTTTTCTTCGGCTGTTGTGATAATTGGAATATTTTATATTTATCAGGGCATTAATTGGTTGATGAAATAGGCGCGCTTAATAATAATCAGGTTGTTGATATCTGATAACATGAAATCAGGGTAATGACAGGGATAATAAAGGGCCTCAGTGACAATATGAACACGACAATGGAAAGTATATCAAAAATAACCGGATTGATTCAGGAAGTTATCGGCACGGCTTCAAGGGTGAACATCGAATCTGTGAAGAGAAAAAATATTACGGTTGATGGATTGAAACTTACCGTCAACATTATTAATAATAATTCTGAGCGGCTGATTAATTTTGATAAAGTTCATAAGAATTTAAACTGTTCCCTGGAAAGTATCTCTGCAAATTCCCTGGAGTGCATGGCAAATATAGAGATTTTTCAAAACATTATCAAATCGATAAACGGGATTAAAACTGTTTTTGACTCCCTTAAAACAGAAATCAGCATGCTGACAGGGATTGTAGCGGAGGTCAGGGATGATACGGATGAGATTTTCACCCTGGCACTCAATGCTTCAATAGTATCAAGCAAATATTCCCACACCTCCGGTGTTTTTGATATTCTGTCAAACAAGCTTGATGAAATGTCCAATTTTATCAACAAAAACCTTGATAACATCGTAAAGGTTGTTGACCCGGTAACTGACGGGATCATTAACCTCATGAAGGAGAACAGCCTCATACTGAGTGAAATAAGCAAAGGCAATGAAAGCTATGCTGAATTTCCACGGATTCTGAACGGGCAGAAGCAGGCCATGGATGACATCCTTGTCAGAATCATCAGGACCGATGAGAAAGTCATCGGGTACAGGAAAATGCTCAATGAGATTACTGAAAAATTCAGTTTGATGGACAATGATGCAGGCGAGGCCATAACAGGATCGGGAAATGTGATGAAAACAGGAGAGGATCTGGCGCTGGCTGCCCGGGCTGCCCGGGACCTGATAGACTCAGGGAAGGATTTTAATGAAAAAATAAGATATATCATGGAGCAGGGCAATATCATCAGAGAGACAGCGGCCAGGGTCAACCAGAAATCCATCAGCCAGCTCCGATTTTCCCTGAAATCCATCAATTTCTGTGATCAGATAATCGGCATTTCAAGGGTTCTTATGGATACTGCCCGGACATTCACCGGGCTTTCTCAGGAAAATAGCAGGATGGTCCGGATGATATCGGAAAAACTTAATGATCTCATTGGCCAGTTGACCTCTATTGAAGGGAAAATCGCCGGTACAAGCACAACAATCCAGGTATTCATTGGAGATTACAGCCAGATTGACAGTGTCATTGAGTTTTTAAAGGATGTCCTTAAATCAATGAAGATCATCGGAATGCTGTCAAGAATCGAATCCTCGCGCGATCCCGAGGAGTTTCACGGGTTCATGACCATATCCGATAATATTGAAAAATTACAGGACAGGATCCAGAATAACATCCCGGTTATCGAGGAGAATATCAGAAGGACCCATGAACTTATTCTGAGGATAAAATCATTCAACGGGGAGATGACGGCAGACTTTTCCCTGATTATCGGATCCTCCAGGGAGATCATAAAAAATCTGATGGAGATCACCGGGATCAGCAGTGACTCCGAGGCCATAAGCGGCAGTATTAATTCCGAATCTGAGGAGCAGGACCGGTTTCTCGGAAGCCTGAGGGCCCTTTTAACAGGCCTTGCCGAAATAGTCAAAGTACCCATTGAAGGCTCTGCGTCGAATATCGAAAGGGGAGCTGAGATCGCCAGGGAGTGCCGCGCTATCCTGGGCCTCCCGGAGGAACTGGAGGCTGTTTTGCCTGGCGCAAGTTATATGAAAAGTGAGGAACCTGTTCTGGAAAATAGTGAAATCATGGCTGAAGAATTGTATATTGGCAACGATGAGTTGGAAAAATTGGGGAAAGAGGATTCTGTTGAAGAAGAATTTAATAAGTATGAGAAAATTTTCCTGGAAGATGTGAATAAAGGGTAAATCAGGCTGTACAGGTACTATATAACAGATCAAAAAAATTAAAATTTTGCCTTATATTCAGGAATTGATTTGACAATTTTATCAATGAAATGAAAAAATTAGACTTGCCATGGGTTCATTAAAGAGCAAAGATCTTCTCGATATCAAATCCCTCTCACTCGAAGAAATTAATCTTATTTGCACATCGGCAAAGTATTTTAAGGAGATATTCACCCGCTCGGTTAAGACAGTGCCGGTGCTTCGCGGGAAAACGGTATGTACATTATTTTATGAGCCCTCTACAAGGACCAGGCTGAGTTTCGACCTGGCGGCTAAAAGGCTCTCTGCAGACCTCATAAATGTCAATGTCTCCACCTCAAGCGTGGTAAAAGGTGAATCGCTTATCGATACGGTCCATACCCTTGAGGCCATGAAAGCTGATTATATTGTAATCAGGCACGCGGCATCCCTTGCCCCGCACTTCCTGTCCAAGAATATCGATGCAGCGGTCATAAATGCCGGTGACGGGTACCACTCCCACCCGACCCAGGCCCTCCTGGATACCTATTCCATCCTGGAAAAGAAAGGCGACCTCAAAGGGCTCCATATCGGGATAGTCGGCGATATCAAGCATTCAAGGGTAGCCCGTTCGGATATTGAGATTTTTATCAAGCTCGGCGCCAGGGTCACCCTCTGCGGGCCCCCTACCCTGATTCCCGATGATTTTGTCCACTATGGCGTTGACATATCATACAACCTTGACAAAATTCTCCCCGAGCTCGATGTCATAAACCTTTTGCGGATGCAGAAGGAGAGGCAGCAGGGATC
Source organism: Spirochaetia bacterium (assembly GCA_009885955.1). Classification (GTDB taxonomy): domain Bacteria; phylum Spirochaetota; class UBA4802; order UBA4802; family UBA5550; genus VFJS01. The sequence goes on along the minus strand of VFJS01000100.1, from coordinate 17,540 downwards.
GCTCTTCCCGTCAATCAGGGAATATACAAGGCTTTTTTCCCTGTCATACGAGAGGCTCCAGCGGTGTAAAAGCGACATCATTGTGATGCACCCCGGCCCGGTGAACAGGGGGATCGAAATTGAAAATTCGGTGGCCGAAGCACCCAATTCCATAATAAATGAGCAGGTGACAAACGGCGTAGCAGTGCGCATGGCAATTTTTTATCTTCTCTCCGGCGCGGCGCCGCTGGAAGATATGAATGTTGATCAGCCCGCGCAGGCATGAAAGTTTAGCAGGGGTATATGAAAATTGTAATTAAAAACGGGACCGTGGTTGACCCGGCATCGGGGATATCTGACAGGCTCGATATTCTGATTGACGGCGACAGGATAGACCGCATCGACAGAAATATCAGGGCCGATGATGATTCCGGGATCATCGATGCCGCCGGGATGATCCTCCTCCCGGGGCTCATCGATATGCATGTGCATTTCCGGGAGCCGGGAAGGGAGGACATCGAGACCATCATCGGCGGGTGCAGGGTTGCGGCAAAGGGCGGATTCACCTCGGTATGCACCATGCCCAACACTGCCCCGGTGATAGATAACCAGGCCCTCGTGAGGTTCATCAAGCTTGAAGCGGAAAAGGGCCCCATAAATGTTTTTCCAATCGCCACCATCTCCAAGGGCCTCAAGGGCGAGGAGATATCGGAGATGGGCGAGCTGATCAGGGGGGGCGCCGCGGCTTTTTCCGATGACGGCAGGCCCGTGGTGAGCTCCATGCTCATGAGGAGGGCCCTGGAATATTCCCGCATGTTCGATGTCCCCATCATTTCTCACGCCGAGGATCTGCTCCTTTCCGACAGCGGAATCATGAATGAAGGCCGGAATTCCATGATGCTCGGGCTCAAGGGCATTCCATGCGAAGCCGAGGAGATCATGATTGCCAGGGATGTGCTCCTGACCCGCCTGGCAAAGGGGCGCCTCCATGTTGCCCATGTTTCGTCGGGCGGCTCGGTGGATATCATTAAATGGGCCAAGGAGAGGGGAATCAATGTCACCTGTGAAACGGCGCCCCACTACTTCTCGCTCACCGATGATATCATAGCCGAGCAGTTCGCCATGGCCAAGATGAACCCCCCGCTCAGGACCGGGGCCGACAGGCTTGCAATCATAGAGGGGCTCAGGGACGGGACCATAGACGTCATAGCATCGGACCATGCCCCCCATTCCAAGAATGAGAAGATGCAGGAGATGGAATACGCCCCCTTCGGCATCATAGGCCTTGAGACCATGGTGCCCCTTATCATTACGGTGCTCGTGAAAGAGAATAATTTTTCCCTGCTCCAGGCCTTTGAAAAGGTCACGGTGAATCCGGCAAGGATACTTAAACTGGACAAGGGGGAACTGAAGGCCGGGAGGATGGCCGATATAACCATCATCGACCCTGAAAAGAAGGTCCGCATTGATGAAGCCTTTCTCCTTTCCAAGAGCAAGAACTCGCCCTTCCTGGGGCAGGATCTCTTCGGCTCGGTGGAATACACAATCTGCAATGGAAACATTGTCTACTCCAGGCTCATGTAATTTAATGAAAAAATTTCTTTTTGCGCTGCTGATTATCCTGTCGTATACGGGTTCCCTCCATGCCCGGAAAGTGATTACGGGAATATCCGGAATGAACGGGAACAGCCCCAGGGCGGTCACCCTTGCCGGTATGATGGAAGAGCACATGATCAATGTTTTGAATACTGCGGGGTTCTTTGATATTGTCAATCCCAGGCTTTTGAAAGAGGAGCTCCTGAAATTTCAATGCCTCGATGAGACATGCCTCGGAAGGTTTGCAATGTCTGCTGATATACGGATCATCATCTCAGGAACCATTGACGACCTGGGGGACAGCATCATCATCAGCGTCAGGTTCACGGGGTATGATATTCCATACAGGGGCAGGGTGGTATACAGCGCGAGCGTTAGGGTCCCGGTCTCCCCGAATGCCGCATCCAGGGAATTCAGCTATATCTGCGAGGAGCAGGCAGGAAGATTCATCGCGAATTTTCTCAAGCGCTACGTGAGGCCGGTTTACATTAAAACTGACGGGAATGCCCTTTCTCTTCCCGACGCCGGCAGCCTTAACGGCAGGTTTACTCTCTATACATTCGACGGAGAAAAGACGGAAAAGGAGAGGAGGCTGCAGATTTTCCCGGGATATAAAAAGGCCGGGAATATTTTCTTTGCAGACGGGAGGATTATCCCGGAGAAGAGCACACAGGGGATAAAACCGGGCGATTTCATTTTTATTAATCATGGTGAGAAGGGGAAATATCTTGAGGATTTCTATTACGGCAGAAAGAAGGAGATTGTCCTTGAAGAGCCTACCCTGGAGGACACGCTGTATAAAATACTTTTTACCGTCCCGGCAAGCGCATCAATGCCCTTTGCCGCCCCCATCCTGGGATATTACCAGAACAGCGACTGGGCCGGCCTTCTGTTGTGGACGGTAAATGTCTGGCCTTACCTCTACCTGGAATACAACGGGTTAATGAATAAACCTGATGATATGAGAAAAACCAGGTCAAATATAAGCGGAACGGCAATCGCCAGGAACCGTTTTGCCAATTATATGCTTTTCACCGGGGGGTCGTCCCTATTTGTCGATGCCTTTGCCACCCAGTACCTGGGCAACGCATCGGACTATGAAGGGAAACACCCCCTCATGGGTAACAGCCTGTCGGCCGGGTACCTCTCCCTGATCTCCGGCGGCGGCGGGCTTTTTTACCGGGGATACAGGGGCTTCGGCTACCTTTATTTTCATCTCAACAATATTCTCCTCTATGAAACTTTGAAGGAATTTTCTCCGGGGGAACGGTACAACCCGGTTACCGGAAGGTATGAGAAGGGAAAGATTGACCGGGCCAGGGCATACCGATTTGCCGGCGCCTACGGGCTCCTGAAAATAATTGAAGTCACCCATGCGGTACTTGCAAGGGACAGGATATGGAACGGCAGCGTGATTGAGGAAAAGTATGACATCGAGCCTGTAGCAATTCTCGATGATAACAAGAGGATGAATTTCGGCTTAAAATATGTCTTGAAATTTTAACATACCATATGATTTGATTTTTTTGAACGGGTATATTTTTTTATTGACATAAATATGTGTAGCGGCAATTTGTATTATTGTTGATACAAATATACAACTTTTTGTTTTCCCTTGATTTTTTGGGGAAATTACAAAAAAATATTTTTTTTTGGAGGAAACAATGTCCGGGGAATATAAAAAAGCTTATGATGAATCAATCAACAGCCCGTCAACTTTCTGGGAAAAGGTGGCTGGCAACATCAAGTGGTACAAGAAATATGACACGGTCTTTGACGATTCCAACAAGCCCTTCTATAAATGGTTTGTCGGCGGGGAGCTCAATACCTGTTACAATGCGCTCGATTATCATGTGGAGAACGGCAGGGCCGACCAGCTTGCGCTCATATATGACAGCCCTGTCACAAATGTTGTAAAGAAATACACATATCGGGAATTAACGGAGTATGTCTCAAAATTCGCCGGTGTGCTCAAGGGCATGGGGCTCCAGAAGGGGGACACGGTCATCATATACATGCCCATGATTCCCGAGGCCCTTGTATCCATGCTGGCCTGCGCAAGGCTCGGCGTTGTACATTCAGTTGTATTCGGAGGGTTCGCCCCGAATGAACTTGCGGTGAGAATAAATGACGCCAAACCGAAGATCATGATAAGCGGCTCCTGCGGCATAGAAGGTACAAAGGTATTGCCATATAAGCCTCTCCTTGATGATGCCATTAAACTTGCTGAGCATAAGCCCGAGAAGTGCATAATATTTCAGAGAGAGCAGTCCAGGTCAGAGCTCAGGACGGGCTTCGATTTTGACTGGGCAGAGCTCATGAAAGATGCAAAGGGTACAGAATGCGTTCCGGTAAAATCTACAGATCCGTTATATATACTCTACACATCGGGTACAACCGGTATTCCCAAAGGCGTTGTACGCGATAACGGGGGCCATGCCGTTGCCCTTAAGTACAGCATGAAGCTTATCTACGACATAAACCCGGGAGATGTATACTGGGCGGCTTCCGATGTCGGCTGGGTTGTGGGCCACTCCTACATAGTGTACGGCCCGCTCCTGAATGGCTGTACTACAATCATGTTCGAAGGAAAGCCGGTTGGAACTCCCGACCCGGGCGCTTTCTGGAGGGTAATCTCGGATTATAAAGTCAAGGTCATGTTTACTGCCCCCACGGCCTTCAGGGCGATAAAGAAGGAGGATCCCAAGGGCGAGTTTATGAAAAAGTATGACCTTTCCAATTTCAAGATGCTGTTCCTGGCAGGCGAAAGACTCGACCCCGATACGTACCACTGGGCAACCGACCTTCTGAAAAAACCGGTCATTGACCACTGGTGGCAGACAGAATCGGGCTGGGCCATTGCCGGAAACTGCATGGGGCTCGAATCATTTCCAATAAAGCCGGGCTCACCTACAAAGAGGGTACCCGGATACAATGTTACAATTCTCAGCAGCGAGGGGAAAGAGGTTGCGCCCGGCACCGAAGGTATCGTAACAATCAAACTCCCCCTTCCCCCCGGCGCCCTTCCCACACTCTGGAAGAAAGATGATAAATACAAGGAGTCCTATCTCGACCCCTTTCCGGGATACTATTTCACCGGAGATGGCGGATACATAGATGAAGACGGATATGTCTATATCATGGGCAGGGTGGATGATGTCATAAATGTAGCCGGCCACAGGCTCTCAACCGGCGGCATGGAAGAGGTCATTTCAAAGCACAAGGACGTTGCTGAGTGCGCTGTCATAGGCGCAAATGACGATCTCAAGGGCCAGGTCCCAGTGGGATTTATCGTCCTGAAAATGGGTGTGACCAAGGAGCCGGTTAAGATCGTTGAAGAGGTTGTCCAAATGATAAGGGACCAGATCGGCGCTGTTGCATCATTCAAGAAGGCAACCATTGTGAAAAGGCTCCCGAAGACCAGGTCCGGAAAGATCCTCAGGGGCACAATGAGGAAGATTGCCGATGGGGAGGAATTCAAAATCCCTTCAACCATCGATGATCCGGCAATTCTTACCGAGATTGAGGCTGACCTCAAGGTCATCGGATACGCTGAAAAGAAAAAGTAGCAGGAAAACGATTTTTCCATATTGATGGTTTTAAATGAAACAACGAAAATCTTGCCACAGAGGCGCAGAGACACAGAGAAAAGGTAGCAATTAAAATAGAATTTATAAAAATAAAATTTTTTATAAATTCTATACTCTGCGCACTTGTGTCTCTGCGGCAAACTTCATTGACATGCCGCGCAGTCTATCCTTGCAGATAAATGATGTTTTTATAATCAGACAGTTTTTTTGTGATTGAAAAAGTTTCATTGAAACTGATCATAGGACAATATCTGATTTCAGACCTGCAGGAACGGCAAACCCTTTCAGGCCTGGTTCAAGGGCTCCCTGCCCGGGGACAAGAATACATAATCTGGAAAGGTAAATGAAACCATTGTTCCGGCAATTATTTTTCTATTTTTCAGCCATGATTCTTTTAATGGTACCGGCTCGCGCCAACTCACAGCTGCAGGAGATTATTCCTGTTAGAGGGAATGTGGTCATTTTTGTCGCTCCCAATGACGGTATCGAGATGAATGCTGTTTTAAACGAATCGGCAAGGGTTATCTCCGGGGCTTTTAACAGGCTCGGCCGGTTCCTGAACGTTGAGATGAATCAAAGGGACAGCGCCATTGAAAAGGCGGCTGAGGAGAAGCCTGCGGATTTTTACCGGAGGTGCGCGGAGATTCTCGGTGTGGATCTTTACATAATCCTGAGCGCCAGCCGGTCAGGTGATATGATCATATCCGAGATGAAGGTGAGATCCCTCACTCCCTGGATAAAAAGGCTCGACAGTGAAATACTTGTGAGGAGCAGGATTGCAATCAACATTCCCTACAAGCTTGGCGTTGAAGCAGCGCTTCTTCACCGGAGGCTTGATTTGAATGTGTGCGTAATCGGCAATGGGCTGGATGGCACGCGTATTCTTGACGCGGGACAGTGGCATGGGATAGAGAAAGGAACGTACAGGTCCATGGACGGCGTAACGGCTGATGTTGTGGAAGTCGGGAGGTTCCGGTCAAGGGCAAAGATATCGGATAATACCAGGAAGGAGTTCCGGCTTCCTGTCTATCCGGAATATCATACACCCGTCGATGAATTTCTTTCCAGGATCAGGCTTAACACCGAATTCAGGTACGGCCTTGAGAATACAATATTAAAGGGGAGTGACCCTGAGAAGAGGTTGATAGAAGGGACCTGTGTCATCAATACAGGGGCAAACCTCTGCCTCCCGGGATATGGGTCTTTCCTTGCAACCAGGTACATGGGATTCCAGAAGGACTCACCGGACATGGCAGGAGTTATCACCTCTGCCGGGCTTATACTCACACATCTGACCCTTGCCGAATTTATGGCCGGTTTCAAAATAAATTTTTTTCCCGGCGTGAATGACGGAAACAAGGATAAAAAAATTAAGAACCTGCAGTATTTTTTGTGGGGTTCGCTCCCCCTTACCTTTTCCGTATCATACTTTGACCAGCTGGCCTACCAGTACAAGCAGGAGCAGTACCTCCCGCCTTTTTTCAGAAACAAGGACGAGGCAGCCATTGTTTTTTCAGTAATCATGCCGGGCGGCGGGCTTTTTTATAAAGGACAGAGGCTGGCCGGATGGGGATATTATTTCAGTGAAATGCTGCTCGCTGGTTATGGTGTGTATAATCTTGAAAATGGAAAGAAGTGGATGTATGCTTTCATGGGCCTCGGGGCCCTGAAAATCATAGAGATCTTCAATGCCTATGTAATTTCTCCGGCCTATGATTTCTATAACAACGAGCTTGAAAAAGGGAAGGTGAGGGCTGGGATATCGGTGGGCATGGACCGCAATGAACGGAATGAAGGCATGGGGTTCATCTGGACCATGGGTTTTACCTATGCCTATTGATCATCCTATTCCTCTATGGAATAAATTTCAATTTTCCTTGGTGCATCAATTATTTCCCGCATCACCGTAGGCGGAATATAAATGGCCGCAACCATTATACGCGGAGTAATGCCTGTCTTTGACTGATAATCATCGGCTGATGCCACATATCTCATTATATCACTTTTTTTCATGCTTGATGTAATCTCAAATATGAAATGGGCCCCGTTTTTGATTACAATATCAATTTCCCTGTCTCCATAATAACCTGTTGCCACTGAATAACCGGTATCTTGTAAAAGACCGGTTACGGTATTGCGAAAAGTGCTTTCAGCCATTATTCCCCATCTGCTTCCGATTGCAGTCAGGCTGTCCTTCATTACTTTAAATCCCTGTTCCATAGTCTGTGCCAGTTCTTCTAATTTTATTTCAGTCCGTTTTTGGGCATGTGAAAGTTCTTCAATGCTGATTTCAGTCCGTTTTTGAGCGTCATTGAGTTTTTCAACGCTGATTTCAGTCCGTTTTTGGGCCTCAGCCAGTTCTTTTACAGTGCCAGCAGTATCTTTTACAATACTTTTGAGTTCGGAAAAATCTTCCTTTGTCACATGAACTTCCTTTATCCGCTGGTCAATTATTTGAATCATTTCGGCCTTAATTGCCGGTGTAATTTTGAATGATTTTATTATTTTTTTCTGCATGGAATCCTTTGATGAATTTTATATAATTAAAAATGCAAAATTGTCAATAAGAAATTTAACAATCCTTAGATATATATACTCTCTTGAACTGAAAATTGTTAAATTATTTGTATTTGATAAGTGAAATTTTTATTCACACTTCCCCTCGCCCTTCTGAGGGCATGTGGAGCAGAGTTCGGGGTCGCAGCCTGCGGCAGTTTCGCTAATTTTAGCAGGTTTGAAGAATTTGTAGAGTTTGAATCCTGCATATGCAAAGGATAGGAAGATAAGGCTGCCTGCTATGATATCCTGCATTTTTTATGCCTCCCATGATTATAATAATGCCCCGATCCTTACTACGGCGAAGGATACGATCCAGGCAAGAGCAGTTGAATATATTATCGAAAAGAGAGCCCATCTCCATTTTCCAGATTCCCTGCCAATTGTTGCTATTGTTGCCATGCAGGGTACATAGAGCAGTACAAAGATCATAAAGGCAAAAGCAGTAGTGCCTGTGAAAACCATTTCCCCTTTTTTCGGCCCGGTATTGAATGAGTGGGTTTTGAGTTTTTCAGCCAGGTTCTCGTCGCCCCTCTCTGCGGCAAAAAGTACACTCATGGTGCTCACAACAATCTCCTTTGCCATGAAACCGGTGAGAAGGCTCACGCCGATTTTCCAGTCAAATCCCAGCGGGAACAATACCGGCTCCATGCTTTTTCCTATGCGGCCGATATATGATTTCTCAAGGCGCTCGCTCTCCATGGCCAGTTTTATTTCCTTTATGGATTCATCCTTCTGAATCTCCAGTTTCTTTTTCACATCATCCTTGGCTGATGCCGTTTTAATTTTGACGTCATATACGCTTTCAACGGCAGCTGTCTCCTTCTCATAGTCCCTGGAATAATCGGTCTTCAGGGGGAACTTCCCCAGGGTCCATATGATGATGGACGCGGTCAGGACAACGGCTGCAATCCTTTTCAGGTAGTGTACGGCTTTATCCCACATGTGCTTGGATGTGGTTTTTACATGGGGCCATCTGTATGGAGGGAGTTCCATGACAAAGGGGATGTCCCTTGACTTGAAGACAATGCCTTTCAGCGCAAGGGCTGTGATGATTGCGAAGGCTATGCCTATGAGGTAGATTGCAAAGAGCATGGTCCCCGGGTTGCTTTGAAAAAACGCGCCTATGATCAGGATATAGACCGGGAGCCTGGCGCTGCATGATATGAATGGGAGAATGAGCATTGTTATCATCCTGTCATTCCTGTTTTCAAGGGTCCGTGTCGCCATTATGGCCGGAGCGTTGCAGCCGAAACCCATTACCAGCGGGATGAATGATTTTCCATGCAGCCCCATGAAGTGCATCAGCTTGTCCATTATGAAAGAGGCCCTGGCCATGTAACCCGTGTCCTCCATGAGTGATATCATAAAGAAAAGAATCATAATATTGGGTAGAAAGACTATGACGCCGCTCACGCCGCTCAGTATTCCGTCGATAAAGAGGTCCTTTAAAAGGCCGTCACCCATACTGTGCGCGGCAAAATCGGTGATAAGGCCCATGAAGGACTCTATCAGTTTTTTAGGATACTCGCCGATTGAGAATGTGACCTGGAAGGTGAGCCACATGAATATCAGGAAGATGGGGAAACCGGTAATCCTGCTTGTTATGATGGAATCTATCTTCTCGCTCAATGTTACTTTCGGCCGTTTTGCCGGGGCATAGGTCTCCATAAGGGCGCCGTTGATGAAACCGTATTTCGCGTTGGAAATAAGTGTTTCAGAATCCTCTTTCAGGTGCTCTTCAAGATTGATGGTTTCGTTTTTGGCTGCAAGGAGAATGTCCAGGCCATTCCCGGTCTTTTCGAGTATCTTTTTTTCCATTGCATGGTCTTTTTCAAGGAGCTTTATCGCCATGAACCTGGAGGAGATAATGTCCGTCAGGGAGAGGTTTTCCGGGATATTGATCCTGTTCTGAATCTCCCTCACCGACTTCTCAATATCATCACCGTAGTTGATATGGATATGGCGGGAATTATCCTCCCTGTCCTCATAGGTCTCAATGGCTTTTATGAAAAGGTCCTGGATCCCTTTTCCTTTTGAACTGACTGTTGGAATAAATGGAATGCCTATCATCCTACCCAGAGACTCGTAATCGAACCGGTCCCCTTTCTGCTCAAGCTCATCATATATATTAAGCGCGGCAATGACTTTTATGTCCATGTCAATAAGCTGGGTGGTGAGGTAGAGGTTCCGCTCAAGATTGGACGCGTCTATTACATTTATAACAATATCAGGCAAGGTCTCCAGAATATGGTTCCTTACATACACTTCCTCAGGAGAGTAGGCAGTGAGGGAATAGGTCCCGGGCATGTCGGATATGTTGAAGGTGTAGCCGTTCAGAGTGAACCTGGATTTTTTTACATCAACGGTGACGCCGGCATAATTTCCAACATGTTCCCTCGATCCCGAGATGTAGTTGAAAAGGGTTGTCTTTCCGCTGTTGGGGTTGCCGACGAGGGCCACATTTATCTCTTTTCCTTTCCGGTCGGCCTTTTTAATAAGTTTGTCTGTTACAATTACCCTGTTGATATTTTTTCCGGCTTTCACCGCTTTGAGCGGGGTTGTAACAACATCGATCATGATTGCTTCGCTTCTTCTCAGGGAGATATTGTAGTCCATTATTTTGTATTCGATAGGGTCTCTCAGCGGGGCATTTTTAATGACTTTGACTTCCTTCCCTTTGACAAAGCCCATTTCCAGGATCCTTTTTCTAATGGCCCCTCTCCCCCTCACCTTGGCGATTATTCCCGATTCCCCGTTTTTCAATTCCGATAGATTCATTCACGGCCTCTGAAGTTTAAATTCCCTTTTTGGATGCATGGTTGTAATGAACTAAAACTTAATATTAGTGTCAACTAATTTTTTTAGCCAAGACTAAAAAAAGTTTGTGTTTTATAGGAATCATAATCATCTAATTTTAATATATAAGAAAAAAGGGGATAAGGAGATAAGGGGATAGATGAGATGGGGGGATGATAAAAGGATTAATGTCCATTATCCCCATTTCTTACACATGTGTGTGAATTTGGTGCGGCTCCATGGATAAGATAAATATTTTTCAAAAAATCGTCGACTTTTTTAACGCATGTCTGATAATTTGTTTAATATATTATATAAAATTTAATGGGTTCAAAGGGTATCATCATGATAAAGCAGAAGGAAACGGTTCCAATCGGACATAAGCTCGCGCAGTTGAGAAAAAAAAGAAATGTCTCCCTTGAGGAGCTCTCTGAAAAGACAGGGTTGAAAATATCCCACCTTGAACGGATTGAAGAGGGGAAGGACTTTGCCCCGGTGGGGGATATCCTGAAAATTTCAAGGGTACTCATAATTAATCCCGATGAGCTGCTCAATATCAAGATGGATAAGAAGAAGGATGTCATAAAGAAAAAAGAGCAGGAGCAGAAGAGGGAGGACCTCTACCAGTACGATCTCCTGACCCTCAACACAAAAGATAAGCATTTAAGGGCATTCAGGGTCACCATCCCGGCCAATTCAGAGCACCCCAAGGTAAAGTATAATCATGACGGCGAAGAGCTTATTTATGTCCTCAAGGGAGAGGTTGAGGTAAAGGTAGGCCAGAAAAAACATTCATTGAAACAGAATGACGCGCTTCTTTTCGATTCCGGAATAAAACACACACTGAAAAATATCACAAAAAAAGAGACGGTGCTCATGGTCACTGTCTATACACCTTAGGTTACGCGTAATGGAATTATATTATACCGAAGAGCAGGTCATGATCAAGGATATGATCCGGCAGTATGCAAGGACCCACATTGAGCCCGTTGCCGGGGCGTATAATGAAAAGGGGGAGTTTCCCCAGAAAATTATACGTGAACTCGGGGAACTGGGCCTCTTCGGAATGATGGTCCCTGAGAATTACGGCGGCTCCGGCGCCGGCGCGGTAAGCTACTCCCTTGCCCTCCAGGAGATTGCCTATTCATGCGCCTCTGTCGCGGTTACTCTGAGCGTAACGAACCTCACGACTGAACCCGTGAAGAATTTCGGCAATGAAGAGCAGAAGAGGAGATTTCTCATACCCATGGCCTCGGGGGAGTTCCTGGGGGCTTTTGCCCTCACGGAGCCCGATGCAGGATCGGACCCTTCGGGCCTCAAGACACAGGCGGTGAAGAAAGGGCAGAGGTATATCCTGAACGGGACAAAGCAGTTTATTACAAACGGAAAGTTTGCAGATGTGTTCATCCTCATTGCCAGGACCTCGCAGAGCAGGGGCGGGCTTACGGCCTTTATCATCCCCAAAAATACAAAGGGGCTGCGGATCGGCAGGGAGGAGAAGAAGATGGGGCTCTCCGCATCAAACACTGTTGAAGTTATCCTCGAGGACTGCGAAGTCCCTGAAGAACTTGTCCTCGGCGGTGAAGGGATGGGCCTCAAGATAGCGCTGAACGCCCTGGACAGCGGAAGGATCGGGATTGCCTCCCAGGCCGTGGGCATGATAAGCGCCTGCCTCCATGAGGCGCTCACCTATTCCAGGGCGAGGAAGCAGTTCGGGAAGCCGTTGATAAAGCACCAGTCCATTGCCAACATGATAACTGATATTAAAGTAGATTATGACGCTGCCTCACTCCTCGTCTGGAGGGCCGCGTCCCTGAAGGATAACAACATCCCCTTCACCCTTGAGGCATCTGTAGCCAAGCTTTTTGCAACGGAGGCGGTGAACAGGTGCGCGTACAAGGCTTTACAGGTCTTCGGCGGGTACGGGTACATCAGGGACTTCAAGATCGAAAGGCTCTACAGGGACGCCAGGGTCACGACGATATACGAGGGGACTTCGGAGGTGCAGAGGATTGTCATAGCGCGGGAGGTGGAGACGAAGTGAGGATAGGCAGGTGCCTTAAACTTGTTTTCTAATGAAAAGGCCTTAGATGAAATGAAATTTCAAAAAATTGCTGCCGGAAATTCAATAGCCTGATATAACAGATGAAAGTAATAATTTTTGGCTCAAACGGGATGCTGGGGGAATATGTAAAAAATATTCTCAGCAGTCGATATGATATTATACCCCTGGCAAGGAAAGATTTTGATTTTGCTAACATCAGCGAAATGAACAGATTTCTGGAAAGTTTGAGAATTCCTGAAAATGCTGTTATGGTAAATTGCGCCGTCATCAGAAGGGATAGGATACAGGTGAGGGGAATCAGGGAAACAATTATTGTGAATTCCCTTCTTCCTCATATCTTATCTGATTATTCGGAAAAATCCGGTGCACTTTTAATCCATATATCTTCAGATTGTGTATTCAGCGGAAAAACCGGAAATTACTCTGAGCATGATCCCCATGACCCTGTGGATGATGACGGGCGGACCAAGTCATTGGGCGAACCTGAAAATTCAACAGTCATACGGACATCAATAATCGGCGAGGAGACAGGGGAAAAGAGGTCCCTCCTTGAATGGGTAAGGTCACAGAAAGGTACAATAAGAGGATATGCAGACTATTGTTGGAATGGCGTCACATGCCTGCAGCTGGCAAAGGAAATAAGGCAGATGATTGATGAAAAAATTTTCTGGAAAGGGGTAAGGCATATATTCATCCCGAATGTAGTTTCCAAGCATGATCTTGTCTCAATGATTAATACTATTTATAGCCTGGGGCTGAATATAGAAGAATTCAGAGCAGGTTTTTGCGACAGGAGCCTTTCAACAATATACGCTCTCCCGTTTATCATTCCCCGCCTTGAGGAACAGATCATTGAAATGAGGGACTACAATATCAGCGGGATTAATAATCAGGAATAATTAATGCCAAGCAGCCCATTATATACAATCACCGGCATCATGAAAGCGGTAGCAGAGATAAAACCGAAAAGCGTGCTCGATATCGGCATGGGCTTCGGCAAGTTCGGTTTTCTTATCCGCGAATATTTTGATCTCAGGCCCGGGAAAAAAGCGGGGTATGACACATGGTCCATGAAAATTGACGGCATAGAGATATTTGAAGAATACATCACGGAGGTGCACAGGTATATCTATGATGAAATATATATCGGCGACGCAATTGAAATCATTTCAAAACATAATTTTTATTACGATATGATCATTGCAGTTGATCTCCTGGAGCATTTATCCAGAAAGGACGGGTTCAGGCTCATTGAGAAAATGAAAGGGATAGCAGACAATATTCTTATATCAACCCCCTCCATATATTTTGAGCAGGATGAAATGTTTGAAAACAGGCATGAAAAACACCTGTCGGGATGGGATGTTGATGATTTTATGAACCTTGGCTTCAGGTACATCTGGCAGGTGGGAGTATCCATGGTTGGGGTTTACACAGAAAAAAATCCTGATTTACCCGAGGCTCCCATTATCCGGGAAAAAAATATTAGTCAGCAGGACGCTATCAAAATAAGAAATCTTCTTAAAAGATATTTTGAGACCGGCCAGTATGAAGAGTGCATAGATGCCGGAGAAAAATATCTCCCGAATATGCAAATCAGCAGTCCCGAACTTTTTCTGTTCCTGGCAGCATCGTATGAGCGTGGGGGAAATGCTGTGAAATCCCTGGAAAACGCGGAAAAGGTTCTTGAACTTGACGGCAGCAACAGGGATGCATTAGATATAATGCAAAGGCTGAAGAAAGAATAATAAGAATTTAGCGAATCATAATCCCATGATTATATCAACAAGCTGATCTCCGCCGTTTTCATCAAACACAAAATCCCGGCAGTTGTCTATTCGGTGTTCCGTACTGCTGAATTTAAGGGGAAAATTTTCAAATGCGGCTTCTTTCCGGAAATAAATAACCTCCCAGAACATATTGTATCCTGCACCGCATACAATGAAGTCAAAGACGTTGAAATAGTCTACCACCGGGAACAGCCCGCCCTGGTAGTTTGTGGTGTAGACCATCCGGTAAACTGATTCAAGATAGGAATATTTTTTTTTGTACCGGTCAAAATCACCGGGGTGGTTGTTGAAGGCATAGAGGCATACCTCCCTTTTGCCGTCGAGGCCGAGTTTCTGCAGGGCGTCGTCCCTGCTGTATATTTCGTCCCTGTTTCTCAAGAGTATGGGGTTTACCGGTTTCATCGGGATGCTGCAGGTAAAGGGCTCCACTGAAAGAAGCAGGTCGTATTGTGCCGGTTTGATTTTCAGTTTTCCACCGGGGAGATTTACGAAAAAGAATTTTTCCATCACATTGTGGCAGATGAAAATTTTTCTGCACTTCAATTCATCGATAAAATGATACAGGGAGAACCAGAGCATGTCTATGATGAGAAAGTCGGGATTCAGCCCGGTAAGGGTTTTATACAGTATTGAGTCCATGTATTTTTCTTTCGATAACTGGTGCTCATCTTCAATGGGAATTTCGATGTGCCTGATGCCGAGGGGGTCGCAGAGATGGGCAAAGGAGGAGCTGTTTATGATGATAAATTCACAATTGATTTTTTTTCTTACCAGGGCATTGCCTACGGCAATGCCCCTGACAAGACGTCCAGAACCGGTTATGCCCGAGGTGTAATATACGATTCTCAGATATTAACACTGATTATAAAATGCGAAACTGCCGGTTGCATTCCCTGATGAACCGTAGGTTGTCCAGTTTGTTCCCAGAATGTCATCAATTGATACCAGTTTATCAGCGTTTACTCCGAAAGTTTCATCATCGTCAACGATGATAAGTTCCTTGGCACGGATTGCAACAAATTTTCTTGGTCCGTAAAACTGGCCTGTTGAGGTACCAGTGGAAACATTTGTACCAAAACCGCTAAGCCTTGTTAAAGATGTATCGAATTGAATGATATTATTATTAACCGATCCTGCCAGGTTGGCAACGTAGATATTGGGGGATTGAAACCTGATTCCCCATGGGGTTCCTGTTGCTATAGTGTATGCTGTTCCAGAGAGTGCTATGGTTGAAGTTGCCGGGGTAAATTTTCCGACATATTTAGTTGTTGAAACCATATAAGAAATGTAAAGCATTCCGGTGTCATCCACCGCCAGTCCATTTATGGCATTAAATATAGGCCCTCCGGTCAGCGTTACATTTCCTGTGCCGTCAAGACTGCACCTGGAAAGAGTACCTCCGGAAGTTGCTTTATACAATATATTATTTGTTCTATCCACAGCTATCGAGGCATATCCTGAACCATTATCTGCTATTAAGAGAATGTTGCCGCCATTAATATTATTCATTCTAATGACGACACCCTTTCCAGTGGAACCGAAATTATTGGCGATATATATCCTCCCGAGTGAATCATAATCCACGTCATAAGGCAGGAGATCTGTGCCTGTTACCCAGCCCACAATAGTACTGGTAACGGTTTTCCATCCAAGGCCAGTCATATCATTTAACTGCACTACTCTGTAATTCTGATTATCCGGAATCACTATTTTTGTTTCATATAATGAAAGACTAACAGGCATAGTGGTTGTTGAATTCGCGGTGAGTGTCTGCCCTGTCGATGATCCCCTGAAGGTTACCGAGGTCGTGTTGGCAGTAACAATAAAATCTTTATTGCTCCCGGAAGGTATCTGAATAGCAGTACCCGAGGCAAAAGTGGCGGGACCAAAGACCGTTGATGTGCCGGACATAACGCTCATGGTATATGTCCCAATCATATTTGCTGCCGGCGTGCTTGTCGAGGCAATCATCGGGAAATTCATTTGTATCGCCACATTGGTATATTCGTTTGCCATGGTCACAGTTAAAGCACCTGATCCGGCGGCTATTGTCTGAGTAACCAATGAGCCGGAATAATCACCGGATGGGGCATATGCCGTTATCATGATATCACGGTTTGTGCCTGTGGGGATGTTGACTGCCGTGCCAGGTGTAAAAGGCTGTGCAGAAAGGAACGTTGTTGTTGTGCTGGCGTTTGTTACGGACACCGTTACCGAATATGAGGTGATATTGGCCGGTGTAGAGGTCGCAAATGAGGCTGTCAGGTTGACTGTTGAATATTCAATTCCCATGTCAATGGTAATAGCCTTATCCTCCCCTGCATTGAGGTTAACGGTGCTGGTGCCTGTATAGTAGTAGGTATTTGACAGGGCAGTCAGTTCAAAAACTCTTTTATTCCCGGCAGGTACCTCAACCTCTATAGATGTTGTGGAGCTGGCATATTGAGTGGTCATGGCCGCCATGTCCGGAGCTGATATTTTCAGTGTCAGTGATGTTATATTAGCTGGAGCCGCAGCCTTTGCTTCTGTTGCAAAAAAGCGCAGGAACCGGTCGATGAGGGATAGATTTTTACTTCCTGCATTGGCATTTGTCAGGTTAAGGTTTATGGTCACAAGGGCCGTTCCCTCGGAATTTGTTGAGGAACAGTTTGTCAGGAATGGGAAAAGCAATATAAAAAAAGTTAAAGTAGCCAGTGATTTATTTTTCATAATTTGCCTCATTATTTTAAAATTGTTCAACAAATATCAATGTAACCGCATCAGATTATTTTTTTCGAAACTTGAAAACCATCATACAATAAAATATTATCAATTATGAGATAAATAGCAAGAAATTTTTGTAAATATGCCCCATGTTTTAGATATAAAAGATATAAAAATAGAATACACTCTGCTTTTATTTAATGAAAACAGATGAATTGCATTTTTGTTTGAATATAATACCAAAGTAACTGAAATTCGTGTAAAATTATATGCAGTCACATGGAAAATAGTTAACAAAAAGTTAAAATCAGCTTTAATAGACGCTGCTGTTTTTAAAAATCAACAGCGTCTATTATTACTCAGATTTAGAATACCTTTTGAGACATTATAACCCATTTGACCTCACCCTCAGTCCCTCTCCTGGCAGGAGAGGGATGACTCTAACCAGTGAACAATCCGAAT
>VFJS01000088.1 GCA_009885955.1 Spirochaetia bacterium | reverse complement strand
TTTCGACTGTCAGAAAACAGGGCTTAAATGTTATTGAATCTATTTATCAGATCATGATCGGTAGACAGATATATTTGGATTTTCAAAGCTGAAGAGCTGAGTAGTTACTTCAGGAATTAAAATACTGCTAATTACAACATTTACTCTGAGCTATATTTACTCTGAGCTGCAAAGCAAAACAGCAGTAATTACAACCTGCTTAAAGTATGAACTCAAAAAAGCATGGCAATTATGGATAGTTGCTATCATTCCAAAATCTAAATTTTATATGCAATAGTATTGACAATAGAATCATATATAATAAATTAATGGCATCAGCAGAACAGTCAGGGAATTTTGAAGGTTCATATAAATATATCAGGAGTACAACAGATGAAAATCCTTGATGGAGGACTGGAAAACGTTCCCGGTTACAGATTCTCCGCAGTTAAGGCAGAGATAAAATACAAGGACAGGCTCGACTACTGCCTGATTGTTCCCGACGTCCTGTGCAATGCCTCGGGGATGTTTACAACTAACTTGATGGCAGCAGCGCCGGTGAAATTATGCAGGGAGAGGATCGGCAACCCCGTTTCGGCCATAGTCATTAATGCTACCAATGCCAATGCATGCACCGGAACTGAGGGATATGAAAACGCAAAAATCCTGACCGGCGATATTGCAGCCAGGCTCCATTCAAGTCCGGAATCGGTTCTGATGTGTTCCACGGGAGTCATTGGCCGCCAGCTCCCGGCTGAAAAAATGATAGAGAGCCATGGAGAACTGGTAAAAAATCTTTCCCGGGAAAACGGCACTGTCATCCCCAGGGCAATCATGACAACAGACACCTATCCCAAGGCTGTATCAGTATCATTTTCCACGGGCCGCGGCGACTTTACGATAGCTGGAACGGCAAAAGGCTCAGGGATGATTGCGCCGGACATGGCAACCCTCCTCTGTTATATCATTACTGATGCACCGGTTTCGAAGGAAAACCTTGACATCATTTTCAGGAGCACAGTGGAGACAACTCTGAATGCCATAACCATTGACGGCGACATGTCGACAAACGATACGGCGATCATCCTCTCACCCCTATCCGGCAATCCTCTGTCCTCGGCAACTGATCTTGAAATTTTTATGAGAGCCCTACTCCATGTTATGTCAGGGATTGCGGAAATGCTCATACACGATGCCGAAGGTGCGACAAAGCTTGTCAGGATTCATGTCATCAATGCCGAAAGCGATGAAGACGCCAAAAAGGCGGCCAGGGCCATATCGGAATCACTGCTTGTGAAGACTGCCTTTTTCGGCAGGGACCCGAACTGGGGAAGAATTGCAGCTGCAGCCGGATATTCAGGCGCAATGGTAAAGGAGGAGTCCCTTACGGTAATGTTTGAAAATATAACAGTTCTGTCCATGGGAAAGCCCGGGGATTATGACCGGAATTCCCTTATGGATGTCCTGTCAAAGAGGGAGTTTTCTGTAACTGTTGACCTTGGCTTAGGATCCGGCAGGGCAATGATGATTACTTCTGATATCTCCTATGATTATGTCAGGATAAATGCTGAATATACCACTTGAAAAACTGAGGCCGGCGGAGGGTTGTTAATGGAATATACGGTTGACATTTTTTATCATATTAATTAAATTATTCATAGGAAATAGCGAATGACGAATATGATAAAAAAAATTTTATTAACCGCTCTATGGATCACCGGAATCATGATTCCCCTCTCAGGTAAAGACACAACCCTGCCGGGAGAACCAAAAAAGAAGGTGATAATCTACAATTTTATCTCGACCAGTGCTGAGGCAAAATACCAATTTTACTCCCAGGTAATTCCGCTCACCATAGCAAAGAGCCTGGGCAGCTCGCCACAATTTGATGTTAAATACATCAATGAAAATATCGATGGTGCAGAAAGCAAAACCGAAAAAAAAATTTCCACGGAAACTAAAAAAAAATCTGATAAAACGGCGGGAAGCAGCGAGCGTATTGCCCAGGACGAAATAAAGTCCCTTGAGAAACTTTATGAAAAAAGAATGAGAGATATTCTGGAAAGGATTAAAAAAATCCTTGAATCATCAAAGGATGACCTTCCCGGTTACTTGATAACAGGCTCCTATACTGTATCCCAAAATGCGCTGGAACTTATCATTGACATATACAATGTGAAAGGGAAAAAACTGACCCGGATACATAAAAAAAGTATTGAGGTGGGAGCGCTCCTGAAAGATACCACAGATGATATCACAACGAAAATTGAAAACCAGCTGACTGTTTTTGAGGATGATAACAAAAAGCTGTTCAACCAGTCGCCATTTATTCCCTTGTACAAAAGGCTGAGTCATGTCACTATTGGATTTAATTACGGAGAACTCTACTTTATAAAAAACTACAGTAATGATTTCAAAAACACCAGGTTTATTAGCACCTATCTCCTATTACACGTAACTGAAATTCTCGGGGCATCCTTAGACCTGGAACATTTCGGCACCAGCAGGAAACAGAGTGATGGAATTGGCAATACCTATGACCAGGAATTCTCACTCTGGGCAGGCCTGATCAACTTTCATCTTACCGGCAGGCTTTCCCGATTGATGGGCATCTCTCTTGCGTGCGGATACGGAATTGTAAATGCCAGGTGGGAGGATATGCCTCCAGGCTCTGGTGGACTGAATAATCAGGGGAAAATAAATAACACCCCGCACGGAAAATATATTAAGCTTTCAGCATCTATGGACTTTGACATCAGGCCGGTCCTTTTTACATTCGGCGGATCATTTGACACACTCATATACCCTTTAAAAAACCTGTTTATGTACACGGTCTTTGCCGGTGTCGGGTACAGAATTTAAGTTTACAAAAAAAATGAATTATTATTGACATTAAAAAAATTGGAATTTTAAAATGTCTTTTTTATTAAATCGGGAATCCCCCGATTTTTTATTTTTGACATTAATGGTGATTTATCATGATTTCCAGAAAGCTGAAAAAAATAATTGAGGAGGATAAAAAATACCTTTTCCAGAACTATGGCGACAGGCTGCCTGCATGCTTTGTAAGGGGCGATGGCGCATATCTTTTTGACCAGGACGGGAAAAAGTATATTGATTTTTTTTCAGGGATAGCCGTGTCAAATGTAGGCTACAAAAACAGGGCCCTGACCAGGGCAATACATGCCCAGACGGACAGGATACTCCACACATCAAACTGGTACTACAACATGGAGCAGATCAAAGCTGCAAAACTCATGTCGGAAATATCTTTTCCCGGGAAGACCCTTTTCGTAAACAGCGGTACCGAGGCCAATGAAGCCGCAATCAAGCTGGCCAGAAAGTACGGATTAAGTACGTCCGAAAAAAGATACGAAATCATATCCTTTAAAAACTCTTTTCACGGAAGGACCATGGGGAGCATGACTGCCACAGGCCAGGGAAAAATACATGAAGGCTTCGGGCCTCTCCCGCCCGGTTTCATATACCTCCCATATAACGATATTGAAAGTTTCAGGAAGGAAGTTTCACTCAATAAAAACATTGCAGCAGTTATGATAGAGCTGATTCAGGGTGAAGGCGGCATCATCGTTGCGGACAAAAATTTTGTAAAAGAAGTTTTCGCAATCTGCCGGGACAGTGGGATATGTACCATCATTGATGAAATCCAGACAGGGATGGGAAGAACGGGGAAGCTCTTCGGCTATCAGCATTACGGCATAACACCCGATGCGATTACCGTTGCCAAGGGGCTTGGAGGGGGATTCCCCGTAGGTGCGCTCCATACTAAAAAGGAGATGGCAGAATTCTTCACGCGGGGAACGCATGGAAGCACCTTTGGAGGAAACCATCTTGCCTCAGCAGCAGCCATAGCGTCTATGGGCGAAGTAAAAAAAACCAGTTTTCTTAAAAATGTAAAATCAGTGGGGGCTTTTTTCTTTGAACAGTTCAACCAGATGAAAAAGGAGATTCCGCTTGTGAAAGAAGTCAGGGGGATGGGGCTCCATATAGGCCTTGAGCTGAATATCCCATGCGCAGAACTGATAACACAGGCGCTGAAAATGGGACTTGTGATAAACTGCACTGCGGAAAAAACAATACGGATCATGCCGCCCCTTAATATCAGAATGAGCACGGCCAGGGTTGGATTGCGCATTTTGAAAAGACTTCTTATACAGGTACAAGGATAAAATAATGAAAATCCCTAAGGTTAAAGCAAAAGATTTTCTGAAAATGACGGATTTCTCAAAAGAGGAGATATTTGAGCTCTTTGAATTTACTCTCCGCCTGAAACGTGATCTTAAAAAAGGGAGACATTACGATTTTTTAAACAAAAAAACCCTGGCCATGATATTTGAGAAAAATTCCACAAGAACAAGGGTCTCCTTTGAAGTAGGGATCCAGCAGCTTGGAGGGTTTTCCCTGTTCCTGAGCGGAAATGACATACAGATAGGCCGTGGAGAATCCCTCGCCGATACTGCCAGGGTCCTGTCCAGATATGTTGATGCAATAATGATCAGGACCTTTTCCCATGAAAAAGCCATGGCATTGGCCGAGAACTCATCGGTGCCGGTGATTAACGGGCTCACCGATACCTATCACCCCTGCCAGTCACTCACTGATTATTTTACCATTTACGAGGAAAAAAGCGACTTTTCTAAAATCAATCTTGTCTATATCGGGGACGGCAACAATGTAGCTAATTCCCTGCTATTGGGAGCGCCGCTACTGGGCATGAACATAGCCATTGCTACGCCAAAGGGGTATGAACCTGACAGTGAGGTTATCAGTCATGCGCGCGATATCTCAAAAAAATCGGGCACTGGAATTCTGATAACAAATAATATTGATGAAGCCGTTCAGGACGCTGATTACATTTATACCGATGTATGGACAAGCATGGGTCAGGAAAAGGAGTCGGAAAAAAGAAAAAAGATTTTCAAAAAATTTAAAATAAACAGCGAGCTTATGAAAAAATGTCCTGAAAGGTGCAGGATTATGCACTGCCTGCCTGCACACAGGGGAGAGGAAATCGATTCCGATGTCATCGATTCCGAAAATTCGATCGTCTTTGAGCAGGCGGAAAACAGGCTCCATATTCAGAAGGCTATTATGTGCTCTCTGATGATGAAATAAAAAATATTTACACCTTTTGAGGTTGATCATGAAAGTGAAAAAAGTCGTCCTTGCCTATTCCGGAGGGCTGGATACATCAATAATCCTGAAATGGCTTGTTGAGACCTACGGCTGCGAGGTCATTGCCTTTGCCGCCGATGTCGGCCAGGAGGAAGAGCTCAACGGCCTTGAGGAAAAGGCGCTGAAAACGGGTGCAAGCAAATGCTTTATTGAGGACCTCACTGAAGATTTCGTAAAAAATTATGTTTTTCAGTCAATAAAAGCCAATGCCATATATGAAGACAGGTATCTCCTCGGCACGTCAATAGCAAGGCCTGTAATAGCAAAAAAACAGGTGGAAATTGCATTGAGAGAAGGGGCTGATGCGCTCTGCCATGGCGCCACAGGCAAAGGCAACGACCAGGTACGGTTTGAAATGGCTTTCATGACACTGGCCCCCCAGCTTACGATTATTGCCCCATGGCGCATCTGGGAACTGGATTCAAGGAGTAAACTCTTTGACTATGCCCAGAAGCATAATATACCTGTACCGGTAAGCAGGGATAAACCCTACTCCATGGACAGGAACATACTTCATATTTCCTACGAGGGTGGAATTCTTGAAGATCCCTATTATGAGCCCGATGAGGATATGTTTATCCTTACAAAATCACCGGAAAAGGCCCCTGATAAACCTGTATATATTGAAATAGATTTTGATAGAGGAACTCCGTCTGGGATTAACGGAGCTAAGACCGGCCCTGTTGAATTAATGAAAAAATTGAATAAAATTGCCGGAGATAATGGAATCGGAAGAGTGGATATAGTTGAAAACAGGCTTGTAGGCATCAAATCAAGGGGTGTGTATGAAACACCGGCTGGAACCATGCTTCATATTGCCCACAGGGACCTGGAATCAATTACCCTGGACAGGGAAAGCCAGCATTTGAAGGACAGGCTTGCCGGAGAATATGCAGCGCTGATATATAATGGCCAATGGTTTACCAGAAAAAAGGAGTCCCTTGATGCATTTATAAATAAAACCCAGGAAAATGTTACCGGAACTGTCAAACTGAAGCTCTACAAGGGGAACTGTATCGTAGTCGGGAGAAAATCACCAGTGACCCTGTACAATACCGACATAGCAACCTTTGATGCAAGCGAGCTCTATGACCAGAAGGATGCTACAGGATTTATTAAAATATTCGGCCTGCCATCCAAGGTTGAGGCCCTGCTAAAAAAATAACGGAATATGGATTTTTAAAAAAATTCTTCTTTACAAAGAATGATACAGGTGCAAAATAAACAAAATCAGGCAATTGATGGTACAATCCGTACTTCAACAATAAAAAAAACATCAGGAATGAGCCTTTTCAGGCAAACCTGGTTAAACAAATTTCTAATGATTTATGGGAAAGTCTGGAGATTTAAATGGAAATTGAAGTAAAAGATCACGGTGAACACAAAATCATACAGGTTAGCGGTGAAGTTGATCTTTACAATGTAAGTGAATTAAAAAAAGCGCTTTTCAGTATTACTGACGGAGCGAATCCCAGTGTTGTTGTTGATATGCAGTATGTGAATTACATGGATTCATCTGGCATAGGAGCCCTTGTGGCTGGACAAAAAAAAATGAAGGCCCACAACGGTAAATTCGCGCTCATGAACATACATGATGATGTCCTTAATATCCTGAAGCTTGCAACCCTTGATAAATTCTTCAAAATTTACGAATCCGATGATGAGCTTATTTAAATCACTAAGTTTCTCTCTTGAAAACCAGCAAAGTCTCATCATCATGAGGCGGAGTATCACCGCGGAAATCATCAATCGTTTTTATCAGGAGCTCCGCAAAGTCTTTAGCGTTTAAATTTGAATTTTCAATCATGAATTTTTTCACCCTTTTTATCCCGAATTCCTCTCTGCTGGCATTTCTCATCTCCGTAACACCATCTGTATAAAGAATTACTATGTCCCCGGGATTTAATTTAACTTTGCCCTGTATATAAACAGCATCCTCCGTAATCCCGATAGGGACACCGTCTAACTTGGTATTTGTGCAGGCATTCAGCGAGGCCCGGTAGCAGAAAAGCGGACCATGGCCTGCATTGGAAAAGGAGAGCTCCTCGGTTTTTCTGTCATAGATGAAAAAAAACAGCGTTGCAAATTTATCTATTGCGAAATCGGCGCTCAGGGATGTATTGATTGCAGTGACAACTTTTGCGCAGTCTATATCCTTTCTTGTAAGATAGGTGGTGAAGACGGTTCTTATCATTACCATTACCAGCGAAGCCGGAACCCCCTTACCGGAAACGTCGCTGATAAGGGCGCATATCTTGTCATCATCAATGTCGTGATAGTCAAAATAGTCGCCGCCAACACCCTTGGCAGCCTTGGTAAACCCTTTTATCTGAATCCCCTTTTTGTTGTAAAAGGCAATGGGATTCAAACCCTCCTGGATATCTTTTGCCATCTCCAGCTGCTCCTCCATAAGGCGCGACTCGATCTCCTTGTTTTTTGCATCCTTGATCATGGCAGTCATAAAATTGAACTCCCGCGCAAGCTGCCCCAGTTCATCCCTGGAGTTGACATTAATTTTATGGTCCAGATCGCCCTGCCCTATAACAGCAGCCCCATGGGAAAGCACTTTAATCGGTTTTATGATAACACCTGCAAGGATAACCGAACCTATGATTGAGAGGATAAGAATTCCCAGAGATAACGGTATGATATAGTTTATTGTTTCCTGAATTTCATTTCTTATGATGATATCTGATATGCCGATTATGACCATGCCGAGCTGTACATTCTTGTTGAACTTGCCGATAACAGGCTTGGAAAAATCATATATGATGCCGCTGTTGTCATTCGGATCCGGGTAATCGATTACTTTAATTTCATCTTCCTTCCCGGGGCCGGTGAGCTCCCTGTCAATTTTATCATCCAGCTGTTTTCCTAAATCATGTTTTTTAGTCCGGTCAAAAAACTGGATGATTGAATGATCTTTCGGGTCGGCATTTTTTTTGAGGGTATCTTTTTTTCCAAGAATAAAGGTATAATTGATATATTTAAAACTATTCTCCAGATCTTTTACGGCATTGACAATGGCAATCTCTTCAACGCCGAGGGTTTCCTGAACCGTATTGGAGAGATGAACCAGCTCCCTTTTGACAAACTGGAAAATCTGTTCTTTTAATAAATTGCTTTCCCTTATAATGAAATATCCGGTGAATGAAACAATAATCATGGTTACAAGGACAATAATGGCAAGGGACAGCTTGAACCGTATACCAAACCGGACCCCTTTACTCCCCCCTGTCTCGGCCCCTTTCTTAACTGGGACAGGCGCTTTCCCCGGAACCTTTTTACCTTTATCCAATCTCTACCTTCCTATAAAAACAAGCACTTTTCTGATATTGTTCTTTGCCTGTACATGATCCGGATCAATAGCAAGGACCTTTCTCCATTCAGCAATAGCCCTCTGCAGATCATTATTTGAATAATAATTAATTCCCTGATAATAAAACTTTCTCACCAGGTTCTGCTGTTCCGCTGTGAGCTTTAACTTTTCATCCTGCCCGGCGCCTATGCCTATGCTGAGCTGAGCCTGGATTTTATTAGCGCTGATAATAGCTTTAATATTCTCCGGATCATTCTGTACAACCCACAGGAATTCAGTCAAAGCTTTTTCAAAATTTTCCTTGCCGCCTCTGTTATATAATTCAAGTCCAAATTCATATCTCCTGTTTGCCTCTGCCCTGTCCGCGTTGGTTAAGACCCTATCGGCCCTGTTCGTCTGGGCAAGGGTAAGGCTGCTGCTTTTCAATCCGTCCCTGGCCTGAGCTAAAAGTCTGTCTATACCCGGATGGCTCTCAGAAACGGCCTTAATGAGCTCAAATTTCTTCAGCGCCGACCGGTATTCCTTTTTCTTTAAAAATTCCTCCCCCTCCCTGATATATCTCTCCGAGACGGTCTTTAAAGTTCCGGGATTGAGCCTGAGGTCAATTCTGAAATTGTATTCTATGGCCGTATCATTTTTTGGGAAAAGTGATAAAACCCTGCTCCAGTTATTTTTCGATTCCTGGTAATCTCCGGCATCATATAGTTTTTTGCCGGCAATGATCTGCGATTCAATGATTTCAAAGTAAGGAGAGTTTTTATCAACTTTTTCATCTTCTATCTGCCTCTGGGCATTTTTTGCGAAAGCGATATAGCTGAGCGCCGATGCATTTTTAGGGTCTATGGAAAGGGTAATTTCAAAGGATGCTATTGCATCTTTGTACCTGCCTTCAGAAAAGGCGATAAGCCCGTTTTCAAACTCCCTGGTACTTTTCTCTATCCTGGCTGTCCTCTCCCTGGAGTCATACTCTTTTTTTAGCCTTTCAATGCTTGCAATCCTCTCTTTTGCATCCTTGTAATTATCTACCAATGAAAGGGCATGTTCAAAGTCCTCCCTGGCCTGATCGAACCTGTTCATGTTAATATTGCTGATTCCCGAAACATAGGATTCCTCGGCCTGTATTTTCTTTGTCTCAATATTCCTTTTTTCTTCAAGCTTCTCGTCTATCTGTTCGATGTAGTCCTTTGCATCCCTGTTCCCCGGATCCATGTTCATAACCTCTGAAAAAGCAAGCCTTGCATCCCTGTAGTTCAGCTCTTTTAAAAGGTCTTTCCCAATAAACATATACTTCTTGATTTTTTCAAATTTCTGCCTGTTTTCAATTGCCAGTTCACTGCTCCTTTTCCCTTCCCTGGCATTTGTATGGTTGGGCAGCATGGCGAGGATTTCCTTCCAGTTTATCAGCGCGCTTTCATACAATTCATCATCCATCATTTTTTTTGCAATCTTTTCAAGCTTTTTGCTCTTCTCCTTTTTTTCCTGTGAAAGTCTGTCTTTTTCCCTTTCCGCCCTCACCTCTTCATCGAGACGCCTCATGTCATCCCTCATAGTTATGAGCTCTGTATCCTTCGGATCTATCCTGTACGCAATAATAAAGCTGTCAATGGCTACCTTTGATTTAGTGAAGACCTCATTCATCTCCTCGCTGGTCATGTCTCCGGTTTTCTTATTTTTAATAAGGATTTTTTTTGATATCCGGTAATTGAATTTTGCCCTCTGCATGGAAAGGTCCTTCTCCTGCTTGAGGAGATATACCATTTCAACTTTTTTCTGCACCTTTTCATTTTCGGGATCTGTATCGAGAATGCTGAGCCATATGCTCATGGCCCTGCTGAAGTCCTTCTGTTCAAGGTATGCTTCAGCCTCTCTGTCCAGTTCATCGGTCCTCTGCGAAGGATGAGCCTCCATTCCCGTGAATAAAAAGAACGAAACGCACAGGAGTAGATGAAGCAGCTTACATGATACATTTCCTTTCATTTGCCCGGGCCTTATAAGATCTGAAAAATCCTGTAATGTATTGATGGGAGCCTCGAATAATTATTATAGGCAGCCCAATTGTTATAAAGATACACAAATTTATGGTTCAGAAAATTTTTTTTATTATCAATCATCCAACGCTTCAAAAATGGTCATTCCTGTTATGGTAGTATTTTAATGATAAATATCCCCATGGGCCCCATGAAAAAATTCAATTTTCTTAATAAAAATTTGTTGATTAAAATCATTAAATAATAGATTAAGTCAGTTAATTGCGGGTGTAATTCAGTGGCAGAATGTCAGCTTCCCAAGCTGAACGTCGTGGGTTCAACTCCCATCACCCGCTCATATTCCAGCCCTATTCCATATCGGTTTTAGACCACAGGCTGAAAAAAACATGCATCCTGAAAATTGCCACCTTGTATACATACAGCAATTTTTCCCCATAACCGGTTGTCATGATTGTAATAATAATCAGCATAAGAACAGATGATACTATGAACACCTTCTCCCTGATCTGTTCAAGGAGGACCTTCAGATAAATTTCCAGTGGCGATAACTTCAGAGGTATGCTGACACTTATTTCCCTGGTAAAAGGTTTTGTCCAGGCAAGTTCAATTGTTCCGTTGACATATTTCCGGTATTTTGCCTTGGCGCTTATAAAGTATTTCCCATTTTTTTGTATTTCAATATTTATTATTTTGCTTTTCAGGTTTATCTTATCAGGGAGTTCCCTCCTGGATGGGCTGAAGTCAATTGAATAACCGATTACATCGTTTTCATGGAGATTCTGAAGGGTTATAACAGCATGAAAGGGGTCATTGTCAAAAATTTCAGACTGGCAGATAATTTCTATCCCGGGATGCTTAACTTCGACTATCGTAACCTTATCTGTTTTTTCAATTACTTTTAAATCCTTCTGTCCCATTTTTTTCAAGTCCTCGGGATCAATTATTCCTGTACTTCCGACAATAAAGGGGTAAACTGCCACGGAACTTTTCATATCGGTTTTATCAACAGCGCTCAAAGAAAAAAAATACCTTCCCTCTTCAAGATCATCAACCTTAATATCGAACCTGGAAATGAAGTTTTCCGGATTTTTTATTGCATCCTTTGACAGTGACCATACAAAGCCTTTAAGCCTCTCAGTATCGGTGATTGCCCAGTTGAAAAGAACCGATGAAAGGGACATGGCCTTCCCCTGGGGATGAGTGGATGATACAATAACCGGTGATGGAAGCGGATTTGAGCTGACCTGGATCTTGTAATGGATTGTTCTGCTGAGATTTCCAGCACCGTCAACGGATCGTATATGAAAATATGTCACCCCGTCAGTCAGATCGGAGATGACCCTCCTGGTCTGGCCCGGCTTGATGTTCATGATTGTTGGGTTAATGTCCCTGGCATCACTTTTCCCTATGATAGATGCGTAACCCACAATACCGGATTCATCTTCAGGCGGCGTCCACTCAATTACTGCTACAGGGCTTCGCGACCAGACGCCGTCAGGATGGGTGGCGGAAAAAACCGACGGAGGAGAGGCATACACATCATTGAACTTGGCTACAATCCTCGACAGCTCCTCCCAGAAGAGCACAACACTTTTATCTTTGTCAAGGGTGATAAAAACAGGATTTTTTGCCGATGCCTTGTCCGGGGAGAGCTTTACTTCCTCGGACAAGATACTTTCAGCAATGGCAAATTTCCTGAGATAAATACTTGAATTCTCTTCACGGCTGTCGTACCATACTACAAAAATCTCATTATTGAAGTCCGCAACCTTTGGCGAAAAACAGTCGACGTTTGTTTTTGATATATGTATGGGCACCGGATCCCAATTCTCCCCGTACAGGTTGCCCTTTAACATCTTGATGGCCCAGTTTTTTTCATCGCTGTTTCTGTATGCCACATACAGTGTCCCGTCATGGAGTAAAATAGATGGTGAGGCGTCATTGGCCTTGCTCTCTGTTATTTTTTTAGGTTTGGACCAGCTCCTGCCGTAATTAGAAGATTTTATAAAAAAAAGATCATCAGTGAAATCGGCGGTTTTCCCCTGCCATACAATATATACATGGTCAAGAGACAGGGTGATGGCCGGAAAAAAAGCGCCCTTGATATTCTCAGTAAGTTTTATGATGGGCCCGGTGATATCGAATTTCACATTATTGTCAGAAACAGCATGATAGAGGTTAAAATGGCGGTCCTTAAAAGCCTGAAAAAACAGATGGAGCCCGCCCCTGTGGTCATAAAAGATCCTCGGGCTCATCTCGAGCTCATATCCAATCTCGACCTGCTGCGGGGCGATCCAATTGGCCCCCATGTCTTTTGAAATGGATAGAAAAATCCTGTTTTTCAATGTACCTTGCACAATCTGGTGCCAGGCGACTGTAATCACCCCTTCGCCGGATATGGCAACTTGGGGGTTTAAATCGATTTTTTCATTGACCACGGCTATCTGGACCGGCTGAAGAAACTTACCTCCTTCATCAAAAGAGACGGACATGAATATACCCCTGCTTTTTTCCAGTTCCCCTTCGAATACTGCAGCGATAAACCTGCCTTTTGAAGCAACATTGATATTTTTTGATATGATGTTGGCTGGCGAAATATACATGCTCTTTTCCCATCCCACAGTTTTTGTGGAAATATTGCCCTCCCGGGACAAAATCAAAAAAAGTATTGAAAAAATTGTCAGTATGAGGAACGTCCAGACAATCTGTCTTACATAGGACATTTTGAAGTAAAGATCGGTTAAAAATGAATAAAATCCTTTCATATCTTTTATTTTAACATGCCGGTGATATCGAAGATCATTTTTTTCTTGATTTTTTTCATTATTATTGCTGTTTCATAGTGAATTCAAACATCAGTATCCCATATTTATTTGAGAATCTGTCTATAATATTAATATCTTATATAATTAATCAATTGTTTAACAAAAAAATCAGATGTTTCAGGAATATTGTGAATATGTAACTATTCTCTGATTAATGTATTTAAGAATACCCCTATCCTTCTCTGTTTTTGATTACAAATTGAATCAAAAGTGAAATAATATAGGCTAAAATAAAATTGTTGCATAAATCCAGTTAAAATATCTTATGAAAATGGAAAAAATGTATTTATATGGATTATGCTTTTTATGGATTTGAAGGATATCATACAGACCGGCAGCGACAGGCTCTTCATTGTTGACAGGGAATGTTACCTTGTCTATACCGGAGAGACAGTGGATGATGAAAAAACTTTCATAAGAATCGGGAACTGGTTTGGGATGCCTCTTGAGATCATACCAATGATAGAAAATATTATTATCACAGAAAGCATCACCGGAGATCCCTCATGCGAGCAGTTCAACATCGATCTGATAGACCTGAAAAGGAATAGTTACATCGGCAGGGAGTCTGAAATTAAAAGGTTCTTTGAAGGACAAAGGGATTACGGCCTGGACCTGAACAACGCATCAATTGTCGACATTGAAAGGGATATCCCCGAAATTTCAGGTGAAAAAATAATATTCAGCAAAAATCAATTCATCGGTTTTTTTTCCCCGGACGGCAACTTCAGGATAATACAAAACAATATACATATTGCCGACATACGGGAGATCAAAAGGGTATTTATTAATCCCTTTTCAATTTTTGATGACATCCACGGCAGGCACCCCGCACCGGAGAGCTTTGACAGGCCCGGTTTCATTGCCGCTGATGGAGCAATTCTAATCCATAACAGAAACCGCTTCACATCCATAAATTTACCAACCGCCAGCCATGACCTGTTTAATGAAATGAGTATTGATCCTGGAAATCTGGATACAATAGTATTCACAGGTAAAACAGACGGGACAATCCCGGATTACATCAAATGGAGGGATTCAGGTATTGATGCATTGAGCATTTTTTCCGCATCCGGCAATGACATCTTCGCGAAGAATGGTTTTCAAACCGGCTCTCATATAAAAATTGAGAAATTATCCGGAATGAACATAACCGATTCCATGGGATTAAAAATTAAAAGCTATCACAGGACAAACAACCTGAGGATCACTCTACCGGACCAGAATATTCCAGAAGGTATTTCCCTGGTGCTTGTAATGGAAAATAACAGAGTCAGTGACATCATAAAAGATACATTCAGTCTGATATTAATTGACTTCAAGGTTTATGAAAAATCGAATCCCCTGTTTAAAGGCATAACAACTCCCTATGCAGTGATTGATGACGGGAACCCGGGCGTCCATAGAATAAACCACTGGGATACAATAGTACTTTCCCGTGGATGGCGCTATACGGTTGAGATCGAAAACAGCATTGACAGGATAAGAGAAAAGTATTCGGTCGATGACAGAAACCTGTCTCTGATTCTTGAAAAGGGAAAATTCGTAATATCTGAAATTATATCTTCACTGAAAAACCAGTATAAGGACAGGGATGAATTCCTTCTGCATAAAACCCTGTTCAACTTGTTGTCCGGGATAAGGATTATCATGCATGGGACTGCAGACAGGGATCTTTCGGCAATCTTAAAGTCGGCCATCAGGGAGTTAAGCACGATTATTGACATGAAGATTATTGAAGAAAAAAGGGGATCTTCATCCATTGCCCTTTTGATCCATGACGGGAATCTTTTCAGTTTCCTGACCAGCGGCATACCGGATCCACATAACATGAAGGAGAGAAAAAAGTCAATTGATACGAGGATAACCAGGGACAGGGAAAGGCTTTCCGTCCTGCTCTCAGTACATTCCGAGACAATAAAAAGTCCCGGGTACACACCCGATCGGCTCGCGCTCCTTGAAAAAGCAATAAATGAAAGAAAAGATGCCATGAATATTTTAACGTTTGATAACAATAAAAATCAGATCAGCGGCAAGGCGCATAAAGAAGATCCAGGGGTTAAGAATGTATCAGGAAACCGCAATATTAAGAGGGAAGTATCCTGGAATATCAGAAAAAAGATTGCGGTTACAGGCGCAATAACTCTTGTTATTTTATTTCTCGCGCTTATAAAATCAGGGCTTCTGCACATAAATGAAAAGGAGTTAAAAAATCAAACCAGGGCCGGCC
Organism: Spirochaetia bacterium; assembly: GCA_009885955.1. Lineage (GTDB taxonomy): Bacteria > Spirochaetota > UBA4802 > UBA4802 > UBA5550 > VFJS01. Next base: position 87,399 of record VFJS01000088.1, on the reverse strand, counting down.
CGACTGCCGCAGACCTTATAAAAAAATATAATATAACGGCAAATGAAAACGACATATACCGGTACGCCAATCAGATAGCAGTGAAAAACGGCTATCATAAAATTACATTTTCAAAGCTTAAGGAGAAAAATCCTGACTGGATCTTCCCGGGTAATATCTTTCTTATGCCCGATGGAGAAAAAATTACAATAAAAAGGGGCGACACCCTCTGGGACCTGTCAAAAAATAAAATCATCAATTCCTCCGTGGAATTTTATGAAACTTTTGAAAAAATTGCAGAAACACATGACCTAACCGAAAAAAAAATTTTGTTTGATAAGGCGAAGGGGCTTGCCGGATCGGATAAATTTAAGAATATCCTCAAAAAAACCGAAGAGAAGGGATATGAAGCTTATAAAAGATAAAAAATTCTATTATGTTGAACCCGTTGAAATTGAGATATATTTAAAAAATATTGGCAAAGTCCGCACCATCATCAAGGATATGTATGTTGAATTGATTGATGTGGAACCCATTCACGAGAAGAGCAAGATAATCTTTGACCATTTCAGGGAACTGGATGAACCCATAGACCTCATGGAAATTCAGAACTTTTTCCCGCAGTACATCAAAAGCATTTATGACTCTTATTACAAGAATATCGATCTCTATGAAAAATTAAGCACCTATTTCAAGGGGGGACTTTCCAATAGCGCCAGTTCCTGGAGGCTCGCACTCTATCTCAATGAACTTTTAATAAAATACGAACCCACCATAGCTTCAACACAATATATTGGCGATTTTCAAACCTACAACATGAACTATCTTATCATTAAACTGAATGAATTGAATGAAAAATTCCTCCTGGAAGATTCCACAGTTGCCTTTCTGATAAAACGCCGTAATTTCAAGTACCAGGACATGCCACTGGACAAGGAATTCGCGAAACTGGTTGAGTTGTGGCATTATAATATTAAAGAGAATATATTATCGTGATGACCTGCATCCCTTACCTATAAACATCCTTCAGCGAATCCCTCACCGAAGCAACCTCACCGTTATCCATACCAATGTAAATATCATTATCCACGGCAGTGGCCGAAGACTTCACCGAACTTGCAAAGGCATGGCTCCACTGAACTTTCCCTGATTCAGTATTCAGCGCAAATAACTGGTTACCGCTTGTTATATAGATCATTGACTCCCTCACTTCGGGAATCGCGATCACCTTGTTTCCTGTATTGAACTTCCAGTACAGGCTTCCATCATTGAGTGATACTGAATATAAAAATCCGTCATTGGAGCCGAAATAAATCTTCCCCCTGGAAATTACCGGTGTTGAGAAAACGGAATCTCCTGTTTTGAATTTCCACTTCTCCTTTCCCTTGTCAATATCAATGGCATAGAATGTTCCGCTGTAACAGCCTATGAACAGGATCCTGTTTTCCACAACCGGTGAAGAGGATACTATCCTGCCCTCCAGTTTAAAGCTCCAGAGAATGTCGCCCTTTGATGAGTTGACTGCGTACAATTTGTTGTCCTCGGCTCCTACATAGATGACACCATCACTATATGCCGGCGAAGAGTATATTCCATTCTTTATATCCTTGGACCAGATCTCGTTACCCATCAGATCCATGGAATAAATCCTGCCGTAACTTGTGGCAAGGAAGATATTCCTGTCGGTAATGACCGGCCTGGAACCGAAAAGGAGAGAGCCGAAAATTTTCTTCTTCCAGCTTATAGCACCATCATTAAATCTGATGGAATAAAAGTCACCGCTCGTAGTGGCAACATAAATATTTTCGTTAAAAATAACAGGAGTGGATTCAATCCTTCTCTTGAGATCAGCCATCCATATCCTAGTTCCATCCCTGCTCAATGCCAAAATGAACCCGTCATTCGTAGATACGATTAGCCTTTCCCTGTGGAAAACCGGCTTGATCGAAATCTCTGCGCCAAGTTTTTCGCTCCACCTGACCCTGTCAAGATCCTTGACCTTTTCAAGTGGGATATGGAGCACACGTGCCTCTCCCTTGTCCATAGCCGTTTCCATGCTGTATTTTTTAAAACCATCGGCATCAACTTCGATCAAAATTTTGGTGCCGGCCTTTGCTGAATAGGTGAACCTTTCTTTCCCGACGAAAATGGAATTTATGAAAATCTTTCCATTTTTAACTGGGAGTACTATAGTTATTTCCGGGTTCCTGACCAGTTCGATATTAATCTCCTTTTTCTCACCCTCGGTAAATTTCAGTGTTGTTTTATATTCCTCATAGCCATTGGCGGTAACGGTTATATTCATATTAGCGCCCGGGAGAGGGTTCAGCTTTATAATATCCTGCCCAATGAGCCTGGAATTTACAAATATTGAGCTTCCTGAAACTGCTGACTTTATTGTAATCTCAGCCTTTTTCTTTTCTGCTTCATCAGATTTAATCTTATCCTTTACGCTGTCTATGAAAGTGTTGAGTTCCTTGACATCCTTTTTATCCTCAACCTCAATTTTCTCCTTTACAGTAATCTGCTTCTCCTCATTTTTTGTTTCTTTCATAATTTCAAGGCTTGATAATGCCTTTTCTATGGCCTTTTCATTCCGTATGATACTCTCTTTTTTTTCACCGGCTGTTTCCTTTTTATCATTTCCGCCTTTCAGCGATTCCTTTAAATCACCGCCGTGCTTATTTATTGCGTCTTCAATGACCTTGTTCTCAATCTGGGCCTTTGAATTATTTACAAAACCTGAATGATCCTTTTCAAGAACAACAGTCTGTTCCTCAACTTTATCAGAAAGCTTCGAAAGAACTTCCGATTTTCCAATCAGTTCTTTCTCCACGTTTTCCAGTGCAGGGACTCTCCTCTTTAATTCAACCTTACCTTCAACAACCGCTACCTTTAAATTTCCTTCGGGCTGCGATTCAACGGTAAACTGTGTTCCCCTTACAGCTGCTATTGCCGTGGGTGTTTTGATTTTAAAGCTGTCCCCCTTGAGGAGCTTTTTCGGATTAATGATGCTCTTGCCGGATTTAAGCTCCAGGGTATTATCCTCAAGACCTGTTATATCTTTGAATAGAGTGGAAATTACAATATGCGTATTCTCTTTCATGGATATAAAAGATTCAGTGCCTATAAGAATATTACACTGTGCCCCGGGGCCCGTTGTTATTTCATTGCTCTCTGTAAGTTTCATCTCTTCCCTGGCCCCATTCCAGATATTATTCAGCTTTACTTTAACATCTCCAATGGCGAATATTATCCTGGCATCGTTAATCCTGCTCACGGGTTTGTCGTCTTTAGAACTGCATGATATTGTAAATATTAATAGAGAAATTATACAAATTATCATATTCTTATTCATCATATTCCTCGTTTTCAGACCTGTAAAATAGTATCAAAAGATTTCATAACTGAAAGTAATAATTTTTTAAATGAAAGTCTACATAATTTATCTGAAATTTATAATTAATTTATGGGATCGTCAAATAATTAAAGTACGTGGTTCCCCTGAAGGGACAAGTACAGGTAAAATTTATAATTTTTAGAAACGCCATTGACATGATATAGCTGACTTATAATTGGATTAGAAAAACGGCTGGGCACTAGACTGCTTTCATGGGGAATTAAACCTGCTCCATATATTAGATATTCACTATCAATAAAAAAACCAGTAAATTATATCCATCAGTACAAAAATTGTAATTACAATGGAATATACTGCAATAATTCTCCATATAAATTTTTTCATCTAAAATTTTTTAGACCTGGTTACATGAAAGATTAACTGCTTGTCCTTCCTCTTTATAATAATCCTGACTTTTTCACCAGGCCTTCCCAGGAGCAGTTTTTTGTAAATGTGATCGTAGACCATGCCATTCTCAATTTTAATATCATTTATCTGGATGATAATATCATCAGGCTTTATCCCCTCCTTATATGCAGGGCTGTCCATGTACACACCGGTAACAATAAAAGGCGATGACTCGCTCACCTTGCCGTCACCGACTGGAACTTGAATTCCCAGTAACCCATGTTCACCATCTTTACCGCACTCCAATGAGAAAAATGCAATAAAATATATTAAAATAATTTTTTTTCTTATAAGATGCATACCGCTACTTTTTATCATCACCTTTTTTTTCAGATTTTTTATCCGACTCAGATTCAACACCCTTGTTCTTATCTTTTTTATCAGTATCTACCGCTGTTCCCTTTTCCTTTGTGTCTCCCTTCTTTTCCTCAACACTTTCAGTATCTTTTTTACTCTTTTCCTTATTTTCCAGGTCATCCTCGACTTTTACTTTGCTTACTATTCCATTCAATGCCGATTCCTTGGACATCCTGAGATAATTGTCAAGAAGATGAACCTTCAACGAGTTGAAATCAAAGGGGATATCAGACTTCTCCTTTTTCTCCTCGCTTGAAAGGACTTCAAAAGTGGATGTCATGAGCTTATAGTTATAATCCTTTACATACAGTTTAATCTCATACTCTGCTTTGTCAAGCTCCAGGTTCATCATATTTCTAGCGAGCATTCTCTCCTTCTTATATCTTACGGTTCTCTGGATGAAATTTTCATAGGTTTCGTCCTCTGCCATGGACAGCTTTTCCCCGTCTTTCACAGAGCCTTTAACAGTCTCCTTCCCGGTATCTTTTGATATCTCCTTTCCCGTATCCTTGCTCCCATCCTTAGTTGTCTTGTCAGTTTCAGTAAAATTCTTATTGATCTCATCAATCATCTGGTCGTCTTTCAAATCAAGGAACCTGTTATAGAATGGATTCCCCCCCTCCTTTTCTTTTTTCAGAAGCAGGTTGAATATTTTTCTCTTTACCTCAAGGCTCTGGCTTTCATGCAATGCGAGGAATCCGTATCTCTTGGCCCTCCTTGCCATTTTAATGGCCTCCTCGAATTTGAAGAGCTTTAAATGAAACTGTTTCGGATTCGTTGCATCACCCTCTGTGTACTGGTTCCATCCAAGCGTCCTGTCCCTGTACCCCAGCGTAAGATAGTGCTTGGCCTTTGTGTTTTTCGATCTGATGATATTCGGGGCCAGTTTGTCCAGAATGTCCTTTGAATCTTCAAGATATTTATTCTTCAGCATGTCCTGATATAATTTCACCATCACTCCCTGTGAAGAATAAATCCTCTTATATGCCCGCACATAATCGGACTGGAGATAGGCGACCTCGCCATTAAAATGTTTTCCGTAAGCGTTTGCGAATTGTTCCTTTTTATCATCCCCGAAGTTGGTCACCGTGATATTGATAAACTCTATGAAATGTTTATTTTCCTTTATCATTTTTTCGGTGTTTGTCTGGTCAGTAAAAGATTGGAGATGGTCAATCTTTCCTGCGCCAAAAATTATTACACATATTAATCCAGCGAGAAAAAAATTTTTTTGTTTCATAACAGATCCCTTTTAAATAATAAATATAGAGGCGCTATTCCCTGAAAGTAACTTCCCTTTCTGAAATGGTTGAACTGTCAAGGAGCGCCTTTATCCTGTACCTGCCCGGACTTTTAAAATATTCACCGGGGATATACGTATTAATTTTTCTGAAATCAGCATCAACTTCAAAGCTGATATTCTTGTATTTTTTAAAATTCCCATAGCTTTTTTTTTCTATCTTGATCATAACCAATCCGGCATCCAACGCGCCATACTTTCTCCCGATGAGAAAATATACCCTGTCATATATCCTGAAATCATCATTTTCACTTTCCTTGTCAAGGGACTCAATCTCTGTTTTCGAAATCAGCATTACAGCCCTTCTTCCGTAAGTGATATTAAAAATAATGAATGCTGCAATTAACAGCACTGCTATAGTGACTATGGCCCTTGTAAACCCCGGGGATATTGCCCCGCCCCTCTCTTCTCCATAATAGTAAGCGTCATCAATGTTACTTTCAGGCTCAAGACTGCCCTCTTTAATTTCTTTTTTACTTTTAGCCATTTATACGCATTTTAAAACAATATTCAATTTAAAACAAGACTTTTTTGATATAGTATATATCGTTTAAAAAATCATTAAAATCAACCAATAAATTGTCTTAATTCAACAGATGCCTTTAAAATATTTCTTTAAAAACACGGGTAACGGTACAGGTAATACAAACACTATTTCATTATATTCGGCAAAGCATTCCTGAGATTTTATTTCCTCTTTTTTTTTTCTATTGACACATAAACATTGCGTGACTAAAATAATCATTAAACAAGAGGATTTGATCATAAAATTGATTTATGTTCAAACATTATTTTACATAAAATTTTACCTTTAAGCAGCATACACTATTCAGGAATTCTAATTCAATTATGGTTTCAGAAGATATAATTCTCATCATAAAAGCCCGGTTTAAATCGGACAAATCGAATATTTACGGACAGATTTTAATTGTCCTGAATAATAAAAAAGAATTCGATTCATTCAACCTGATTGTTTCCACATATCCGGACATTTATAATATTGAATTGAATACCGCTTGGGATATATATGATGGATCCATAACTGACATTAAATTGAAGGGGCAGTATAATAACAGCATGACTGCTTCTCTTACCGCTCATTTTAACAATTTTTCCAGTGATTTGAAAAGCATAACCCAGATTTATGAGTTTGCTTACAATAATAATCTGAAAGAGATGGAAACCCTGATTTTTAATCAGATTTATAAAATTTTCCATGAAACCAGCATACAGGTTGATACCATGATCGATGAAATCCCGGCCAGGGACTTCGAAGAAATCAAGCTGAATAGAAACAAACCGGTAGAGGAGAAGAAGGAGGATGACAATAAATCTGCATCCCCGGTTGCAAATATTATATTAATCGACCTGATTCTTTCCCCGGTAAAGGGGAAACCCATTTATAATCTTAAAATCGGCGACAGGATCATGATAAAGATCAGGCCCGGTGGTGACAGGGCGAATTATATAATTGATGACCTCGGAATAAGGAGGGACAAGGAAATTCTCCCCATACCGGCTGAAATAATTGATATAAAGGCAGGCAATGACAGAAAGGATCCGCTTGAGATCATGACTAAAATAGCCCCCGGAGTATACGGCAAGGCATATGAGAATGAAAAGCAGGTTAAACTCAGAATGTATGACCCGGCTATTGATGAAGATATTATTCTCAGAAAAAAACCCAAAGGCGGAGAAAGTACCAATTTTTCCGAGAAAACCCCCATCTTTACCAAGGGCACCCTGATAATGTTACTCTTTCTTTTTATCATCATTACTCTCTTGATTATTCTAATCAATATGAAATAATGAATCCCGGGAAAATAAAATGTTCAATTTCAAGCAGAAACATTTGGGAAAATCAGAATTGGCAATTTCTAAAAATTAAAAATTGCCACAGAGACACGAAGTTACGTCAGCTCACTCTCTGTGTCTCCGTGGCTGACTTTTCACTCAACCCCAAAGAGGAGATAATGAATACATGGTTAAGGACATCGACTTTATTTTAAAGCATGCTTCGGAGAAGCAGGTTAAGTTCATAAGGCTCTGGTTTACCGATATCCTGGGATTTCTGAAAAGTTTTTCCATAACCATCAGCGAGCTTGAAGATGCCCTTCTGGAAGGAGTTAGGTTTGACGGTTCAACCCTTCAGGGATATGTACGGTCCGACGAAAGGGAGATGATTGCTTTCCCCGATCCGTCCACTTTCCGAATCCTGCCATGGAGGCCACAGGAGGATGCCGTGGCCAGGATGTTCTGCGACATACATCTTGTTGACATGACCCCCTTTGAAGGCGATCCCAGGTATATTCTGAAAAAAAATCTTGAAAAGGCTTCGGAAAAGGGGTTAACCTTCTATACAGGTCCTGAAATTGAATTCTTCTTTTTTAAAAACTCATCATGTCCTGAAATACTGGACAAGGGCGGGTACTTTGACCTTACGCCGCTGGACCTGGCATCGGACTACAGGAGACAGACCGTTCTCACGCTGGAAAAGATGGGGATAGATGTCCTTTCATCCCATCATGAAGTTTCCTACAGCCAGCATGAGATTGACCTGAGGCACTCCGATGCGCTGTCAACAGCAGATAACATCATGACTTTCAAACTCATCGCCAAGGAGATTGGCCAGATAAATAACATCTATGCATCCTTCATGCCCAAGCCGATGGCTGACCAGAATGGTTCCGGTCTCCACATCCATCAGTCGCTTTTTGACGGCGACAGAAATATCTTTTTCGACAGTTCAAAAAAAAATCATATCTCGGAAACATGCGAAAGATTCATTGCCGGTCTTCTTACCCATTCCCATGAATATATTGCCATAACAAACCAGTGGGTAAACTCATATAAGAGGCTCATCCAGGGGTTTGAATCGCCAACACATATCGCATGGAGCACCAACTCCCCCAAGACCATGATCCGGGTACCCCAGTGCAAACCCGGCAAGCCTGAATCAATGAGGATTGAGCTCAGGAACCCGGATCCGGCATGCAACCCATACCTGGCATTTTCCGTCATGCTCGCTTCTGGTTTAAAAGGCATTGAAGAAAAATACAAGCTCCCGGAACCCATGGACATACATGACACCCATGACCATGAAATCTCGAAAAAATTCAGCAAAATTACTACTGATATAAACAGGTCCATCGACAACTTTGAAAAGAGCGAACTCATGAAGGAGACGCTTGGCAGTTATATACATAAAAAGTTCATAGAAAATAAGATCTATGAGATGGACAGATACAACAGCTTTATAACCGATTTTGAGATTAATGAGTACCTGCCCAAACTTTAAACAATTCTGCAATGAAGAAAAATAGAATCGCCCTCATTGGCTGCGGCAGAATAGGGTTCCTGCTGGAAAATGATCCCCTGAGAAACAAGCCATGCACACACCTTGGAGGGGCCGGCTCTGCCGGGCTGAAAATAACTCATGCCTGTGACATTAACAGGGAGAGGCTGGCTGAGTTCGGGCAGGCCGCGTCGATACATGAAAAAAATCTCCATGACGATTACAGAAATCTTTTAGATGAAGTTAGACCCGGGATGGTGATCATATCTACGTGGACGGATACTCATCATGTAATAGGAATGCATGCTTCAGCCTGCGGCGCAAAGGTTATCGTTCTTGAAAAACCGATTGCCCATGATTTAAAAAAAGCCGGGGAACTGATAAACTCATGCAGAAAAAACAGGGTCAGCCTTATCATCAACCATGAAAGGAGGTATGACGGCCGGTACAGGAAAGTGAGATCGCTCATACACGAAGGGAAAATAGGCGAAATCAAAACAGTCCATGCGTCTATTCTGACCGGCGGCCACAGCGCCGGAAGCAGGATTGAAATGGGGGGGGGGCCGCTCCTCCACGATGGTACACACCTTATTGACATCATACGGTTTCTTTTCGGAGAGATAAAATCGGTCACCGGGGAGTTCCAGAGAACCGGGAGAACCAGGGGATTCGAGGACAGGGCTGTGGCCTGGTTAAAAACTGAGGACGACACTGATATCTTCCTGGAAGCTGGCGGGGGACGGAAATACTTTGTATTTGAGCTTGAAATATCAGGAACTGAAGGGAAAATTATTATCGGCAACGGCTACGAAAAGCTATTCATGAGGCGCACATCCAGGTACTACCTGGGTTTCATGGACCTGGAGGAAAGGCCCTTCCCAAAATATGACCGGACCGGCTGTTTCAGAAGAATGTATGCCGAGGCCGGGAAAATACTGAACGGCAGGTCCAGTGAAGTTGAATCTTCCGGTCTTGACGGATACAGGGCATTGGAAGCAATTCACGGGATATATTTATCTTCACATCTGAAAGGAAAAAAAATAGATCTCCCCGTGGACATCGGATTAATTGATATTAAAAAAATCTTCAATCTTTGAAGGGAATTTTCAGGATAAAAAACCTTCATCCATGAGCATACTTTTTATATCCTTTCCTTTATTTTCCCTATCCCTGCCGAACAGAAGCATCCTCTCCACATATTTTGCAAGTATGTCAGTTTCTATATTCACTGTATCACCTGACTTCCATTCAGATGCCGTGGTACTCTTCACGGTTTCCGGTATCAAATAAATTCCGGCCCCCTTTTCTGTGAGAGATACCACGGTAAGAGAAATACCGTCAATGGCTACTGAGCCTTTCTCCACCAGGTATTTATTCAAATTCCCTTCAACAGCAACGAAGGCCTCAATTCCGCTATTGTCCTTTTTCAGGCCGGCAATCCGCCCTATGCCGTCCACATGGCCCTGTACTATGTGCCCGCCGAGCCTTCCTGAAGGCTGAACAGCGCGCTCCAGGTTCACTTTTTTTCCTGCGTTAAATGCGCCAAGTGTTGTGACACTGTGTGTAATTTTTGAAACAAAAACAGAAAAACTCCCCTTTCCCATTCTGGTTACTGTCTGGCATGCCCCGTTGATGCTTATGGAATCGCCGATCTTCGTGCCCTCCAAGACCAGTTCAGAAACAATTTCAAGGAGATATCCATCGCCCGATTTTGATATTCCCCTTACACTGCCGGTTTCTTCTATTATCCCTGTAAACATATGTATCTCCTTGCTTCAGCCCTGTTTTGATTCGCTGTACCCGGAATAGAGTATCTCATCATCAATAAGGGCAATGGTGATATCATGGAGATGGTGTGATTCCGATATCTTCTCATGGCCTCTTGAATTCAGGGGTGATAAACCATTCCCTGCTATCATCGGTACAATGATATATATAAACTGGTCAATTGCACCGGCATCAAGAAAGGAACCGGCAAGGGCGCTCCCGCCCTCAAGAAGCGCGCACATAATGCCTTTCCCGGCAAGGTGAGTAAGGATAAATTCTATTTCCCCGTCCGGATCAGTTCCGGTGTTTTTTACAATGTTCAAATCCGGGATGAAAGTTCCCCCCTTCATGTACCTTTCATACTCCTTCTCCCTGGCAAAAATAATATAATTGTTATCATTGAAGACATTGCTGCCGGGATCAACAGTTTCAGGGAGCCCGACAATAACTCTAAGCGGATCCCTTTTTGATTGAATAGTAAAATTAAGGAGCCCTGTCAGGAAAAAATTTTTTCTTCCTGACAGGCTGATATCTCCGCTGGAAAACCTGTCCCTGACACTATTGTCAAAGGAGCAGAGCCTCACATTCAATGCCGGATTATCTTTTAAAAATGTATTTTTCCCCACTATTACCGCATCTACCTTGGCCCTCAGCCTGTGAGCTATATAACGCAGATTCACCGATGAGATCCATTTGGAATCTCCGCTCATGGCTGCAATCCTGCCGTCCAGGGTCATGGCGCTTTTACTAATAACAAAGGGTTTTTTATGAAATATAAATTTTTCAAAGGGCCGTATAAGATCCCCCGCAGCTGATGAATAATCAGTGAGGACTTCAACATCCACTCCGGCATTTTTCAGCCTGGCCGTCCCCTTGAAGCAGACAATGGGGTTGGGATCGCAGATGGGGATATATACTTTTGAAATACCGGCTTTTATTATTGCCTCAGTACAAGGCGGGGTGTTTCCATGGTGATCACAGGGTTCCAGGGATACATACATTTCCGCGCCCCTGATGTCTATTCCCTTCTCCGCTGCATTCTTTATTGAAACCACTTCGGCGTGATCGGAACCGTATTCCGAGGTCCCGCCTGTAGAAAGTACATTATTGTTTTTAACGATAACAGCCCCCACAGAGGGATTGGGTGATGTATTCCCAATGTTATCAAAGGCGATCCTCAGGGCCAGGTCCATATATTTACTGTTTATTATCATCTCTTCCCAGACCGAAATTGTTATACAGATAATCATGATCGCTGCTGAAATTAAAGTCATTTATCAGCCTGTTATGGAGACTGTCCATCTGCATTTTATTGTAATTTGCAGCCGACATGTATCCGCCCAGTATGCTGCCGCCGTAAAAAAAAGTTCCCATGGCACCTACAAACAGCCCGATAGGCTGGTTTCCGTTTCGAAAGGCATAATATGATATTGCCGCGTTTATTGAGACAACGATAAGCGCAACTAATCCGGTACTCGTATTGCCTGAATAGGCATACCCTGCTCCGGGCACAACGCCAATAAATGCGGCAAGGACCGGGCTTTTCAGGGAGGAGTGCTCTTTCCTGGAAAACTCAATCAGTTCATCATACTTACTGAAATCCCTGTCCTGAGAAAGGGCCCTGTACTCAATCTCATCGCCATCTCCCGGGGCCATGAGATAGGTAAAAAGCCGCCTTTTATACATGAACCTGCCAATTTCAATACCTCCGGCATGATCAGCGGATACTGCATATAGATGTGCCTCCCTGTAGGAATGGAGGCCGATGAGGGCATCTGCCATATACATACTCGAATGGGCCTGAATACCCGGGCCGGTATATTTTGCTGAACCTGCCAGTATTGAATCGTACTGCCCTCCCCGGTAGAGGAGATAGTGCTTTGTGATAAAGAATAGTGCGGGATTAATATAATCGGGATAAAGGAAGTTAATCCTGTTTAATTCATGGAGCGCGCGGTAATTATCGTTATTGCTGATAAGATGCCTTGTGAAACTCAGGAGCTTTGCTGGACCGTACTCCTCGGGCATTTTACCTGTTTCCAGGGAATATACATTTAATGTAAAAAGAAAAACAACAAAAATTGTAATAGATAAATGCCTCACATTCCCCTTCCAGGGCGTCTGAATTTTATTATGATAAAGACATTCCGCCTTGAAAAACTCTTATGCCCTGGCTTTCTTTCTGTTCTGCATGTTTTCCCACATGACCACCACAGGTGATGCGACATAAATTGATGAGAATGTCCCTGTTGTTATACCAAAAAGGAGAACAAGAGCAAAATCGTTTACAACCTTACCGCCAAGGAAATATAATGAAAGTACGGAAAACAGGGTAGTGAGAACAGTTAATATAGTCCTTGACAGGGTCTGGGATATGGATTTGTCAATGACTTCAATAATGGACTGCTTTGTATGTTTCTGAACGTTCTCCCGTATCCTGTCAAAAATTATGATAGTGTCATTTACAGAATAACCGAATATCGTAAGAAGAGCGGCAATTACCGGAATGTTTAATTCAACACCCGCTACACCGCAAAAGGCTACGGTCAGTATCAGGTCGTGATAGAGCGCAACCATGGCTCCAATGGAATATTTTAATTCAAACCTGAATGCAAGATACAGGGCCATCATAAGGTTGGCTATGATGAACAGTTTTATCGCTGATTTTTTCAGGTAATCCCCGATAGCAGGACCCACGTTCTCCTCGCTCAGAAATTCAACATTTTTAAATTTTTCAGATATGTCCTTTCTTAGAGTATCCAGATCCTTTTTAGAATCCAGTTCCTTTGTCAAAAGCTTGGTTGAAACTATATATTCATTTCGCTCAGATTTACCAATCTGCTGAACCGTCGGATCAAAATGAGCAAGCCCTTCCCTAATTTTTGATTCATTTACGCCGCTATCAAACTTGGCTATAATTCTTATCCCTCCGACGAAATCGATGCCCAGGACATGTCCGCCCTTGACAATAGAAATAGTTATAAAAATTATTATTAACGTTACGGTTATACCGATAGCAATAAACCTGTATTTTAAAAAATTATATATCTTTTCCAAAATAGTGCTCCTTAAATGCTCAGTTTCTTAATTGTTTTATTCAATGAGATAATTTCATATATAAATCTTATTATGTATAACGCGACAAACATGCTGGAGATTATTCCGATAAACAAAGAAACAGCAAATCCCTTGATAGGGCCCGTACCGAACTGAGAAAGGATAAAGGCAGCAATTATTGTCGTCAGGTTTGAATCAAAAATAGCCCAGAAGGCCCTGTCAAAACCTGCAACAACAGACATCCTAACAGACTTGCCGCTCCGAAGCTCCTCCTTGATACGTTCATATATGATAACATTGGCATCCACAGCCATACCGACTGTCAGGACAAAAGCAGCTATTCCAGGCAGCGTAAGGGTGAATCCAAGCAGTGAGAGTATTGCGATCATGAATGTGAAATTCAGGATTAGTCCTATATTAGCAATTAACCCGGCCATTTTGTAATACAACAGCATAAAAACCATGACGCAGGCCAGACTGACTTTCAGCGCCAGCACACCTGACTCTATGGAATCCTGCCCAAGCGACGGACCAACTGTTCTCTCCTCAATAATCTCCAGGTCAACGGGAAGTGCCCCTTCCTTGATTACTCTTGCAAGTGTCTGTGCCTCCTGGAAAGAAAAACCGCCGCTGATATTGCCGCTTCCGGTGGGAATGGGTTCATTAATGCTGGGGGCATTCCGTATCTTGTTATCGAGTATAATGGCAAGCCTTTTGCCCTTGTTTTTATCAGAGGTGGCCTCTGCAAGCTTCAGTGCACCATCAGATGTGGTCTTGAACTTTACAACTATCCGGCCGGTATCATCCCTGTCTACTGCAGCCTCCTGTATGTCAGTACCTTTCAATGCTGATTTTCTTATAATGGCCATTGGATTGGTTGGTATAATTTTTTTTGAATCTTTTATCCTGTCATAATAGAATAAAAGTTCCACATCAGAGGCCAGCTTGATATCGCTGGACATTCTGGAGAGAAGCTCTTTCTGATTCCCCCAATCATCGGGGATTTGCTTATCCTTGAAATTCTGCCCCATCCAGTTCAATGCGTCTGTTGAATATTTTTCATCGACAAACCTGTACTCAAGGCTTCCGGTAACCCCGAGGGCATCCTTTACCTTTTTCGGATCCTTAACCCCGGGAAGCTGAATTTCAATTGCTTCAACCCCTCTCGGCCTGATGACGGGTTCCGAGACGCCGAACCTGTCGATCCTGTTTCTCAGCATTTCAAGGGCCTGCTGTGTAATCTCGGTCTTGTCGGTATCGGTAAGAATCCTGTTCATTGTGGTCTGCATCCGGTCATAATTTGCCCTGAGTACCAGGTGCATCCCGCCCTGAAGATCCAGCCCCAGGTTGATTTTTTTTGCAAGAAACTTCTCTTCAACCCAGTGCTTCAGTATCTGTACGTCCATTACACCTTTGAATATCTTAATCTCATTCATAATGGCATCGGTAATATTGCTGCCGCGGATTATGAGGGTTTTATCCTTTTCTTCTATTATATAATCCGTAGATGAAAATCTGTTTTTGACAGCCTTTATTTCATCCTGAACGGTTTCAGCATTGAAGACGATTTCCATCTTCTTTTCGCCTATAGTGGGAATAATAAGCAATATTGAAATGATAATTATTGCCAAAATATAAAAAAGTTTATAAGCCATTCTCCTGTTCATTTATTCCCTCAAAAAATTAAAATTATTTTGTATAACGCCTTGATATCTTGTTTCCGCCTTTCTGAAGCCGTATTCTATATATAACAAAAATTATTATTATCAATAATGCCAGGCCCAGTTTTGCAAATATACTTCCGGATTCCCTGCCTGGCCCTGAAGATTGTTTTCCTTTTAAATCCTGTATCTCAATCTTGTCGGGGATAATGTTTTTTATCTCTTCTCCTGCAGTGTCGCCTGAATCTGATTTTTTACCATCCCCATCAGAAGACACATAACCTGGAATCCTTTGATATTTAAAGTCACCTTCATTAATAGTTAAAATCATGCCGCCGCTGTCATCGCCAGCATCTAAAATTTCAGGCACCCTCTGTACCTTCTCTATTTTTACAGTAACATTTTCCTTCTTTTCAACAGTGAGGGATTTTGACTTTTCTTTTATCTGGGCTTTTTCCTTTGATTCTTTTGTTTCCTTTATTTCCTTAAATTCCTTAGTCTCTTTTATTTCCTTTGTTTCCTTACCATTCTGTTTTTTCTTCTCGGTCTCAACTTTTTTTTCTGTTTTTGAATCTACTGCCGTATTTTTTTTTTCAATCCCGGCATTATTTTTAACATCTCCGCTCTCTTTTACCGATTCCGCAGGTTGAGAATATGCGGAATCCAATCCCTGAAAAAAGAATGAAATGAAAAATATTACAAATATTTTGATCATTAATACCGGTTTTTCAGGAATTTTTATCAGATCTTTGTCTGAATAGAGCTCTTTGTAAATTCGGCTTTTGTATTGCCGGATATTTTCAGTACAATCGTATTTTCATCTTTAATATCCGATACTATTCCATACATACCGCCGATTGTTAAAACCTTATCGCCTTCTTTAATCTCGCTGATCAGTTTTTTTCTCTCCTTCTCTTTTTTCTGCTGCGGCCGTATAAGAAGAAAATAAAAAATTACTATCATCAGGGCAATTGGGACCAGGGTGGCAATAGGATTAGACGCCGGACCCCCCCCGCCTGTTTCTGTAGTCTGGGCAAACGCTGTGGCTATTAAAAATAACAAATTGATACCTCCTGAAGTTTAATTTATGCAAGTTTCAATATATACAAAAATATTGTCAACATTTTTTAAATAAAAGAGTCCGCCCCGCCCTGTCACCTGACCGAGGGCGATGTAAGTTCATCCATTTTCATGATCTCCCTGATAATCTCCTCGGTAATATCAAATTTTTTCTTCCCGTACACGGCATCATCGTTTATATTCAGAATATAATCAGCGCCTATTCTTTCAGCAGTTATTTTAACCGCCTTGTTCACCCTGTTAAGGATTCTCGCTTTATGATAGATAACATTTTTATCAGCTTTTTCCAGCCTCTCTTTTTCCCCGGAATATCTTTTCATCAAATCCTTCCTGTTTTCAGACAGAAAAATATCCTCTTCGAGGCTTTTTATCGACATGATGATTTCATCCTGCCTTATCCTGGCCATTTTAAAATCAACATCAGTTTCTGATATGGAATTATAAACCACCGAAAGACTGAAGTATCTTATTACAATATTTTCCCTGTTAACAATTGCGTTATCCTTAACTGCTGAAGAGCACGCAGTGACAAAAAGGATGAATAATGAAAGTATAAATCCTGCCAATTACCACCTCATATCACCAATGCTGAACTGGAAGTTATAGTCGCTTATCGTCTTGAATGTTCCTTCCTGATAGAGCATTTTCCTGCCGAACCAGAACCTCAGGGGCATCATGGGGATCTGAATCCTGAATCCGAAGCCGTAGGAATACCGGAAGTAAGACATAAGATCTACCTTATTGTTCAACGCCTCCCTTATGTCATAGACGTTCTTGTTCGTTTTGTCCTGATCAATGATATCCCGGTAGTCCTGGGTCAGCTGCTTTTCCCATTTTTTGTCGGTCCAGAGAGATCCGGCATCGAAAAAGAGCGCAAGCCAGAGCATCTGGGGATGAATTGGGACTCTCAATTCAACACCATAGAGGATCCTGTCGAATAATTTTACGCTTGTCCATGACTCAGGGAGTCTATTATCCGTATAATCCCAGCCCCTAATTGTCTCGGGGCCGCCCATACTCATCCGGTCCTCGGCTTCGATCCACGGGTTCTTTTCGAAAGGTTTGCTTTTCTCCAGCTGGCGGCTGTTCAATGGCTGGCCAAGGAAGGTCCCGCTGGCCCTGAATTCAAATACAACTGGGTGGGTCTTCAGGAATGGCAGGTGGAACGGTGATAAATAAAAATTCAACTTTGGTGTGTACCTGATATAGTGGTCATCTCCGCCGAGCATAGTACCGCCGGTCAATCCCACGGTTAATCCGCATAATACCCCGGATGTAGGATTGAAATTGTTATCTCTTGTATTGAACGATAGATAGTATGAAACAGTCCTCTTTTCCTGGATCCCCCTTGATACGGCCATAAATATTTCATCCGCGCTGTTTCCGGATGGATTTAAATAATTCTTAAACTGGTGGTCCCAGGCAAAACCCAGTGTAAAATAGTTCCAGAACCGGTATCCGAAATCTGCCGTGTAACCCACAATCTGTGTCTCGTATTGGGCCGTTGCATCATTCTTCGGAAAAACTGACGGTTCATTTTTATTCTCATACATGCGGTAATAGACGCTGAATTCAAATCCAAGGGGGATATCAAAGAGCCATTTCTCATAAAATGACAGTGTCACGGATCTTCTCAGGGGCCCATACTCAAACTTTATGCCCACCCTCTGGCCGTTTCCATAAAGGTTGTTCTCGGCAAGGTCCGCGAAAATGGAAAATCCCGAATTTGTCCCGTATCCTCCTCCCAGAGAAATTGTGCCTGAAGGCTGTTCTTCAACATCCACAACCATATTTACAAAGCTCTCTGTGCTGCCTGGCTTAAAATCAAAATTCACCTGTTTGAAGAATCCAAGGTTTGAGATATTCTGCCTTGAAATCTGCACCTTTCTTGCATCAAATAGTTCATTCTCGTTAATGATGATCTCCCTTCTTATGACCTTGTCCTTCGTTTTTTTATTTCCTTTAATGAGGATCCTTTCTATGTAGGCTATTTCTCCCTCGGTAATTGAGATATCGTGGAAAACAAATTTTCTCTTCTCCATCTTCCCCTTTACCTGTACCTCCCTCTCGGTCACCGTTTTCTTCGGGATTATCTTTGCGAATATATAACCCTTTGATGCATACTTGAAGCCTATTGTCTGTTTGTCCTGAGAGAACTTCAGGTCATTGAATACCCCCCCCTTCTCCTGAAGCTCAAAATCCCTGAAAAATTCCTCTTTGGTGAAAACTGTTTTGCCGTCTTTCCCGGAAATATTGATGGAATAACCGTCAAAATAATACTTCTCCCCCTCACTGATTTTCATTATAATAAAAATAGCGCGTTTATCCTGCTTCACGGGATTTTCCCATTCATACTCAAACATGTCTTCGACAATCTGGGCATCAAGGTAACCCCTCTCCTTGTAATAAGCAATGATTTTACTTTTATCCTGCTCATAGACATCCTTTTTAAAAGCGCCGTCATAAAACATCGATGCTTCTTTGGTCTCCATAAGTTCAGCAAGGTCCCGGTAATCTATGTTCCTGGCTCCCATGATCGATATTTTCTGGACTTTAATCTCCTCACCCTCATCAACGATGAACTGAACCTTGATCGTATTTTCGTCTTCATTGGGGATGATATTATAGCTGATGATCGAGTTGAACATGCCTTCGGAGTTATATTTATCCTTCATGGACTTAAGGCTCTTTTCAAGATAGTCCCTTCTGAATATCTGCCCCTCCTTAAGGGCTAAGAGCTCTGAAATGTCCACTGACTGAAATTCCTCCATCCCCTTGAATTCAACCGACTCTATCCGCTGCCCTTCCTTGCAGAAGATGAGGAGCCTTACGCCATCCTTGAATTCTTCGATCAAAATTTCAATGTTATACAGTTTATTCTCATTGAATATATTCTCAATGTCATCCCGTATCTCAACTGCTCTCAGGGGATGGCCTTCAGTCGTTCTCATCTGATCATAGATGTCATTCTGACTGAGGTTAATAAGGCCGTAAAGCTTTCTCTCCTTTACTATCTTCCCTTCATACTTCTCGGGGTTCAGGAAAACAAAGGGCTTCTCCCGGCAGGAGATGTATATGATTACGCCGTCCTTGTCCTTTTCGAACCATGTCTTGAGCCTGTCGATCTTTACAATTTTCAGTATTTCCATCTTGTCTTTTTCAAAATCGGTATTTTTGAAAGGTTGTCCGGCTTTGGTGGACATTATCCTGGTTAAGTCAC
This sequence comes from Spirochaetia bacterium, assembly GCA_009885955.1. Lineage (GTDB taxonomy): Bacteria > Spirochaetota > UBA4802 > UBA4802 > UBA5550 > VFJS01. Next base: position 67,875 of record VFJS01000088.1, on the reverse strand, counting down.
CGGGGGTAAGAAAATTAATCCCTGAAACATGTATTTTTTTTACTTTCAGCCCTTCATAATTTTCCTGAACAGTTTTTCCGCTGTCATCTTCAACACAGTGGATATTAAGCTGTATCCCGTCCTTTGTTTCGGAATATTTTACTTCCACACTCCTGAACCTGCCGAAACCCGTTATATATTTCCTGTCATTCTCGATGTCCTTAAAACTCAGAGGTACCCCTTTCTTTGTCAGCATGATATCGACGAGGTCCTTTTCCTTTGTTTTATTCAATCCATGAAAAAATACGGCAGTAACCGTTTTACCTTCATATCTTGATGGCTGTGTAAATGCGCCGGCAACAAGCATAAAAATAATCAATGCGGCTATGGAGATAAAGGATGTCATTAGTAAAATTTTTTTCATATGATCCGATAATTATTATTTACCTTACAATGTTTGATACAATCTGTCACGATTTCAATTATATCCGGTTTCAATCAGCTTATTTAACCGTTGACAGGGTGAATTTTGGAAGACCTGCCTGGTTCAGAAGGTCAATCACCGACACCAAAGTCTCATAATTTGCCTTCTTATCACCGCGGATAATAACAGGGATACCGCCGAGTTCATCCTTTCTTTTTCTGAATTCGGCAAGAAGGTCTTCTTTTTTAACCAGTATATCATTAATATATATCTCATTTTTTTCGTTTACCGATATAACATATTTCCCTGATTTAATTTCACCGGACTGCTCGGCTTTGGGAAGATGAACAGTTATAGATGACTCAGAGCCGAGCGATGTTGTTACCATGAAGAATGTCAGGAGAAGAAGGACTATGTCCACAAGAGATATGATGAATATATCTGACTTATATTTCAGTTTTGTATCGAATTTCAGATAGTATAATTTTTTCAATTTAACATGTCCATGCAATTTTCCAGCTCAAATGTTTTACAGGATTTATCTTTGGAGCAGCATTCAGACAGCTCATGGTTGTTTCAGGGTCCCAATGTTCTTTTCATCAGCTTCAATAAAAGTATTGGCAATAAATTCTATTTCCTTGGTAAGGTACATTGCCTTGTTTACCATATAATTATAAAATATGGAGGCTGGTATTGCCACGATAAGCCCGAAGGCCGTTGTTACAAGGGATTCAGTTATTCCCAGGGCCAGATTATTGTGGGATGCAGGGCCGAGTTTGGACAGGGCGCTGAAGGCTTTCATCATGCCTGTTACTGTTCCGAGCAGCCCCAGCATCGGCGCTACCGTTGCTATAGTAGATATGATATTCCCGTATTTTTCAATATGAAGAATCGCGTTTTCCGACTCACCCCTTATGACCTGGCTTCTTTCATCAGATACAACCCATCCATCCAGAATATTGTAGATCATCCTCACAACCGTCCCTCTGAACTGAAGGCAATGTGACTTGGCATCGGCTATTTCATTTATATTAACATGCTTGATGACCCTGCTCATTATTGTCTTAAAATTGTTGCTGTTTGTACGGTAAAAAATCATCCTCTCAATAACGATTGCAAGGACAATAATTGAGCATATGACAATGGGGAGAAGCATTACCCAGGTCGGCACTGAATCAAAAATAGATATTAACGAAATATTAGTCATCACATTCTACTTTAATAAGATAGATATACTGCAGCAGGGGCTTATAGTTAGAAGATTCAGCACCATCATGAGATATAAACTATCCCCTGCCCTGTCAGGAAAAAAATAACGGGCGCATTCGGCGCCCATCAGGCTGGATTTTGTGAAAATACAATCCTGCCGGCTGATGGATATTCTTTCATGTCCGAAAAAATATCCGGAGCGATAAAAACTGAACAACGGGATTTATTTGAGAAAATCCACCTTATCCTTTAATTCCCAGGGGAATCCTTCGTTTTCCCTTCCGAAATGCCCGTACGTTGCACTCTTCCTGTACATTGGCCTGAGCAGGTTCAGGGTCTCTATTATTCCGGCCGGTTTCATATTAAAAAATTTTTTGACCCTCTCAATAATCTTTGCATCGTCAATTTTACCGGTACCGAATGTTTCTACCATGACGGATACCGGTTCGGCAACGCCTATTGCATAGGCCAGCTGTACCTCGCATCTGTGCGCCAGCCCGGCAGCTACGATGTTCTTTGCGATGTATCTTGCCATGTATGCGGCTGACCTGTCAACCTTAGACGGATCCTTTCCTGAAAAAGCGCCGCCCCCATGGCGCCCCATGCCGCCGTAGGTATCGACAATAATCTTCCTGCCGGTAAGCCCGGTATCGCCATCAGGCCCGCCCACGACAAAGCGGCCCGTGGGATTCACATAAAATTTTGTCTTTGAGTCTATATAGTTCACCGGAATGATTTTCTTTATTGTTGTCTCCATGACACCGTCATAAATTGTCTTTAGATCCACTTCAGGCGTATGCTGGGTTGATATGACAATCGCGTCTACCCTCTTCGGTTTCCCTTTTTCATACTCAATGGTGACCTGGGACTTTGAATCGGGCCTGAGGAATTTAAGCTCGCCCTTTTTCCTTACTTCCGCCAGCTTCTTAACGAGCTTGTGCGCAAGGAGTATGGGCATGGGCATGAGTTCTTCGGTTTCCGCAACGGCATATCCGAACATCATCCCCTGGTCTCCGGCGCCCTGCTCCTTGAAGAGCCCTTCACCCTCGGTGACACCCTGTGAGATATCCGGCGACTGCGAGTGTACATAGACCTCCACATCGCATGTCTGGCATGCGAAGCGTATGGAGTCGTCATTATATCCGATGTCATCAATTACGCCTCTTGCAATTTTTTCGTAATCAACCTTGATAGTCGAAGTTATCTCGCCTGCAAGAACCACCTTGTCAGTAGTAACAAGCGTTTCCAGGGCAACTCTTGACTTTCTGTCCCCTTCAAGGTGGGCATCAAGGATGGCATCGGATATCTGGTCGCATACCTTGTCGGGGTGGCCCTCTGAAACCGATTCTGATGTAAAAATATAATTTTCTAAATTCATAATTTTCTCCAGTATTGTTTAATCATTTTTTATTATAAACACATAGTATGTTATTTACTTCTTCTCTTTTGTATCAGCTTTCGGGCTTCCCTTGTCCACGGGCACATCGACCTTTTTGGCATCGGTGTCAATCATGCCCGACGGAACGTTCTCTTCCATCATGACCTTGTTCTCGATTGACGATACATTGTATGATTCCATAACTGAAAGGCCCAGGGAACCGAGCATGTAGAGGCCTATCATGACCGCTGAAATTTTTGTGATGACATCGGCTGTTGATGAACCGAAGGCCGACTGGCTGGAGCCGCCGAGAATTCCCATGCCTGCGCTCTTGTCCGACTGGAGAAGAATCAAAATCACCAGGAGAACACAGAGTATTACAAATAACACGGTGAAAAGACTTATCATAATTTCCATAAAACCCTCATTTTTATTATATCAAATATTTACGGAATTCACTTAACATGAATGATATCCAGAAATGAATCCGCTTTCAGGCATGCGCCCCCCACAAGAGCTCCATCGATATTTTCCTTCACATGCAGGCCGGAGATGTTATCGGGCTTTACAGAGCCGCCATAGAGTATTGGCATGTTTTGAGACACCTTCCCGTCATAAAGAGTACCGATAATTTCCCTTATAAAGAGATGGGTCTCTTCAGCTATTTCCGGTGTGGCAACCTTACCGGTTCCTATTGCCCAGACAGGCTCATAGGCAATAATTATTTTATCAAGATCTCCGGCAGCAATCCTGTCGAGGCCGCCTTCAAGCTGTTTCTTTACTATTTCCCTTGTCCGCCCTTTTTCCCTGTCATCAAGCAGCTCTCCTATGCAGAGAACCGGGGAGAGGCCGTTTTCCAGGGCGGCCTTTACTTTTTTGTTTACATCGCCATCCTTCTCTCCGAAAACATGCCTGCGCTCGGAATGGCCGATGAGAATGTAGGCGCAGCCGCAATCCCTGACCATGGAAGGTGAGAGTTCCCCTGTAAAGGCGCCCTCCTTCTCATGGTACATGTTCTGAATGCCCACTTTCACCTGGGTGTTCATGCAGAGCTTTGCCATATCCCTGGCATAGACAGCCGGCGGGAAAATAACAACCTCGCGGCTCCCGATATCACCCAGGCCCGACAGTATTCCTTTTACCAGGTCCTCTGCCTCCCGGTATGTCTTGAACATTTTCCAGTTCCCGGCGAAAATTTCCCTTCTTCCCACGGCTAACCTCTGTATATTAATTCTCTGTTATTTCGTAACTGTACAATACTATATTTCCTCACGGATTCACAGGTCTATACACGGATTTTTTTAATATTTTTTATTATCATCAATTCATTCTTATCAGTCTTATCAGTCTTTATCCTTTCTGATCCGTGAGCGAATTTTTTCTTCCTGTCTGCGTAATTACCTTATTTCATTATATGATTGATAAGGTCGGCTACACGAACCGAATAGCCCCACTCATTATCATACCAGCTGAGTACCTTTACCAGGTCTCCATCGAGCACCTTTGTTGATTCGGCATCGACAATGGATGAATGTGAATTTCCGAGAAAATCCACGGAGACCAGCTCCTCTTCGCAGAACTGGAGGATGCCTTTGAGTTTACCCAGTGACGCCTCCTTGAGTACCGCATTGACCTCCTGTGCCGAGGTCTTTTTCCCAACCTTGCAGACAAAATCGACTAGTGATACGTCAGGTGTGGGGACACGGATCGCTCCGCCGTCGAGCTTCCCCTTGAGTTCGGGTATAACGAGGGTTACCGCCTTGGCAGCGCCGGTTGTCGTTGGTATCATTGACATTGCAGCAGCCCTGGCCCTCCTGAAATCCTTATGAGGAGCGTCGAGTATCTTCTGATCATTCGTGTAGGAATGTATCGTGGTCATGGCCCCTTTCTCAATGACGAATTTTTCGTGGAGGACCTTTGCTATGGGTGCAAGGCAGTTTGTTGTGCATGAAGCGTTCGACAATATGTGATGCTTCGACTTGTCGTATTTATCATCATTGACGCCCATGACTATGGTAATGTCCTCGTCTTTTGCCGGGGCGGTGATGATTACTTTTTTTGCACCGGCATCCATGTGGGCCAGGGTTTTCCCCTTGTCAGTAAAAAAGCCCGTTGACTCGATAACGACATCCACGCCGTCCGCCTTCCATGGAATCTGTTTCGGGTCCTTCTCGGAATGGACCTTGATCTTTTTGCCGTCAACAACCAGTGAATCGTCTATGAAGGAGACTTCGCCCTGGTAAATGCCGAAAACCGAATCATATTTAAAAAGGTGCGCCAGCGTTTTTGAATCTGTAAGGTCATTTATGCTGACTACCTCAATATTTCCATATTTGCCCTTATCCGACAATATAGCCTTGAGAACATTCCTCCCAATCCTTCCGAATCCATTAATCCCGACTTTTATGTTCATATATACCCCCTTTTTAAAATAAAATTACAGGTACTTATAAGAATCAGGCTGCTGAATGATCTGCGTAAACCTGATTATGTTTATAACGGTAAATTGTAAAATAACAGCTTATTTGTCAAGTATTTCAGCCACTATTAATTAATATATACAGGCCCCCGGATAAATAAATCAAAAGCTGACGGTTTGCAGAAAAAATCATCATAGGGCCTTATTTCATAATGAAAATAAGGGAATTATGAAGATAAAGAGAGAATTCTGATGAATTTTAGCTCACTTTCCATGGCGCAGGCACTTTTTCCGTATCTCCTTTATTTTCTTATGATAGCTGTTTATCTGATAGGCTTTTTCAATATGTTCCAATGCAGCAGCCCTGTTGCTCTGAGCAAGATACCTGTTACTCTGAGCAAGATTGCTCTGAGCAAGATAGACCGCGGCCAGGTTCATCCAGGTGCCGTAAAATTCCGGATTTATAGACTGAGCCTTTTTATAGAATAATACTGCTCCGGGAAATTCACCCTGTTCTTGTTTAAGTTGTCCCATCCGGTAAAATCCCCAAATATTACCAGGATACGACTGTATAACTTTTTCCAGGCATTTCTCCGCCCTGTCATAATATCCCCCGGCCATGAACATGTCGCCTTCCATGATATCGGTGACCCAGCAGTCATCTCCGGCAACCAGCCTGTGACCTGCAAAATCCCTTTCGCCGTAACCCGATGAAGATGCTATCCGGTACGCTGCCTCGGCCAGCTCTGCCATGCCTGTGCGGGCATCATTATCATCCCTGACGTAGAGGCCGCTCTCCCTGTTTTCAAACCAGTGGGCATCGCGTATCTTTCCCTTATTCTTCATATCATTGTAAAGGGCTGTGCCCGGATAATATGCGACAGGGGAGATGATGCAGTCCCCGGGCCTCACTTTCTTCATGAGCGAGACCGTTTTTCTTATGTCCTCCGGGCCCTCGCCCTCCATACCGGTCATGAGGTAGATGGAGAGGTATATTCCCGCATTTCTGGTCAATTCCGCAGCCTTAATTATATCAGCAGTGTCAATCGACTTGCCGTATCTCCGGAGCATCTCCCCGGAACCCGATTCAACGCCGTACTGGATATGCTCAAGCCCGGCCCTTTTCATTTCAACGAGCATCTCCTGGTCAACGGTATCCACCCTGGCCTGGCAGTTCCACATGAGGTAGATCCCGCTCTTCTGCAGCAGTTTTGAAAACTCAAGGACCCTTTTTTTATTGAGGGTAAAATTATCATCGCGTATGGAAAAATATATAATTCCGTACTTCTCATGGATATATTTTATTTCATTGAAGACATGTTCCGCGCTCCGGTATCTCACCTTCCTCTCCCAGAAGGCCGGGGAAGAGCAGAAGGTGCAGCTGCCCGGGCATCCCCGCGAGGTTATGATGTACTTGTACTGCTCTCTTGTGTTCACGCCGGAAAGCTCCCCGGTAAATTCAGGGGCGGCCGGAAGCGTATCAAGATCATCAATCCTCCCGCCGTGAATTATCTTCTCCCGCGGTACACCCTTTCCCATGTCATCAAGAAGGGAGGATAGCGCCAGTTCCCCCTCCCCTGCAACAATGTAATCAATCTCCCCGTGCCTCTTCATGATCTCGCCGGACAGGAAAGTCGCATGGGGCCCGCCAATAATTATCTTCACTGCGGTCAGAGATGCCCGGGCTTTTTTAATCATTCGAAAAGAGTCCGTTCTGTTAAAGGAAAAAATAGAGACGCCGAGGGCATCGGGATTCTCCCGTATGATATCCCCGGCCCCCTTTTTCCAGCCGGAAGCTGAATAATTTGCAAGCTTGACATCGTGACCTTTCTCCTGGAGATACGAGGCTATGGAAGTAAGGCCCGAAGGCATAAGGGACATATAGTAATCATTCCTGTCCCGGTACTCGGAGATGTATGCGAGGAGAATTTTCACCTGCACAGATCGTTTATAGAATTTACATACATCCCGGCCAGGTGACCGGCGTGTTCCGAACCCTTGAAAAGCCCGGCCTTCTTAAAGGCATTATCATCCCCCCCGAAATTCGAGTTCCAGCCGCTTAAAAATTTTCCTGCCAGGGGAATGTAGGACCAGTGCCACCTCTCTTCGAGATAGCCCTTTCGCCTGTTCTTAGTGTATGGCTGGCAGAAGCCGTACTCGCGGGCATGGGTATTGAGCCAGGTGTATATGACTTTCCCGTCGCCCGTTTCGTAGTAGTCATTGGTGAGAACATTTATGTCAACATCGGTGCCCCAGTGGTGCCGGGATGTGCCGGGCATGGAGGAGTAGTTCAAGATTTTTAATGCTTTCTGAAGCGGGTCTTTCCCCCCGCCGTTGAAAAGAGCGGAATCCCACTTGTTCTCCCAGATGGCCTTCTGGTCCCGGAAATTCCTTGTGGAGCTGCTGAGATAGAGCTTAATGCCGGGATTCTCTGCTGAAAAGGCCGAGTGCATCTGCTTCAAAGCCTCTGCGGCCTCCTTCCGGAGATAGTGGCTCCTGCTGTCAACCGGGATCCCCAGGGTTTCGGGCTTTATGAAGAGGGGATTTTCAGAATAGCTGAAACGCCCGGTAAGGTACTCTTCCGGTGGTATGTTTCCATAAATGGAAATGGACGGGGAAGGTTCAAGCTTTTTAAATCCGGTGTATGATATAAAGATGATGACTGCCCCCAGGGCAGGGTAGAGGATTTTTTTCATTTCAATAATTTTTCCATTGCTCTGTTTGTCTGGATAACATTTATTTTTTCATTGATCAGTTCTCACCGCAGATCTCCTCCTATGATTGATGACTTCAGCCCGCATGTCTCATGTGTAAGATATAGGGGATAGGGGGATAGATGAGATAGGGAGATGGAAGAAATAGGTAATATTTAAAAAATTAATAAATTTTATTATTATCCCCATATCTCAACCAGCCCCCTTATCCCCCTTTCTTACACTTTTGCGGATAACAATCAGTTCATGATGCCGTCTTATACCAAATCAGACCTCGCGGATCTCATTGATGAGATATTTTGCCGCCACGGACTCCAGGGACTGGGCTCCCGGTTTGCCGTTCTTGATACCCTGGAGAGTGTCCAGGTCGCTTTCCCATGCCAGGTCGCCCGGTGCCAGGAGGCAGATGCTGCCGGGCTCATGGGATGTGAAGAGCTTTTTCCCCTTGTAATAGTAGTGAAGGTCGCTCTGCTTCACCGGGTATGAGCGGAGGAACGGAGGAATGTCGTTGGGCTTGAACCAGAGCTTAATCTCCCGTTCCGCCTCTTCATCCGTGGCAGATGCATGGATCAGGTTGTCCATGCGGGTCCCCACAACCTCATCGGCGGCATTCTTCAATGGAACGATGGTCCCCAGGGCCCGGACGCAGCCGGGTTTCTGCTCCCGCGCGACATGGGGGTTCGTGGGGCCTGCAATGTCCCTCACTTTTTTCACGGCATCTGCCCCGAGATATACGATGGCGATGACCCGCTGCTTGTTCGGCTCCTTGGGATAATGTGATTGCCCCATGATATACTCAATGAGGGGATCGAAAAAAACCTTGCCCCGGTGCTCGGCATAGTGCTCGTCGGCCAGTATCCTGTTCACCTGGACGATCTTCGTCGCTGCAAAACAGAGACCCGTATGAAACTCCGAGAGGATTGAGAGCACATACCCCGTGAGGGAGTTCTTCAGCGCATCGGGTTTGATAAGAACCAGTGTTTTATCCATTTCTTTTCCGCTCATAATATTTCTCCTTGTCTTTGATTATCAGAATATTATTACTCGTCAGCCGGGGGATGATAAAACCGGCACCGGCAATGCTTCCGGGAAAGTACGTAACAGGAAAAATATTTCTCCGTGCCATTTGAAGTCAAGTTTTTTATTGATTTTTCAGGGAAGTTAATTGGGGCGTGAATTGTGACGATCTCTTTGGGCCTGCGCGCCAGCTCGAATATGTTGGATATTCCATGGTAATTTTTTTTCGTGCCTTTCGTGTTTTTCGTGGTTTAATATTTTCCCATGATCAGTTCATTCCAGAAAAACCAAAAAAATCCTTAAATCCCATTAAAAAGTTTGCAAGTTCAATCATTTTCCAGTATAATAATAAAGCTAAGTGAAAAATCGATAAAAAGGTAACTACTCAGCCAGAAAAGAGGAGAATAAATTTGCTCACGGATTAGCACGGATAAACACTGATAAAAATGAGATATTAATGAAAATTTATTATTGAATTCAAAAAATAAATTTAATATGAGAATAAGTTTCTGATAATGTTATTAAAAAAATCCGTGAATATCCGCATAAAGACCTGAGCAATTAATTATAGCTGAGTGGTTACATAAAAAGAGATAAATAAAATGTTTGATGTTTTCTGCCCCAAATGCAAAAACCGGAATGTGACTTTTGAAAAAATTTTCAGAGGCAGGGACAAGTCCTCGACAAAATATTATACATGCGACATGTGCGAAAAGCATTTCGGTGTCGTTGAAACTACTGATAACTACCATATTTATAGAACAGTGAAAAAGTTCATCTGATGATATGATAAAAATACACCCCCCTTCAACGGTCATATTATTTATTGCTGCTTCCCTTTTTACCGGCTGCGTGACCAATTACAACGGATTCGACCTGCATGGAAGGGATTTCCGCGGTGCCGATTTACGAAATACAAAGTTCATAGGTGCCAATTTACAGAATGCCGATTTAACCGATGCCAACCTGAGCAAGGTAAAATTCGCAAAAATAATTCACACCGGCCGGTACGTTTCCGTGGACCTTCGCGAGGCAAACCTCACCGGGGCCAACCTCACAAGGGCAAATCTCCTTGAAGCCGACTTGGAGAGAGCAAACCTGACAGGCGCCAACCTTGCGCAGGCCTATTTAAGCGGCACCAATATGAACTATTCTGTGGTAAAAAAAGCAGAACTCTCCGGTTCAGATCTGAGCGCTTCAAAAATATCCAATGCCGATTTCTCGGATTCGCGGCTGAACCATGCAAACATGAGCGGTTCCGAAATTATCAATACAAACCTGGACAGGGCAGACCTGTCCGGCTCCAACTTAAGCGGCGCAAGGCTCAACGGCTCCAGCCTGGTGCAGGCGAACCTGTCCAATGCCGACCTCTCCTATGCCATAATCACCGGTGCCGACCTCGACCGGGCTGTGATAAGCATAAGATGGAAAAGGCAGATAGAAAAAATAAATGTGAAAAACCTGAATACCGTAACCTGGAGCGATTAATATCAGTAAAAGATTATTGCTCACGGATTAACACGGGTTTTTCAATTTTGATAATATCAATTTAATAATTTTTCCTTCAAATTTAAATTAATTTCGAAATTCAAATAGTGACCTGCTTTAATAATTCATTAACTTATTTTCTTGAGAATGTATCCGTGAAAATCCGTGTGCATCCGTGAGCGCTTTTTTACAGCTAAGCAGTTACAATTTTGTACAGGCAGGAAATAAAAAAGCTCCCTGACAGGAGCTTTTTTTATTCTGTGCCCAGGGCGGGACTTGAACCCACACAGGACAATTCCCACATGGCCCTCAACCATGCGTGTCTACCAAATTCCACCACCTGGGCCGGCAATGTTGCGAAGTCATCTAATTATTTTCTGTTTAAACCTGTCAATTATAATAACCGGAATTGAATTTTTTTTATCTTCTCATATAAAATAAAAAATTGCTCACGGATTAACAGGGTTCGACACGGGATAAAATTATTACCACTCAATGCCCTCACCCGCGCTCTGCCGCATTCGTCGAGCGCTATTCGGACCTCCTGTCCGCGCTCGACACTAAAACATCGTGTTTGTCGCCTCTCCCGGTAGGGCGAGGGTTTCTGTTTCATGAGTTCCAAATATTTTTTCAGTTCTTATTGAATCTATATTCATTAAATATATATAATCCATTTCTATAAAAAACAAAATGTTCATTTATACTCTCCCCTCTCCCTATTCCGGGAGAGGGGTCGGGGGTGAGGGCATTGTAGGTATTCCTAAAAAACAAGCTCCAGGATTTCATCAAAATAGTTCACAAAATGGGCATCGAGGTCTTTTTTTATGTAATCGGGGAGTTCAATGAAATCCTTCTTGTTTTCGAAGGGAAATATCAGCCTCCTGACTTTTGCTTTTTTTGCCGCGATGGTCTTTTCCTTAACTCCGCCTATGGGAAGCACCTTGCCGGTAATCGTGAGCTCGCCGGTCATCGCGATGTTCCTTTTTATCGGCTTTTTCTTTGCAAGGGAATAGAGCGCCGTGGCCATGGTTACTCCCGCGGAAGGCCCGTCCTTCGGGGTTGCCCCTGCGGGAACATGGAGATGGATGAAGTTGCAGTTAAAAAAATCATCATCAATTCCGTAGTCCTTGATCTTGGAGCTTATATAGGTATAGGCGATTTCCGCTGACTCCCTCATGACGTCACCGAGCTGCCCGGTCTGCTTGAACCCTTTCGTCTTTGACGGGACCGCCGATGACTCAATGTACAGGGTAGCGCCGCCCAGGCTGGTCCAGGCAAGGCCCATGACCACGCCGGAAATACGCTTGTCATAGAGGGACTCATCGGTGAAACGGGGTTTCCCCAGGTAATCCTCCAGGTTTTTCGATGTGATTGATATGGGCTTCTTTTCACCCTCGACAAATTTCCGTGTGGCCTTTCTCATAATCTGCCGTATGTTATTTTCAACGCTCCGTACGCCGGACTCCCTGGCATAGCCGTCTATAATCTTCTTTATCGCGCCGGTCTGAATCTTCATCATGCTCTTTTTCAGGCCATGCTTCTCAATCTGCTTCGGGATAAGGTACTTCTTTGTTATCTGGAGCTTCTCCTCCAGGATATACCCGGAAAGTTTCATGACCTCCATCCTGTCAAGGAGGGGCTTCGGTATGGTGTCTATCTGATTCGCCGTGGCTATGAACAGAATGTTCGAAAGGTCAAACCGTACATCGATATAGTGGTCCAGGAACTGGATGTTCTGCTCCGGGTCCAGTACCTCCAGGAGCGCCGAAGCGGGATCACCCTGGTAGCTGATACCCACCTTGTCTATCTCATCGAGCATGATGACCGGATTGGCAACTCCCACGGTCTTCAGGCTCTGGATGATCTTCCCGGGCATGGCGCCGATATACGTTCTCCGGTGCCCCTTGATCTCGGCCTCATCCCTCATTCCGCCGAGGGAGAAGCGGAAAAACTTCCTGTTAAGGGCCTCGGCTACGGATTTGCCGATTGATGTCTTGCCCACCCCGGGAGGGCCGATGAAGCAGATGATCGATCCCGAGATGTTTCCTTTCATCTTTCCCGTGCTTATAAATTCAAGGATTCGGTCCTTTATATCATCCAGGCCGTAATGGTCATGGTCGAGGATGGCCTTTGCCTTCTTTAAGTCATAGTTATCTTCTGAAAATATCCCCCAGGGCAGCGAGGTGAGCCAGTCAAGGTAGTTCCTGCTCACGCTGTACTCGGCGGAATTGGGTTCAAGGAGCCTGATTTTATTCATCTCCTCATCGATCCTCTTTGCCGCCTCTTCGGAAAGTTTCAGCTTATCGACCCGTTCCTGGATCTTTTCTATCTCAGAGGTCTTTTCATCCTTCTCAAGGCCGAGCTGCTTCTTTATCTCCTTGAGCTGTTCCCTGAGAAAAAAGTCCTTCTGCTGCTTTGTTATCTTCTGTTCTATCTGCTTGGATATCTTTGCCTGGAGCTTAGAGAGCTCTATCTCCTTGTTGAGCAGATATATTACCTTCTCCACCCTCTTCCGTATGTCAAAGGTCTCAAGCACCTCCTGCAGCTCATGGGAATCGGCAGTGGTCATGGATGCGACGAAATCCGCCAGTTTCCCGGGATTCTCCAGGGTAAATCGATTGAGGAAGAGCTTCAGCTCCTCCTGGAACAGGGAGTTGGATTTGATGAGGTCCTTTACCGAGCTTATGATGGCCATGGAATAAGCCTTCATCTGGGTGTTGTATTCAAAACTGTTGTCGTCGTAATGCTCAACCCTCCATTCGATAACGGGCTTGTCCCGCATCACCTCGAGGAGGGTAAACCTGTTCAGCGCGTTAATCATGATCTGGAGGGTGTGGTCATCGATGGGGGTGACCCTGAGAATTTTTATGGCAACTCCCACCTTGTAGAGATCCTGGGAACCCACCATTTTATTGTCCTGCTGCGATTCTATGAGGACAACGCCGCCGATCTTGTTGTCCGACTCGACAATCCTGCTGGCGCTGTTGATCATGTCCACTCCGGAAAGTACAATGGGTATCATCATCCCGGGAAAGATCGGCCTCTGTATCAGGGGTATGATGGGAATGACATCAGGCAGCACGTCGCTCTGGATTATGAGCTGATTGTCGCTGTTAAGTTCCTCTTTATCATCCATTGACATTCTCCGATGTGATATACTTTTCCAATCCCTTACCTCTATTCCTTCAAACCCTCGATATCTTCCATAAATATTCTCTTAACCTGCCAGTCCTCAAGGCTGAACACATAGGGGCTTTCCGGGGAAGTGAAAAAATACCTGTTTTTGCCGCCATCCTTCCCCCTGGAAAAAATGTCCACGGTAACAGCTTTATCGTTTAGGCGCAGGATAAAAGTTCCGTCTGGATTTCCCATGGCCTTCTTTTCAGCCCCGGGAAAATCCGATGCAGACAGGGGGCTGAAGAGCGCCAGGAGCGAATATACCTTATCATTGGAAAATTTTACCTGGTCAAAACCCCTGCAGACCCATCTATCAATCTTCTCCGTCTTCAGTTCCCCGGGAGCTTTTATATTCTTTGGATCTTTGCCGGTTCCGGCCTTTATATCATCGCCATCGGACTTCTTCTCTTCCGTTGTCTTTTTGAAGGAGTACTTTACCAGCTTGAAACTGATATCAAATCCTGTAACATCGTCTTTTTTAACTGCGAATATTTTTTTATCCCGGAAATCGGCTGCGCTTTTATCGATGATAGTTTCAAATGTTTCAGAGACGAGATATATTTCCGGCCGTTCATCTATCCTGACATAGGTATGGCGGTTTGTCGAGCTTTTTTTACCCAGGAGGAGCTCCCTGACCCGGTTCCCATCCTTTAATAGTGTGATATGATATGCCGTACCCGTTGCAAGGTCGTATTTTTCGTAAAAGCCCTGTTTTGAAACCATGTCGGTGAATACCATTTTTTTCAGGGTGTTTTCAATATTCTGAATAATAGACGAATCAGCAGGAAACTCCTCCTGCCCGATGAGCCATTTTCCATCCCTGTTCTTCATGGAGACAATTTTGTCCCCCTTTTTAAAAATTATTTCAGAAGGGGAACCCTTCCAGTCACTGAAATCGGGGAGTCCCGATGACTTCTTCATATTTCTGATAATGACAAACCCGAGGAGCAGCGCAATGACCCCCAGGCTCACGGCCATCTTTCTGTTCATTTTTTTTCCTCCCTGGCATAGGTGTTCATGATGATCCTCTTTCTCTTCAGCCGTTCACGCCATACGGCAAAACCGAGAATGGCCACGGCCAGGGGGACCCCGGCGAAATTTATTACCTTGGCAATGAATTTAAACCTGTCGCTCTTCCTCTCCAGGGGCGAATAGTCCAGGCTCTTGCTGTTCATCTCAGGAATATTGTGGTTCCCCGCAAGATAATCGACAAGGCTGTGGAGGAAGTGCTCATTTGAATAGACCTCGCCCCTTGAACCGGTGCTCAAAATTTTTCTCGCGTACATGAGTATCCCTGAGCGTGTAATCTCCGATGTCCCTATGACAATGATGCTGGTATTCCCCGATTCTATGGTGCGGTCAAGTTTCCTGATGGACTTGATGGCATCGGTCCCCTTTTTCACCTTTGGGTCTTCTTTGGAAACAGGGGCCTCCTTCCCGGTGAAGTAGCTTGAGAACTTTCCGGAAAAGAGCGATGCCAGTTCGTATTTTTTCCGATCCTTGTCTGCAGGAGGATTAATTAAAAACGGGTTGAAGTTTATCTTCCCGGTCATCACCCAGCTTTCGTCTGATGATGATAGGAGGGTTGTCTTCTTAATGTTCTGCTCTTTCAGCCTGTTCTCATCGGAGGTCACCGAGGACGCCTTGACCAGCAGCAGGCTCTGCAGATATCTGGTTATGATATTTTCACTGTTCAGCCCCTTCCTGGTTATCACAGGGAGTACGGGATAATCTTTTATCATGTTGTCCATGTCGATCTTGGCGCAGCTCGTATCAAGGACAATGTCGCGGTTCACGGTTATGCCGTAGTGCTTCAGCATCTCGTCTATGCCGGTGTGGACAGGAATGATGATCGGCTGCCCCCCTCCGAACATGGCCTGCTGCTGGGGGAGCTCTATCTCGTTAAAGGAGTCGAGGAAGAGGACCATTGACTTGCCTGCCATGAGGAACTGGTCAATGGCGAAAATCTCATCGTCCCCGAACTTCTCCCGCGGCCCGTTGACAATGATGGTATCGATATCGGACGGAATCGGCTCCTTCTCGATGTCCACAGGCACAACTTCATAGATGTCGCTCAGCAGCCTTTTAAAAAGCGCGCCCCCGTCCCTGGACTGTTCATTCTCAATCTCCACGGACCCGTGCCCCGTGATGTATCCAATCTTCCTGTTCGAAGATATGATGGATGAGACCCCGTTGTTTATCCTGTCGATAAGGTTTTCCATCCCGGTGATAACATAGTTGCCGAAAAGGGACTGGCCGATATTCACATCAAACCTCTGGAATCGGTCCCCCTTTTCAAGAACCAATCCCAGCATCCCCTCGCCCCCTTCAACCAGCTTCCCCGATTTTGACCTTGCCGGGGGCCACTTCAGCCTGGCAAGGCCGTACTTCTCCGCCTGCGCCGCGGCCCGGGGATCAGAGGAGCTGTCCACCAGGCTGAAGGCGATCTTCCCGTAGTTATTGATATTGGCCTTGTCAACGGCCTCCCTTGCCCTCTGCTCAATCGTGGTGATGCCGTCAATGGGGAGATCCTTAATCCTGCTGTCAAGGTAGAGCTTAAGGAGTATGGGGCTCTTCAGCTTCAGGAGCCCGTCTATCTTGCCTGAAATTTTTTCAATTTTTGTCGTAATTTTGTATTCCAGGCCCACGGGATCGGTTATTGACTCGATCTTTTCCATGAGGTCCGCCTGCTGGATAACCAGCCCCATGTAGGTCTGCCTGGTCCTGACCTGGTCATCGGCCAGTTCCCTCACCACCACGGGGCGTATGCCGAAGTCCTCGGCCTGTTTCTTCAGATCTTTATCATCCACCATCTCCCAGCTGAAATGCCTGTTGCCGTGATATTCGTATTCGTTCAACAGATCCTGCACGTACCTTGACAGCGCAGCATACTCAGCCGGAAGATCCTTTGAGAAGAACACCCGTATTTTCAGGTTTTCATTGAGGCCCGAGACTATCTCCCTGCTCTTCCCGGAAAGGGAATAGGTGCTGTTCCTTGTGAGGTCTATCCTGAAATTTAACGTAATGGCAGCTATGTTAAGGAGGATAATGATGATTATATTTATTGCAAACTGGATATCCGGGCTGCTGAATCCGGTTATGTTCTTAATTGATTCTATTATTTTATCCGCTCTCATTTTCATATCCATGGGCTACCTCCTCTCATCTATAATTTTGACAGTGACAAGTATTGACAGCGCAATGATCGACAGGAAATATATGATGTCCCTCAGATCAATCACTCCCCGGGATATGTTCCTGAAATGGAAATCGGTACTCAGGTATTGCAAAAATGCCAGCCTGTCCGGGAGATAGATGACTATTTTACCCAGGAGCCACAGAAAAAAATTCAGGGCAAATCCCGTCATGAGCGCGACGATCTGGTTTTTGCTTGCAGCCGAGGTGAGTAGTCCAACCGAGGCCGATGCCCCTCCGAGTAAAATCGCGCCGGCATACCCGCCGATGATGGGGCCCATGTCGGGCCGGCCGACCAGAAGAATGGTAAAAAGATAGACCAGGGTCGGGGTAATCATGACCATGAGAAATACCATGGCCGCGATGAATTTCCCGATTACCACCTGCAGCGTGGATACCGGGAAGGTCATCAGTATCTCAAAGGACCCGCTGTACCTCTCCTCAGAGAAGAGCCTCATGGTCACGGCAGGCGCCGCGAAGGTGAACATGAAGGGGAGAAGCTGAAAGAGGTTCCTCATCTCAGCCTGGTTGAAAAGAAAAAAATTGTTGAAAAAAAGCACGCCGGTTATGATGAGAAAAATTGTTATCACGATATAGGCTATGGGGCCGGTAAAATATGCCTTCAACTCCCTTCTGGCTATGGAAAATGCCGGTGATTGTGAATTACGCATTGCCGCCTCCGATTGTCAGATCCCTGAAAATTTTCTCCAACGATTTCTGTTCCTGCTTCATTTCGTAGAGGACCCAGTTCTTTCCGCTCACCAGCCTGAAAATTTCGGGCCTTACATCGATATGCGCGCCGCATGTCACCATGGCCCCGGTAAGGGCGCCGCCGGGACTCTCACTCACCGATATAACTCCCGGGAGCTTTCCGATTTCACCCGACAGTTCGCCAAAACCGGCCTCCCCGACCAGGATAGAGATTATATGGCCGCTCTTCCCCGAGAGCTGTATATTTTCGGTCCTGTCGTCAGCGGCTATGGAACCACGGCTGATGATGATGATCCTGTCGCAGGTAGCCTCAACCTCTGAGAGTATGTGGGTCGAGAGGATGATGGTCTTTTTCTTTCCGATTTCCCTAATGATGTTCCTGATTTCAATTATCTGGTTCGGGTCAAGGCCGCTCGTGGGCTCGTCGAGGACAAGGATCTCGGGGTCATGAAGCATGCTCTGAGCAAGCCCCACTCTCTGCCGGTATCCCTTGGAAAGCTCGTTGATGTTCATGTGCATCACTTCCCGTATCCCGCAGAGCTCCCCCATCTCATCAATCCTTTTCCTTTCTTCAATACCCCTCATGTCTGCAACAAAGTTCAGGTAGTCATACACCAGCATGTCGCCGTACAGGGGCGCCGATTCAGGGAGATAGCCCAGAAGTTTTTTCACTTCAATGGGGTTCTCTTCTATATTATAGCCGCCCACGGTTATTGTGCCGGAATCGGGTTTCAGGTAGCCCGTGAGCATCCTCAGGGTTGTGGTTTTGCCTGCGCCGTTGGGGCCCAGGAGGCCTGTGATGTTACCCATGGATATATTGAAACTCACGCTGTCAACGGCACGCACGGTACCGTAACTCTTTGTAATACTCTCAGCCCTGATCATAATTGGTGACTCTCCTTTGTTTTTGATAAATCAGATAATTTCTTGATCGCATGCCCGGTGGTGCATGGTTTACATTCTGAATACCGGCAACGAATCGGTCTTTAATATGAGCTCACGGATAAACACGGATTATTACGGATTTATTTAACATTATCATAAACTCTCTCTATCATCTCACTTTTTTTATGATCAAATAAAAACTATGAATAATCGCGATGATTCTTTATCCGTGTAATCCGTGAGCTGATATTTTTATTCCTGTTGAGGATTTATGAATTTTTATGATTCATCAGAGTCTCAGATGTTACTTTTTTTTATACCCTGCCGTAATCGTCCTCAAGGCGTTCTATATCATCCTCCCCGAAATAACTCCCGGTCTGGACCTCGATAAATACCACGTTGCAGCCTCCCAGGTTCTCCATCCGGTGAATCCGGCTTACGCCGATATCGATGGACTCTCCTTGCTTCATGGGGTGTTTTCCCGAGTCCAGGGTTACCAGGGCGTCGCCCTGAAGGATGAACCAGTGTTCGCTTCTTTTCCCATGCCTCTGTAAACTTATCCGTTTCCCGGGATAGACGGTAATCCTTTTTACCTTGTGATCAGTCCCGTCGGAGAGGACCTCGTAAAAGCCCCACTCCCTCCTGTTCTCTTCCTGGTCCATGTCAATTTTCCTGAAAATAGTATTTTCAATACATTTATTTTATCATGATTGAAATTTTCAAGTGAAATTTTTTCATGAGTTGGCTTCTACCAGCAAGGGGATGTCCAGGAGCCTGGATTGGCTCTCTGTTAAGGGGTTTTTAGACGAAAACCCCTTAACAATCCCCGCATCCTCCCTCAACGCCGGGAGGGGCTAAGCAAAGAGCTTCCCCATCCCATGAAGGCATTCGTATCAGCCATAAACTAAGCCCCATGGGCATTGAGAGTTTATGAATGTACCGGCATTCGTTTTACTTTCTGAGTTAATGTTTAGGAAGGCTCTCATAAAAATTTATTTCAGCTGCATAGGATGGGTTTGGAAGACACGTCCTATGCTCAGTTCGCTCGCCTTGGTGGCTCGCTCAATTATAAAATTTTATTTATATGATATATCCACTTAGGAACGGATGGATATGAATAGATAATATTTAATACTGCCTGCTGCTGATCTCGAATGTGTCCTTATCACTGTTCCATTTCAGTTCAATCTTCGAGAATCTTTTATATTTCTTTAAAAATGCATTGGCAGCCCTTATCTTCATTGTGTCAGAGCCTACCTGCGACTCATCGTATGCTGATAGGCCTGCTGTTACCGTTGTCCCAAACTGCGGAAGCGTATAATGAATACTCAAATATGGAGCAGAGTCTGCCAGCCCCTTTTGAAAATCATTTATGTCTGTTATACCGCTAATAATAAAAAAATCCCTGCGGGATAATTGTATCATGCGGTCCGTTATCTCGGTGAATTTATTACCGGCTGAATATTCAAATATATGGAAGTTGTAACCTGCCCCCTCTATGCACCCGCAGGAATTGCTTACGGCAATGTATTTTTTTTCTTTTGAACCGATGAAAAGGGCCAGTTCAGTTTTACAATAGCACGCCCCGTCTGAAAAAGAGTAAGAATATTTCATGTACCCGTTTTCCTGGTCAACAACGGGAACCTTTATGCCCTGGATCCTGTTATTAAAATTAGTCGGTTCCCCGTTGAATATCCAGCTGCTGCCTTTATGCACTATGATATTTTCAATTTTATTTTCATTTACCAGCAGGCTGTAAAAACCGGTTATGCCGGCCGGTTTTGATTCACCGGGTGCGGCATTGACGTTCAAGCACAGCAGGCCGGAGATTAACATATTGACCAGAATTTTCATACAGCATCCTCTTGAAATTATTTTCTTCATTATAAACAGGAAATGTCAAGTAAAATATATCCGGCAGATTTCGGTCTGAAAGGGTGCACCTTCATAAAAAAATATTTAATTCTCTTGAAAATAAGATAATATTATAAATGATATGACTATCAATTATTACAAGTGAGGTTATCTATGGCTTCCAAAAAAACAGTGCAAACCGGTACCCGTTCAAAAAAGCAAAAAGCCCCTGCAGATAAGGTTTCAGCCGGCAAAAAAAATCCGGTGAAGGCGAAAAAAGCCTCCCCGAAAGATGACATGATAAAACAACTGACAGCCATACTCAATGACCTCAATGAAGAAGGGCTTCTTTTTCTTATCCGCCAGGCCCAGATACTTCAGTATAACATTCATGTTGACAAAGTGAATGAACAAAAAGCGGGGAGTTCAACAAAACAGGAACCACCACAATATGACAAGTTTTCCATGGAGATAGTAGAAGGTGAAAACAACAGGCATTTTATCCTTGTCATCAACAATGCCAGAAATTTTTTCACGCTGGATGAGATGAAAAAAATTGTAAAATTATGCCATGTGTCATCCGATTCAAAGGATGCTTCAGGGAGATTGCACCAATGGTTCTCAAAATTCAGGAAAGATGTAATCATCGACACAAAAATTACAGGAGTGAATGATCCGGCACTTGAAACCATATACAACGGAATTATCAAAAAATACACGGTAAAGGAGTAACCTTGAAAACAGGGGGTCCGAAAAAATTTCAAACCCGGCAGTCCATAAAAAGAAAAACATTCAGGTCCCATGGGATTGTCCCAAAAGTCTGCCACAGAGACACTGAGGCACAGAGAATGTTAAATATTAATATTCAACTATATTAAATTCCATTATTATCATTCATTATTGACAATTAACATATAGCTATTGTTTATTTGTACAATTATCTCTGTGTCTTTGCGCCTCTGTGGCAAATATTTTTTCTTTATGGACATTCCCATGTGTTCTAAAGAACAGGGGATTGATTAAGGGACTAAGGACTGCCCTGCTACGGCCTCTCGGCAACGGAGAGAAACAGGGTAAGCTTGTTTTTCTCGCGCCACACGATTACCTGGATTGTTTTACCAATGGGTGTCTTCTCAACCTCTTCAATGAGATCGGAATAATTTTTCACATCCCTGTCATTGACCTTTAAAATCACATCACTGACCTTGATCCCCCCTTTCTCTGACGGGCTTCCCGCCACCACGGCGCCCACAAGCGCCCCGTCAATGGCGCCCAGGCCGAGCTCCTTTGCATACTCCTCGGTCAACGGAACAATCTGAACACCGATGAAGCCGCGCTTTATCTTCTTGTTGGTCTTGAGCTGTTCAAGGATTAATTTCGCGCTGTTGATGGGTATTGCGAAACCGATGCCCAGGCTCCCGCCGCCGTTGGAATAGATCATCCTGTTTATACCGATGACCTCGCCGTAAATATTGATGAGGGGCCCGCCGGAATTTCCGGGGTTGATTGACGCGTCGGTCTGAAGATGAGACTGGGACCCTCCCATCTGGTCAAAGTTCTTTCTGGCAATGGCGCTTATGACGCCCTTGGTAAAGGTCCTGTCCAGGCCGAAGGGGTTCCCTATGGCTATGGCCCAGTCGCCCACCTTCACCGTGCCTGAATCTCCCAGGTATACGGGAGTAAACTTTACACCGGCATTAATCTTTATCAGGGCGATATCGCTCCTTTCATCGGAACCGACAACCACTGCATTGTAATGCTTGTCATTAATTTTGACGTCGATCTTGTCCACACCCTTTATCACATGCTGATTGGTGCAGATATATCCGTCGTCGGAGAGTATGAATCCCGTTCCCAGCCCCTTTCTCTTTTCAGTCCTGGGACCGGTGCCGGGGTTTCCGAAAAACTCCCTGAAAAAGGGATCATTCAGAAAAGGGTGTGTCTGGAGCTTGACCGTTTGCTCCGTACTTATATATACAACGCTGTCCTTGTACATTTCGTAGACTTTGCTGAAGGCATTCTGGATTTCCACCGCCTTTAAAACATCGGGACTTGTTTTAAGCGGAGACTCCTTTGATGAGCCGAAGACCCTGCCCCCCTTCTCCCCGTAGCATGAAGCAGCCTGGAACGCCATAATTCCTGAAAAAATTACTGCAATGAATGTGAGTATGATAATCTTCCTTTCCGGTACCCTCATAGATTCCTCCGATTAAAAATTCCTTATATTTCTCTTATGAAAAAAAACAGGTCATTTGTTACAATAAAAAAACTCTTTATTATCGAGAAATTTTCGTTATTATAAGGATAAAAGTGATCCCGGGAACCGTTAAAAAAACCAGAATGAATTTCATACAGTCTCAATTCAAGAGACATATAGAATTATATCGGAATCAACTGCATAATTATGACAAATAAGCAAAACTATTCACACTGCCTTAATATTATTTCAGGACCTTTTTTATATTTAAAATATTGACATAATCGACCAAGCTTTTTTATGTCCTATGGAGCATTGATTGAACATATATTATTGGAAAGAGGCAGAGAATTATTATGAAGAAAAATATGAAGATTACAGCAGCTATATTCCTTCTTAACATTGCGTTTTTTAATGGATATCTGAACCAGGCATATGCAGAGAATATCAGGCAGGACACTGACCGTGAAGTCAGGGCATATGAAGTTTTTGGTATGGATTGCCCGGGCTGTGCATCGGCGCTCAATAAAATTGCAGGCAGGGTTAGTGGAGTTGAAAAAGCTGTCACCGACTGGCAAAAGGGGATACTGACGATCCATATCAAAGAAAATCATCAGGTCAATGATCAGGAAATATTTAATGCAATTAAGAAAGCAAACTTCACTCCCGGCAGAAGATTAAAATAGCTCCCATGAAAAAATATCTCCCTGCTTTTATATTGGCTGCTGTAATGCTATTAGTAAATACCTCCCTTCCCGCCCCTGTATATTCAGACTTATCGTGTACCTACGGGTCCGGACTGACTCCTGCTGAAGACCAGTGGATCGTAATATTTCAGTACCATTATATGAAAAATGATTCATCAAGCGGTATAATGAAAGAGAACATGTTTCCTGTCGGCCTTGCCTACGGCTTCACAAATTCTTTTTCCCTCATGGTGCTGGAATCGATCATAGAAGGAAATATGAACAGCGGGAGCGGTTCGATGAATACTGATGAAGGAATGAGTCACGGCATCTCCTATGATGATCCCCTGCTAATAGGAAAATATAAGCTGTACCGGATAAACAGGCATTCATATACCTTCGGCATCGCTTTTTCTCTGGGTGTTGAAATTCCTGCAGGGAATTATTCTGAAAGCACCGATACGATGAATATCCTGCCCGGCCTTTCATTGACCGGAAGATATGGTAATTTAAAAAGTGATTTCAATGTGACGTATAAATGGAAATATGTATCATTGATGCATTCGAATAGCCATGGAAATCCGGCAGACGAGTTAAACATGACGATGACAGCATATTACCAGGTGCCCTTTGGGCCTTTATCAAGCTTTTCCATAGCCCCGGTCATTGAATTATCAATGGTGGACATCAGGGGAAATGCATGGGACGGACACAGGAGATATGTAGTCAGTGAAACGGATGTTTATACCGGTTATGGAATTAAATTTTCTTCTTACCATTTTATTCTCGATTTTCTTGTGAGAGTCCCTATCCATACGAGGGGAGATAATGTTAACCGGGATGATCTCTTTATTCTGGCGGGATCAAGTTTCATGTTTTAAACATATAGGAAACCTAGTATGACGGCTCCGCCATCACAAATTGCCATGAAAAATTGTTCGAACAATTTACAAGTCATGAGTAAAAATTATTATTGATTATCCGGGGCCGGCCTTCGTCCCATTCTGAAGGAATCGGCTTCCCCTTGTCCGGTTTCCCGGTTTCTGTTACAACGCTGCAGAATTCACTTTTTGTTACGGACTGCTGTTTTGCACGTTCTTCTCGAACTATTTCCTCCCTTAGAAACTCCCGGTCGCCCGGTCGCCGCTATTCGCGCGCGCCAAGTTTCTTTGCTGTCACGATCCAGTGCCCGGCTAGTTCGGCAGGATTTGCGCCTAGTCCACAGCCCAGGTGCAGCGCCAGTCCCATCATTAATCCCGACGCTTCGCGCAGCGCGGCGACATCGCCCAGATTGCCAAACGATGTCTGGGCCTGCGACTGGAGCAAATCGTGATGCCTGTGGGAAAAAGCTGCGGGATCGTCCAACCCATCGCTGATGTCGGGCAGCATCAGCCGGTCGATCCACCCGGGACCAAGGCGCTTTGTCAGGTGTTCGGGATGTTCCTTCCCCAGTTCGCGCCATAGGCGCAGCGTCAACCGGTCGCCCGATGCGGCCAAACCGCTTTCAAGCAGGAGTGCGAAGGCACCATCGGCCAGGCTTTGCATCAGTTCCAGATACCCGTCCTGAGCAGTTTCGCAGGCCATCGCGTCCTGGCAAGACAGGTAGTCGGAAACAGTCAGATACGGTAAATCCACGACTTTTGGACAACCATCAAGACAGGGAAAACTGCTGCCCCGATGAATGTAATGGAGTTCCTTACCGCGCCGCTTACGGCCAAGGGGATACAAACGGCAGACCAATGGCCGGCCAACATGCACGCTGCAGCCGAAATCAGGCAAATACTGGCTGCACGCTGCAAGTCCCTTCCAGCCGGGCGGATTATCGAAACGTAAACGGATACCGCCAAACTCGCAGTGGCGGTCGCGGAAGACACGCGGGGTCAGGCCCTTTGCCGTAGCCATACGCGTCAGTTCCCACGGGTTCAGCCAGACCATTTTTCCATGGCAGCAGGTGCCGGCACGTGTGCAGGTTAGCGGCAGACTATCAGTAAGGGCGAGGTTGGTCGTACCCGGCATGGCGGCTTTCAGGGGTTTCTCCTTTCATATTCTGCACTCATCGTTTTGCTTTGGTCTTTACTAAGAAGAAATAAGAATAGAATTAAATCTTCTTTTTTACAGGGTATGGTTTTTAATTTTTTCAATCACCTGCAACGATCGTTTTAAAATTTAATTAATGTCAATAATCTTTTACAAATTTAGAAACTCGAATTCAGTCAGGGGGCTTTCGGCAGGCCGGAAAAAATGATTGCAAAAAATTTTATATGAAGCAGAGAATGGTGACTATCAAAATTTTAATATAATTATTAAGGAGTTAAAATGAAAATAATAAATTTTCACTTGAAATTGTTGATTATGACTCTTATGCTCATACAGGTATCACTGGAAGGATGCAAACCGGAAAAACCTGTTGAAAAGGCCGGCCCCATGCTGAAAGACATGATAAAAACCGCGAATAATGAAATAACTATTCTGCCCATATCTCATGCCTCAATGATTTTAAAAATAAAGGATAAGACCATTTTTATCGACCCGGTCGGCGATAAGGCACTCTACTCAGCATATCCGAATCCTGACCTTATCATATTCACTGATAACCATGGAGATCACCTGAATGTTGACCTTGTGAAGGAGATAAAAGGGGCCAAAACCATCATACTCGGACCTAAAGCCGTGGAAGAAAAACTCAAAGGGATAAAAATCATCGGCAACGGTGAAAAAACCACTCTGGCCGGGATGACAATAACTGCAATGCCCATGTACAACACCACAAAGGAGAGGCTCAAATACCATTCGAAAGGGAGGGGAAACGGCTATCTCTTTGAAATTGATGATAAAAGAATCTACCATTCAGGTGACACGGAAGATATTCCAGAAATGAGATCTCTGAAGAATATTGATGCCGCATTTATCTGCATGAACCTGCCGTACACCATGACCGAGGAGCAGGCAGCATCGGCAGTTCTGGAATTCAAGCCGAAGATAGTCTATCCCTTTCATTACAGGGGCGCGGAGAATAAGTTCAGCGACCTTGAAAAATTCAAAAAACTG
Organism: Spirochaetia bacterium; assembly: GCA_009885955.1. Lineage (GTDB taxonomy): Bacteria > Spirochaetota > UBA4802 > UBA4802 > UBA5550 > VFJS01. Next base: position 41,494 of record VFJS01000088.1, on the reverse strand, counting down.
GTGAGCGTGAATAAAGAGATTGATGTCAGGCTTCTCAAGTGGTATTAATTATGTATTTTTAGCCTGTTCCACGGGCTGCCATGCATTTACAGAGATTCTTTACAGAGAGTCTCTGTAAAAAGCAGATTTTCAGAAATACTTCGCTTTCAATACATAGACAATTTCCATACTTCGTCTATCATTTATTTCCTATATTTTTTGCCCCATACTGAAATTATTATTTAAAAAATAAACACAATTTTTCAATCATGCTATACTGTAGCTCTTACACAATTGACAGGCTTTAATTTGAGGAGGATTTTCCGATGGATGAAGGTATTGCAATTATCGGTATTGGCTGCATATTCCCGAAAGCAGACAATAAGGATATTTTCTGGAATAATATATTAAACAGGGTCAATGCCATTACTGATGTCCCGAAGGAAAAATGGGATTCGGAAGTATACTACCACCCGGACAGGACAATGCCCGACAAGACCTATTCCAAAATCGGCGCTTTTGTCAACTCCATTGATAAGAAGGCCATGGCCCTCAAGTTCAAGATTCCTCCAAAGACCTTTGACTCCATGGACATGGCCCAGACCTATGCCATAGCCGCTGCCGGTGAGGCCCTTGAAGATTCAGGGTATGATAAAAAGGACTTTAACAGGGAACGCACCGCGGTAATTATTGGAAACTCCATGGGCGGAGACCTCATAGACTACACCAACCTCCGGATTTTCTTCGGTGATATCGAAAAATACCTTTCGAAAACAAAAAATTTTTCAGGCCTGGACCACAAGCTGAAAGAGGAGATAATCAGGGAGTTTGAGCAATCATTCAAAGGAGATCTCCCGGAAATCACCGAGGACTCCATGCCGGGAGAACTGGCAAATGTTATTTCAGGACGGATAGCAAACATCTTCAACCTGAACGGCCCCAATTTTTCCGTGGACGCTGCATGCGCATCATCCCTGGCCTCCCTTTCCGAATCGATGAAGGGGCTCAGGATGAAAGAATTCGACCTGGTCATAACCGGGGGTTCAGACTACATGATGGGCCCGGGGCCCTATGTGAAATTCTGCAAGATAGGGGCTCTGTCGCCGGACGGAAGCAAACCCTTTGACGCCAGGGCAAACGGCTTTGTCATGGGCGAAGGAACAGGCATATATATACTGAAAAGGATCAGCGATGCCAGGAGGGACGGAGACAAAATATACGCGGTGATCAGGGGCGTGGGGGCCTCAAGCGACGGCAAGGGAAAAGGCATCACCGCGCCCAATCCCAGGGGGCAGATCTTTGCGATAACCAGGGGCCTTGAATACGGCGGGTTCGATCCTTTTTCAGTTCAATACATCGAAGCGCACGGCACCGCCACAACCGTAGGGGATGCCACGGAGATGGGGAGCCTCTGCAGCATCTGGAATGACAAATCCCTAAAGGCCGGTTCAATAGGCGTATCATCGGTGAAGTCTATGATTGGCCATATAAAGGCGGCAGCAGGGTCGGCCTCAATAATCAAAACAGCCCTGGCCCTGCACCATAAAATCATGCCGCCATCGCTCAATTATAATGAGCCCAACCCGGTTATCGGCTTCGGCAAGATTCCCTTCCGGGTGATTACCTCCCCTGAGGAGTGGCCGAAGGGGATAAACGGCAATCCAAGGCGCGCAGGCGTAAACGCCTTCGGTTTCGGCGGGACAAATTTCCATGTATCGGTAGAAGAGGATTCCGGGCACAACGGGATGCCCGTTTCTGTCAGAAAATCCTATGGCACCGGTATTGAATTTCCGGAACACGGAGAGGAAGGCGTTGCAGCCCTTAAGGAACTGCCGGTCCACCCTCTTTCCGAACCGATAAAGATACAGCTCGAAGGCGAACCTGTTGTTATTGGAGGCGACTCCTGGGACGACATCGGAAAAAAAGCCGATGAATTGATCAGGCTCATAGGCTCAAAGAAGAGCAATGGAACATATACCATCCGGCTGATTGACATATCAGCTAAACTGAATCCCGAAAGCAACGGGAAAAATTTCAGGCTTGCAGTATCGGCCGATTCCCTGGACGACCTTGCGGAAAAGCTCGCTGCGGCAAAACAGGCATTCAGCGATGAAAAAAAATGGCTCTTCATGGCCAACAAGGGGATATTCTTCGGGGCGAACCTCAATGGAAAAAAGGGGAACATGGGCAAGATGGCCTTCCTCTTCCCCGGTCAGGGGACACAGTATCTGAACATGCTGAATGAGCTCTATCATAAATACCAGATTGTCAGGGACACCTTTGATGAAGGCGACAGGATAATGCTGGATATCCTGGGGGAAAGGATATCGGGCCTCATCTTCATCGACGGGAATGCCGATGAAAAGATGAAAAAAGCAGCTGAGAAAAAGCTGAGGCAGACCGAGGTAACACAGCCCTCCATACTCATATCGGACTACGCGCTGTACCGGCTCGTGAAAAGTTTCGGCATCAACCCCGACATGGTGGTGGGCCACAGCCTGGGCGAGTACGGGGCCCTCATTGCAGCAGGGGTAATGGATTTTGACTCGGCCCTCCATGCCGTGGCTGCACGGGGGAAGGAGATTGCCAATGTGAAGATCGATGACCTGGGCAAGATGGCCAGCATATCCACGGACTTTCCAAAGGTGGAGGAGGTTTTAAAAACCATAGACGGCTATGTCATTGCCGCCAACAAGAACTGCTACGCACAGACCGTAATATCAGGCAAATCCGATTCCGTATTAAAAGCAATAGACGCCTTTACCAAAATGGGGATACAGGCAGTTGAAATACCTGTCTCCCATGCCTTCCATTCGCAGATCGTTGCACCTGCGGCAGCCGCATACAGGAAGGTGCTGGAAAATACAAAGATCAGCAGTCCCAAAATCGACATCATTGGAAACATAGACGCCGAATACTATCCCAAGGGGCCCGATGCCCCGAAAAAAATCGTGGACAAGCTTGTGGCCCACATCGCAAACCCCGTTGAGTTCGTTTCCCAGATCGAACGGATGTACAGGGACGGCGTAAGGATGTACCTGGAACTGGGTCCGAAAAAGGCCCTCACCTCCTATGTACAGAACGTCAACGACAGGAAGCCTATTTTTGCCTTTGCGACAAATCATCCGAAGCGCGGCGGCGTATTTTCCATAAATGACGCCCTGGCTGCACTGTCGGCATACGGTTATGACATCGACTGGAACGGCATAACAGCGGACGGAAGGAACATGTCCGCTCCCGACTGGCGGCTCACATCGCAATTCCTCGGCAGGGAAAATCCTGAAAGGGCCGGGAAAACCGCACGCGCCCTGGCAGCAAAGTCCGCAAAGGAGGAAAGGGCTGATAAAGACCGGCAGCATCTGCAACCGCCGTCAGATTATAACCTGCGCCATGTTCATAGCCACGGCATATCGTCCGATGCCATTTACAGGAACTTCCGTGAGAGGCACGAAAATCTTTTCAGGGACATGCTGGAGGAATACTCCGTGAAAAGCAGCGAACTCATGAGTGACCACCTTGAGGAGGCCCTGTACTACAAGAAAGAGATGGAGCTCAAAAACATCTCTCTTGAGAAGATAATGATTTCAGGCGTGGCCATGGGCCTTCCGGGAATGCGGAGCAGGGTATTTGACGACGGGAACTTCGACCGCCTGGCAAACGGCGAGAATATGATTGACTTCGTATCTGAAAATATCAAAAATAAAATCATCGAAAAAAACATCTACCGCCTTGTAAAATCATCGGACAGCAGCGCTGAATTCGAAGTTGTAAGGGACAAAACGGAAGTCATAAAGCTCGCCGGCATAAAGGGCCTATTCGACTTTGAAAAGGACTACGGGTTCAGGGAGGAAAATACCGATGCCCTGGACACAACGACCAAGCTCGCCATTGCCGCGGGAATTGAGGCGCTCAGGGATGCCGGCATACCCCTTGTAATGAACTACAAGCAGACAACGACGAACACCGTGCTCCCGACTCACTGGGGCCTGTCCGAGAGCCTCTCTGACGAAACCGGTATCATATTCGCATCGGCATTCCCGGGCTATGACTCGCTCATAGACGAGATCTCCAGGGGGCTTGCCTACAAGTACGGGACCAGGGCCAAAAGGGAGCTCATTGACCTCTATTCATCGCTCATATCGAAAATAGACGATATCAAGACCAGGGATGTGCTCACCGGATGGTACGCGGATAACTATTCCATGCTCAATGATGACGTGAAGGGTGAAAACATTTACACATTCAACATGAAGTTCCTCTTTAAAATACTCTCCATGGGGCACTCACAGTTTGCAGAACTCATAAAGGCAAAGGGCCCCAATATCCAGCTTAATTCAGCCTGCTCTTCGACGGTCACTGCCATCGCAACGGCTGAAGACTGGATCAGGACAGGGAGGGCGAAGAGGGTCATCATCATAGCTGCCGACGACATTACCACAGGCGCAACACTGGACTGGTTCCTGAGCGGTTTCCTTGCCCTGGGCGCGGCAACGACCAAGGACACCATCGAGGAGGCCGCCATCCCCTTTGACAGGCGGAGAAACGGAATGATCGTCGGCATGGGGGCCGTGGGCATTGTTGTTGAAGCCGAATCGGAAATCAAAAAGAGGGGGATGGAGCCCATAGCCGAAGTGATTGCAACGGAATTTCTCAACAGCGCATTCCACGGTTCCAGGCTCGATATCAGCCACATATCCCAGGTCATGGAGAAGCTTATCTCAACCGCTGAAAAAAGGATGGGCATCAAGCGGGACGTTTTTGCCAGGGAGACACTGTTCATGTCACATGAAACCTACACCCCGGCCAGGGGAGGAAGCGCGTCGGCGGAGATAGTCTCGCTTAAGTCCACCTTCGGGACAAACTACAGTGACGTGGTCATATCAAACACCAAAGGTTTCACCGGGCATGCAATGGCCGCGGGTATTGAGGATGCCGTTGTCATCAAGGCCCTGCAGACCGGAAAGGTGCCGCCCATCGCAAACTACAGGGAACCCGACCCCGAACTTGGCGAGCTCAACCTGAGCAAGGGAGGTTCATATCCGGGATTAAAATACGGCCTCAGGCTTGGTGCGGGATTCGGTTCACAGATAGCCATGAGCTTCCTGAAACTGGTAAGCAGGAACGCAACCAGGATTACGGACAGGAATCTCTACTTGAAATGGATCGGGGAACTTTCGGGTCTTGCCCATCCCGAGATTGAGGTTGTCAACAGGACCCTCAGGGTGAAGGCCGATGACAGCAAGTTCATGAAAACGGCTGAGGCAAGGTTGTCCGCTGACGCGGCTGCAGCACTGGAGACAAAGGCACAGGCCCCGGAGCAGAAGGAAATAAAGGCCGAAGCAAAAGTTTCTGCCGGAACCGACATCATCAAAATGAAAATAACCGGAATAGTTTCTGACAAGACAGGATATCCCAGGAACCTCATCGAATTCGACCTGGACATGGAATCGGACCTGGGAATAGATACGGTAAAACAAGCTGAGCTCTTCGGCTCGGTGCGCGAGATGTTCAACATCCCCAGGGACGAAAGCATCCAGATTAAGGAGTTCCCCACGCTGAACCACGTTGTCCAGTTCGTAAAGGACAGATCGCCCCAGTTTGCCGGCATGGCGGCGGAACCGGTTGCCATGGCAGCACCAGCGGCAGCAGTGAAGGCCATGGCCGCCGGATCAGCTATGGACGGCGTGAAAAAGAAGATCGTTAAAATGGTTTCAGATAAAACAGGTTATCCCGAGAACCTCATAGACTTCGACCTGGATATGGAATCGGACCTGGGAATTGACACGGTGAAGCAGGCTGAACTCTTCGGCTCGGTGCGCGACCTCTTCAAAATTGCCAGGGATGAAAACCTCCAGATAAAGGACTACCCCACCCTGAATCACGTTGTGCAGTTTGTAATGGACCGGTCTCCTGAAATCACAGCTCATGCCGCAGTGATGAAGGAGGAGATAAAAACATCCCCTGATTTTATCCAGCCTGCAGCATTGAAAAAGGCCGATACCATGGACGGCATGACAGACATGGTCAGAAAAAAAATTGGCGCGGCCGTCTCGGAAAAGACAGGCTACCCCGAGGACCTCATAGACTTCGACCTTGACATGGAGTCGGACCTTGGAATTGACACAGTGAAGCAGGCCGAGCTCTTCGGAACAGTCAGGGACCTTTTCAGCATACCAAGGGATGAGAATCTTTTGATAAAGGACTACCCTACCCTGAACCATATTGTGAAATTTGTCAGGGAGAGATCGCCTGAATTTTCCGCATCACCGGCGGCCATGGCAGCGCCGGTTCAGGTTAAAGATCCGGAGAAGGTCAATAAAGCCCTTCCATCGGGAAACATCAGGAGGATGATCACTGAGGCAGTTGAATCGCCTCTGAACAAAGAGAAGCAAACATTCAGCCTGGAGGGGCTTACCATTCTTATAACCTCTGACGGAAGAGGAATTTCCGGCCACCTGGCAGGACTTCTTGAAAATTCAGGTTCCAGGGTAAAGGTGATGGGGCTTGATACTATTTCAGACGATAAAGCCCTTGCCGCAGCCCTGGATGAAATAAGTAAAAGCGGCCCCTTTGACGGAATAATCCACCTGGCCCCCCTGGAAGAGTCAAAGGCTTTGGATGAAATGACCTTTGATGACTGGAGAAAGTCGGTATTCAGGAGGGTGAAGTCCCTTTTCCTCATTGCAAAGACGATGCAGGATGAAATTGAAAAGAGCGCCAAATCACAAAAGGCCCTCATCGTATCTGCCACACCCATGGGCGGCACCTTCGGATTTGAAGACTTTACAGCGGCTGACCCCATCGGCGGCGGAGTGGCGGGCCTGACCAAAAGCCTGAGCAAGGAGCTCGGCGGGGTACTGGTGAAAGTGGTGGACTTCTCCATGAAGGAAAAACCGTCAGCCATCGCAAAGAATCTCATCGATGAGATCCGGTATGGCGGCACCAGGGTGGAGACAGGCTACGCAGGAAAGAAGAGAATGGTGACCCAGGTTATATACATGGACGTGGACCGTGAATCGGGTTCCGGATTCCTTCTTCCGGAGAATCCGGTCTTTGCAATTACCGGTGGCGGATATGGGATTACAAGCGAGGTTGCCAAGGAGATTGCCGGGAGATTCAAACCCAGGATCGCAATAATTTCGAGAGCCGGGCTCCCGGAAAACGCGAAGGAGCTTGCTTCCCTTGATGACACCGGGCTAAAAATTCTTAAAGACAAAATGGTGCAGGAACTCAAGTCGAAGCATGAAAGGGTCACACCGGTCATGATCGAAAGGGAATTTTCCAGATACACCACCGCCATAGAGAAATACAGGAACATCGAGGAGATGAAAAAACTGGGGGCGGCGGAAGTGGAATATTTCCCCTGCGATGTTTCAGATAATGCAGAAATGAAAAAAACAATTTCGGATATTGAAAAGAAATTCGGCAAAATTGACGTGATCATTCACGGGGCCGGGCTTGAAGAGAGCAAGCTCATGAGGGACAAGAAGTTCGGGGATTTTAATAAAATATTCGACATAAAGGCGGACGGATGCTATAACCTCATGGAACTCACAAGGGGCCACGATGTTAAAGCAGTAGTCATTTTCGGGTCCATTTCCGGCAGGTTCGGAAACAACGGGCAGACGGATTATGCCGCGGCCAACGACCTCCTGAACAAGTATGCCCGCCATATGAACACCAGGTTTCATGGAAAAAGACGCGGCATCTCCATGAACTGGGCCGGATGGCAGGACGTGGGAATGGCAACACGGGGAAGCATAAAAAAAATATTTGAAGAGGCGGGAATTGACATGATCCCCATGGGCGAAGGGGTCTCGCGGGTGAGCGATGAGCTGTTATACGGCGGAGACAGCGAAGTGATCATAGCCGGCAGAGTGGGCCCCATTGACAGCGGCGGCCTTATAGCCGGGGACAGGTCAAAGGCCTTATCAGAGGCATCGGATAAAATAAAAAACAGCCGTGAGCGCTATCCCATGATAGATGAGATCCTGGCTTTCAGCCCCGGGAGGACGATGTCGGCAAGAAAAAACCTCAATCCCGACATCGATATCTATTTAAAAGACCACGCCATTGATACCATTCCCTACTTTCCCGCGGTTATGGGAATTGAGTCCTTTGCCGAGGCATCGGACCTCCTGTTTCCAGGGATGAATATCAGGGCAATGAGGGATATAAAATTCCTTGTCCCGATAAAAATTATGAAGAATAAACCGGTGGATATCTTCATAACCGTTACAAAAAAAGGGGTATCCGGGGACGATATAATTCTCACTGCCTCCATAGAGACGGAGTTTTTCAACAAAGACGGCATTAAACTGGGTGATAACAAACTCCACTTCCATGGGGAAGTGGTCCTCTCAAAAGAAAAATTCCAGATGAAGAAGGATTCGGTTGACGGGAAATACAAGGCTGTCATCACTGAATTTAAAAAAAGCGGAAAGTCCCTCTATGATAAAAAGGCGATTTACAAGCGGTTCTTCCACGGGCCCAGGTTCCAGGTCCATGGGGGCGTGATCGACATCATGAACAGGGAAGTTCTGGGGGCCCTGGCTGTACCCGATGGGGAAATTTTCACCTTTGTTAAAAATCCCAAATTCATGACCGACCCGCTCGCCATTGAAAGCGCCCTTCAGAACTCAGGGATTTACAGCATGTCTCTCATGGGGATACATTCCCTGCCCGATGCCGTAGGCGAGCTGAAATTCAAAAAAATACCTGATGGCGCAAAGGACCTCATGATACTATCACTCTTTACAGGTGATGAGGGGGACAGGCAGGTCTACGATACTAAAATCATGGACAGCGCCGGAAATGTATTTTCCGAAATGAAGGGATATAAAATGGTTAAGACCGGCGACCTGGATGAAAAACTTACATTCAAGGTTAAAGGCAAATGATGGCGCAATGGATTTAGCGCTGCAATCCTTTGCCGGCATACTTGAAAAGGAGGGGATCCATCTCAGGTATAGAGAAATAAGATCAGTCAGGGAGAAGCTTATTTCAACCGGCGGCGAGGGCTTCCATGGAGAGCTCTCTCCATGGGAATCGTTCTATCTGGATAAACTGAAAATCGAAAAGAGAAAGGGTGATTTCCTGGGCGGAAGGCTTGCAGGCAAGGATGCAGTACGGAACATCATGCAGAAGATGCGGCCGATTAACGATACCCTGGCGGATCTCTCTCACCGCGATTTTGACATACGCAGGATGGACTCCGGGGAACCAGTCCTTTTCATAGATGACAGGATTACAGAAATCCATATCTCCATAACCCATTCAGGGGAGACAGCCCTGTCCATTACCGGATCGAAAAAAGATTTCAGGGGAATAGGGATCGATATGGAGAAGATTGAAAGGCGCGATGACTCCTTCATGGAGATCGCATTCACCGGTGAGGAACTGCTTCGGCTCGCCGGGACAAAGGACGATGGCGAAAAATGGGATATATGTTCCACTGCAAGGTACTGGACAATAAAAGAGGCTGTCATGAAATCGATAGCCTCGGGCCTCAACCTGAATTTAAAGGATATTATGATTAACGAGGATGATGCCGGCGCAGTAACGGTATCCATGAAAAACAGCGCGGAAAAAAAATTCATTGAGACCGGAGGTTCCGGTCCTTATATCAAGAGCGCAAGGGCGGGTAATTATTTTATCACTGCTGCCTGGATAAGGACTGCAGCGCATAGGTGATATTAATATCCTTCATTTTTAATGCAAATTTTGACAGGGCCTTAAACAGGGAATCGTCAACAGCTTTCGTTTCACATAAAGAATAAAAAACAGCATTCTGCCACGCAGCCCAGGCTTTCCTGAACCTGCCTTCGCTGCAGCACCTTTCTGCGGCCTCTATCCATGCGTCGGTAATGCCTTCCTCATCGGCAATGGCTTTTACCGCTTTCCAGAAAGGATGGCCCCCGTAGACTCCGGACCCATGACAGGCGGTAAATACAGCTGCCATGGCAAAGGGATCTTCATCAAAAAGCAGCTTCGCTGAATCATCGGAAATTTTAAAACCTCCAGCCGGGCCGGTACGCATTGCATCGCTGAATACCCTTCCGCCGGCCCACATTCTCGGGAGAATGGAAACGCGCCACGCAGTGTCCAGGCTCTTCCCTGTTGCAAAGGTACGGAGGGCGCCCCAGAGCATCAATAATGCAGGCTCAAAGCCCGGATTTTTTGAATGGAGAAGATGCCATGATTTTACCGGGTCCTTTCCCTCAACCATGACTTCCCGGTAAGTTCTGTAGAACTTTGTCCATATACTCTCCCCGCCTTCAGTCATGGTGAAAAGGGAATACTTATCCCGGCTCCTGTCGGGCCTTCCCTTTATCAGTTCATCGATGACCGCTTCCGTATGGCCCTTCTCATCTCCTAAAAAAATGGCCAGTTTACACAGTGACTCCCTTCTCTCAATTATCATTTCAATGGCCGGAATGTCGCCTGCAGAGACACAGTGCAGTATATGAGACGCTATCCATGTTTTCAGCCCGCCGGCAAGCGGTTCCGCGGACAAATCGCTTCCGGACAACCTCCAGATGGCCCACTCCTCCGGCGGTTTACCGGCAGCTATCCTTGCAGCTGCAATATCGCCGTTTTTAAACCTGGACAGAGGAAGCGCACCCAGTGCCCCGGATGTCGTTGTACTGTGCATGAAATTCCCGGTAACCGGCGGGCCTATGGAAAGCTCCTCCCATATGCCCCTGAACGTCCTCCCGTTTGCAAGTTTTTCAGCAAGTACCGATGCGCTTTCAAAAGACATTATGCCATCCGCCTTCAGGGGTTCCTGGTGCACGTATCGACGGTCATCGGATTCTTTTTAAAATACTCAACGCATCTTTGGGAGATCTGAGTTGCCGTAGTGAACTTACCACACTGGGCGCCTTCCTTGCCGATTGCCGCTGGGCTGCTGTTGAATGCCTCTATACACTGGGTGCAGCATTTCTTTTTTAAAAATTGCTGTTTCGGCGAGTTTGATGGAGGAGTCTGAGAGCATGATGTGAACACAAATAAAAGGACGGCGTAATAAAGATACCTCATCATATTAAACCTTAATACTCTTGCCATAGTTCCACTCCGCTGATAAAAGGTATGCTTCACAGGTCAATGACCATCCCTTCATAGGCGATGTCCACTTCCAGTCTGCCTGCAACTTTGGAATTCATGTAGAGGTATGTCCTCGCATTGGCAAGGACCGTGTCAAGTTTTTCATCTGAGTAGTCCGGTTCATGGTGAAAGAGGATCAGCCTTTTTACATTGAACCTTGCCGCTATGTCAATTGCGATTGATGCCGATGAATGGCCGTAATCAAACTTCTCAATGGACTCCTGAAAGGTGTACTGCGTATCAAAGATGACAACATCGGCGTTAATAAAAAATTCCCGGTAGGTGTCAATTTCATCAAAAACATTGATGTTAAACTCGCAATCGCTCGTATAGACAAAAACTTTGCCGTTCTCTTCAATCCTCATCCCATAGGCGCCCCCGGGATGGGGCATGCTCTTGGAATAGACTTTTATGTCATTGAGGTAAAATTCCTCATCGAAGGCAATCTGAAAAAATTCCTTCTTTGCCCTCATGTAGTCAAGGGCAATGGGGAAGTGAGAATACTGCTGCTGATGTTCCAGACGGTGCTTCAAATCAGGGACCGAGGAAAATATATTGAACCTGTTGCCCTCTATGAAAAACGGCAGAAAAAACGGAAGGCCGTGTATGTGGTCCCAGTGGGTATGGGTGAAAAAAATGGTCCCTATTCCCTTCCCCCTGCCGAATTCCGTTTTCATGAGTTCTTTCCCGAGACCTTTTACCCCGGACCCGCAGTCAATGATGATGAGGTCATTTGCGCGGGTCCTCACCTCAAGGGATGTTGTGTTCCCGCCATAGGTATTTATAAGAGAAAAAGGAAGGGATTTCAGGAAGGAATCGATTGATTCTTCAGAGATAATATCGCCCGGTTTTGCAAGGGAGAGGGCCGTGCGCACTTTCCTTTCAATAGATATGGAATCGAGCGGTGTCGGCAGCGAACCCCTGACTCCCCATAATCTAATCTGCATAAATAACTCTCTTAGTCTATTATAGCTGCATGCTTTAAATTTGAATATCACATGATTCTAAGATTGATGGGACAGAAACGTTTTAATGCAAAAATTTGTTTCATGATAAGCATGATAATTAGATAAATAAAAAAAGCAAGAAAAATTTAAATCCTTCCAATGAATCCCCGGCAAATGAAAGATGAAACAATAATATTAAAAATAAAAAACTTGACATAAACAGGGGTATCTATAAAAAAATTTAAGTTTTTTTCTAAAACCATGAGACCAATTATTTATACAGGAAGATTATGAAATTTTCAGACAGGATTTTAAAGGTAAAACCATCACCTACACTTGAGGTAACGAACCTGGCCAATACCCTTCAGGCTAAAGGGATTGACATTGTCGGATTCGGTTCAGGAGAACCGGATTTTGATACGCCTGATTTTATAAAAAATGCGGCGATTAAGGCCATAAACGCCGGAAAGACAAAATACACTGCTTCCAGCGGAATCCCGGAACTTAAAAAAGCCGTTGCAGATAAATTCAGAAGGGATAACAATCTTGATTATAAGATATCTGAAATCACGATAAACTGCGGCGGGAAGCACTCTTTCTACAACCTCATGCAGGTGCTTCTCAACGACGGCGACGAAGTGATCATCCCGTCGCCCTACTGGGTCTCCTATCCGGACATGGTACTCCTGGCAGGCGGGAAACCGGTAATACTCGATGCAGGGGAAGTGAATGAATTCAAAATCACACCGGATCAGCTGGTGAATTCAATTACTTCAAAAACCAGGGCCGTTGTGATAAATTCTCCTTCAAATCCCACCGGGGCAACCTATAAGAAGGAAGAGATCGAATCCCTGGCAAAAGTGCTCATTGACAGGGATATCATCATCATATCCGATGATATTTATGAATCAATTCTCTATGATGGAATAAAATTCTGCAATATAGCAAATGTTTCCGATGAGATAAAGAAAAAGACCATTGTCCTGAACGGGGTATCCAAGACCTATTCAATGACCGGATGGAGGATCGGCTACATGGCCGGCGACGATTCGGTTATGAAAAAAGTGGATATTTTACAAAGCCAGTCCACATCCAATCCCACATCAATTTCCCAATGGGCTGCGGTGGAAGCACTGAACGGCGACCAGTCCGTGATCCAGCATATGCTCACTGCCTTTGCAAGAAGGAGGGAATTTATCGTAAAAGGGCTGAATGAAATCCCGGGGATAAACTGCCTTTATCCGGCCGGGGCTTTTTACGCGTTCCCGGGTATCAAAGGCGTTCTGAAGTTGAAGGGGTGGGCAGAGATAGCAAAAAAATATGACTCCCCGTATAACTCATCAAAGGTGAGCTCCTTTCTCCTTGAAGAGGCAAAAGTTGCCGTAGTTCCCGGGGTCGCTTTCGGCAGCGACGACCACCTGCGCCTCTCTTTTGCGACATCCGATGAAAATATAAAAAAAGGGCTTGCAAGGATCAAAGAAGCCATGGAAAAAATATCCTGAAAGAGTGCGGCTGCTTACCCGGCAATAAATCCGATACCGCAGATTACTGCAAGGAAGGATATAAAGAGGATAAACACTGCAAAAAGAATACCGGGTGAAAGGTAAATGAGCAGGGCCCTGGAGAAATGGATGGTATGCATCTCCGATAACCCCTGGATCGCAGTATAGGCAGATCGGGCAAAAAGCGCCATGGTAAAAAAAGCATAAAAGAAAAGAGGCGCAAAGTTAACTGTCTTGAAGATGTAGACCAGGGGCAGGAGAAGGCATTTCGGCAGCAGTGAATAATTAAGGATGCAGAGTGTCTCGCTAATCCTTCCGCTGCATCCCAGGAACTGCCCGATGGAGTCCATAAGCGCTGCAGAAACGACTGTTTTAAATACGATAAAAAGAAATGCCAAAATCAGGCCGTAGGTGATCTTATAATGGAAAAAACCTGTCTCCCTTCCGAGTATTGAAAATGCTAATATCTCCGTCAATGCCACAGCTGCAGGGACAATAAAGCTCAGGCAGATGGACCTGTTCTCCTTCAGGGATATGTGCCTGAAAAGGCCCCTGGGATCCGTGGCGGCATAGAGAAAGGGATCGGCCCATTTAAGGGATTTGAAACCGGAAATTGTCATGGCCTGTACCTGTACTCCAGGGTAAATGCTGAACCGCCGTCCATCCCCTCCTTGATGGTTGAGCCGAACCTGACCATTGTATCCAGCGACATGAGTACCTGCTGAAAGGGAGTCAGGTACTCGTCGTACACAGGCGAATTCTCATCGAGCTTTGCCATCTCCCTTGCCTTGTCTACGGCATCATCAAATGTTCCAATGGTGTCAACAAGCTTGAGCTTCTGGGCAGTCTCGCCGTTTAAAATTCTCCCGTCTGCATAGGGTTCTATATCGGAAATACCCTGGTTTCTCCCCAGGGCCACGTCTTTCAGGAACCTCCTGTACGAGGTATCGATCATCTCCTGTAAAAGCTCGGATTCATCCTTTGTGAGGTCCCGGTGGCTTGACATGATGTCCTTGTAGTTTCCGCTCTTTATCACATTCATCTTTATTCCCAGTTTTTCAAAGAGTCCCTTCATGTTCGGCGAAAGGGCAATAACCCCGATGGATCCGGTCACCGTGCCGTAGTTGGCAAATATAAGGTTGCATGCCGACGCTATATAATATCCTCCCGAAGTGGCAATGTCCCCCATGGATGCGATAAGGGGGATATTCCTTTTTCTGATCTTCCAGAGCTTATGATAGATCTCCTGGACGCTTGCGACCGTCCCTCCGGGAGAGTTTATCCTGAGGACAATGGCCTTTATGCTGCTGTTTCTCGACAGCTCATCGAGCCTTTTGACAATACTTTCACTCCCGGCAGAGAGGTCAAAAGGGCCGCTCCTCGATTTTATGCTTATGGGCCCTTCAACCCTGACTATTCCCACGCCGGGCCCGGTCCTGAAAGGCATTCCCCTGTGGTCCCTGTCCCTGTCGTCCTGGACCTTGATAGAGATATCTATGATGGCCAGCATTACGGATAATATGAGAAGGGCGAAAATTGAAATGAGGATTTTCCTGTTCCTGTCCATTGACCACCTGTTAATAATTCAATTAAAAATAATAGCATTTCCCAAAAAAAAATTTTGCCACAGAGGCACAGAGACACAGAGAAATGGATATAAAAAATGCGCCATTTTTATAACCCTCCGTGTCTCCGTGACTCCGTGGCTGACTTTTAAGACAGCTCGCTGTGAATATAATTCCTGAAGAGAACCATAAGCCGAATTCTGTTTATGCAGACATCTATCTTGCAGACATGTTGCCATGCCTGTCCTTGCTACCTACCCTCAGCCTTGAGCGGACAGCTCTCAGGCGGCTGACTGCTTGGTATTGCACCGGGTGGGGTTTACACTGCCGTCGGCCTTACAGCCGGCGCGGTGAGCTCTTACCTCGCCATTTCACCCTTGCCCTTCGGCTCCGCTCAGGGCGACGCCTTCGACCCTGCTCAGAGCAACTCTTTCGACCCTGCTCAGAGCAACTCTTTCGACCCTGCTCAGAGCAACTCTTTCGACCCTGCTCAGAGCAACGTTTTCGACCCTGCTCAGAGCAACGTTTTCGACTCTGCTCGGAGCAACGTCATTGACTCCACCCGGTACGACATCAACTGCCCCAAATCAGGGTTCATCAGCGATGCCATCAACCCCAATTCATCTTCGGGCGATGCCCCGAGCGGAGCCGAGGGGCGGTATACTTTCTGTTGCACTTTCCATCGCCTCGCGGCGTCCGGGCGTTACCCGGCACCCTGTCCTTCGGTGTTCGGACTTTCCTCACCGCCTGTCTACGGATTTGCATCCGGCGGCAGGCAAGCGCGTCTGCCTGTTTCTCTTCGATATATGTATGCAACAGAGAGCAAATATATGTAAAGAAAAAAATTTAAAAAGGGTAAATTTTGTATGATATTATTCCCGGAGGGAGATATGCAATTGTCCGGTGAAAACGATGAAAACCCTGGGCCGTTGGCTATTATCATTCAGAAAATTCATCACCATAATGTATATTTAAAAATTCCATTATTTTAAAAATTAATATGCATTTTTTATGGGAAATAAAGTATACAGAGATAAACCGGCATTAATTTCATTGCATTGATTATGACAATAAGAGGGTTCCATGAAAAAAAATTCTGATTCCATTTTAAAAATTTGCATACTCCTTATTTTAGGTGTTTTATTTCCCGGATGTGATACAGACCCCGTATCAACACATGATAGTGTAACGCCGGGAGGAACAGATTCCGGTACCGTTTATAGTATCGATCACAATTCCCCGGCAGCCGATTCAATCCCGGCGGAAATGATAACTGCAATAAAGTCCCTGGGTGTCTATTTTGAGCATGCTTCCGTTGGAGGCAACATTGTCAGCGGTTTGGACGCCATGGCAGCTGCCAATGCGGCAAGATATTGGGTTCCCAAGGGCTCCTGGTCAGCAGATACCGGTACAATTTCATCGAGCACCATCAGCTGGTATAATTCAAACAGCGGATTCGGCGACAATAACAGGTCAAATCCCGGATTTTCTGCTAAGATATCCAGGTTCGATTCAAGGATAAGAACAGCGGGTTTTGCCGGTGCAATTGATGTTGCCTCTTTCAAATTCTGTTACATCGACAATAATTATACCGGGACTGCACAGCTGTTTTTCGACTCCGTGAAAACCGTCATGGAAGGGCTTGAAGCCCAATACCCCGGAGTAAAATTTTTCTGGTGGACAATGCCCTTAACAACCACAGGGGATTTAATGACGAATAATTATAATACTCTGGTAAGAAATTACTGCTCGGCAAACAACAGGTATCTCCTTGATATCGCGGACATTGAGTCCCATGCTCCCGACGGCATGAAACAGACCGATGGAAATGGTGAAAAATTATATTCGGGTTATACCAGCGACGGGGGGCACCTGAATGCCGCAGGCAGCCTGAAGGTTGCTAAGGCCTACTGGGTAATCCTTGCCCGGATCTGCGGATGGACAGGGAATTGAAGCTCAAACACCTATATTGATTATACTGCTGTCCGTGAAAAACTGCTATCCGTTTGGAATTCCCTCCTGACTTCAACCCGCAAATGTGTAAAAAAAAAGGGGATACGGGGATTGCAGAGATGAAGGGGATAAAAAAGTGAATTGAAAGTCAGATGTTATATTTATTAAAAGTACATTTTATCGACTTAGAACACATTAAATTCTTTCATCTCCCTATCTCATCTATCTCCCCATCCCCTTTTCTTGAACCTGTATCCAGGTTACTGTAAATAAAATTAAGATGGGAAAATCTGTGAACTTCTTGACAGGGAGAAATTGTTCCGGGAAAATATTCATTAAATATAACTTTTGAGAAAAAAACCATGCGGATAGACCGGATGCTCACCATAACCATCATGCTCCTGAACAGGGAGAGGATTTCGGCAAAGGAGCTTGCTGATAAATTCGAGATCTCAGTCCGCACGGTCTACCGGGACATCGAAGCGATAAACCTGGCCGGGATTCCCATAATATCCTACTCCGGAAACAACGGCGGCTTCGGCATCATGGAAAACTACAAGATCGACCGCCAGCTCCTCACATTAAATGACATGACTGCAATTCTCTCGGCCCTCAAGGGGGTAAACACAACCCTTGAAGACAGGGAGCTGGACTCCGCCATTGAAAAGATAAAAAGCCTTCTGCCCAGGGACAGGGCTTTTGAGATGGATCAGCGGTCAGAGCAGATAATCTTTGACATCCTCCCCTGGGGCCCCGGAAGCAGGCAGAAGAATGGAGAAAAAAAGTTTGTAGAAAATAAAATGTATTTCAGGGTTTATCCATGCACGGTTTTCATGGGACGGTGGCCGTGCATGGATATATAACCGGCGTTTCTAAAAACAGTTCTTAACTTCACCGTCTCTATGATCGAACCATAGGTAAAGTATTATTATAAATATTGTCATCAAACACCAGTTAAACTAATAATAACTCTGGGCCTTTATTTTTTTTATACTTTATTACCATAAAACCATTGACAAATCAAAAGCTTTGCAGCATGTATATTAGTATAAAATGCAGCTGATTCATTAATATATGGACTGAATATTCTGTATGATAGTAAAAATTTATTGCACATTGGGTAGGTGTTAATCCTTATATTTGTCACTGCTATTTAATTAATCCAGTACCGGCATAATTATTTTTCAAAATTGGAGATCAATGTATGAAATATTTTTCTCATCTCAATAAGCGTTTCAGTTTTTCTTTCCCCCGATTGCCGCTGAATATTTTCAAGTCTGAAAGAAAATCATTCAGCCGCAGGTTTCCTGTGTGGATTCTCCTGGCATTGCTCATCGCCTGTGCCGGCGGGATTATAAGGGGCTCCGACGGACGGGCCCTGTCAAAAATACAGGTGCTCCAGGGGTAGCGGGGCGGCAGGGGCTGGTCTGTTGCAGCTACGGGCACCGGCGCCATTTATGCGGTAAGCAGTCCCGGATGGTTCCTGCCTGAAGGCAATATGTACGGGTCGGTGAGCATCATGTCAAAAATCGCTTCTGAAAGTCGCGTGGATATGATAAGCATGGATTTTTCACCATCCCTTTTCGGAGCAGGACTTGCCCTGAGCTCCGACGGCGGCCTCCTGGTAGCCGGGGCACCGGGGCCCTCGACAGATTCCCGCGGTTCAATAGCAATCTATATCCGCCCGGCAACAGGCTGGATAGTCAAAAATGCCAAGGGCGAAAATGTTCAAACTGAACCGACAATTTATTTCAACGGAAAAAAACCCGGCATGAGAATGGGGATGAGGACCGGAATATCCCAGGCCGGGCAGACTGTTGTCTTTTCAACCCCGGGGGAGGATGGATTCGGCAAGGTCCACTACTTCCTGGCTCCGGCAGGCGGCTGGAACGCCTATAAAAAAGGCGATAGCCTCATATCGGGATTCCTTGGCGCTGCTCCTGAATTCGGCTCAGAGTTCGGAAAGGGGCTCGCAATCTCCACAGATGATTCCACGATTGCAATCGGAGCTCCGGGATCAATGGGACGGAAGGGTGTTGTATACCTTTTTAAAAAACCGGCAGGCGGATGGATGAGGACTGAAACCCTCTTCCCAATCACTCCGCTGGCCGGTACAGCACACGAGCCTGGCTCCAGGTTCGGCGATAGCGTGGCGGTATCCCGGGACGGCAGGGTTATAGCCGTAGGCGCACCCGGGCCCGACGGCGCCACCGGGTCGATTTACGTGATAACTAACCTGGACTTCAAGCCGGGTACGAAGGAAATACAGCCTGTTGTGCGGCTTTTGAAAATGCATCCTCAGGCGGTTAATGCCGGCATCTCAATCGCAGTTTCCGGCGACGGCAGAACGATTGCAACAGGGACCTACGGGCAGGCGGATAATGGAAGCGTTCTCGTCTACAAGAGCAGGTCCGGGAACTGGAATGATGGCGGTGACGCTCTCCTATATACATATCCGGTTTCAAAGACTGAAACTAAAACAACGGGGGCCATGTTCGGTTTCAGCGTTTGCCTCACCGACGACGGTTCTTTTCTTCTGGTAGGGTCACCCATGTTTGACAAAGGAAATGGAAGGGTGGAATGGATCGATCTGAACAAGAAGTAAAAAGGTTGCCATCGGGCTTACCCTGGTCATTATATTGAAAGGGAGCGGAAAATTTTCCCTGGACAGGGTGATATACAGGTATTTGAACAAGAAGCCTTCATAAATTATATTTCAATGATAAAAACAATCAGGAGGATATTATGAGCAAGTGCGGATTCGGATTTTCCCTTATCGTTTTTTTTATGATAATTGATTTTTCATTCAGATATATCAAATCAAAAATCGTAAACTAATTTTACGGTAAATTTTACCTCCAGGAGATCCGCCGCCGGCACCGGTGACGGTTCTCTTATTTTCAGAGCATATACTGTAGTATCAAAATGCCTTCAAATCTCCAGAAAAATTCTTTTTCATAAATCAAGGCAAAGGAAATTTTATGATTAAAAATAAACTATACAAAATAATTCAATGGCGCAATGAAAACCAATGAATTTATATCACAATGACAGGCCATTAACTCAATAATATGCCACGTGGGATAAATTTTACTTGAAAAATATCAACACAATATAAAAGTAAAAAAAATATATGAAACCAATCAAGTTGTCATACATTTTCACTTTAAAATCACATTGCATATTTAATGACAAATAAAAGTAAAAATGACCTTCTCATTATTGCCGGAAGGGAGTTCACCTCTCGCCTTTTTCTGGGCACGGGAAAATTTTCATCCATTGATGTGATGGATGAAGCCATCAGGGCTTCGGAAACTGAAATGGTCACCGTGGCCCTCAGGCGCGTGGACCTTGACAATCCCGCCGACAGCCTGCTCAGCGCCATTGCCGGATTCAAGAATATCCAGCTCCTTCCCAACACCTCGGGGGCAAGGGATGCCGATGAAGCCGTAAGGCTCGCACGGCTCGCAAGGGAGATGGGATGCGGGAACTGGGTGAAGCTCGAAGTCACCCCGGATCCGCGATACCTCCTCCCTGACCCCATTGAGACCCTGAAGGCAGCGGAAATCCTTGTTAAAGAGGGGTTCATCGTCCTCCCCTACATTAATGCCGATCCGATACTGGCCAAAAGGCTCGAAGAGGCAGGCACGGCCGCGGTAATGCCGCTGGGCTCGCCAATCGGATCTAACAAGGGGCTGAAGACCCTGGACAGTATTCGAATTATCATAGAGATGTGCTCAATCCCCGTGGTAGTTGACGCAGGCCTGGGGTCTCCGTCTCATGCCTCGCTGGCTATGGAGCTCGGCGCCGACGCTGTCCTCGTCAATACGGCCATCGCATCTGCAGGCGACCCTCCCCTCATGGCAGCCGCTTTTAAAAAAGGCGTAGAGGCCGGCCGCGAAGCATACAGATCGGGCCTGCCCGCTGCCGGAAGCGGAGCCCATGCATCAAGCCCGCTCACAGGATTTCTCAGGAAGGATTGAGAGGCGCGGCATGTTCAGGGAAATTTTTGACAGCCATGATTTGAACAGGATCAGGGATCGCATCTATTCATCATCAGAAAGCGACTTTGAAAAGGCCCTGGCATCAAATGACAGCCGCTTTACTCCGGATGGCATCATACCCTTCTTCTCACCTGCCGCAGATAAACACCTGGAGGAGCTGGCGCACAGGTCCTCGGGCATAACAAGGGCAAGGTTCGGAAATACCATTCAGCTCTACTCCCCGCTCTATATATCAAACGAATGCAACAGCAGCTGCATCTACTGCGGATTCAACGCGCGGAACAGGATTAAGAGGGTGACGCTCACACCGGAGGAGGTCACGATGGAAGCCGATGCGCTATACGGCATGGGATTCAGGCATATCCTCCTTTTAACCGGAGAGAGCAGAAGGGCCGTTCCCGTGACGTCCATGGCTGAAATGATAAGACGCATCCACGGAAAGTTCTCCTCCATTTCAGTTGAGGTCTATCCAATGGAAACCCAGGAATACATGGAGCTCATCAGGGCCGGCGCAGACGGGCTCACCATCTACCAGGAGACCTATGACAGGGAGGCCTATGCCATCGTTCACCCCAGGGGCGAGAAGAGTGACTTCTACTGGAGGCTCGACGCCCCGGACAGGGGGGGCGCCGCCGGATTCAGGCGGATAGGGATAGGTTCGCTCCTGGGCCTTTCGGACTGGAGGATTGAGGGATTCTGTACCGCGCTGCACGCCATGTACCTATCAAAAAAATTCTGGAAGAGCCAGGTTCTCATATCCTTCCCCAGGCTCCGCTGCGCCCCCGGGGACTTCAAACAGCCGTTCAATGTGACAGAACGGGACCTGGCGCATCTCATCTGCGTGATGAGGATACTGCTGAACAATGCAGGCCTGGTCCTTTCCACAAGGGAACCCGCAGTTCTCAGGGACAACCTCTTTCCCATTGGGATAACCACCATGAGCGCAGGATCAAAAACAAGCCCTGGAGGATACTCCCTGGACAATGACGCCGGCGGCCAGTTCGAAATAGAGGATGTGAGGAGCCCCTACGTGATTTCGGAGATGCTGAAGCAAAAAGGCTATGACCCTGTATGGAAGGACTGGGACAGAAATTTTCAGGCCTGAGTCATTCCAGCCGGCCTGGTGTTTCCTGAATCGTCTTCATTAATGTTACTGAAGGTACAAAGAAAAAATAGCTCACGGATTTGGGAGGATAAACACGGATAAAAATAGAGTACAAGAGAAAGTCTGTTATTGAATGTTGGAAATAAACCTGTAATGAAAATGATAGTGTATACTATCAATAATAATCCGTGAAAATCCGTGCGCATCCGTGAGCAAATTTTTTATTGCAGAATAATTTCAATATATGCATAAATCCATGAAGCTTGCAATGACAAGGAGGCAATAATGCCGGAATTTACCTTTTCCAATACGGCACGGGAAATCGAGTACCATGGATTCGACGGCGTCGTTAAAAGCCACTGCCGCATGTGCCATGGGGGCTGCGGCGTCCTGGTCTATACAAAAAAGGGAAAAGTGGCAAAAATCTCAGGCGACCCCGCCTGCCCCATCAACCGCGGAACCATCTGCTCCAAGGCAATGGCGTCGGCGCAGCTTGCCTATCACCCGGATCGGCTCACCCATCCCGTGAAAAGGATAGGCCCCAAGGGGAGCGGGAAATGGGAGAGGATATCCTGGGACAGCGCCCTTGACATCATAGCTGAAAAAATTTTAACATACAAAGAGAGCCACGGCGCAGAGTCAGTAGTACTGGGCTACGGCACGGGCCGCGAGAACGAGGCTGCCATCTACCGCATGGCCAACCTCCTGGGCTCACCCAATGTCCTCACCGCGGGCCATTTCTGCTACGGGCCCAGGATCGCCACGTCCATTATCACCTGCGGTTCAAACCCGATCGTGGACTATGAGAACCACCCGAAGTGCGTTATGGTCTGGGGAAACAACATCGTCATCAGCAACCCCGACGAATACAAGGGCGAGGGATTCTCATCGGCAGTTGAGAGAGGTGCAAAGCTGATAGTCGTGGACCCCCGGCTCACCAGGATGGCGGCCCGCGCCGATATATGGCTGCAGCTCAGGCCCGGAACGGACACCGCCCTTGCCTTCGGAATGCTCAATGTCATCATCAGTGAAAAACTCTATGACCGGGACTTTGTTGAGAACCATGTCCACGGGTGGGAGCCCTTTGTAAAACGGGTAAACGAATACCCCCTGGACCGTGTAGAGAAAATAACCTGGGTGCCCGCGGAAAAAATCAGGGAGGCCGCAAGGCTCTATGCCACGACAAAACCGGCCGGGATACAGTGGGGCGTGGCCATTGAACAGCAGATAAACTGCGCGGACAACGATAGGATACTCATGGCCCTCATGGGCATCACCGGCAACATCGACGCTCCGGGAGGCCAGGTACTCTTCAACGCGCCGAAAATAAGGAACGTGGGCCAGTTCGGCGCGCACAAGATGCTCCCGAAAGAGCAGGCTGCAAAAAGGCTCGGCGGAGACAGGTTCCGCCTTGCCGGGTATTTCGGGATCATAAACCCCAAGTGCGTATGGGACGCGGTGCTCGAGGAAAAGCCCTACCCGGTGAAGATGATGTTCCTTATAAGCTCCAACCCGGTGATGACCAGGGCCAATGCCAGGGAGGTCTACCGCGCCCTGGAAAAGGTGGAGTTCCTTGCCGTTTCCGACTTCTTCATCACCGCCACCGCGGAACTGGCGGACATTGTGCTCCCTGCGGCCACCTGGCTCGAGATGGACTACATCGGCGATTACTGGAAGCGGCACGGCTACATCCTCCCCAGGCGGAAGGTGATCGAGGTGGGCGAATGCCGTTCGGATCACGAGATGCTGAATGACCTGGCGCACAGAATCGGCCAGGGCGAGCACTGGTGGGAGAATTTCGGAAAGGCCCTGGACTACATACTGGAGCCCATGGGCATCACCTGGCAGGATTTCAAAAAAATGGATTATATACGGGGCGAAGTAAAATATTACAAGTATAAGGAGAAGGGGTTTTCAACCCCAACAGGAAAGTTTGAGCTCTATTCCACGATGATGGAGAAGTGGGGTTACGACCCCCTGCCGGAATATACTGAACCCGTTGAGAGCCCGGTAAGCACCCCCGGGCTTTATGAGGATTACCCCTTCATCCTCATAACAGGGAGGAGGATCCCGGGATATTTTCACACGGAAAACCGCCAGCTCCGGTGGATGAGGGGCCTGAGCAGGGATCCGGTTGTTGAAATCCATCCCGGGGCTGCTGGAAAAGCCGGGATAAACGAAGGCGACTGGGTCAAAATCGAGTCCCCCAGGGGGGCGATACGGATGAGGGCAAAGCTCTTTGCAGGCATGGACGAGAGAATAGTTTCCGCGGAGCATGCATGGTGGTTCCCGGAAAACAAAAGCCCCTCCCACGGGTGGGACGAATCGAACATAAACATCCTCACGGACAACTCCTATGACTCCTGCGACCCTGCCATGGGCGCCACGAGCGTGAGGACGCTCCTCTGCAGAATAACACGGGACGAAAACCAGGGAGAACATTCATGATTACCTATGCTATAAAAATCGACGACGAGGCATGCTGGGGCTGCAGGACATGCGAGGTGGCCTGCATGCAGGAGTTCACTCTCCAAGGCGGGGTGAGGCTGATAAAGATGGAGGAAGAGGGACCGGCCATGAAGGACGGCAAACCCTACTTCCTCTTCCGGATGAACCTCTGCAGGCACTGCGACGACCCCCCGTGCATGAAGGCATGCGGAGACAGCGCCATATACAAAAGAGGAGATTCCATCGTTGTGATGGATTATGACAAATGTACCGGGTGCAGGCTCTGCATCGACGCATGCCCCTACGGCTCCATAGACTTTGATGAAACCGCCGGTACGGCAAAAAAATGCAACCTGTGCCACGGGAGGGTCGATGGGGGACTTATCCCGGCATGCGCCGACAATGTCTGCCTGGCACACTGCATTCATTTCGGGGAACCGGGGGAAATTACCGGGAAAATAGAAAAACAGAAATTAATCCGGAAGGGGCTCTCCGGATAAATATCTGAATTGACAGGAACATGGCTCTATTTAAAATCAAACCGGCGATCATTGAACTGTTAAAAATCGGCCACAGAGGCACTGAGGCACAGAGTTTAATAAAATACATAATCAATTTTTTTCCAAATAGCGGCACTGATTTTCTGAATACTTAATAATTTTCTTTTATTTCTCTGTGTCTCTGAGCCTCTGTGGCAAAATTTTCTTAGTATGTTACGGAGGGAGCCATGTTCAGGGATGAAAAAATTGAGGCCATGTCCCGCGATGAAATGACCGGGATGCAGGGGGGCCTTTTAGCCAGGCAGGTCAAATGGGCCTATGAAAACAACAGGTTTTACAGGGAAAAATTCGACCGGGCACACCTCTCGCCGGGAGATATTAAATCCGCCGAAGACCTGCACCGCATCTCCTTTACGGAAAAAACCGACCTCAGGGACAATTATCCCTATGCCCTGCTTTCAGTCCCCACGTGGGAACTGGCGCGGCTCCATGCATCCTCGGGCACCACGGGAAAACCGACGCCTGTATTTCACACGAGGAAAGATCTGGACAACTGGGGTGAGTGCATGGCCAGGAACTGTTCCATAGCCGGCGTGCGCAAGGGCGACGTCTCCCAGATTTCATTCAAATATACGCTGTTCACCGGGGCCTTCGGCCACCACCTGGGCGCGGAACTCATCGGCTCCATGGTGATCCCCATCAGCTCGGGCCAGACGGAAAAGCAGCTCATGATGATGCAGGATTTCAAGGCAACGGTGCTCCACTGCACCCCGTCCTATGCCATCGTAATCGCGGAAAAGTTTGCCGAACTCGGAATGAAAAAGGATTCCCTGTCGCTCAGGCTGGGCATATTCGGGGCTGAGCCCATGACAGAAGAGCTCAGGGGCGAGATAGAGTCGAGGCTGGGCATCACCGCAATCGGCGACTACGGGCTCACAGAACTGGGAGGGCCCGGGGTATCCATAGAATGTCCGGAAAAGAAGGGCTATCATATAAATGAAGACTTTTTTCTGCCGGAAATCATCGACCCGAAAACCGGCAGTCCCCTGCCCACGGGGGAGGATGGAGAACTGGTATTTACAACTCTGCAAAAAGAGGCCATGCCGGTACTCCGCTACAGGACCAGGGATATCACCTGCCTTGAAAAGGGTACATGCGCCTGCGGACGCACGCTCATACGCCATGCCCCCATCAAGGGAAGGACCGATGACATGATCATTATCGGCGGCGTGAATTTTTTCCCGTCCCAGATGGAGAGCATACTCCTGGACTTCAGGGAGGTTGAGCCGCAGTATGTCATCAACCTTGTGAAAAAAGGGAGGCTTGACCATATATGCGTTGATATTGAACGGTGCCAGGCCTTTCAGCCGGTTGACGGAGGGAAGGAGCTCAAGTCAAGGATGGAGGCCCGCATGAAGGACATCATAGGGTTCAGGATAGAAATCAATATCGTAGAGCCCATGACATTCCCGCGGACAGAGGGAAAATCGAAAAGAATCGCCGATAAAAGGTAAATGATAAAAAATAATTTTTTCTTTCAGCTCACCCCTGACAACATCATGAAGGCCGTTGAAGAGAGCGGGTTTAAGCCCACGGGCCACTGCCTTGCCCTGAACAGTTACGAGAACAGGGTCTTTGACCTCATGCTCGAGGACGAGACGCATATCGTGTCTAAATTCTACAGGCCCGGGAGATGGACCAGGGAACAGATCAGGGAGGAGCATGATTTTCTCTTTGAGCTCAGGGACGACGAAATCCCGGTCTGCTCCCCGATACGCTTTTCAGACGAAAGTACGATCCATGAAATAGAGGGGATATTCTACTCCATCTGGCCCAGGACCGGAGGGCGGGCGGCAGATGAACTTTCAGACATGCATATTCAGACCCTGGGCCGCATGCTTGCCAGGATCCACAACATGGGAGCAGTAAAAAAACCGGTACACCGGATCAGGCTGACAGGCTCCGCCTACGGCCTGGAGCCCCTGGCCTTCCTTGAGGAGAATGGATTTCTCCCGGAGAACCTGGGGGAACGATATGGCTCTGCGGCCAGGGAACTATCAGCCATTTACGATGATCTATGCAGCAATGTCCCCTTTCACCGGATCCACGGCGACTGCCACCGGGGAAACCTGTTGCACGGTAATGACGGATGGTTCTTTCTCGACTTTGACGATTTCCTCAGCGGCCCTGCAGTGCAGGATGTATGGATGCTGGTCCCGGCCCGGGATACCGAGGGGCTCAGGCAGAGGGATGTATTTTTAGATGCCTACCGTGAGTTCAGGAGCTTTGAACCGTCATGGCTGCGGCTCATTGAGCCTCTCAGGGCCATGAGGTACATATGGTATGCAGGGTGGATAGCAAGACGCTGGGATGACCCGGCATTCCCGGCAATATTCCCCCACTTCGGAACAGATGAATACTGGCAGAACGAAACCGGCGACCTGGAGGACCAGCTGAAATTAATCCGAAAAAATCTGGAGCTCCCTGTCACCGAAGGCACCCCGGGAAAAGAGAACGCCGGTAATGAGGATAAGGAGCTCTCTAACAGGGATTTTTTCTGGGACTGGGAGGGTTAAAAGCCCCCTACTCCTTTTTGGCAGTAGATAGCCCGATTGGCAGATATAACGGGCAGAAACCTATGGCGCTGGTTATGATAAAAGCAGCGGCAAAAATACCTAGAATAATTGCTGCAATGCCGGTAATCTGTCCTGTGAAATAAAGTATTATGACCACGATGGCAAGTATAATCCTTACAATCCTGTCGACTGTCCCCATATTTTTTTTCATAGTATAACTCCTTTGAAATATTAATCGATTGTATTTAAGTTAATACTAAAATATTAAAAAGTCAAGTGTTGATAAAATTTTTTTACAAATAATGCTCTAACCCGCTTCGAAAAGTGCTACACTGAGCTATGCCGAAGTGCTCAGAGCAACACCAAAATCGACGAGAAGTGACCACCATCCTATCTTGAAGACAACACCGATTTCATCAGCCTGCCTAATTCAGTAATGTTATAGGGTTTTGCAACTGCCCCGGCAAATCCGTAAGAACCGTAATCAGACATGATGGGATCATTTGAATAGCCGCTGGAAACAACGAGGCAGGCATTAGGATCAATTGCAAGTATCTGCATTGCCGTTTCCTTGCCTCCCATGCCGCCGGGGATGGTGAGGTCCACGATCACGGCAGAAAAGGGTTCACCTGATTCCCATGCTGATGTAAACGAGGCTATCGCCTCTTCGCCGTTCCGGCATGTCTCAACTTTGTACCCCATATTTTCAAGAATTTTCGAAACCATGTCCCGGATAGTCTCCTCGTCATCCATGACAAGAACGGAACCTCCTGCATGTTCAAAAGTATCCTGGGTGACAGTGCCTGTTTGATAATCTGAATATACCCTACCCGTGGACGGCAGGTAGATTGTAAATGTAGTCCCCTTCCCTGCAGCGGAACTGGCGCCGATGTGGCCGCCATGCCTGTTTATTATGGAATGAACCGATGCGAGCCCGAGGCCGTTTCCTGCCGGCCTGGTGGTGAAGTAAGGGTCAAATATTCTCTTCAGATTTTCTTCAGTGATACCGCTGCCCTGGTCGGCAAATGAGAGCTTCACATAACTGCCGGGCGCCAGAGACATTGCGTTTGCGCCAGGCAGGTTCTCGTTTTGCGCATGGATGGTAAGGCTTCCGCCTTCGGGCATTGCCTGGACAGCGTTGAGAATGATGTTATGGAACACCTGGCTCAACTGGCCTTCGTCCGCTTCGATGGCATGAATTGAATCAGGAATATCAACGGTTCCCCTGACATTTGAGCCGTGGAGAACAAGCGATACGGTTTCACCAGCCAGGTGGCTGACTGAAACCGTTTTTTTCACCGGCTCGCCGCCGCGCGCAAAGGTCAGAAGCTGATATGCCAGCTCAGTTGCCCGCACCGATGCTTTTTCCGCTTCCACAAGCGGTTTAAATGACTTATGCCCGGCTTCAAGGAACATACGGGCAAAGGATATGTTCCCCATGATGCCGGTGAGGATGTTGTTGAAATCATGGGCAATCCCTCCGGCCAGGATGCCGAGCGATTCAAGCTTTTCTATTTTCAGCAGCTCCTTTTCATGTTCCTTGCGGTCTGTAATGTCGCTCATCGATGTTACCCGGACCGCCCTTCCTTTGAAGTGCATCATCCTGCCGCGGATGAGCGCAGGAAATGTTGAACCGTCCTTCCGGAGCCCGGTGACTTCATACGGGAGTTCATACCCGGACATCATGTTCTTCATTACAATGTCCCTGTCCTCCGGGACAATCCATTCAGTGCCGAACCTGCCGACTGCCTCTTCGGCGGTATATCCGAAAAGTTCTTCAGCGCGCCTGTTCTGTTCAAGGCATTTCCCCTTTTCAGAGATGAAGATGGCCTCATAGGCGGCTTCGCTCAAACTCCGGTATTTCTCCCGGCTCTCCTCAAGTGATTCCTCCATCTGCTTGCGTATGGTGATGTCACGGTAAATCGACTGGTATGAACCGTCGGGCATCATTTTTGTCCGCATTTCGATTACCACCTCCGATGTGTCGGGCCTGATGATGGTCCTTTCGCTTATTACAATTTTCCCCTCCCGCAGCAGGTCAAAGCGCAGGGGGCTCTTCGCAATGCTCTCCCTGGTAAATGGAACGTTGCTTATATGTTTGCCGATTAATTCATCTTCTTTCATGCCCACCATGGCGCAAAATTGCTGATTGGCTGATATGATAATTCCTTCGTTAGAGCCAGTAAGTATACCGTCCACAGCAAGGTCAATGAGACCGCGGTAATGATTTTCGCTGTTATGCAGGGTTTCTTCAATCTGTCTCCGATTATTGAGTTCCTTTATCAATTCCATGTGGGTTTCAAACAGCTCAAAGGCCATGGCAATAGATGACTGCAGAATAAAATCCCCGGAGTTTTTACTGACATATCCGTATCGCGTGATTTCTTTAACCGTCTCAACATATTTTTTTTCAGAATGTGAAGTGAGAAAAATAATGGGAATATTCCGTTTTTCAATAATTCTCCTGGCTGCTTCAGGCCCGTTTATGCCTTTTCCAAGATCGATATCCATAAGTATCATGCTTATGTTTTCATTGCCCAATGCCTCATCAACAGCTTTTTCCCCGGAATTAACGGTAATCACATCATAGCCGGATTTCATGATACTCTTTGCCTCCTGTACTGCAATGAGTGTTTCATCTTCAACAAGGAGGATAGTTTTTTTCTGTTCCCGGTTCATTCCATGCATCCAAAAATAAATTTCATTCCATTTATCATACATATCCCTGCCGGCATTACAGCCGGTATCCAGATACATTAATATTAATCAGAGAAAAGCGATGAATTTCACATGAGAATCACTATTTGAATAAGTAACTAATCACTATTATAAAGTCAAATAGAAAATGTCCGCCGGGCTTACAAATTAAAATTTTACATTACATGGAATTTCGTCATTATCTTATGAAGTATAATATTGTTAATGCCGGTGGTCTCATGAAAACTGGTCCTGAGATGTTTTATGT
Organism: Spirochaetia bacterium; assembly: GCA_009885955.1. Taxonomy (GTDB): domain Bacteria; phylum Spirochaetota; class UBA4802; order UBA4802; family UBA5550; genus VFJS01. The sequence goes on along the minus strand of VFJS01000088.1, from coordinate 10,844 downwards.
GTATAATCAAAACAAATGCGGCTGTTCATGGAAAGTCATGGTCACCGGGGCCATCGAAAACATTGTCAAGGAGAATGTGGCTGGGCCATGCGGTTCAGGTGTTTTTGTTTGATAAGCTGTCTTTTCCATTGATGGTTTCATTTCCTGAATTCCAGAACAATCCTTGTGCCCTGAATCCTTTCTATGGTTATGGTACCGTCAAGCTGCTTTGCCAGCAGGCCCACGAGCGTCAGGCCAAAACCGGGTGAATGTCCAACATCAATCGTTTCAGGCATGCCTATGCCGTTGTCCTGGATTGTTACTGATACACAATTTCCCTTCAACCGGATGGAAATAGTAATTACCCCCCCGGCCTTCTTTTTGAATGCATATTTCATTATATTAGTCAGGAGCTCATTTATCAGTATTCCAAGGGTTGATAGTCTTTTCGAGTCGAGAATAAAATCATCAATATTTTTTTCGATTTTTACTGAATTGGAGTCCGGGAAGTTTTCCATAATCTGTTGAACCAGGGTCGGGATATATTCTTTTACAGACAATTCGTTATAATTGGGGGACAGGTACAATTTGTCATATAACGCCATCATGCTCTGCATGCGGTTTGCTGCGTCCGTAATCGCTGCAGCTGCTGACGGCTCTTTCTTTGCTTCAGCCTGTAATTCAAGGAGGCTTTTTAACGTGCTCATGTTGTTCCTGATGCGGTGGTGAACCTCTTTGAGTATGAGTTCCTTTTCTGCAAGCAGGGCATTGATTTTTTCATCTGCCTTCTTGCGCTCGGTGATGTCTTGAAAGATAGTTGCAAAACGCCGGGACGAATGACGGAAAGCGAGGACCCGAAGATGACGGTTAAAAGTTTTAGAATAATATTCGAAAGATAGAGGCTCTCCTGTTTGAACTACATGCCCGTATTGCTCAATCTGCTGCGGGTCAGCGTTCGGGATTATCTCAAGCATTGTGCGGCCTACCGTTTCCGAGCGTTTCAGGCCGGTATGGCGTTCATGCGCTGCATTGGCATCGATAAACCGGAAATCTACGGCCCTGCCGTTTGTATCAAAAATAATCTCGTGCAGCGAGAAGCCCTCGCCCATATTTTCAAACAACAGGCGGTATTTGCTCTCGCTTTCCTTCAGCTCCTCATCTACCCGCTTTCGCTCGGTTATGTCGGTGATGCCGGTAATAAAATAGAGCGGCAAACCCCTGTTGTCGCGCACCAGGGTTGTGTTTACCAGCGTCCAGACCAGGGAACCGTTTTTATGGATATAGCGTTTATCGAACTGGATAATGTCGCATTCACCTGAAAGCAGGCTCTGGAGAGATTCGTTGCTGACGTAAATATCGTCGGGATGGGTGATGTCGCGGAAATTGACAAGTTCCATTTCATCAATCGAATAGCCGAGCATGTGGGCCATTGCGGAATTTACCTTAAGCATACGGCCTTCGGGAGATGTAAGTACGTAGCCGATGGAAGATTTTTCGAATATGGACCTGAAGGTAGACTCACTTTTCTGCAGCTCCTCTTCCAGGCGCTTGCGATCTGTTATGTCAATTGAGTTGACAAGCACAAGGCCTACTTTCCCCTCTTCATCCTTCATCGGATTTAATTTTGCGAGAAAGGTGAGCGTTTTGTCCGCAAGGGGCACAATGACCTCAACCGAATCACCGGCCCCTGTTTCGAAAACCCTCCCGGTTGCAGCCTGCCTGAAATCGGCATGCTCTTTGGGATATATGTCCCAATATGTTTTCCCGGTAAAATATTCCGGTGCTTTGTTAAAGGCAGAGGCAAAGGCATTATTTACAAACTGGTACACACCGTTACGATCCACGCAGAACACCACGTCGCTGGAACTTTCTATGAGCGAGCGGTACTTGAATTCACTCTCCCGCAGGGCCTTTTCTCCGGCGATGATATCATCCTGTGACCGGATCAGTTCCTCGTTGGACGCCATGAGTTCCTCATTTGTTGCCTCCATCTCCTCCATGGCGGCGTTCAGCTCTTCATTGGCAGCCTCAAGCTCTTCATTCTGTCTTCTAATCTCATTCTCCGCCCGCTTCCGACCGGTTATGTCCGTGATGATTCCGATGAGACCTATGATGTTTCCTCCACTGTCCATGATGGCATCGGCCCGTTCATAGGCCGGGAATACCTGGCCGTTCTTTTTCACCATTTCCAGCTCACCGGACCAGGATTTGCCGCTCATGATATTCTCGAACATCTCCCTGGCTACTCCGTGGTCTTTGACAACTATGGGCCCTCCCCCTGCTGCCTGCAGTTCTTCGGCGCTTTCGTATCCGAAAAGATCCGACAGGGCCCTGTTCTGGAAAAAATGGCGGCCCTGTGCATCGGAAATACCCACTGCGTCACTGGTGGCTTCCACGGCTTTCATGATTGCCGTAAGCCTGTTTTCAGCCAGCTTGCGCTCTGTAATATCCTGGATAGTCCCGATGAGTGAGGCGATGTTCCCTGTCTTGCCGAAGGCGACCTGGCCCAGGCCATTTACCCATCGTATCTCCCCGTCGGTCTTGCGGGTAATCCTGTATTCCCTGTTAAAGGCTTTCCGGTTCCCGATGACTTCCTCCCGCAAGTAGACATCCATCATCTCCCTGTCTTCCGGATGCACGATATCCAGCCAGCCCTGGATGCTCCTGTCATAGCTGTGGCTTATGCCGAAAATATGATCAAGAACTTCAGAGGATTCCCATGTCCCTTTTGTGAAATCGGTTTTGTAAGAGCCTATGTTTGCGGCGCGCTGGGATTCTTTGAAAAAATATTCGCTCTCAATGATTTTTTTATTGGCGTTAAAAAGCCTGAATGCCATTTTTATTGATGCGTCAAGGATCGTGATCCCCGAATTTTTTACCACATACCCGTAGGATGAAATTTTTTCTGTCTTATCAACAACTTCAGGTTCAGAGTGGCTCGATAAAAATACCACAGGGATGTCATGTTTTCTCAGGATTATTCCGGCGGCTTCAGTTCCGTCCATGCCTTTGCCCAGGTCGATATCCATGAGAATCAGTTCAATATCCGGGGCCTCATCTGCCGTCTTTACCGCTTCTTTCCCTGAACTGGCAGTGATGACCTTATACCCGTATTTTTCCAGATTTTTTTTCCCGGACATGGCTATTACGGCATCATCTTCTACTAAGAGGATTGTTCTCTGAACCCCTGTGATCATATTTTCATCATCCTGGATACATACTATTCGATTGCAGCTGCAATCGATGTAATTATTTATTTGTCAGAGTCATGCAGCATCCTTTATTGGCGCTATATCCATATGTCGCAAAGCTGGTGATCCGTAATAATGCTTTTTTAAAAATTCATATAAAAATAGTAGGATTGCCCTTTTTCATTTAAAATCATTGATTTCAATCATGTCAGATATTCCTGAATCATCATAAATATCCGACAACTGTATTATATTAAAATTTTTCCGAATAAACAATAAATTTATTTATTATTGTTCAATTATTGAATCGGGTATGTTAAAACTTTTCCCTGAGCTTTTCCGCATACTTCTCCGGGGCCTCGGTGTGAACTTCATCTCCCAGGTAAAGGGGCGTGAACCATGTGTCGTAATTGGCGTACAGGGGCTTGAAGGCGGGCCGGGTACATATTTTTACATGGAGGGCGTAATGTCCGCCTTCACCTGTTTTCGGGCTTGAAAAAAAAGCCAGCGTGAAGGCATGGGAGCCGATACTTTCATAAAATCCGGCAACCCGGGCTATCCCCAATCCGAATGCATCGGCCTCGTCATCGTCAATTTCACCAAGGCTCCCTTTCCCCGGCAATACGCCCCATATCTCCTTCTGATGATACGGGGCATAGGCTGCAACCCATTCAACGCTCCCCGTCTTTCCGATATATCTGGATCCGATCTGCCTCTCTACATCCATCAGCAGTCTCCAGTAATTTTTTTTATTTGTCTGATAAAAATCGGCGCTCTGCTTCATCACCCGTTCAATGCCTGAATAGGCCATGCTCCTGACATGTACCTGGAAATGGGGATGGGGCACGCTGGAGCCGCCTGGATTGAGAAAGTTCATCCCCAGTACATGATGGACAAGTGACCGGTCCTGCCCGGCAGCCCTGCGTATGATCTCCACCGCCGCCTTTATGGCGCTGGCAAAATCCTTTTCTGAAATCTGCGACGGGAACAGGGTGTGCTGCTTATGGTTGATGATCACCACTGAATCATAGGTGCATTTCGAGAAGAGGTTCGGCATGGCTATGGAATTCCCTACCTTCAACTGGCCTTCTGCGGCAAATTCAGGCATGAATCTGGTCCCTTTTTCCGCGGCGCTGCAGAATGGGCACGTGAGTTTTGTCTTTTCCTGGAGGTCGGTTATCATCTCGATGTCGGCTGAACCGAGAAAGGCCTTTGCCTTCTCCCCCAGGACGCTGTTAATGGATGCCACGTTCATAGAGAGCGGGTCCCGGCGGTGTTCAATGGTCTGTTCAAGCCTGTTGCCGAGAGAATCCAGCATATATGTTTTTTCATACAGGGGTTTTAAATCAATCATGCTTCCACCTCGCCGAATTAATTATTTGTTATTCAATGGTCATAGCAGGCACTTCCATCACCAGAGCCTCAGATTACAGTCGAGATGTATATCTGCAGGCAATTTCCATGCGTCAGATACTTTATCATCAGCCAAGAGACCTCTTCATCATTTAGAATAACAGGTAGAAATAGGCTGTTTTCTCTAAAGTTGTCAATAAAATTTTAATTTGAAAATGTTTCTAATTTCTAATATGGAAGAAAAGATGCTATGCATCCTTTTTATACCCACAGGCTCAAGGGAGGGTAGTTTACCAGGGCATAAAGAATATCGCTTCTGGTGATAATCCCCAGAAGCTCACCAGAAGCATCATTGACAATTGGCATAGCGCCTATATGATTATCAAACATGGCTTTGGCAACTCGACGGATATCTGTGAGCCTGCCCGTGGTAATTACTTCTTTTGTCATTATATCCTTAACTGTTTTATCAGCTATCGTGTTTTCATTACAGTCAATAATACACAGTGATTTTAGAATGTCCTTATCTGTTATGATACCTGCTATTTTATTTTCCTTTGACAGAACAGGCATATGACTCACTTCCCTCTCTTTAAAATTATTCCATGCATCTCCAATACTCATTTCAGAATTGAGCGTTATTACCGGTGATTTCATTATTGTGAAAGCATGCAGGATGGGTTCTCTGTCATTGTTTATTTTAATCGAATCTTTATAAGCCTTTACTCCATGAGATATCCTGTTATCAACAACATCTCCATTTTTCTTTTCAATTATTTTCCTTATGGCGTAGCTTTTTACGAGTTTACCAACTCTCTCATTATTTTTAAGGTCCTCAAGCGGTATGTTGAATTCAACACCGTCCAGTCCCTGGATATGGAACATTTTATACTCCTATATTCTTAATATGCTTCTCTACATGATTATCGAAGGATATAACGTTAAGATTGATTATTTTACCATTTGAACCGGGATTTTAATATGTAAATAAATGAATATTTCCCGAAGGGAATTTGCAGAGAGGTACCGCTTCATGATGTTGCCATGAGTTCTTAAAAAAATGTCTTGATTTATTTATCCCTGTATTTAGAATATATTCAGTATCATAAAGTTTAAATAAAATTAAAAGGAGCCTCTAATGGCAAAAACGTTAAAACAACTTCTGTTATCTGAGAAAAGAACCATTGTGAGAATCAAAAATATCGACACGGAACTAAAAAAATTAAAACAGGATTTAATTCAAATTAACAAATCTATTCCTGCTCTTAAAGCTAAAGTTGTCCCCAAGAAGAAGGTTGTGAAAAAAAAATAATTTCAATCTGAAATAGTACCGTTGAGCCTCATTTCGAAGAGAGGCTCAACGGTACTATATGAATTCAAGGGAATGGATGGCAGGACAGTGGTGAAATGAAGTTTATCGGTTAAACAAACTGTTATTCAGCTGATCTTATTGCCATGGTCAAAATAAAATCGATTTCAATTTCGAGTTCAGAAGCATTATGGATGGATTGCTGAACGATTTCACTGGCTCTCCATACAAAAGGAGTCATCTGCAAAAGAGCCATCCTTTGCCGGGGATTCGGAGTAATTTTAAAACTGAACCATTGTTCAGTCAAAAGTTTAAAGCCCTGAGGTAACAGACTCCCTGTTGTATGTTCTTTTACCTCGGTATAGATTAATTCTTTTAACTGCCATAGATGACGCGGGCCTGCAGTCACTATGAGCAGGTGTCCGGCAGATTTCAGTACCCTCTTAAGTTCATCGTCATCTGATGGAGCAAATATTATCAGCACAAAATCAAAATACTGATCCGGGTATGGCAATCGTTTTGAACTGGCGACAATAAATCGGGCATCGGGTTGTTTTTTTGCGGCTGAGGATATGGCGAACTTAGAAATATCAATGCCATGTAAAATAATCTGTTCACCAAAATGGCAATAAGAGGCGATTTTCCGGCAGTAATAACCTTCACCACAACCCAGATCCAGAATACGCATACCCTGATCTTCTGTTTTAATTGTATTGAACATCACCGCCACGGCTTCGATCATCGGGTCATAAAAACCGGCCTCTAAAAACTCTCCCCTTGCAATTATCATTTCTTTGCTATCACCGGGCTCTTTGGAATGTTTATGTTGTACCGGTAAAAGATTCAGATATCCTTCTTTAGCCAGATCAAAGCTGTGTTGTTTCTGACAGGTATAGCTTTTACCTGATTGATCCCGCTGTAATGATCTGTTACAAACCGGGCATACATACAGGTCATTTGAATCAACAATTGAATGTTGCAAAGGAAATACTCTCCAGTAGTTAATTGGCGTATTGAGCCTTTTCTTTATAAAATATTGAATAAAATTTACATCCCAAACAAATACCAAAGGCTGATTCAAAGAATAAAAATATAAGACAAATCAGGCAGATAATACCCGTTATCGGGCTATATGCATTTACTACAACCATAAATATGAACATAATAGCTGCCATAGCTATACCTATGATCCATGCAAACTTTTTTTGCTGAGCACCGACATATTCGGGTACCTGATTCCTCACTATCAATCGCCCGATTATCAATGTAGGAGAAAATTTAGGATTAACAAAGACACGAATTATGAAATCCGCAAGGAATAGCGTTATAACATACTTGATCAGTAAAAAATTCCCATTAAATATGATTTGCATTAAAGAGATAAAAACAACTAAAAAGAGTATGCCTGCTGATGCCCGTATTTCCCGTTCATTTAATACAGGGATATTATATCCTTCAACATCTTCTCCAAATTTTATAATTTTATTCATTCTATACTCCATTTAAAAAACTTTGTCAGATTTTCCCGCTTCAGGAAATGTTGATATTTGAAAAACAACAGATAGCAGCATAGGCTTATTTCAGTTCCGATACACTCAGCTGTACCCATCACATCTTAGAGAGCAGGTTTAAAAGCAAACTTCCCTCGTTAAAAGTCAAATCAAAAAGCATAATTTCATCCGGATTTTGCTGGTAATGATTGATTAAAATAAGACAGGGTCATATCATAATCACTGACATTTTCAGATCGAAAAGCTGCCTGTTAAGACATGGTTTGCAGAACAGAATCAGGGATTATAGCATTGATGGAAACATGGAGTCCCTTTAAAATGAATGACAAAAATTGATTGACATAAAGGTTAATTGGAGGCACATTCATGGAGATTCGGGGACTTACTATATGTAGTAAGTTGTATTATGATAATGATAGTCATTAAATAATCAGGAGGGCATATTTTTATGAAAAGGATATCCATTCTCGGTATAACCATTATTTCTCTTTTCACGGCCTGTTCCTTGAGCAGCATCAGGATGCAGGAACAATCTCTGAAAGAGAAAAATCGCACCGCCTCGGCAATTCTGTACTCCAAGACATATTTTCAGGAGAGGTTCATGGGCAAGGAGATTGCTTTTCAATTTATCGGAGGATTCGGGCTGCAATACCTGGTCATGAATTATGACCAGCGGAAAAGCGCAAGGATCGAGAGCGGCAACTTTGAAAAACTTCTGGGCGATTTTGATGTGACGGCGTATTTTGACGGCCAGTTCAGGCAGAATATAGAAAAATCAAAATTACTGAAGATTGTCATGGAAAAAAATACCGGGAGGGCGGCTCAGATAGGGGAATTTATCATTCCCGATAAAAAAGAGGGGAAATCGCCGGGAAAGGCGCTGAAGCCCGATGAATATGTGGCTGCCTTCAAGATCAGTTACGGGCTTGGGGTACGTGCGGGGTCGGAACAGGTGGGCTTCAGAAAATATTATCGCCCCTTTATCATGCTCATCGGCAGGATCAAGCACGCGGGTACAGAGGAAACAGTCTGGCAGGAGTATATTATAGCTTTCGATAAAAAAAACAGGTATCTCGGGGAAGAGGCCAGTGCTGACAAAATCAAAAAGGAAAAAATGGTCGCTGCCTTCAAGGAAATAACAATAGAAGTCATGGACATGCTGATAAAAAGCCTCAATGGCGAAGTTCTGCCCGGGATGCCCGAGCTGACGGGACTTAATAAAGGAGACAGCGCATTTTAATACAGCGCCAGAAATTTATCATTTGACAGAAAAGTGTTGCAGATTCAATTCCTGCAAGGCTCAAACCAGAATCACCTTCAGATTATTGAGTTGATAAAAATTTTTCTAATATTAATGATCAAGGGTTAATCATATGCTGAATAAAAATGAAATAATAGCGGAATCTGACAGTATCGGATTTCACGATATCGGGTTTACATCTGCCGAGCCCTTTCATGATCAGAGGAGGCTGCTCGAATCAATGGGCGATTCCTATGAAATCTTCAAAAAAACCGGACTTGACCTTGTCCAGGGAACCGATCCTGAAAATATGCTGCCCGGGGCAAAAACAATAATTGTCCTGCTCGATAATTACTTTAACAAATCTTATCCCATGCCCCTTGAAAATAATTTTGGAAGATGCTATCTTGATGACGACCGAGTGACAAAGGACGGCCTGTCTATCCGGATAAAAAAATTCCGGGACTTTCTCAGGAATCATGGGATCGAATCAAAAGTCCCGTCCAATCTCCCGTACCGGGTGGCTGCCGCGAGAGCCGGCCTCGGGAATTACGGGAAGAACTGCCTGTTCTTTTCAAATAAAGCGGCCGGGAAAAGCTCATTTGTTCTGCCGTTCGCCATTCTTATCGACCATGAATTTGAACCTGACAAGCCCTCCGGCGGCATAGGCTGCCCGGAGTGGTGCAGAAACGCCTGCGTTGCCGCATGCCCGACAAGGGCCCTGAAAGGGGACGGGACAATAGACCCGAAAAAATGCATCTCCTACATGACATATTTCGGAAGGGAAATTACTCCTCTGGAATCAAGGGAGCCAATGGGGATGTATGTCTACGGTTGCGATATCTGCCAGAACGTATGCCCCAGAAACAGGGCCTGGCTTGCGCGGGAGATGCCGATCAATGAAAAAGTTCTAACCAAAGCTCCTGATTTTGATTTAAAAAAACTTCTCCACATGGACAGGGAATATTTTTCCGCGAAAATATATCCCCATATGTTCTACATGTCCGCGGACAGTATATGGAAATGGAAGATGAACACGGCGCGGGTAATGGGCAACAGCCTTGATAAAAAATATGTTCCTGATTTAATAAAGGCATTCAATGAAAATGACGATACCAGAGTACTCGGGATGATCGCATGGGCGCTTGGGCAGATTGGAGGGGAAGAATCGGAAAATGCCCTGAGGGAATTCGTCATGGATGAAAAGTTGAAAAATGAATTAATGAGGAAAAAGAATGTCATCGGATAAAGCCTTTATTGATTTCATAGTCGATCAGATAGATATTGCCGGCACAATTACTTACAGGAAAATGTTTGGCGAGTATGCAATATATAGCAATGGCAAAGTCGTTGCCCTCGTATGCGGCAACCAGCTTTTTGTAAAACCTACGGCAGGCGGGAAATTATTCATTGGAAAGGTTCTTGAAGCACCAGCATACCCTGGAGCAAAAATGAGTTTCCTTATTAAAGATAAACTTGAAGATCGGGAATGGATAAGTGAATTAATGAGAATTACCGCTAATGAACTTCCTGAAACTAAAACTAAAAAAAAGAAAAAATAATCAATCCGGCCTTTATTTCAATGCAAAGAGATGATTACAGTCAATTAAAAGTAATAATAAAAAGTGTCCATTATTACACGGCAAAGAATTTTTTTAGAATTGAACAAAAATCTATAAAGTGTATGGCTGCATATAAAAAAAATCAGGTTTTTTCATGAATTTCTTTACAAAAACAATACATCCATTTAATTATGTAAAAGTATTCACCCTTGCCTGCTTGGCTTAGTTGGTAAAGCACTTCACTCGTAATTCATCTTACAGGTCTTCAAAATTCAGTGTCCGGTAACATCTTCTAATGTTACAGAGTATTTCCGTACATTCCAAATTCAGTGTTTAATAAAAATCTATTAAAATCTGAAGTCTACTGCTATTATATCTCGGAATGTACTGTAGTGTTTCAGAACGTTCATTTCTCTGTGTGAAATGTGTGTGATATTGATTTGAATAATAGATCATTAACATGTGAAAAAAATGAAGTGCTAATTTTATTATAAGGTCTTGCCGTGATTTTGTTGTTTTAAACATCGGTGAAATATTTTATTATCATAGGTTTAATAGATATTTAAACCATATATCAAAAGCAACAACTCTAATACTCAGATTTAGAATACCTTTTGAGACATTATAACCCATTTGACCTCACCCTCAGTCCCTCTCCTGGCAGGAGAGGGATGACTCTAACCAGTGAACAATCCGAAT
>VFJS01000041.1 GCA_009885955.1 Spirochaetia bacterium | reverse complement strand
GTTACATCCCAAGGCTGTTTGACACCTAAAATACTTTTATACAATTCTATATCATTCATAATAACAAATATACTCTAATTTTTACCCATTGTAAAGCCTGAAGCCCCAATAAAAATTATAAAAATATTATCAACTATTTTAAATCATTTTCATTGACAAAATATCAAATATTTTATAATTATGATTTTAATAGAAAAATAAAAATATTCTTTCTTTTGGATGTGGAAATGGTACCAACAAAAATGTTCACCACTAAAGGGTTTGGGGTACATAAAGACAAGCTCTCATCATTCGAGCTCGCATTAAGGGGCGCCGGTATTGAGAAATGCAATCTTGTCTATGTATCAAGTATATTCCCTCCAAATTGCAAAATGATTTCCTTTGAAGAGGGCCAAAAACTCCTGAATCCCGGTCAAATAACCTTCTGTGTCATGGCAAGGAATCAGACCGATGAACCCAACAGGCTGGTTTCCTCGGCTATCGGCATTGCCCAGCCAAAGGATGAAAATACTTACGGGTACCTCTCCGAGCACCACGCCTTTGGAATGACTGCTAAAATGGCAGGCGATTATGCTGAAGACCTGGCAGCAACCATGCTGGCATCCACACTGGGAGTCCCATTTGATCCGGAACAGGCCTGGGATGAAAGGAAGCAGGTATACAGGACAAGCGGCCATATATTCAAGACCAAAAATATATGCCAGTCAGCAGAGGGCAACAAAAACGGACTTTGGACTACGGTTATTGCAGCAGCAATTTTTATTTTATAAGCAGCTCATCAATACAATTATTATGTACACCTTTCACCGGAGTATACCATTTTCTTCTAAAGATGAATTCAATCCATATATAAGAAAGCCCATTAAGGAAAACTGATATGACCAAACTCCTCGGCATGATTCTGGTTGATTCCGGTGAAATTACAACGACTCAGCTCGCTGAAGCTCTGAATTATCAGGAACTCAATGGCGGAGTTATTGGAAAAATTTTTATAGAACTCGGATTTATTGACCAGGCCACCTTGCAGATATATCTGGAAAAACAGGATAACAGAACACACAAAGAATGATAATACTCTACCATGAATTTAGTCACCATCAATAACAGAAAAAATAATCTATTAAAGGTAAATAATGAATACTGTTTATGAACTCCTCCGTGAAAGGCTCGACAAACTATCCGTAGGATTTCCCTCTACAGATACTGGAATTGAATTGAAAATATTGAAAAGGCTCTTTACCGAGGAGGAGGCTGGGCTTTTCATTAAACTCTCACCCATGCTCGAGTCACCGGAAGTTGTTGCCGAAAGACTTGGATTGGAGCCGGATAAAACTGCAGATATTATGGAGAAAATGTCAAAAAAAGGGCTCCTTTTCAGACAGAAAAAAGATGACAAATCACGCTATTCAGTAGTACCCTATGTTATTGGAATATTTGAGCATCAGGTGAATAATGTTAGCGAAGATTTCGCCAGAGAGCATGAGGAATATTTTGAGAAGGCATATGGTAAGGTGATAAACTTTTCTACGACGCCTCTTTTAAGGACAATTCCGGTTAACTCCCAAATTGTCGTGAAATGGCCAATCGCCCCGTATGAGGATGCAATTAAAATAATAGAAAATCAGGAGACAATTGCTCTTGCCCCGTGTATTTGCAGAAAGACAAAACAGGCAATAGGCGAAGGATGCGACAAGCCCATTGAAAAATGCCTGATTTTCGGATCCATGGCAAAATACTACGCTGAAAATAATATGGGCCGTCTCATTGACAGGGAGGAGGCAAAAGAGTTAATAAGGCAGAATGATAAGGAGGGCCTTGTGATCCAGCCCCTGAATGCCCAGAAAATCAATGGGATGTGCAGTTGTTGCGGCGACTGTTGCGGATTGCTCCGCAGCCTTAAAATGAGGGACAAGCCAATGGAGGCTGTTCAAAGCAATTATTATGCTGTTATCAGTGATGAATGCATAGGATGTGAAACATGCCTGGACAGATGCCAGATGGACGCGATAAAAATGGTAAACGGCCAGGCCAGGGTAATTCTCGAGAGATGCATCGGCTGCGGTTTATGCGTAACAACATGCGAGGCTGGAGCTGCAAAACTTATCAAAAAAGATGAAAATCAGCTGTACACTCCACCAAAAAGCCCAATTGACACTATTATAAACATAGCCATGGAAAGGGGAAAAAATCCCATGCCTGAATAGAAAAACCAGGATGGGGAAATGTAAATCTGCAATTTATCTTTTACCCTTCTTGTTCATTGATTTCATATCATTTGCCCTCTGAACAATCGGCATTGTGCTGTCATCACTCCTTTTAAAGGATTTTAAAATTATTTCCGCCTCTTCAAAAGGCACGGTAAGAAAGGAGAAAGTCTCCATGACCCTGACTTCGCTAATCTTCCCGGCGCTCACCCTTGTTTCATTATTTATCATTTTTATCAGTTTCCTGGGATTCAGGCCGTCTTTTCTGCCGAATGAAACAAAAAGACGTGACTTCCCCTTATGATCCACAGAGATACTCCTTATATCCCTGTATTTTTTCTCATCGAGTTCATCTTCAAAATAATGCTTTAGAAAAGATGCAATCAATTCAGTCGGGTCCCCGGATTCAAGCATCTCCATTGCTGTTTTCATATATTCCCTGTGATTCCCGGATTTTATGATATCCTTCAACTCCGCCATTATTCTTGTTTTTTTCATTTTTACAATATCGGAGCCGGCCGGCACTTTCTCCTTCCGTATCTCGGACTTTGTCATCATGGATATTCGCTTCAGCTGCCTGTACTCATCGGGACTGATAAAAGTAATAGCTATCCCCTTCTTCCCTGCCCTCCCCGTCCTCCCTATCCTGTGTATATAAGATTCGCTATCTTGTGGAAGGGAATAATTTATTACATGGGTAAGGTCAGTTACATCTATTCCTCTTGCAGCAACATCGGTGGCCACTAGGATTGTAGCATGTTGTTTCCTGAACTTTTCAAGAATCCGCTCCCTGAGGTGTTGAGAGAGATCACCATGTATACCTTCAGCATCATAACCGCGGTCGATGAGCTTGCTTGCAATTTCATCGACTAATACCTTGGTGCGGCAGAAAATGAGGCCGTAAAAATCCTTTTCCATGTCGATTATCCTGGTAAGGGCTTCAAACTTATCCTGCTGGGCGACTTCAAAATAAATCTGGTCGGTGAGATCCACTGTCATCGCCGCTTTTTTAATAGTTATTATCCTGAAATTCTTCATGAATTTTTTTGCTGACTTCATGATCCTGTCAGGAATAGTTGCTGAAAACAGGAGTGTCCTCCTTGCCGGGTTTGTATGCTCCATTATTTCTTCAACTTCATCAATAAAACCCATATTCAGCATTTCATCAGCTTCATCAAGAATAACGTAGGAAACCCTGTCGAGCATCAGGCTCTTCCTGCTTATGTGGTCCAGAATTCTTCCAGGCGTACCTATAATTATGTCAGATCCCTTTTGAATCCTCCGCAGCTGGTCCGATATTGACTGACCGCCGTATATGGGGAGTATATGTAACTTTCTCTTCCCTTTGAAAGAGTTTATCTCTTCAGATACCTGAATTGCAAGCTCACGTGTGGGCACAAGGATAAGCGCCTGAGTGCCTTTAAAATCAGTTGCCAATATTTCCATGAGCGGAAGACCGAAAGCCGCAGTCTTTCCTGTCCCGGTCTGCGCCTGGCCTATAATGTCTCCCACATCGTTGAGCATTGCTGGAATTATTTTCTCCTGTATCTCAGTGGGTTCCTCAAAGCCTTTTTTTTCGATAGCCCTAAGTGTTTTTTCGGATAATCCGAGGGATTGAAATTTTTCAAGGTTCATATGTTATTCCTAATTTTATTATTTATACCAGATGACTTCTTGTTGCAAAATAGTACAGATGTTTATTTCAATTATTATAAAAAATTCAATATATGGAAATCTCAAATCATTCAACATCTTTTTCCTTTGATGGCGCAATTTTTAGAAAAAATCAAAATATCCCCCGATATCCCTAAGATATATGTGTATTGAAATGGGGGATAAAATTCTGGTTTATAGAGGTTCCAATAATTCAATTCATAATGTAAACAATATAGCTCAAACTGCATCTTCTGTCAAATGGAATGTATTTTATTTATTTTCTTGACAACCTCCCCTGACATAGGGATACTATCATCCATTTTGTTTGATTAATCTAACCGGATGGAAACAATGAACAGCTATTATATCGCGGCAGCTATCCTCATATTCCTGATTGCCCTTGCCCATTCATTACTTGGGGAGATGATGTTGTTTTCATATATCTTTAACACTGAATTCTTTGCATCTCCAAAGAGACTTTTTATTAAAAGGGTTCTGCGATTTGCATGGCACCTGACCACTACAGCCTGGTGGTGCATCGCAATAATCCTGTATGCTGCAGCCATCCCGAATCCATCAATAAAACTTATTGCAGGCGCCATATCAATCTCATTTTTCGCCAGTTTTCTGCTGGCACTTGTAATAACCAGGGGGAAACATCTTTCCTGGATCGTATTCCTTGCCATTTCGATATTGACTTGGATCGGCAGCCGGTAATTGCCTCAAAGGATGGGGCGCAGTTATACCTATCAAGGAGTACAGTATGTCATGTTATTTCCGCCATTTAAAAGGTATCATGGATGAGATTGGCCTTGAGATAGACAAGGGGAATAAAAAAAGAACTGAAGATTCATCATTAATCGTATTACTGTAAATCCATGGGCCCCTCGAGTGAGTTTTTCAGGTACTGCCTCACAAAAGGATTTGTTTCTGATTTTAACTCTTCGCCGGAACCGTCAAAAACTACTTCCCCTTTATGGATCATGATAAAACGCCTGGAATAATCAAGAAAATATTTCGGTTTGTAAGTTATAATGATAACCGATTTATTGTCAGAATAGCACCTCTTTTTCAGTGAACTCATAAACGGCAGGACATTCATAAGGGACTGGTTCTCAAGGGGATGCTCCATAAGAAGGAGATCGGGATTCATCGCAATCGCCCTTGCATAGGCGGTTGATAAGAGCTGTGAAAACCTCAATTCCGTCGGCATCTGTTTCCGGAATTTCTGAAGATGCATTTCATCTAAAAGCTGATTTACCCTCTCTGCAATTTCATTGTCAGACATGGTTGAGTGGTAGGTCAAGGGGAGTGCAATGTTATCCTCTAAATTCATGTTGCCGATAAGTCCAAGGGAGCTTTGAAGATATACCATGTCCTTTCTTGTCTGATTAAGTTCAACAATGTTCATCTCATTAATCAGCCTGTTCTTAAAAATGATATTTCCTGAGAAATCCTTTTTTATGAGGGTCATGATTAAAAAAAGATTCTCCAATCCTGAATTTTCCAGCCCGAATAAAACAATATTCTCCCCAGTATCCATTGAAAACGATATATTATTCAATTTGGAATAGGAATCAGATTCAAATTTTATATTTTCCAGCGCCAGAAGTTTTTGCATTTCCATAGAGCCAACCTTATCATACCTGATTTATCATTAATTATTATTAATATTTTGTCAATATATTATGTTTATTGAAAAATTTTCTTGATTAAAAAATATGAAATAATTATATTTTCAATGTTGAACTATATGGTATAAATCACTAAAAATTACGAAAATCAAAAAAATGCTGTTTTTTAAAAACTTGATTTATGAATAATTTTATTAAATAGTGATGCTAAATCAATACAAACATTTTCTATTTTAAGGTCAATATTCTTTTATAACCTGATATAAAGACTAAGCCATATTACCAGATTCAGTTTTTAATACATATCACAGGGGAAAGGACAATGAACGTAAAAAAAATGACAATCAGAATAAGCCTTGTGGCAATAATGAGCATTTTAATCCTTGCAACTGCTATTACCATACTTTCTGTATCATCAGCATTTTTCAGAAATTCAATAAACTGGGTCATTGAGAAATTGACGCAGGAAGTTGCCCTGCATATAATAGATAAATTGAAAAACAATGAAAAAGGTGAAAAAAACATAAGCTTCACAAGGGAATTCATAAAAGAATTTGATATCAGCCCAAACGGGAAAATACTTCTCCTTGACGATGCATATTATATCATAGCAGCATCAGAGAAAACAGAAGGAGCGCCAATCCCTCAGAGGTTTGAGAATATGAACCATAAAATTGAAAGCGTGGACGATCCACTTCTGACAAAATCTTTTGACAGGTTCCTGAAAAATGAAAAAAAGAAGGACAGAAAACTCTTTAAACGAAAATTCGATCATTTTACATTCTGGCATGATTGGAAAAAGTATATTTCAATTTATGAACCTTTTGAAATTTCACCGGGCAAAACATGGGTCGTTGCCATCGTATTCCCGTTCAGTGATTTTTTTCAATCCATAACGCGAAACAATATAATTTTATACAGCATTACCGGATTCTTTGTACTGCTTGCTTTTTTCATAAGCCTGAACATTTCAAGAAAAATTTCGAAGCCGCTTACAGCTCTTGCTGAGGCAACGGATAAAATAAGAAACTTTGAGCTTGAACCTACCGGTCACATCAATTCTTATCTGGTTGAAGTAGAAAACATGTCAAAGGCTGTTGATAATATGAGGTCGGGCCTGAAATCCTTTAAAAAATATGTTCCTGCTGAACTTGTTAAGGAGCTCATCAAGCTCAACAAGGAGGCAACCCTGGGCGGTGAAAAGAAAAATATGACAATTTTCTTTTCTGATATTGCCGGATTTACAACCATATCAGAGAAACTGACACCTGAGGAACTGGTTGCATTGCTCGGCCAGTACCTGGGTGAAATGACCCGGGTACTTCTGAATCACAAAGGGACCGTGGATAAATATATTGGCGATGCAATCATGGCATTCTGGGGAGCGCCCAATGACCTTTCCGACCATGCATCCTGGGCATGCAAATCCGCCTTAGCTTATCAGGAGAGGTTAGCTGAACTTGGAAATGAATGGAGGTCTATGAATAAACCGGTTTTCACATCAAGGATCGGCATTAATACTGGTGATATCATCGTGGGGAACATGGGGTATGAAGAGCGTATGAACTATACAGTCATAGGAGACGCAGTTAACCTGGCAAGCCGCATCGAGGGAATTAACAAGAATTACGGAACCCAGATTATGATCGGTGAAGAGACCTACTCATCAGTGAGCAGCCAGTTTGAAACAAGGCTCATTGACATAGTTGCTGTAAAAGGAAAGGAAAAAGGGACCAGAATCTATGAACTGATTGGAACCAGGGGAAACATACATAAACAGAAATCTGATAACCGTATCTGTTACCATGAAGGGCTGGAATATTATTTACAAAAAGATTTTGAAAAGGGAAAAAAATTATTTTCCGATGCGCTGGCACTCTACCCTGAAGATGACGCGAGCAAGGTATTCATTAAGAGATGTGATGAATTTCTGAAAAATCCTCCGGATAAAGACTGGGATGGAGTTTATATCGCAAAGACAAAATAATTATCAGGACTCCACCTCCAGATAAAGTATGCATAATTACAGGGCCATGATATGTTCTAATATCCGGCCCTGTTATTTTTTTATCCACATATACAGTCCAACAATGACAAGGATAGACCCGAAGATCTTCTCAAGAACCTGGTTCGATAAAGATACTGCAATTTTTGAACCTGCAAAACCACCGATAAAAAAACCGATGCAGATAAAAAGTGCAACATTTAGATTAACATATCCGCTCTGGTAGTAGGTATATGCTGCCATGAGTCCTATGGGCGGGACAAGTATTGCAAGAGTGGTACCCTGTGCCTGATGCTGTGTAAATCCGAATAAAAATACAAGGGCAGGGATGATAATTATCCCGCCTCCAATTCCGACAATACCACTGATAATGCCAGTCGTCAAACCTAAAGTAATATATGCAATTATTTCAGTCATGATATATCTCCCTCTTTATATTATGCATTTACTATGAGTAAATCAATGTACCTGGTCATAAGTAAAGAATATGGAATATGTATTATTGCAGATACTATGATGGTACATGAAACTTCCGGTTAATATATACCGGATGTTTCATGTAATAGAACTGCTATTTTATTGCTATGGATGAAATGAATTCTGTGAGTTTAGACGGGAATATTCCAGCATAGAGAATGAATATTGAACAGGCTACGATTACTGACTTGACAAAGGATATGTTTTTATCTGATAGTTCTTCGGTACCTGTCTCCATGAACATTGCCTTACCAATCCTGAAATAGTAAAAAAGTGATATTACTGAATTCAATGCACCTGCTACTGCCAGCAGGTAGAAACCTTTTTCCACTGCAGCTGTGAATATATAGTATTTTCCGATGAATCCCGCTGTCGGAGGCATTCCTGTAAGTGAAAGAAGAACAACAATTATGCACCCTGCAACCATGGGATACCTTCTTGCAAGCCCTTTCAAATCATCGACATTCTCTCCGAAGCCCATTTTCTTCTGAACTAAAATGATAAGGGCAAATGCAGCCGTATTCATAAAAAGGTATACGATGAGATAAAACATGATTGCTGTAATGCTCAGAGTACCCCATGCCGCGAAACCAATCATTATGTATCCTGCATGGGCGATAGACGAAAAAGCCATCATGCGTTTGACATTATTCTGTATGAGCGCAGCAAGATTACCCCAGAACATTGTTACAACGGCGATAAAAGTAAAAATTATACTCCATTGAAACTGGTAACCGCTGAAGACTGTCATTATTAAGCGTGCAAGCACGGCAAAAGTTGCCGCCTTGGGAGCGGTTGAAAAAAGAACCACTATTGGAGTCGGTGTTCCTTCATATACATCGGGTGTCCACATGTGAAATGGGACAAGTGCAATCTTAAAAAATAGTCCGACAAAGAAAAAGGCCATGGAAACCAGTGCCAGGGTCAAATCTGCCTGGGGAAGGGCGCTGGAAATTTTATAAAAATTTGTTTCTCCGGTCAGGCCATAGACAAATGCCATGCCCAGGAGCATGATGGCTGAACTTAAAATTCCCAGGATGAAATATTTTACACCGGCCTCTGCGGATCTCAAATCCTTCTTAAATGCACCCGCAAGGAGATAGGATATTATGGCAAAAGTTTCAAAGGAAACATAGAAAGTGATTAAATCAACAGATGAAACTGTGAACATCATCCCTACAATGGCAAATAGTATTAAATAATATATTTCTCCAATTTCACTTCCTTCAAAGTTGTAAAATCTGTAGCAGAGCATTATCGTCATGATGCCGGAAAGTAAAAAAATTATCTTAAAAAAGAAAGAAAATCCATCTATAATAATACTGCCTGAATATAGAGGATTATTACTTAACGGTGTATCAAAAAGAATTATTAGCGAAGCTATTAGCCCTGTAATTGCCGCAAATTTTACAATTTTATTTGCCTCTTTTTTACTGAACATATGAACACAGAGTGCAACTATCGAAAATACCACTAAAGACAGTTCCGGAGCAAGGTATTTCAGTTGGGCATAATAGGATGAAAAATTCATCACCGCACCTCTTTATTCTCTTGCTGCTTTTGAAGCTGTTTAGTATCATTCAAATTCGTTATCTTTTTACCATAATATTCGGGATTCACAATCCTGACTATGTTTTCCACGGGCTTATCAATAATATTAAGAAACGGTTTTGGATAAATCCCAATCCAGAATGCCAGAACGATAAGCGGCAGAAATGTACTGAACTCTCTCAAATTCAAATCCTTGATATCCTTGTTGGCAGGATTTTCCAGTTTTCCGAACATTACCCTCTGATAGAGCCAAAGCATATATCCTGCACCCAGTATGATACCCAGAGCGGCAATGGCAGCCCATTTCCAGTTTACAACAAATGTCCCCATAAGAATCATAAATTCACCGATAAATCCATTCAATCCCGGCAGTCCTATTGATGACATTGTTATTATAAGAAATATGGCTGCATATACTGGCATACGTGATGAGAGGCCGCCAAATTCAGATATGAGCCTTGTATGACGTCTTTCATAAACTATGCCGACAATCAAGAAGAGTGCCCCGGTTGATATGCCGTGATTGATCATCTGAATAACAGCACCTTTTATCCCGATGGGAGTGAAGGCGAATATGCCAAGCATAACGAATCCCATGTGTGATACTGATGAATAGGCGATAAGTTTCTTCATATCCTTCTGCATCAGGGAGACAAGGGCGCCATAGATAATGGAAATTAATGCCAGCACCATTATCAGTGTAACATATTCCCTGGATGCAGCCGGGAAAAGAGTAAGAGAAAAACGGAGAAAACCGTATGTGCCCATCTTCAGTAAAACCCCGGCAAGTATTACCGAACCGGCTGTAGGCGCTTCAACGTGTGCATCGGGCAACCATGTATGGAAAGGAAACATAGGGACCTTGATGGCAAAGCCGAGAAAAAATGCAAAGAATACCCATGTCTGCAGGTTCTGTGCAAGGTAGGAACCACTCTTGACCATGGCCATCAGGTCGAAACTTTGATAATGGAAATAGAGAACTAAAATACCGATTAGCATGAGCACTGACCCGAAAAGGGTATACAAAAAAAACTTGATGGCTGCATAGAGCTTCCTCTCCCCGCCCCAAACACCTATTAGAAAATACATGGGAACAAGCATTACTTCCCAGAACACATAGAAGAGAATTAGGTCCAGAGAGCAGAAAACACCCACCATGCCTGTCTCCAGGAGAAGCATGAAAATGTAATATTCCTTAAGCCTGTCCTTAATTGCATCCCATGAGCTAAGGGTTGCAAGGAAGGTCAGCAGCGAAGTCAGTAGTATAAGAAGAAGCGAAATCCCGTCAATGCCGAGGAGATATTGAACATTAACCTTCGGGATCCAATCAAATCGTTCAACAAACTGCATATCGGCAGTAGATGAATTAAATCCTGAAAGAAGAATCAGGGTAATAATGAATTCAATAAATGTCACAATGTTGGCTATGAGCTTGATTGATTTCTTATTCGTCTCAGAAATGAATAAAATCAGAATGATCCCGACAACAGGGAGAAAAATGATAAAGGTTAATATTGGAATGCCTAATATGTTCATTTACGAACCTCTTACAATATCAGAATGAGCGTTATAATGATAAAAAGACCCATAACAACTGCAAGCGCATAGTTGTATATGAAGCCTGTCTGCAGTCTGCGCAGAAAAACTGAAAATCTGTTATTTATTGAGCCAACGCTATTGACCATTCCGTCAACAATATGCGTATCTACTCCAATAGAACCGAGGGATATAATTTTTGTTACGTAGGCTGCGCCGTTTACAATGCCGTCTATAATGCCCATATCGAATTTTCCGAGCAGTGTGCCCAGTTTCTTACATCCCTCTACAAATACCCCGTTATAAAATTCATCTATAAAATACTTATTGTATATCAGCTTATATATCGACTGTAATTTTTCACTGAGGAGTTTTGCAGGAGCTCCTTCTTTCCTGATATATATGATATATGCGATAAGTATTCCCGTGAGTCCAACCGCGACCGATGCAATCATGAGCAGAGCTTCAGTGCCGTGACTGATGTGAAGATCATGATGTCCTGTCACTGGTCCGAGAAATTTTGCGAACCAGTTTCCTCCGCCGAGAATGACCGGGAGGCCGACAAATCCGCCTACGATTGAAAGAAATGCAAGGATCTGTAAAGGCCTGATCATCACAGCCGGGGATTCATGTAAATGGTGCTTTGCATGATCATCCATTTTCTCCTTTCCGTAAAAGGTCATGAAAATAAGGCGGAACATGTAGAAGGCAGTCATACCTGCGCCAGTCATGCCCAGGGCCCATACTCCGTATTGGCCGGAATCAAAGGCCGAGGCTAAAATTTCATCTTTGGAGAAAAAGCCTGAAAGACCGGGAATCCCGGCGATAGCCATTGAACCGATGAAAAATACCTTGAAGGTAGAGGGAATATGTTTTCTCAGGCCGCCCATATTCCTCATGTCCTGTTCACCGGAAAGGGCATGGATAACACTGCCTGCCGAAAGGAAGAGAAGGCTTTTAAAAAATGCATGGGTCATCAGGTGGAAAACACCGGCGGCATAAGCCCCTACTCCCAGTCCGATGAACATATATCCAATCTGAGATATGGTTGAATAGGCCAATACCCTTTTAATATCATTCTGAACAAGGCCCATGCTTGCTGCATAAACCGCGGTGAGAGCTCCAACTGTCGCGACCACTGTCAGCGCGGTTCCGGAAAAAGTGAAGAGAACATTCATCCTGGCAACCATGTATACTCCAGCGGTTACCATAGTGGCAGCGTGGATAAGTGCAGATACCGGCGTAGGGCCTTCCATAGCATCAGGGAGCCATGTGTACAGTGGAATCTGGGCTGATTTGCCTGTGGCGCCCACAAAAAGAAGAAGTGCAATTATTGTTGCCATTTCCTGTGTGAGCATTCCCTGTTTTATATAGGTATTGATAGTTGTAACATCTACAGTTCCGAGATAATAAATGAGTAAACCGATACCGAGGATGAATCCGAAATCGCCTACCCTGTTTGTAATAAAAGCCTTTTTACCTGCATTCGCAGCGGAATCCTTCTCAAACCAGAAACCGATTAAAAGGTATGAGCAGACACCTACCCCCTCCCAGCCTATGAACATAACAGCCAGGTTGGCTCCAAGGACAAGAATCAGCATGGCGAAAGTAAAAAGGTTCAGATAAGTGAAAAATCTCGCATAACTGTGATCATGCGACATGTAGCCTATTGAATATATGTGAATAAGAAGGCCTACTCCTGTAACAACCAGTGTCATGACCGCAGTGAGCGCATCGTATCTGAACGCCAGGTCAATGCTGAACATTACACCTGACTTGTCAGCCAGCCGTACAAAATCAGGCGGCACCCAGGTGAAAAGATTCTGTATATAGTATGCCTCTCCGGACCCCAGAAGGAAAATAAGATTCATGACAGAAAAAATAAAACTGAGTCCAATCATTCCCACGGCAATAGAATGAACAACTTTTTTTGGAAAGTACCTGATCCCGATGAGACCGTTTAATAATACTCCGAGTAGAGGAAAGAATGGTATCAGATAAAAATACATTTTTTCAACCTTTTAAATCATTTATTTCGTCAAGATTGTATGTCTCTTTGTGGCGGAAGTAGGATAAAATAAGGGCGAATCCCACTGCAGCCTCGGCAACAGCTATCATTATGACAAATAGAGCAAAAATTGAACCTGAGGCGGTCCTGTGAAAAAGACCGAATCCTGCCAGTATAATATTAACACCATTGAGCATGAGTTCGGCAGCCATGAGTATGATTATCAGATTTTTTCTAATGAGCATCCCTATGAGACCGATTAAAAAAATCAGAAGGCCTGTTCCAATGACTAAATTATTTGGTATCATTTTTTAATTCCTTTCTGGCAATGACAAGGGATCCGATTAACACAGCTAATAGAAGAACAGATGCAACCTCAAAGGGAATTACATAATCTGTCAGAAGCATTTTCGATAAATTTTCGATTTTCATTGACTCCGCGACTATGCTGATATCGCTGCCCGTTTTTATTTTCTTATAAAAAACATAAAAAATCTCAATAATCAGAACCAATGGAACAGCTGTAATAAAAAACCTGGGGAAAAGCTTCCTCTTCTCCGGGACAAGCTGGTTCAGGTTGATGATAATGATTACAAAAACATAAAGGACAACAATACCGCCGGCATACACTATGATCTGGATGGCCCCCAGGAAGTCGGCCTGCAGGGTGAAAAATAAGCCCGATACTGACAGTACTGAAAAAGCCAGGTAAAGTACACTGTGCATAGGATTTTTCTGTGTAATAATCAGCACTGCAGTTATGACGGAAAGAACAGCAAAAAAAATAAAAATCATCATGGCCATTATTTTTTACTCTCCCCTCTGAAATGTTTATTCAGATCATAATCGGAGTACATCTGGTCCAGAGTAAAAAAAAGCTTTGATTTATCTCTTGTTGCCATACGGAATTCCTTTGACAGCTTTATTGCATCAGTCGGACACGCCTCCTGGCAGAGTCCGCAGAATGAACAGCGGTATAATTTCCAGTCAAATTTCACAGGCCTCATCTTGTTATCTTCAGTATTCTTCTGCCCCTCAATATCAAAACAGTCTTCCGGGCAGGCTTTCTGGCATATTTTACAGGCTATGCAGAGCTGTTTCCCCTCGCCATCCCTGTAAACCCTCAGGATCCCGCGGAAACGTTCCCTGGACTCTTTGACTTTTTCAGGATACTGTATCGTTACCTTATGGGTAAACTGGTATTTCAGGGTAACTGAAAGGCCCTGAAGCAGATCGATTAAAAATACTTTTTTCAGAAAATTGATGATCATGCGAAACTCCTCACAAATGCAATCACCAGAATATTAAGGAGCGATAACGGTATCAGCCATTTCCAGGCGAGTCTGACCAGTTCATCAAACCGGTACCTGGGAAAGGTCCCCCTGATCCATATAAATAGATAAAGGAAAAACATAATTTTCAAAAGATACCAGACAAAACCGGGAATAACATGGAGGAAGGAGAGCGCCGCAACATTTGGAAAAGGCGGGAGCCATCCCCCGAAAAAGAGAACCACCGCAAGTGACGATGCAAGGACCATATGGGCATATTCAGCCATGTAAAAGTATGCGAATTTTATACCGGAATACTCAGTATGGAAACCTGCAACCAGTTCAGATTCCGCTTCGGGCAGGTCAAAGGGCGCGCGGTTGGTTTCAGCAACTACAGAAATCCAGAAAATTACAAAGGAAACCGGAAGCATGAATCCGTACCAGATCCCCGCATCCTTCTGCCTGTTCACAATGTCTATCATGTTCATTGACTGGCTGAAAAATATAATTGATAACACTGAAAAGGCTACCGGAATTTCATAGCTGAGAATCTGTACTACTGACCTGAGGGCGCCCAGCAGCGGGTACTTGGAGTTGGAGCTCCATCCTCCGAATATAACCCCGAAAACGGAAATGGAAGAGATCCCGATAATCAGAAGCAGGCCGACTGGACTTTCAGCAACCCAGAAATTCAAATTATATGTTCCTATCTGCATTGTACCGCCAAGGGGTATGAAACAGAAGGCCAGGATTGATGAAAACAGGACCAGTACAGGGGATATGTTGAAGAGTACTTTATCAACCCCGGTGTGGGTAATATCTTCCTTGAAAAATAATTTAATAGCATCTACAATGGGCTGAAGAATGCCCTGGAAGCCCACCCTGTTGGGCCCAAGCCTGAGCTGTATAAAGGCAACAACCCTCCTTTCCAGCCATACCATGACCATAACCATGATCAGGGGAAATAAACCCACGATGATTATTTTTATTATGGGGATTATAAGATCAGCTGCCAATGAGTTACTCATTTATCTATCTCTCCCAGAACAATATCAAGCGAACCGAGAACTGCAACAATATCGGCAAACAGATTTCCAAGGCACATTGTTTCCAGGCTCTGCATATTGATGAAGGATGGGGATTTCATCTTTACCCTTTCCGGCTTGTCCGTACCGTTAGATTTGATATAGAAACCAAGTTCGCCCTTGGGAGCTTCTATTGAATGAAAGACCTCGCCCGGAGCTATCTTCAGCACCCTGGGGACCTTCGTAAGGGTCTCACCCTGCGGAAGGGTATCCAGAGCCTGCCTGATTATTCTCATGCTCTGCTTTATCTCTTCAAGCCTCAGGACATACCGGTCATAGAGATCGCCATTGGCCGATGTAGGAACTTCAAACTGAAAATCCTGATATGATGAATAGGGTATGTCTTTCCTTATATCCCACTTTATGCCGGTTGACCGCAGTGAGGGCCCGGTAAGTCCCAGGCTGATTGCATCTTCCGGGGATATTACACCCACACCTATTGTACGGTGCTTCCATATCCTGTTTCCCGTAAGAAGCGTCTCAATGTCAGCAATCCTCTTTGGAAGCTTCAGGATGAATGTATTGATCATGTCAATTATTTTATCATTTATATCTGTGGGAACACCGCCGACCCTGAACGCATGCACGGTAAGCCTTGCGCCGGAATATTCCTCGAATATTTCAAGAATATCCTCCCTTTCAATGAAACCATAGAGGAGTACGGACATGGCCCCGATATCATTGGCAAAAAATCCGACCCATGCCAGGTGAGAAGCGAGCCTCTGGAGCTCTGTAAAAATTACCCGTATGTACTGGGCCCTTTTCGGGACTTCGATGCCCATGAGCTTTTCCACTGCTAATAAATATCCGAGATTATTGGATATGGCTGCCAGATAATCAAAACGGTCTGTCAGTGGTGTAATCTGCTGGTACGTCCTGTTTTCAAAAAGTTTCTCCATGCCCCTGTGCAGATATCCGAGCACCGGCGTTACCTTCATGACCACCTCATTGTCAAGGGCGACCTTGAGCCTGAGTACACCATGGGTGGACGGGTGCTGCGGCCCCATGTTGAGGAGAATTTCTTTAAACGCCATTGCTATTTACCCTCCAGAGGGAAATCCTTTCTCAAAGGAAAATCCTTGAATTCATCGGGCATGTAAATCCTGGTTAGGCCTGGGTGACCGGAAAAATTAAGACCAAACATATCATAAATTTCACGTTCAGCCCAGTCAGAGGCTCTGTACAGGCTGTATATGGAAGGGAGAGTCTCATTTTCATCGATATCAACCTTTATCCTGATCCTCGCTGAACCGGGGAAGCGGTAAAGGAGGTAGAGAATGGTAAATCTTTTCTCCCCTTCTTTTTTCGTATTCATATTGTCAAGGCCAACCATATCATTAAGGGCATTAAAGCCGTTATCATTCTTGAGAAATTCAAGGATGGAGATGAGGTTGGACCTGTCTGCCGTGACGCAGAGTTCGTCCTTTTCAAATGTGGCGCCTAAGAGGGCTCCGGCGAATCTGTTTTCCAGATTCTGGTAGACCTGTTTCAGCAGGGGATAATTTTCCAGCTTCTCAATCATGTTGCCTGTCTTTCATTATAAACTTTGTCGGGTGCTGTTCTGATATTTTTTCCTGAAGTACTATTAAACCGTTTAAGAGCCCCTGGGGCGTGGGAGGGCATCCTGATATGAAGACATCCACCGGGATAATCTTATCCACCCCCTGAAGAACTGAATATGTGGGAAAGGGGCCGCCTGAAATTGCGCAGTTTCCCATGGCTATGACCCATTTCGGATCGGGCATCTGTTCCCATAACCTTCTGATGACCGGGGCCATCTTGTTTGTCACCGTACCTGAAACAATAAAGAGGTCGGCCTGCCTTGGTGAGGATCTGAATACCTCCATCCCGAACCGGGCAACGTCATAGTGGGATGCCGCAGTTGCAATCATTTCTATTGCGCAGCATGCAAGTCCTGAGCCGAATGGCCAGACGGAATTTTTCTGGGCCCAGGTGATGAATTTATCTACCCTGGCGAGGAGAAAGGATGGTTTTTCAGTTTGATTATTCAATTTCTCTCCTGAATTCCAAAGCCTTTGACCTCCAGGCATAGATATAACCGAAGATCAAAATAGCCAGAAATATTGACATTTCAATAAAGCCGAATAATTTAAGCTGATCATAGATCACTGCCCAGGGAAAGAGAAAAACGGTTTCAACCTCGAATATGATAAAGACAAGTGTGAGCAGGTAGAAACGGATTGAGTACGATTCCCTTGCATTCTCAGTTAGAGGGTCAACGCCGCACTCATATACCATGCATTTGTCGCCGATTTTTACCCTTCGGTAGCGTATCAATATTACAAAAAAGAGCAATCCAGCTGAAAGGACAAGGGCGAATATGAAAAATAAAAAGAAATAAAAGTAATTATTCATATTGTTTCGCTTTTTATCAGTTAAATTTTAGTAAAAGAGCTACTAAGTATTAATCCATATTATAACAGCCGTAAAAAAAATACAGTAAAATTTTATATTTTGATAAATTTTTTTAATGTATTAAGACATTATGGATGTTATACGGCCTCTTAAAGAAACTGGATAGCCTTCTTTCCGAGATCAATAATATACCCGGGTACAATCCCTATTTCAAGGACAGCCGCAGCGGTTACAAAAATAACAACAAAACAGGCGGCATTAAGCTTTATCTGGCTCCACTGATCTATGCTTCCGCTTTCCGGTTCCCTGATGAAGGCATAGAGGATTATTCTTAAATAATAATAGGCTGATATGGCCGAATTCAATATCCCGAGAATAGCAAGTAAATAAAATTTATTCTCAATTGCGGTATTGAAGATGAAAAATTTTGCCGCAAAACCCGCCGTTGGCGGAATTCCTGACAGCGAGAAGAGAAAAATCAGGAGAAAAAGGCCCAGCAGCGGCCTGCTCTTCCCCAGTCCCTGAATCCCTTCAAGGGTCAGGTTGCGGTCTTCATCCCTGGCCAGCAGGGAAAGGAGAGAGAAAAATCCTATATTCATTATCGTATACACACAAAAATAGAATATAAGAGCTGCAAGTGCCTCGCGGTTCATGATACAAACTGCAATGAGGAGATAGCCCACATGGGCAATTGATGAAAAAGCCATAATTCTCTTAATATCATTCTGGTTCAATGCCATGAGGTTCCCGACAGTCATTGTCACAACAGCCAGAACCCCTATAAGGTTTGTCAGCATGATTGAAGAACCGGGTTCAAGGTTCATTGAGATCAATATCTTTGCAAAGGCTGATAGTGCGGCTGCCTTGGGAGCGGTTGACATGAAGGCCGTAATCATCAGCGGGGCTCCCTGGTAGACATCGGGGGTCCACATGTGAAAAGGGACCATGGATACTTTGAATCCGAATCCGATGAGCATGAGTATTATTCCGGCAGGTATGTAAATATTCTGCCAGATTGATTTATTGTTGATATAAGCTGCAATTTCCCTGAGCCCGGTGCTTCCTGTACCTCCATAGACAAGCGCGATTCCATAGAGGAGAAAGGCCGATGAAAAGGCGCCCATGAGAAAATATTTTACCGCGGCTTCATTGCTCCTTGTATCCATGTTGTCGATTCCTGCAAGGACGTAAAGGGACACAGAAAGGATCTCGAGTCCCAGGAATACAATTATCAGGTTATTGGCCATGGTCATGAACATCATGCCGACAACAGCGAATTGAATGAGCGGAAAAAGTTCCTGGATGTACCTGCCGCGGTTGCGGAAGTATGAATGGGCAACAAGAATTATTAAAAGGGCGCTGCCGCTGTATATGATATTGAGTATACCGCTGAATAGATCAGAGCTGACCATTCCTGAAAAGGCGTCCCCTTTTGGAAGAGATGCCAGCCAGACTGAAGATACAAGCCCGGCAAACAGAAAGAATACCGATGTAATATAATTGATTACCTGGCCCCTTTCCTCCCTGCTGATGGCTGCAATCATCATTGTGACAAGGGCGCCTATTGAGATTATAATCTGCGGCAGCGTATAGAAGATATTCGTATCGCCGAGTATTTTAATTATCTGCTGAGCTGAACTGTCTGATATTGCCGGAATCATAACCTGTTGCATTTTATATCATCCTTCACATTAGATAAAAAACAGACCCTTGTATGAGCCACTTGTTATCATGAATATCCCGCACTACTTGGGGATTTGAAACATCACCCTTAATTCTTTATTGAATCCGCAGTACTTGAAATCCTGCTGCTCTTCAACTGCATCAGGTCCTTCACTGACTTCTGGTACTTAACCGTAAGGGCCTGAGGATATACCCCGATCCACATGATAAGGGCAACCAGCGGAATTAAAATTGCCACCTCCCTGAAGTTAAGGTCTTTCAGATTACTGTTCTTCGCGTGCTTCATCGGGCCGAACATGACGCGCTGGTACATCCAGAGCATGTACACCGCGGCCAGGATGACGCCGCTTGCCGCAAGGATGCCGTACACCGGCCTGGAGAGGAACGCTCCGGTCATTATCAGAATCTCCCCGATGAATCCATTCATGCCAGGGAGCCCTATGGACGACAGAGATGCAATCATCATGAATGTTGCGAAAACGGGGACAGCTTTTGCTATGCCGCCGTAGTCTTCAATCATGCGCGTATGAGTTCTTTCATAGATCATTCCCACGAGGAGGAAGAGCATCCCTGTCGAGATGCCGTGATTTATCATCTGGAGAATGCCGCCGGTCAGCCCCTCTTCATTGAGCGCAAATATACCGAGCATGACAAACCCAAGATGCGATACCGATGAATAGGCAACGAGCTTCTTTACATCGGGCTGGATCATGGCCATAAGCGCCCCGTATATGATCCCTATGATACTGAGCCACATCATGTACGGGGCCAGCTGCACTGTCGCATCGGGGAAAAGGGGTATGTTGAATCTCAGAAAGCCGTAGGTCCCCATTTTAAGGAGCACCCCGGCAAGGATTACCGAGCCGGCAGTGGGTGCTTCGGTATGCGCGTCAGGGAGCCATGTATGAAACGGAAATAACGGCACCTTGATTGCGAACCCGAGAGCAAAGGCCAGGAAGAGGATAACCTGAATCGATGGGTCGATCTTGAGCTTGAAAATATCGATGAAATCAAAACTGATTGTACCGGTCTGGGCTTTTACCATATACGCCATGTATATGATGGCAATGAGCATCATTGTTGACCCGGTCAGGGTGTAGAGAAAAAACTTAATAGATGCGTAGACCCTCTCCTTCCCTCCCCATACACCGATAAGAAGATACATGGGGATGAGGATGATCTCCCAGAAGATGTAGAACAGAAAAAGATCCATGGCTAAAAATACACCTGTCATGCCCACCTGTAAAAGGAGCAGCGTTATCATGTATTCCTTGTAACGTGAAGTTATGGCGGTATAGGATGAGATAATTGCTATCAGGCTCAGCATCGTTGTGAGGAGAACAAGGAGAAGGGAAATTCCGTCCATGCCCACATGGAAGCTTATGCCGAAACTTTCAAGCCATTTGTATTTTTCTACGAACTGGTATCCCCCGGTGTTCTCCTGGTACGCAAAAAAAAGGGGAACAGAGAGTATAAATGTCACGAATCCTGTGGCGGTTGCAACAGTATTTATAAGGCTGTTCTTTTTGCTGTCTATGAACAGCAGAATAACAATTCCTGCCACGGGGAGGAAGGTTATGATCGATAGTATCGGTAAATCTCCAAACATCAGCAGCCTCCAGATCTATATCATAACCGGATCATCATGAACTTATTGACAAGAACATAGACAAGCATAATCGAAACTCCAATTATCATTGTCAGCATGTAATCGCGTACCAATCCGGTCTGTGTGCCGCGAATACCCTCGCCTATTCTGCGAATCGATTTTCCCACGCCGTTGACAATACCGTCGATGACAAGCTTGTCGAAGTATTCATAAACGGTCTTTGAAATCCTGATGGTCCCTGAAATGACCGTGCGCTCATACATTTCATCAACATAGTACTTGTTGTATATAACTTTTTTATATCCCTTTATTGTGGAGTCATCTCCGGGTACATATTTTTTCTTCAGATAAATGACATAGGCGATAGTAAATCCTATAATGGCAATGATCACCGAAAGAGACATGGTTCCCCACTCCTCCTTTGTCCCGAAAACAATGGGAAGGCTGTCCTTTACCGATGACGACAGGAAATGCTCAAAGTAGTTGCCGACATGAAAAACATCGAGGACATGGGGAATACCCATAAATCCGCCGAAAACCGAGAGGACGGCAAGGATTATCAGGGGTACGGTCATGACAGCCGGGGACTCATGAACATGGTGGCCTCCATGTTCATGGTAGCGCATCTCGCCGAAAAAGGTCATGAAGACGAGCCTGAACATATAGAATGATGTAAGCATTGCAGCCAGGGCCCCCATCCAGAAAAGAAGGGAACTATAATTGAACACCTTCCATAAAATTTCATCCTTGCTGAAAAATCCGGAAAAAAAAGGCGTCCCCGCGATGGCAAGTGTACCCATGAGAAATGTAAAAAATGTCACGGGAAGTTTTTTTCGCAGTCCTCCCATATTCCTCATATCCTGCTCATGGTGGAGGGCATAAATAATAGACCCGGAACCGAGGAAGAGGAGCGCCTTGAAGAAGGCATGGGTCACGAGGTGAAATATTCCCGCGGTAAATGCGCCGACCCCCACTGCCATGAACATGAAGCCGAGCTGGCTCACCGTGGAATAGGCAAGTACCTTCTTTATGTCATTCTGCTGGGTGCCTATCGTTGCGGCAAAAAGAGCCGTGGCCCCGCCGACAAATGCGACGATTGCCATGGTCTCGGGAGCAAGGACATAGAGGAAACTGAGCCTTGCGATCATGTAAACACCCGAGGTTACCATTGTTGCCGCATGGATGAGCGCCGAAACCGGCGTGGGGCCTGCCATGGCATCCGGGAGCCAGACATAAAGCGGTATCTGTGCCGATTTGCCCGTTGCCCCGACAAAGAGCATCAGGGTGATCCAGAATATGGTGTCATTCCCGACAGAAGTCCCCTTTGCCACAACAGTTGAAAGCTCGGTAAAATTCAGGGTTCCAAAATTCTGTATGATGAGAAATATGCCGATGAGAAAGCCGAAGTCGCCTATTCTGTTTACGATAAAAGCCTTTTTCCCTGCCGTTGGCGCATAGTCGGTTTCATAATAGTAGCCGATGAGCAGGTATGAACAGAGCCCCACACCTTCCCAGCCGAGAAACATGAGCAGTATGTTGTTCCCTAAAACGAGATTCAGCATGGAAAACATGAACAGGTTCAGATAAGCGAAATATCTGGCAAACCCCTTTTCACCATGCATGTATCCAATGGAATAAAAGTGTATCAGCGACCCGACGCCGGTGACTACGAGAACCATGACAAGGGAGAGTGAATCTATCTGGTATCCTATTGAGACATTGATACCGCCGGCCACGATCCACTTGAATAAATCAATCTGGATGGGCGCCTTCTGCGAAAGGGCGGAATACTGAAAAAAAATCAGGACAGAAATGACAAAGGAGAGGGTGGATGCAAGGGACCCGATGAGGCCAATGGTCTTTTCGGAAAATTTTCTCCCCACCAGGCCGTTTATCAAAAAGCCAATGAAGGGAGAGAAGACTATTAACCATGCGTATTCTGAAAAATTCATTTTTTCACCGCCTCAGCGAATTAATTTCATCGACATCAACTGATTTTTTGTGGTGATATACGACTACAAGGATTGCCAGGCCGACAGCGGCTTCCGCAGCGGCAACGGCCATTACAAAAAAAACAAGTATCTCACCGGTCACCTGCTGCTGATACCTTGAAAAGGCAACCAGGGTAATATTAACCGCGTTGAGCATGAGCTCAATTGACATCAGTATTACTATGCCGGTTCTCCGTATCAGAACTCCGGCAGTACCGATTGAGAATAAAATGGCGCTTAATACGAGATAATGATTTATAGTCAATTCCATGGCTGATCCTGTTTAGTCACCTTATTAATCGATATTGATATTTATATACATACTATTCTGCGAAATGTATCATTCACTGCCAGGGCCGGTCTTCTTTCTTACCTTCATCCCTTTAGCCAGTATCACCACACCGATAATAGCCACGGTAAGAAGAAGCGAAGTCAGCTCAAAGGGGAGTAAATATTCTGAAAAGAGCGACCTCGATATAACCTGTATGGTCCCTGTCTTTGCAAGAAACTCGTCGGTAATTCCGCCGCTCCTTCCGCTGATCCCGCCGCTTGTGAGAATGGCTGCAAGAGAAACGCCAAGGGCCGTGACAAAAACAAAAATTGCGGCAATTCTCACCCCTGTTGATTTATCCATTATTGACTCTACCGGCCGGAGGTTAAGAAGCATGATTACGAAAATGATAAGCACCATAATCGCGCCGGCATAGACAAGAACCTGTATCACGGCAATAAACTGCGAGTTAAGCAGGACGTATATGGCCGATATGCTGCAGAATGTCAGGACAAGATTGATACCGCTGGTAACGGGATTTCTCTTCACGATGACCATGATTGCCGTAACAACGGCTACTGCTGAAAAAAAATAAAATGCTGCCGGTTTAATTAAAGATTCCATAAAATTTCCCGAATAAACTCTCTTTATTTTTGATAGTTCCGATGATCCAAATATTTTATACCCTGTATTTTACAGGCTTGCCTTCAGTTTCCATCATCTCCTTTTTCGTAAGGAGATATTTGCTCCTGTCATCGTAATCAGCCAATTCATAGAATTCCTCAAGATAAATCGCGGCCTTGGGGCACGCCTCCTGGCAGAATCCGCAGAAGATACAGCGGAGAAGCTCGATCTCAAAAACCCTGGCATACTTGTCTTCGGGATGGTTATTCCTGATATCGCCGGTCACTTCAGCAGCCTCGATATTGATACACTCCGCAGGGCAGGAGTACTGGCAGCAGTAGCATGCCGTGCACCTCTCGCGCCCCATTTCGTCCCTCTTCATTACATGCCTGCCCCTGAACCTGGGGGCTATGGGCTTCCTCTCTTCAGGGTACTCCACCGTGTATGCCTTTGTAAAGAGAAAATGTTTCATGGTTATAAACATCCCTTTCACGATGGCAGGAAGATAGAGCCTGTCGATAAAGCTCATCTCTTCTGTTTTGTTCAGATATTTAGCCCTTACATTTATAGCCATTTTCTATGCTCCACAATTCAACATCAATACTATCCATCAAACCAGCAGCGCAACCACTGCAGTGCCGAACAGGTTAACCAGGGCCAGGGGAAGGAGGATCTTCCAACCCAGGTTCATCAGCTGGTCATAGCGGAAACGCGGAAGGGTCCAGCGAATCCATATGAAAACAAATACAAAAAATCCAGTTTTAACCAGAAATACAATGACCGATATAAGCCCGGCAAGGTTGACTGAAAGCCCAAGTCTGCCGAGATCCACAAAGGGAATCCCCCAGCCTCCGAAATAAAGCAGCGTTATCAGTGCCGACGCTGTAATGAGGTTTATATATTCGCTCAGCATGTACATGGCAAATTTAAATGCGCCGTATTCCGTATGGTACCCCACGATGAGTTCCGATTCTGCCTCGGCAAGGTCAAAGGGAACGCGGTTGGTTTCGGCAAGGATGCTTACAAAAAATACGATAAAGCCAAGGGGCTGGACAAAGACATTCCAGTGCCATGGAGACTGCATCTGTGCTATTATGATATCCCTTGTGCTCAGGCTGCCGCTGAGGAGGAAAACAGCAGCCAGCGCAATACCCATGGTAATTTCATAGCTTATGAGCTGGGCCGATGAGCGTATTGCCCCAAGGAGGGAATACTTGTTGTTAGACGCCCATCCCCCTATCATGATTCCGTACACGCCGATCGATGAAACGGCAATCATGAAAAGAATACCCACATTGAGGTCGACTATCTGCAGCTTTACCTCCCTTCCCGCTATGACTACAGTGTCTCCGAAGGGGATGGCTGCCCAGGGAATGAGAGCTATGGTTATAAAAAGTGTCGGGCCCAGGAGGTAAAATGCCCTGTTTGCATTTTTAGGTATAATCTCCTCTTTCATCATGAACTTGATACCGTCTGCCAGGGGCTGCAGGAGACCGAAAATCCCGGCCCTGTTCGGGCCGAGGCGATTCTGGAAAAAGGAGGCAAATCTTCTTTCGCCAAGGGTTATGTATGCGGCCCAAAGGAGTATTACACCGAAGAAGGCCAGCGTCTTTGCCAGGGAAATTAATATGTCTATAATCCACTCTTCCATAGTTTCCTGTTCTCAGCCATAATGATAATTTAGAATATCCTGACTCGCCCTCTCCTGTTATTAACCCGGCTCATCTGCCCGATGCGGCCTAATCCCCCAGTTTAAAGTGGGAGCGTATTTTTCCGATAGAATCGAGCCCGAAAGATTTCCCCATCAGGCCGGACAGCTGATTCAATATATCCCAGGAATCGCGTGCATCACCAAGCGGGGGTAATACTGGACAGTATTTCTGGCGTATGCCGTCAATGTTTATATATGTCCCCGATGTTTCGGAATATGCCCTGGTTGCAAAGGATACTGCGGCAGTGGAATCAAGACTGCTCTCGAAGGGCGATAATACAATCAGGTTTTTAGCTTTTGACATGTTCCCGAGCCTGTCTCCTGCCTCAATGATATGATCATCTATGAACAAAACAACGGCATCAAATTTTTCCGGAGCCCCCAGAATATCTATGGCTGTTGCGCCCCCCTGCCCCGGAAGGAGACCGGCTTCCCTTGCGCCAAAACTATTTGGATAGGGATCCTTTGCACGGAGAAGCTCTCCCGGCCGCAACGACCTGTCATCACGGACCTGGGCATCATCCACCCTGTAATCAACATGTGCTGTTGGAGCAACCTCCCTGAAAAACCTGGATAGAACCATACAGGTTTCCAGGCTCTCTTTTGCGCTGGCGATGACTCCAATATTTTTTGATGCTTTTAATATCTCAGCTGCTAAGGACAGGGCGGACTGAAAATTGGCCTTCTTACCGCCTGCTGAATGGCCCGATTTACGGCTTTCATTCAGGAACCGGTAACGGAGCCTTCCATGATCGCACATCCAGTATGTATTTACCTTTTCATTGTATACAGGTTTCAGTCTGAATACCTTCCCTTTCTTGTGCGAGGTCATCACGCTGCAGCCTTTGCCGCATGATGTGCACAGGGTAACGCCGTAGTTGAGAAACCAGACGCGCGACTTGAACCGGAAATCGGTAATGGTGAGGGCGCCGACAGGGCAGATATCAGCCATATTGCCCTGGTAATTATGCGTTATGGTTCCTCCCGGCAGCACGGAGAGTTCCATTTTATTTCCTCGCCATGTCCTGGCAAAGGAGCTTTCACCGGCAATTTCAGTGGTGAACCTTGCGCAGCGGTCGCAATGAATGCACCTGTTCATCTCCTGTGTAAGGACCGGAGAAATTTCATTCTTCTTATACGTCCGCTTCTTTTCGATGAACTGTGACCTTGAAAAACCGTATTGAAAGGAGTAGTCCTGTAAAACACACTCGCCAGCCTGATCGCAAACGGGGCAGTCCAGGGGATGATTTGCAAGTGTAAATTCAAGAACCCCCTTCCTCGCTTCTATAATACGTTCACTATTGGTGCGGATCACCATGCCGTCGCTCACCTGCTGGTAGCATCCCGGCTGGGGCTTGGGCATAAAGTTTACTTTAATATTTCCCTTGTCGTCCTTCTCATATTCGCCGGTCTGCTGGTTTTTGCAGAGTGTACCCACCTCGACGAGGCACATGCGGCAGTTTCCGGAAATCGTGAGCGCCGGGTGATAGCAGAAGTGAGGGATATCAATCCCGTTCTCCTTTGCCAGCTCAATGAGATTGGGATTTCCGCTATATTCGATAACTTTGTCGTCAATGGTTATTTTAGCCATATCATTTGTTTCCGTTTTTAATGTATTCCACAAACTCATCCCTGAATTTTCGTGTAAAGGAGAGGGCCGGAGTCGTAAAGGCGTCGCCAAAGGCGCAGATGGTATTGGGACCGATATTTTTTGCAAGCCTTTCAAAGAGATCCAGATCCTCGAGCCTCCCTTTCCCATGCCTGATGCGGCTGATAATATCATAATACCAGTCGCAGCCCTCCCTGCATGGCGTGCACTGTCCGCAGGATTCATGGGCATAAAAGTGAAGGATGCGATAGAGGAGTTTTACCATATCGGTGGTTTCATCAAGGACAATTACCGCGCCGGAACCGAGCATGGAGCCTTTTGACTGTACTGATTCGTAGTCCATTGTCATCCCGTCAAGCTCTTCGGGCCTCAGCACCGGTGTTGAGCTTCCTCCGGGAATTACGGCTTTCAGCTTTTTCCCGTCCTTCACACCTCCTGCCATGTCGTTGAAAAGCTCGGTCCATGGAGTCCCCATGGGAATCTCATAAACCCCGGGCCTGTTCACATGGCCTGATATGGAAAAAAGCTTTGTCCCCCCTGATTTCGGGGTTCCAAGACCTGCATACCACTTACCGCCGTTATTTATAATTGATGGCACCGCAGAGAAAGATTCCACATTGTTAACCGTTGAAGGCCTGCCGTAGAGCCCCACCTGTGCAGGGAACGGAGGCCTCAACCTCGGCAATCCTCTCTTCCCTTCAAGGGAATTGATGAGCGACGATTCCTCGCCGCATATGTATGCCCCTGCTCCCCGGTAGGTGTAGAGATCAAAGGAAAAACCGCTTCCCATGATGTCCTTTCCCAGAATACCGGCATCATAGGCCTCTCGTATTGCCTTATCTACAGCCTGTATGGGTTCATAAAACTCGCCGCGTATATAGATATATCCGGCATCGAGGCCCATGACATAGGCTCCGATTATCATACCTTCAATCATGATATGGGGTTTTTTCTGAAGAATTTCCCTGTCCTTAAAGGTCCCGGGCTCACCCTCATCCGCATTGCAGATGAGGTATTTTGGACCCGGAAAGGTTCTATTGATGAAACTCCATTTAACACCTACCGGGAAACCGGCTCCTCCGCGTCCCCTCAGGTTGGATGCTTTCATTTCATCCAGTATCTGAGATGGGCTCATCTGGGTCAGGGCTTTTTTCAAGGCCTCGTAACCGCCATTCCCCCGGTAAAAGTCAATATTAGGGGAATGTTTGTCTTCAATCTTATCGAGTATTATTCTTTTTTCTGGCATTTTAACTTTATATATTTATTAAATTTAGGAACTATATCAACTGCTCATCTGGTCTATCAGACTGTCCAGCTTTTCCATTGTCATGTTTTCATGATAGGTGTCATTCACCTGCACAACCGGGGCTGTTCCGCAGGCCCCCAGGCACTCCACTTCAAAAATTGTAAACTTTTTATCCTGCGTTGTGCCTCCCTTCTCAATTCCGAGGCGGCTGCATGCATGCTGTATCAGCTCATTGCCGCCAAGCAGCCCGCATGATATATTAGTGCAGAACTGTAAAAGGGTTTTCCCCACCGGCTCCTTGTTGAACATTGAATAAAAGGTAGCCACCCCCCATACATGGAGCGGTTCAGTCCCGGTTAGCCCTGCGACATATTCCACAACATCACCGTTTATCCATCCGTTCTGTCTCTGGCTGAGCCATAGTGCCGGGATGACAAGGGACATCTTCCCTTTTGCATCCCCGGGAAAATTTTTTTGCAATTCCTGAAACTCTTTCATGCTTACATCTGTATATGCAAAAGACATTTCTCAACCATTCCTTCTGTTATTTATCCGTCAAGCTCGCCGGCTATGACATTCAGCGAGCTCATCACAGCGACGGCATCAGCCAGCATCGACCCTTCGACAAGTTCGGGGAAAGACTGGTAGTACCAGAAACATGGCCGCCGTACATGCACCCGGTACGGGGTTTTCCCGCCGTCGGAAACAATGTAGAACCCCATCTCGCCATTCGCGATTTCTGCAGCCGAGTAGAACTCTCCAGGGGGTACCTGTATCCCGTGCATGACTATTTTAAAATGATATATGAGCTCCTCCATCTTTTCGTAGACATCCTTTTTCGGCGGAAGCGAGTAGTGATAGTCCTCCACCCTGTACGGACCGGCCGGGATATTGTCTATTAACTGGCTCACGATCTTCATGCTCTGATACATCTCTTCATTACGGACCAGAAACCTGTCGTAGACTGAACCGTCAATACCCACGGGTATATCGAAATCAACCTGGTCATAAAGGAGATAGGGATAGGCCTTGCGGACATCATAATCGCATCCTGTGGCCCGCAAGTTCGGCCCGGTATATCCGTAGGACAGGGCTGTCTCTTTATCGATCGCGCCGACACCCTTTGTCCTGTCGATAAATATCCTGTTATGGATGAGAAGTCCCTCGAAATCTTTCAGGATTTTCGGAAAAACTTTCAGGAAATCCTTAACGTCTGCGGCAAAGCCGTCATATATATCCATCTCAAGGCCGCCGACCCTGTTAAAGGTCGTGGTAAGCCTGGCGCCGGTCATCTTTTCAAGGATATTGGTAAACATCTCCCTGTAATGGTACAGGTAGAGAAGCCCGGTGAAAGCGCCAAGGTCCACACCGAGCACCGTATTGCATATGATATGATCTGAAATTCTGCTCAGTTCATTGATGATTGTCCTCACCACCTGCGCCCGTGACGGAACATTGATCCCTATCATCTCCTCAACGGCATTTATCCATGCAATGTTGTTCATGGGAGAGGAGACATAGTTCATCCGGTCGGTACAGTTCAGAAACTGGTTGTAGGTATATTTTTCTCCCAGTTTTTCAAAGGACCGGTGGACATATCCAATAACTGGCCTGGCCTTCACTATTGTTTCCCCGTCAAGATCCATCACATTCTGCAGAATACCATGAGTTGCAGGATGGGAAGGCCCCAGGTTTATGCGCATGAGGCCATTTTCAAGGTGCTCTGCCTCATTCTTTAAAACTTCCTGCCTCGTTGAATAGGTATCGGGCAGGGGATTTTTCCCGGCGCTGTTATCTGAATTTTTATTAGTCAATTCTTTGCTTCCTTATATCTTCGTTTTATCAGGAATCAGTATAGATTCAATAAGATAATCCTCGCCCTGCCCTTCAAGGGGGAAGTCCTTTCTCAGGGGATACCCCCTGAACTCGTCAGGCATGATCAGCCTTTCCATGAGCGGATGCCCGCTGAACTTAATGCCGAAAAAATCAAATACTTCGCGTTCAGGCCAGTTTGCCCCTTTCCAGATAGAAACCAGAGAGGGGACATCGTCGCCATCCCCGGCCTTCACTTTAATCCTGACCCTGTGGAGGCTGGTTGATGAAAAAAGCATGTACACAACTTCAAACCGTTCCTCGGATTTACGTTTATCAAGATAATCGACTGCCGTGAGATCCATGAGGACATTAAAGGAACAGCCGGCATCCTCTTTTAAATGCTTCATCAGCTCAATGAGCGATGACCGGGATGCTTCAATCACAACGATCCCGCGGTTCTCCTCTACCTTAAATCCGGCATTGGGAAACCGGCCGGCCAGGTTTTCCTTCAACTTTATGTTATGATCAGGACTTAATTCTCTCATATCCTCTTGTACCTACAAAAAAACATCAATACGTATATAAAATAATTATTTCTGCACCAGGTTGCCGCTTTCATACCCGGAAAAAATTTCATCCAGGGCATCGGCCCTTCCCCTGTATCTGGGATCTTTAATCGATTCCTTTTTAACCCTCTGCTGCAGCTTTATCAGCGCATCGAGGATGGCTTCAGGCCTTGGCGGGCATCCCGGTATGTAAATGTCAACGGGTATGATCCTGTCAATCCCCTGGAGCACTGAATAGGAACGGAACATGCCACCGCTTGATGCGCATGCCCCGACTGACATGACCCATTTCGGCTCGGACATGGAGTGATACACCTTCCAGAGGACCGGCGCCATCTTATACGTCAGCGTCCCCAGGACAATGAGGAGGTCGGCCTGGCGCGGGCTGAAGGACGGCCTTTCAGCGCCGAACCTTGCAAGGTCAAAATCTGAACTGAGCACCGACATGTACTCAATACCGCAACAGGCAGTGGCAAAAGGAAAGGGCCACAGGGAATACTGCCGCGCCCATCCCACAAGGGCGCTTAACTTTGTCGTGACAAAGGAATCCCCCTGCATTGAATCTAATCCCATTTCAAGGCTCCCTTTTTTATAATATAAATATATGCAAGGACTAAAACGCCCAGAAAAACCGCCATCTCGCCGAGGATAAAAAGCCCCAGGCCCAGTTTTTTAAATTCCATGAATATAACAGACCAGGGAATGATGAAAACCGCTTCAATATCAAAAAGGATGAAGATGACAGCGATGAGATAAAATTTTACATTAAACATGCCGCGTGCGTCGTTGAAATAGCTTACACCGCACTCGTAGGTGTCGAATTTAACAGGATTGTATTTCTTTGGGCCGATGGCATTGGTAAAGATAAGCAAGAACAGTGCCATACCGATTGCAAAGGCAATCTGAATGGCGACTGGACCGAAGGTATGTATGAACATAAATCCCTCCATTGATTAATCTATAAAAATTTTTTTAAATATATTTTGGCAAGCACTTTTTTTAAAATGAATGAAATTTTAATAAATAACCGGCACATCATTTTAAAATATCTGAAATTACAATATTTTTAATAATTCTATAACAGGAATTTGGCAGGAATGATGAAATGATGATAATAAAAAAGTTGACAGGCATGAAATATTTAACTATGTTATTAAAAAATCAATGGCATGGCGCTTTTTTATTCCTGCCAATGTAAA
This sequence comes from Spirochaetia bacterium, assembly GCA_009885955.1. Taxonomy (GTDB): domain Bacteria; phylum Spirochaetota; class UBA4802; order UBA4802; family UBA5550; genus VFJS01. The sequence continues at coordinate 33,063 of VFJS01000041.1, read as the reverse complement.
AAATTACGGAGGGACAATGAAAGTCAAATTTTGTACAATTATGATACTCTTTATGATGGCGGCATCGGCAACTGTTGCCTATTCACAGGATAAAAAATCATCCATAGATGTCAAGGGCGGAACAGCCAATTCAAGTGATCCGGGGAAATGGGGCTTCAATAGCGCGGTAGGGCTGAACCTGGGCCTGGATCCCCATTTTGCCTTTGCACTGGAGCCCGGTTTATACTGGATCAAGTGGGACAAGGGACTGGGAATCACAAAAACCTCAGGGACAATAACATCGGAACTGAAAGCGAGCATCAATGCCTATATGTATCCTATCATGGCTGTAGCAAAAATTCTTATTCCTGAAGCAGGTGAAGGCATCCTTCCTTACCTTGCACCGGGTATAGGTTATTCAATAATGAAGTACAGCTATGATGTACCCGCATACGATGTAGGAACGACTCACCATAACAGCGTATCGATTAACGAGACTTACAAAGGATTTACCTGGCAGTTTATGGTTGGTGCGGTTATCAAGCCATGGTCAGACGGGGTTGTCGGTTTCGTGGTTGAAGCAGGCTACAGGAGTGCAAAACTGAAACAATCGAGCTTTGAAATTAATATGTCGGGATTTGTAATTAATGCCGGCATAAATGCAGCAATTTTTTAAAACAATTCGAACATTTTCAAATTTCAAGGCCCGTCATCTGATAAACGGGCCTTTTTTTGTGTTCAAGTATAGAGGAGATGGGGGGATGAATAAAGACTGATTTATTTATCCTGAATTTCCTGAATTTATTAACCTTTTATTATCCCCATATCTCGAACATCCCCTTATCCCCTTCATCTTACACTTTTATTCATAGAACTGTTACCTGCCCATTGTGTCACTTTTTTTGAAAAAACATGAAAAATAAATTAATTCCGCTTGACATTGTTAGGAGTGCTAACTATGTTGCTAATGATACTGTCTTGGTATCATTATAAAAAGGATATAGATGAAGCTCATAACAAAAAATTCAGACTATGCCATTAGGGCAATATCATACCTGTCAGGGAAAAAAAAGCCTGCGGCAGTGTCGGAAATGAGCCGTGAACTTAAAATTCCCGGCCCCTTTTTGAGGAAAATACTTCAGATACTCAATGCAGAAGGTATACTTTCATCCAATAGAGGTAAAAACGGGGGCTTTACCATTGCTGTCCCTCCTGACAAAATAAGGCTGACTGATATAATGCTCATTTTTCAGGAACCTATCAAGCCGGGAGAGTGCCTGATAAAAAAAAATCCATGCCCGGAACTGGGCAACTGCCTCCTGAGAAGCAGGCTGAACAGCATAAAAATGATGGTTGAGAGAGAATTATATTCAATCACCCTTGATACATTAATAGAGAGGTAATACTAGTATGGAACAATATTTGAACATGGGAATCAAGGATGTAATCAGCAGATTCCCGGCTGCAGGAGATCTGTTGAACAGGTTCAACATCGGGTGCGTACCCTGCACTGTAGGTACATGCCTGCTGAAAGATATCGTTGATATTCACAGCCTGTCTGTTGAGGACGAAAAGGAGCTCTTCACAGGCCTTGGCGAAATTATACACCCCGGGGAAAAAATAGTACCACCGAAAATCGAAAGAAAGCAGGCGGCTAAAAGCGGAGGAAATACCTATTCACCTCCGGTAAAAAGTCTCGTTGATGAACATAAACTCATAAAACGCCTCGTTGCTCTTATACCTGCCATAGCAGACAGGGCAGATCCATCAACTGCCGACGGGTTTCAGGTCATAAGCGATTCCGTGGGCTTCATCAGGAGTTATGCAGACAAATTTCATCATGCCAAGGAAGAGGATATCCTATTTAAATATTTTGATGAAGGCACTGATATCATCAAGGTAATGCACGAAGACCATGCAAATGCGAGAGGGCATGTCAAAGCCGTTCTGGAGGGGCTTGAGAAGAAGGACAAAGCAATAACATCATACAACCTGAAAAAATACGGAGAAATTCTTACAGAACATATAAAAAAGGAGGATGAAGTATTATACCCCTGGATGGACAGGAACCTCACCACCAGGGAGGTGGGGGAGATGTTTTCAAAGTTCATCGCCATTGACAATGATTTTGCCGACGAAGCAAAAAAATATGAGGCGATGATTCAAACCCTGGAAAAAAATTTTAAGAATCAAGGAGATTAAATTATGGAATGCCCGGGATCAAAAACAATGGTATTGGATAAAAATGACTCAGGAAACGAATCTACAGGAAGCATTAAATCGCAGTTGAGCCAGTGGCCCATCCAGCTTCACCTCATCTCGCCGACTGCACCATATTACCAGGGGGCGGATGTGCTGCTCACCGCGGACTGTGTTGCCTATGCCTTAGGCGGATTTCACCAGGATTATCTGAAAGGCAAATCAATCGCCATCGCATGCCCGAAACTTGATGAAGGCCAGGATGTGTACATTGAAAAAATAACGTCATGGATTGATGATGCAAAAATTAACACCCTCACTGTCATGATTATGCAGGTGCCCTGCTGCATGGGGCTTCAGCAGGTGGCCATGCAGGCATTAAAAAAATCGACCCGGAAAATTCCTGTGAAGCTGACAGTTGTCGGGCTGAAGGGGGATATACTGAGCGAGGAATGGATTACCGTATAATTTCATCTGAGGATAATTATCTGTAAGGCCTTAACTTTCAGCTGATTAATATCCCCCTTCCTGAATCCAGGACAGGGGGATTTTTCAAAAAATGCCGGAATAAAATCAGAGACAAAATCAGTCGGATATTTGCAGAAGGTGAAAACCGTCATCGTCCCTGCCTGACCACCATGGCCCATCTTTGGCTTTCTCTAAAATTGATATAGCTGCATATTTACTGTCCGCTGATACATACATCGGCTCTGATACAAGAAGCTCCTTAACACCCGGAATAATCATTTCCATGGGGATGGTACCGGATTTTTTCATGTCGGGCCATGCAAAAACCTCAACATTCCTTTTATTAAAGGATAGGAGGTATTTTGACCCGGGAGAAAATATAAGCTTGAATATGCTCCCTGAAACCTGGACCCGTTTTTCCTCGGCCTTCTTCTCCAGGTTGATCACCTGTAAAATTCCGAGCTGATTGCTCCCGAGGATCAGGTATTTTCCGTCCCGGCTGAAGACCTGGCCGTAGGACGTTACATTGATTGGAACTGAAAAATGACTTCCCGACGAGAGGTCCAGGATCCATCCCTGGGTACCGGGATTTTCTAGCCACCCCCTGCCCGGAGTATCGCCCAATTCATCATATTCCCAAAACAGGATTTTCGTAAAGTCCGGGGAATTCACGGAATTAATTGCATAGGTCCCCGGTGCCTTATCTTTTTTTCGCACGGGAACATTAATTGTATAGCGCCAGTCAACTGCCCTCTTTGATATATTGAACCTGTGTACTAATATCTGGCCGGTTGATGCCTCCTTTTTATAGAAAAAGATGTTGTTGGAATAATAGAGGTACTTCCCTTCAGGATCAACGCCCAATATATTCACTCCCTCCTGTTCAAGGGGATTTGTCCAGTTTCTCTCGAGTTCTGTCATGGATATAGCCCTGTTTGATGCAAGATCCACTTCGATGTAATATGAAACATAGATGTCTTTTATATAATCGATTTCATCAACATATTTCTTGCAGGCATCACAGTAATACCGGCCGTAGATTTCAACAAGCCTTGAGGTTCCGCTGCACGACTTGCACTGCGGATTTCCCGGAATAAATTTTACCGATTTATTCTGTGAAAAATAAAGGCCCGCCCTCCCCTTTGACGCATCATAATATTTAACCTGCCTGTCATTCCAGGTCCAGTATTTTCCCTCAAGTTTGAGCCTGCTCCTTTCATATACGGCATCAGTACCGGTGGACTTGACCTTCCCCGGCTGAGGCACACCCAGAAGAGTATCAAAGGGAGGAAAGGAGAGGAGTTTTCCTGTCTGGATGTCATAGATCCGCGGAGCAAAAGGTGAACCCTTCTCCTTGCTCAGGATGTACCTGTTCGGATGCACCAGTGTCTCCTCGAACTTGCTGCATTCATGGACAGATGCTATTACTTTTATGGACGGCCCCGTCTGCCCCTGAACAGACGATAAAATGGTCACAAGGCAAATTGACACTGCTGCTGCAGCGATTTTCGATTTGTTATGGATTTTGAATATCATGCATTATCCTCCATTGAAATGTTAAATTTAAATGAACCTCGAATGATGAAAATATTAAATCCGGCATTTGATATATGTCAACAATTTATTGTCATTAAAGTTTTGATTGCGGGGATTTTCTTTTGCTCATTGATACAGAGATACTCCTTCCTGCAAGCGCAGCCGAGGAGAAGGCATGCTGAAGATTGTAACCGCCGGTATCTCCGTCGACATCCATAACTTCTCCGGCAAAATAGAGCCCGGGCACCAGCCTTGATTCCATTGTCTTCCTGTTTATATTTTCCAGGGATATGCCGCCCCTGGTTGCCATGGCTTCATTAAATCCTCCGGCCCTTTCCACTTCAAAGGGATGCCCGAGCAGGCTGTTTAATATAATCCTCCTTGTTCCCTTATCAACTGAAGCTCCTTTTATCCGCCCCGATATGGATAAACATTCAAGAAGCGTTTCAGCCAGGGTAACCGGCAAACCTATTTCAGCCATGCAATTTTTCAGGGATTTACTTCCATGACCTCTCAACTGATGAATGAATTTCTCTTCTATATCAACATCATTCCCCATGCACCGGAATGATGAACTGATCAGGGAAATTTTTATGATATCTCCGGGCCTGAGGTTCCTGCTCATGTCAAGAATCCCCGGGCCTGACAGTCCTTTATGGGTGAAGAGCACATCCCCTTTTGCGCGGACAATGGACCTGCCCTCTCTATAGAGATTGATTTCAGCTTCAGACAGGGATATCCCGGAACAAGCGCCGAAGCGCCACCCCTTTATGTAAACCGGCGTCAGGGCCGGCGAAAGGGGCATTATTTTATGCCCGAGGTTTTCGGCAAACCTGTACCCGTCGCCGCTTGAGCCTGTGGCTGGATATGATATCCCGCCCGTTGCTACTACTGCATAGGCTGCGCTGTATGTATCATGATCTGTTGAAACAATAAATCTGCTGTTTGACAGGGAAATTTCCCTTACCGCATGGCCGTATGTTATATCCACCCCCCTTTTCATGCATTCGCCGAGCAGAACACTCAGCACATCAGCAGACCTGAGTGATGCAGGAAATATCTTTCCATTATCCATTTCAACCATGGGGAGACCGCGCTTCTCAAAAAATTTCTGAAGATCAAGATTCATAAAATTTGACAGTTCAGGAGTTATAAACTTTTCAGCATCCCAATAATGCGTGAGAAACTCATCGAGGAGCCCTGCATGGGTGATATTGCATTTCCCTGAACCGGACACAAGGAGTTTCCGGCCGGCGGATGTATTTTTTTCAAGGAGTGAGACCGACGCTCCCTCATTGGAACAGCTGATTGCCGTGAAAAGGCCGGCCGGCCCTGCGCCTGTTATAATTACATCGTAATTGATCAAACCCCGGAACTATCTCTCTTCGAATTTCAGCGAAAGGGAGTTCATGCAGTAACGCTTGTATGTAGGCGCCGGGCCGTCGTCAAATACATGGCCCAGGTGGCCGTCGCACCTTGCGCAGAGAACCTCAGTGCGTTTCATGAAAAAGGTATTATCAGACTCTTCCCTGACGTTATTTTTCCAGATTGGCCTGATGAAGCTCGGCCAGCCCGTGCCTGAATCAAATTTATCCGATGAAGCAAAGAGCTCATTTTTACAGGCTGCACAGAGATAGACACCCTGTTTTGAGTGCTTGTCATATTCTCCTGTAAAGGCCCTTTCGGTACCTTTTTTTCTCAGGATGTTAAACTGCTCAGGTGTAAGGATATTTTTCCATTCAGATTCTGTCTTTGCAACCCTTTCCAGTTTCACCTCCTTCCCTTTCTCCAGCAGAAGGATGAAGTCACTTCCCGATAGTTTGCTTTTTTCTGTCATATTATTTCCTGTTATGATGAATGCTATTACTGTAATTGATAAAAATAAAATAATTCTCTTTTTTACCACTGGTATTCCTTCTTTGAGTATTAATAATATTCCTGATGTGGATAAGGAGAACAGATGAATGAAATGTTACAGAATTTACCGGAACACTTTATTGAAATATCAGCCTTAACCTGCAGACAAGGCCCCGGGATATTATTGAATTCTATTGGACTGCATGGATTTCGCCGTACATTCTCCCGGACAGCTGGCCGCAGGCCCCTTCAATATCTGAACCGAAACTTTTCCTCACTGAGAGCGGTACATTCATGAGCACCAGTTCCTTTATAAACCTCTCTGCATCCTCAGGGGATGGCGCTTCAAACCCGCTCTCACCGCTGTTCAGAGGTATCAGGTTGAGTTTGATCCTGCCGTACCTGAATATTTTATTCAGCCTTCTGGCGTCATCGATGGAGACATTGTCCCTTCTCATGACATATTCTATGGTAACCCTGTTTCTCGATACCGGGAACTTTCTCTTTAAGAGCTCTGATATATCTTCAAAGGGGTACTTCTTCTCCACAGGCATATTGATTATTCTCTTTTCCGGCAGCGTATCATTCAGGGATATGGCCAGGTTGTAGGGGCGCTTCTCATCAATGAACCTTTCGATTTCCGTTGTAAGCCCTGCTGTGGAAATGGTAATTTTTCTCACCGATATATGAAACCCGAAGGAATAATTCATGATATCGGCTGCCTTCATAACATTGTCATAGTTCATAAAAGGCTCACCCATGCCCATGAAAACTATGTTGTTGTTCCTCAGCCCGGTAATACTCCTTATCTGGCAGAGCTGGTCCAGGATCTCCCCGGTTTCCAGGTTCCGTTTAAACCCGATCTTAGATGTGGAGCAGAACCTGCAGCCCATGGGGCAGCCGATCTGGCTTGATATGCACACGGTGAGCCTTCCGTCATCGGTGGTGTCATTCCTGATAAGAACGGACTCTATGAAGTTATTATCTATTGTTGAAAATAGAAATTTTTCAGTCCCGTCTTTTGCAGATTTAAGGTTCTCTACGAGTTTGAGGGGTGATAGTATAAAATCCCCGGCCAGGCGGTTTCTCAGTTCCTTGGAAAAGTCCGTCATTTCCTGGAATGATGAAGCATTCCTTTCATAGAGCCAGTTGAAAAGCTGCCTGGCCCTGTATTCCTTTTCTCCGTAACTTTTAAAAAAATCAGCCACCTCGCCGAGGCTGTAATTTTTAATAATTCTTCCAGTCATCTGATTGACATGTCCGCCTTACAGGCCGGTACGCCCCTATTTCTTCTCCCTCAGAAGCTTCAGTTCAAAAAGCGCCATCTTGTTGTCAGTATCGATGTTGATGACCCTTTCAAAAATTTTTGTCGCCAGGTCGGAATTTCCCATTTTCTTGCATGACATGCCCTGCGCAAAAAGCGCATTGACAAAGTTGGAGTCGAGTTCCAGCGCTTTCTCAAAATTATCAATGGCGGATTTGTAGTCGAGCATCTGGTAATAGCATGAACCGCAGAGATAAAAGGCAAACTTGTTTCTCTTGTCGTTCTCAAGATATTTTTCTATGTACTGGATGGCCTTGCTGTAGTTGTTGACCCTGAAATAGTTCTTGGTAAGATTGTAAAGAATCTTCTGATTGTTTACGTATTTTTTCAGTCCGTCTTCGAGGACCTGAATCGATTCATAATATTGATGAGTTGTGAGGAGCTTCTTTGAATTTTTTACAATGTCCACAGCCTCATCCCTGGCAAGCTCTATTACAAGCAGGGTCATGTCATCCTCTATTTCAGCTTCACCGATATGTTTCTGAACATCGGTGATGATGGCGCTTGAAAATTCCTCAAGGGGAAGGTTCTTGCTTTCGAGTACGACCCTGTTCAGCCTCTCGTTGGAGTAATCCACCCTGTCCTTGTTTACGGCTTCAGTAATACCATCGGTGTAGAGAACAATCCTGTCCCCGTAGTTCAGCCTGGTGCTCTTTTCCTCGTAGGTATCCCTTGCTTCCTCAATGGCCCCGATGAACAGGCCGCCCGTATCAAGGAGTTCTATTTCACCCTTGTCTTTCCTTAAAAGTATCCCCTTCTGGTGGCTTGCGTTTGAAAATATTACATTATATTCATCATCAATTGCAGCCATGAAGCATGTCATGTAGTCCTGTGTCTTTACATGGTCCAGGATGCTCTGGTTAACCTCCTGAAAAATCCTCCGCGGAGAGTCGTACTTGTTTCCGGCATTACTGAAGGTTATCTTTGCCATGGTACTGATGAGGGCTGCCGGGATGCCATGGCCTGAAACGTCGGCAACCATGATCCCGATCTTGTTGTCCTTAAGCTGGTATATGTCATAAAAGTCACCGCCGATCTTCTCCATGGCAATATACCTTGCTGAAAACTTTATCTCATTCCAGTCATCAATTTTTTCAGGGATGATGCTCCTCTGGATTACACTTGCCATGTCGAGCTGTTTCTGGATCAGGTTATCCCTGCCTCTCAGGTCCGAAAGCGCGCTCTGGAGTTCTGTTGTCCTCTGTTCAACCATGGTCTCAAGCTGTTTCCGGTAGTCATCTATCTCCCAGGCCATCTCCATGAGTCCGAACTCGATCTGAGCGAATTCCCTTTCAAGAGAGAGAATTTCCACGCTTGCCTTTCCGCCCGAGGCAATGGTGGTTGTTACCCTCCGGAGATCGCTGAGGAGCCGCACGATGGAATTTGTATTGATCTGCATGAGGATGAATGTCGTGAAAACCGAAAGACCGAAATATCCGATGATGACCTCCATTTTATGCGTCTCATAATAGTGGCTCTTTTCCATGAACGCTGCAAAGGTAAGGAGGGTGATGATCATGAGCACAACAAAAAAGAAAAATTTTATCCGTATGCCGATGAGGATCCTTGGGCCGAGTTTAATTCCCATTTTTAAAAGCTCATTGTAGACAACCGCCCTCTCCCGGATTGTCAGCAGTTCGGTTATCAGATAGGTCGAAACACCGTAGATAATGATAACAATCAGCGTGGAAAGAAGAGCAACCCTCACCAGGACTATAAATTCGGCCATGTTAATGGCTCCAATAAAGTAGTATTCATAAAAGGAGAACCCCGTGAGAATTAAACCAGTCAGGATGGAATACACAACCGAAGCAACAGTGTTATGCAGGATGAAATCCGAGAAGCTGTAATACATCGATTTCATATCGCTCATGGTTACCATCATATTGGATTTATACACCCTGTTGATGAGCCTGTGCGACTTAAAGAGCGCCGGGATCTTAACCGGGGTGAAAAATCCGAACTGTATAAACTGCAGGGATGATGCTATGATAACTGATACCGGGAGCCATTGTATGAGAATATCCAGGAGCTTGTCATATGAAAACAGAATGAATGAACTTCCGAGGAAAAGCCCGAACATTGACGCCACTGACCCGAAGATTACCGTGACGAAAACAACGGCAAAAGTATAACTGATATTTCTTGCAAGAAAGTTAAAGAATCTCATTTTTGCACCCTGCTGTTATTTAGTGATATATGATATCATATTATCATTTTTTAATAATTCTGTCAAGATAAGTTACGTCTCTGACACACCTGAATCCAGCGGAATAATCCCTGTCAAGACTCGGGATCCCCCCAATTTCCCTGCTGGAGACCCTGCTCTTATATTTATCCGATATCCACGAGCCCCCTCTGACTACCTTGTATTGTTTACCGTACCTTGGATTTTCATACCTGTTGTTCCTGTAAGGGATGAACCAGGAAGAGGTCCACTCCGCGGCATTCCCGGACATGTTTACAACCCCGTAAGGTGAAGCACCGCCCTCCTGTAACGAATAGACCGGAACAACCCCATCACCTTTCAATTTTAATTTTTCAGTCAGGATCTTCACCAGCGCCCTGTCGCCCCATAATTCCGCGGTGTTTGCCTTCCCGGCCAGAAACTTAAGCCCCCAGGGGTACATAGTCCTTTTATTCGCCTTATCATCCAGGTATTTGAGGTCGGCGGTTCCCCTGGCCGCCTTTTCCCATTCAAATTCCGTCGGCAGCCTCTTACCGGCCCATTTTGCATAGGCCCCGGCCTCATTGTACGATACAAGCACCGGGAGATCCCCGGCCTCATCATCATATCTTCCCCCGGGCCATGATCCCGGCGGGCGCGACCTCGATGAATCTATGAACTTCTTGAAATCCCGGTTGGAGACCTCATATGTATCTATGTAAAAGTCTTCGATGTGAATTTCCTGTTCCGGATATTCATCCCTGTCGCCTGTATTTGAACCGAGGAGAAATCTCCCCGAGGGGATGAGGATCATCTCCCTCTCATCGGTTTCAGATATCATATTGCCATGATAAAAAGTCTTTTCAATATACGCATCGGTGGCGACTGGCCCGCTGTATTTTTTCTCCTTTTTCCTGAGGCCCAGGGCAGCTCCTGCCCGTATAAGCTCATCCCTGCCCCCTTCATAGAGCTGGTAGTAACCGGTGACAATATATTTTCCCGGGCCTTCCATACCATCTATTGCGGATATACTGAAAGTTCCAACTGCGTTTTCACCGCTAATAATAAAATAAGTTTTAACCTCGGGCCTTGCGGTAAAAACTGCTGTTAATAACTTATCCTTCCGTTTTGCCCTGACCGTGCCGTGAAAATCATAATCAACGGGATAGAGGAGCCCGGACAGCATGAGTATTAGAGCCGGGATATATACCATATAAAATATTTTGTTTGATACTATCTTCATCATTTCACTGAATAAAGGGGGCTGATTTTTATTTCTCATTTCCATAGAAAATTTTCCTGTCGGGCCATCGCAGACATATCATGGGATTGCCCATGATCACACCGGAATCTATTCCTATGATGTTTCTCTTATCGTCGATATATACAAGGGCATTCGGGGTTATTGCCGGTGTAGGTGTATGACCGAATATGACGGTTTTACTCCACCTTTTCAGATCCCGGTAAAAATTTTCCCTGATCCACAGGAGATCTTCTTTAATCTGCGCCCTCATATCTTCAATTTTCGGATTCAAACCTGCATGAACTGCAATAAAATCTTCCCCTTCATAATAAATTTGAAGACTTTTATAAAAAACCCGGTGCTTTTCGGGGAGTAAAAATTCTCCAGTATTTTTAATATAGCTTTGAACAGTGGCTTTTCCGCCATTATGAATAAAATTGCCGGCCGTGTCCCTTCCCTGAAGGTATATTTCCATCATATCTTCATGGTTACCCCTGAGAAAAATGATAGTATACTTTCCGGAAAGCGCCAGCAGGTATTCAATTACCTCAAAGGAATCGGGTCCCCTGTCGATATAATCTCCCAGGAATATCATGGAATCTTCCGGCTTCATATGCACCCTGATAACCTGGACAAGTTCGATGAGCCTGTTCAGGTAGCCGTGAATATCGCCTATTATATAATACATATCCTCTCAGAGTTCAATTCTGCTGACAATTTCATCAATTTCAACCGGCTTTTTAAGACAGTGAAATCCCTGCTCTAGAAACTCTGAAAAATCCTGGGGATCATTACTACCGAAAATTATTATAACTCTTCGGAATTTTCTGGTGCAATTTATAAAAATGGACAGATTGATAAAACCGCTTTTAATGTAATCATAATCCACAATCAGAGCCTTGTACAAAGAAAAATCGCTGATCGACTCAATATCAATCAACTGAAAATTTTCCATTTTATAGCCGTATCTATCGAGCATTTCATTCAGAATCATCTCCATGACATGGTCATTCATAATCAAAATGACATTCCCTTTATTTGATTTACTCCCTTCGTCGAGAATCGCCGATTCCCTTATTTCCCTCAACGAGTCCATGAATTCAATGGATGGATATGTTATCATCATGGAGAAATCTTCTTTTCCGCCGCCCTCCTCGAACTTTATGTGCGCCCCGGATTCCCGGAAGGATACGACAGCCGGGCCTAAACCCACTCCAAGATGCTCCACCCCTTCATTTTTGTATTTAAAAAATATTTTTTTTAACGAATTAAGGCCGGGATAATTTTTTGAAAGATTATCGGCTTTAATCTGTATGAAGACGTTTGCATTATCTTTGTTTATATTGATGGAGAGCATGGTTTCCGGTATAAAAAAGGGGCGCAGTGCAAATAAAACATTGCATACCGCATTGCTGACTTTATTCTCCTGTGATATGATTTTCAGGTTGGATGAGTTTTTCCCGTGGATCTTAAACTTTATTCCAGTCAAAAGATCTTTTTTATTCGAGGCAATGTCCCTGAATAACGAAGGGAGGAAAATTTCCCTTCTCTCCTCCTCGATAAAGATGCTGTCATCTACGGTATCAAAATAATCTGACTGGAGAAGTTTCTCAAGGGATTCAATGATTTTAAAAAATCCGGCCGGTGGATTGCCGGAAAACCATTCCGTGGAATTATTTTTCATTGAATCAATCTTTTCAGATATGATCTGTTTAATAAGGCTCTTTTTATTGGATGATTCAGCAGTAAACTGCTCGAAAAGAGTTTTAATCAGGTCTGCTTCTTTCTGCATCAGCGGTTCAACAACTTCTTATTAGCTTGCATGGAACTCCCCGTTTTTTCGAAAAAAGCCGGCCCAATACCGGCTGTTATAATTGAAGCATGTTATTACTCATTTTCTCAGGAAAAAGAAATATTGCAAGCAAGATTTGAGAAAAATGACCGGGATCAGAATTAAAAATCCTATTTATAAAATGGAAAATACCGAAAATTAAAAAAAATAGTCTATTTTCCGGGTAATGAAATGTCATCAAAATTTAAAATCATAGTATCAGGGATATTTTTCGCAGTATTAACAATTCTCGTTTACCTGCTTTTCAGGATAGATTTAATTGAAAAGGATTTTGTAAGATCAACAACAGAGATATCAAAAACTGCTGCCTCATCATATAAAAATTTCACAAAGGTGAATGAGAAACCAAATGCCGGGGAGCTTTCAAATTTTTTAAATACAATTTACAAAATTCATCCCAACATAGCCGTGGTAGCAATTACCGACATGAATTATTCAATAAAGGTGTCAGGTAAAAATGACAATCTAATACAGTCCAGGGAATTGTACAATTCCATCGTGGAGGATATTTCCGGCAAAAAATTCTCCGACCAGGCCGGCAGGGGGTTCATTTCCAGATATTATGAGGTAAAAAAAGGGACCTATGGAGAAGAGCAGAAGTTCTACATCTTCAACAGCATTGTAAACAACGGCAGGCTGATAATAATGTTCCCCTATACCGCCAGGACAAAAATACTCATCAAAATCAGCCTTGAAATCTTACTGATAATCCTGTTTTATGTCATCATTACAGCAGCGATTTACCTTATATCCAGAAAAAAGACCGGTGAAGAAATGATTATCGAAAACATCAACATTGAGGAAGGTACGGTTAGTACAAGGATAGATCTCGATTCCGAGGGAAATACTATAGAACTCCAGGATAAGAGAATCACAAAGGAAATGTCCGGCCTTGCCTCGGATAATATCAGCTCATATATATTTGATGTTTTCACCGGGCTCAGGGGGACCTATGGAGCGGAAGACATTTCCCTGTACCTTAAAAACAGCGACAGGAAAGCGAGTAAGTGCTTCGAATATAAGGGCAAATCATTTATAAAAATTGATTCAGCAACCTTTGATACCATTGATCTTGACAGCAATATCGGGAACGAGCTGAAAAAATCAGCAGTCATATTCCTTAATGGAAACAGGAAGGTGGTAATTCCGATCATGCGCGATGAATCCCTTATCGGAATCATCAGCCTCATCCGGGAGTTGCCTTTTACCGGGGAGGAGATACGCGGGATTAGAAACGACCTGTCTGATATAACTTCACAGCTCAGCGACTACCTTGTTGTCAACAGGGTCATGGTCGATGCTCTGACCGGACTCTACAGCAAGGCATACTATCAAATGAAATACAATGAACTGATGAATACTGCCGTGGAGACAAGAAAGTTTTCAGTTATGTTTCTCTCACTCTTCAGCAGCGATATACATATAGGGCAGAATGAAAGAGTATCAATAATAAAAATTCTCGCCCCCGTTATTGCAGAAAAAATTGGAAAATCCCATTACCTGTGCATCTATGATGAATTTTTAGGGATCATCCTTCCTGACATAAGTCATGATGAGGCTTTGCAGTATGCATTGGATATAAAAAAAATCATGTCAAAATACAGGATTAAAATCGATAGAAACCTGACACTGCAGGTCTCCCCAAAAACAGGAACGGCATCGACAGACAGCGCGGTTAAGGAGGACATTACAGGAAGGGCACTAAAAAATATGCATTAAAAAAAAGGCATTATCCATTTTACATGAATAATGCCCCCTGAAATTAATGGTGCTTTTTATTAAAACTTCTTCTTTTTCCTCGATTTTTCATGGGCTTCCAGGGTTGCCCCGCTCATAACATAGGGGACCTCGGCCTGTACGGGCTCCTGGGATGCCTTTACCCACTCATTATAATGTTCAAGGATCATATGCTCCTCGGAAATCTTGCCGGTTATGAACTTAGTATCCAGCGGGTAAACATCGGGATTAAACATTATCCAGTAGAAATGCCATATCAGGATTGCAAGCGACGCAAGCACGGCCTCGTAGAAATGGAGGACCGATGCCAGGTCGACAATCCAGTATGGAAACAGTGACAGGGTCTTATCCTTGAACCAGAGGGCAACACCTGATACACCCATGACAATGCTTCCCCATAAGAGGGCCCAGTACTCGAATTTTTCCATGAAGCTGAACCTGTCGAAATGGGGATGGGTTTTAACCTTCCCCAGGTTGAACTTGACCAAATGGATTGCGTCCTTCATGTCCTTAAAATTCGGAAGCATGGCCTTCAGCTGTTCTCTGCCCCTTTTGGTTACAGCGAACAGGATGAGCTGTACAATGATATCAAGGGTTATGATGACGCCTGCAACCCTGTGGAGCCAGTCCCTGACTTCATGGCGCATCATTTTGGTCATAGGATAGGCCAGGATGGAATCAGGGAAAGACCTGCAGAACCCGGTATAAACCAGGGTAATGAATGTTATCATTATTGTAAAGTGCAATCCCCTTTCCACCCTGTTAAACCTCATGAAATATTTATGCTTGCCTGTCCCATGGGAATGGGCTTCATCCTCGCCCACCTGTAAAACCTTTCTCTTCCGTTTTGTCTTGGCCACAAGGTCGAGGAGGCAGAAAGCGAACATGCCGCCCACGCTGACAAGAATTAGGATGATATACACTATCTTTACAGAATTGACTATTTTGAATCCGAACAGGTCACTCTCCTTGGCCTGTGTATGCACCTTGGCATTCTTCAGTTCAATCCCGACGCCGGGATGGCATGTGCCGCAGGTCTTCTGAAGATTGTTGGGATGGACAGTCGATTTCGGATCATTGGACTTCCGTATGGAGTGGACAGCGTGGCAGCTGGTGCAGTCGGCAGACCGCAGGTTCCCGGATTTGAGCGCCAGGCCGTGAAAGCTCTTGAGATATGAAGAAAGCGTCCTCAATGGAATATTGTATCTCTGGGACAGGAGCGTATTGTCATGGCAGTCGGTGCACAGTGCAGGAACTTTTTCATGAGAAACCGCCGATTTCGGATCCTTGTGTGAAAGAACCTCATGCTCCATGTGGCAATCGGTGCACACAGGAGATTTTTTTATCCCTTTCAGATATCCGATCCAGTGTATGCTTTTTGTAAATTCTTCATACACATCCTCGTGGCACTTAGCGCAGGTTTTGGGGACATTGTCCCTGTTTATGGGGGAATTGGGTTCATTCAAAGTAGTGATATCATGCCCGCCATGACATTTTGAGCATGTAGCTGATTCCAAATTGCCTGAGCTGAGCTTTTTAGCATGAATGCTCTTGCTATAGTTGGAAAAGGGGTTCAGCATGGGTATGCCGAACTTTTTTGCCATTTCCGGGCTGGAATGGCACTTGGCGCTTCCGCAGGTGCTGGGGATTTTGTTAGGATATGTATGGGACTCTTTGTCCACTTTGGCGTGAACATCGTGGGCACCATGGCAGTTCCAGCAGCGAGGCGCTTCCTTTATGCCTTTGGCCAATGCCTGGCCATGAATGCTTTTTGAAAATTCCCTGTATGCCTTCTGGTGGCACCTTTCACATTTCACCTCTCCAAGCTTTTCAGCATGAGGGAGAGACCTTAAATCATTGTGGCATCCCAGGCATCCTATTCCTGCATGTTTCGAAGTCCCGAAGGCTTTCAAATCGAAATCTTCATGACATTTTTTACACTTGTCCTGTGAAAATTGACTCCTATCCTGCGAGTAGGCATTTTGAGCCATAAAAACAGCGGATATGACAATGATTATTAAAACCAGTGTCAACATCCAGGGCCGAGTTATAACTATTCTCCAACCAGTAAAATTTATCATCGCCTTACCCCTGTTATTTAATGAAGTTTATTCTGAACGAATATTATCTGTAGTAGAAATCTTTTATATATTTTAATATGGACCGACTTCCCCCATTACTATTATACAATTGAAAAAAATAAAAATGACATTCAGTAAAAAAAACTGAAAGACTTAATTTTTATATGGATGCCTGTGTTGAAATATGATATGGAAAAAATATTGGAGGGATGAAATTTTAAATACTGAGCGGGGTATGTATCCGGGAACTTAGAAGCAAATTCCCGAACCCCCGCTCAAAATATTAATCAAATTTTTATCAGTTGATCTTTTTTACTTGTGGCATGCAGAACAGTAAGCGTTGGAATTTTTGCTTGCTCCGGATCCTTTTTCTTTGGCAACGCCGGCCTGCTGATGGCAGTATCCGCAATTAACTTTTGCGCCGTCTTTTCCAGGTTCTGTGTGTTTTTTACCGATTGCACCGGAAGCCATGATGTCAACTGTTGTTAATGTCATAGCAATTAACATCCCAGCAAATAATGTTAAAAGTTTTTTCATTTTAACTCTCCATTTAATTAATTTTATTTTGCTCTATTATTAAGCTACAGTAATTAAAAAAAATGTCCATTAAAAGGCCTATTTTTTTATTCTGAAAACTCAGCATTTACTTGAATTTTTCGAGAATTTATTGCTGAAGCTTATTTTCCTAAATTTTACATATACTGTTGATTTTTTTTTCATACAGCATACTTAATTCAAAACAAATTATGAAATTCTGTTATTTTGTATTATTTTTTAACAATTTTTATTAAAAAATGTCAGTTTTCAAACAATTCAATATATTAAATTATATGTTTCAATAAAATGATTATATAATTTTTTTCATATAAAGATTAAAACATGAAAAGGTTAAATTAAAAGAACAATGACTCAATAATGAATATTTTTAATCTGATTTTTTTTGTATAATCAGAAAATTGCTCATACAGTAAGTATTTTACCTTATTCAAAACTTAATTGCGGTATTCAATGTTTTATGTCACAAATAGTCAACTATTTTTTCAATTTTTTCTATATTTATTCAGGTAAAAGACTTTTTGAAGTTCCAACCTTAATATAAGAAAAATTTCACCGGATCCAGTTGCGCGCTGCCCTTTCCGGGCCTGGGCGCATGGTTTTCTTCATAGAAAACAGATCCGGTTAAACACAATTATCTGAGATTCAGAATTTCCCTTGCATTTTTGGGTATTTTTGAAAGTTTTGTGTCCTCTACAACAATCGTATGGCACTGGTCGCAATCCTGGGATATGACATTTCCATCTTTTGATTTATGGTTTTCGTCATGGCACCTGAAACAGCCTGCGCCTGCATCCCTGTGGCCAATATGATTCGGGTAGGTTCCAAATTTTATGTTCATATTCGGAAATACATTGAATTTGTAAATGGTTACAATGGCCGCTGCTGCTTTATCAATCTCTTTCTTTTTTGATACTGAAATATCCGTATGATTTTTAGCATAATGAGCCCTGAATAATTCAGTAATCATTTTTTCCGCATCATCCTGGGACTTATATTCCCCTTTCAATATCTCTATAGATAATTTTCTTACACCGGGGAGGCTTGCTGAAATATTATCATGAAAGATCTCCTTGTCTATGGCATCTTCAGGGACATCGTAGACATGTGTGGGCCTATTGTGGCAGTCAATGCAGTCCATGGTCCTCCAGATTTTATCGCCCTTCGGCTCCTCAATCTTGTCATTGATATACTCGGTGACCTTTTTCGCCTTGCCGTCGGTTACGCGAAT
This sequence comes from Spirochaetia bacterium, assembly GCA_009885955.1. GTDB lineage: Bacteria > Spirochaetota > UBA4802 > UBA4802 > UBA5550 > VFJS01. Next base: position 14,834 of record VFJS01000041.1, on the reverse strand, counting down.
ATTTCTGATTTTCAGCCTCTTCTTATCAACAGCCATGTATTCAACGATATTCTGGTCCCCCACATGCCAGTGTATCCCCTCGTATTTTCCGCTCTTCTTATTCTGGCCGCCGACGTTGACGGCAAGGGCAGTGACCCTGGGGTCGTCAACCTTTACGTCATTATCGAGCCTTTCATATATCTTGAGCCTTTTGCCGTGAAATACCTGGGGCCAGTGGCACTGCTCGCAGGTGTCTCGAGCCGGCCGCAAGTCATCCACCGGAGAGGGTATGGGCCTGCTGTAGCTGTTCGTGAGTACTGCGATGACCTGCCATATTCCTGAAATCTTTGCTTTCACAAACCACTGGGCCCCGGAACCGATGTGGCAGTCGGCGCATTTAACCCTTGAATGGGATGAGCGGCTATGGGCAATGTATTCAGGGCTCATGACAGAATGGCATATTTTGCCGCAGAAGGTGTTTGATTCGGTAAAATGATAGCTTTTATAAAATACAACGGAGAAAATTATGACGTTCAGAAGGGTCATGATAAGGAAAAAAACCAGCCCGCGTACATGAAGGGGATTGCTGAAATCGATCATCAGCGGCTCTATGCTCTGAACCTCCCTGGAGGTTCGCCTTCTCCAGAACCATGCGCCGATTGGTATCATCAGCAGGCCTAAAATGAAGAGCATGGAAAAAAAACCGAATACTATCAGGTTCTGATACGGGGTAAATTCAATATTAAAAAAACTTAATAAAACGGCTATTATAATGATAATAGCGGATACCGTGGTAATGGCAACACCAAGGATACTGATCCTGTTGCTCCATATACCCTTGAATAATTCTTTAAACGGCTTCATAGATTATCCTCACAATTATTTATTCACTGAGCCGGTATGGTGAAAAGGTGAATCATATCGGCAGGGGAACCTCGTAATTTTATCATTCCAGGCCCCATAATAAAATCAATACAATAGGACATATCTCATATCCAGATAAATTATGTCCATTAAAAATCATGAAACAATCCTTTTTTGATGCCGCTGCGGAACAATTCAGCCTGAAAATTTAATACATAACGGGGATTATTATCGAGTTTTGAATTCTTCAAGTTAAATAAGAGACTTCACATTTCTGTGAAGTCTCCGGTAATTACGTAAATAATAATCAGGTTAAGTAGATTTGTATGATACATCTAACCTGACATCAGCCTTGTGAACATTGCGCTGAATATGAGAAGCATGAGGATTAACCCCAGGATGAAGGCAATAAAACCTCCAGGGAGGATAATCCATTTCCATGACTCCCATTCATCCTTGGCCTTATAATTCTCAGTAATTCCCTGCTCCTGCCACCTGTCCCACTGCTTTTTCCTTTCATGAAGCATCTCCTCTTTGCTTATCCTTCCTGAAAAAATTGAAGGATCAAGGGGAAATTTCTCCGGCCTGAAATGGACGTTGAAAAAATGGAAGGCGAAAATGAACCCTGCAGCAAGAAGCGCTTCGTCAGAATGGATGATATAGGCAACGTTGATGATCCATCCGGGGAATACCCTGGTAATTGCTTCAGGGAACCACAGGATGATACCGCTGCCGCCGATTACGGCAACGCCCCAGAATACTGCAAGGTAATCAAATTTTTCCCAGTAGGTCCACCGTCCGAATTCCGGCTTGGGGCCTTTGCCGAAAAACCATTTATTGTGGGCTATGATGTCTTTCAGATCTTGCAGGTGGGGCATGAGAGAATCGGGCCCGAAGAGAAGGTTTTTTACCTTGGCCTTATCAATTTTTCCGGTCTCCGGGTTCTTAAAGGTCCTCAAGTCCTTCACGAAACCGACAAGAACACTTAAGATATGAACGCCAAAATAAACCAGGGTAATGAGGGCGGCAAACCTGTGCATAACCGCTGCCACATTCTGGCCGCCCATGACATCAAGCATAAACCTGGCCCACCCGGCGTTGTAGAACTTCAACGGCATTCCTGTAACAACTGCAAGAAGGAAGCTTACTATTACCAGCGCATGAAGAAAACGGTCCAGCGGGGTAAATCTGATGTACATCTCTGTATCCATCTTTATCTTGTATTTCTGCTCCAGCCACTCCTTGGAATCTCCTTTAAAAAGGGCAAAAGTTCTGAAAAGCCACATGAGAGTGTGAATAAAGAAAAATCCGAAAGTGCATATGAGCAGGGCAGTCATGAAAAAGAATGTATAGTAGAGAATGGGATAGTCCTTTTTATTCGTGTGGTCGGCATGGACTATGAAATTAGCGAAATTCTTATTCGCCTTCGGATGGCACTTGCTGCAAGTCTTGACTATCTTATCCTTGCTGATATAGGAAAGCGGATTGCTCGCCTCAACGATATCGTGATGGCCATGGCAGTCGTAGCAGGCTGCAACCCCTGACCTTCCCAGGGCAAGGGCCTTGCCATGAAATGTTTCATGATATTTCTCAAGCCTGTCCTCGTGGCACTGTCCGCACATCTTGTCGCTTTTGAGCTTGAATTCAATCTTTGTCGGCGCGCCTATTGTATGGGAGGTATGACAGGTATTGCAGACAGGCCCCCTTTTATCGTGCTGCTTCAGGAGTTTGCCATGAATACTGTTATTATATATATCCTCAACCAGGACGTGGCATTTGCCGCAGGTTTTCGGGATGAACTCCCTGCTGATTTTCGAGTCAGGATGGGTATGAGGCAATATGTCGTGTACGCCATGGCAGTCGTTGCATGTAGGCGCCACAATAAGGCCGTCGACCAGAAGGGCGCGGCCATGTATGGAATCGACGAACTGGGCAACGGCGTCCTGCTGGTGTATTTTCCGCGATTCAAGGATGTCTTTTTTCTGATGGCATACGGCGCATGTTTTGTGGAGGTTAAAGCTGTTAACCATGGACTTCCTGTTCTTTGCAGTCAGGATATTATGCTTGCCATGGCAGCTCTGGCAGGTTGCAGCCATGTTGTCGCCATGGGCTGTGCTGATTCCGTGGATGCTCTTTTCATAAATCTTTGCCTGGTCGGAATGGCACGTTTTGCACAGAACTTTTATGGGCTTGCCGTCATTATGAGGGGCATTTTCCCAGTCCCTGGCGCCGCTGTGGCAGTCAAGGCATGAAAGGTCTTTATGTACGGATTCATCAATTTCTTTTTTGTCGACAAAAAGCTTCAGCTTTTTGCCCCGTTCCGTTTCGCCTTTCAGGTCCTTCTCCCTGTGACATTCATAACAGGATTCCGATGAACGATTTGAACCTTTCTTCGCTGCCGATGCATCGGGAAGAACTGCAAAGAGAATCAGGGATAAGCAGAATAAAAATGCGGGGAAATAAAATTTTTTCATAACAGTCTCCATCTAATTTCAGTAAATATTCCGCATCAAAATGAATTTTGATGAAGTTATATTTCATAATAGGCGTTTTTTTATATATATCTGCCTAAGCTGTTTTTAAAACTGAAAATTAAAACAACTGAAGTAATTGCATTTCAAAGCGGGGGATTTCGTCAAGAAAAAAATATAAAAATATGTACTAACCCTTATATTATTGCTGCTTTGCCTTTTCTTCGAGGGATTTTATGAAGTCATAATACCTGAGCATGTGGTCACCCTTGGTCTTTTCGCCAAGAATTTTAACTCCGGCTACAAGTGATCCGTCATCAAGCACATTCTTTTTTTTAATCAAAGCTACGGCATTAATTGCCGCCTGCCCGGGTACCTGCATGGTGAAGGTGAATTCAGGCCTGTGGCGCATGGCGTTTATCAGGTCCTTGTTTTTTATATGGACCCTGATACCGCTCTTTGAAACCTCAAGCACCCTCTGCTTCTCATCAACATCAATCTGGTTGACCTCGCAGATGCTGTCTACGATTTCAAAAGAGAGGGCCTTGATTTCCATGATCTTTAAAAAATCAATCTTGTTTTTAGATATGATGTCGATGAATCCGATGGGGACCCACTCATCATGGCTCTGGGGGCCGAAAATAGGCGATACCACCCTTCCTATAATATTCTTGTTGAGCATTTTTGTCTTTTCGGCCTGAAGGGAATCACCGTAAAATTCTTTTAGATTAATTAGGTCCTCGTTATCCTCGGCTGACTGCTCAAAAGACCTGAGGGAACGGCTGTCGGAAATAAAGAATGTCTTTCCAGTCTTTGCGACCTCCTGGTGGATCTTCGATTTTTTATCAAGGGTTGATATGAGAACGTAATCGGCGATACCGGCCTTTTCTACCGTAAACCTGTCCATAACCGCCTTGTATTCCGCAGGGATTGTATCACCTTTTAGATCAAGAATGTTCCTGGAGATTTTTATGCGTTTAATGAATACATCTTTATCATTAACAATGTGGAACCTGACCTCTCTCCGGCTCTGCGGGGAGACCCGTAAAAAACCTGTATCACACAAAAATATTGATTCCTTGAGGTGCTTAAGGACTTTCACCTCAATCTCTGCATAGAGCTTGTTTATGAATCCAGTCAACACGATGGGGCCCATGGGCGGGATAAAATTGGTAAAATGGACTGCTATACCGCTATCTACTATTTTTACGATCTTGGCAATTTTTTTATTTATAGAAGGAACCTGGATAACCAGCGGCTTAAGGAGCAGCCTTTCGCTGATTATTTTATTAATATATTCCTTATTCTCGGTTCTTTTAAAGGTTTTTTTATTTTTTAAATCAGCCATAATTATTTATTTAATTATAAAAATTAATATATCAACCTATTTCTTTCCTTTATTCTTATTAAAATTTCGCACAAGAATAAAGGTTACTGCAAATGATGCAAACCCTGCCAGTATAACAACAATAAATATATCCATAATGATATCATACCAAACAGAAAATCGGGCAATATATTATTTGAATCAAAAGTCTTTCAATTCAGGAAATACCCCATACCCATGTGTTCTCATGAAAAACTTGCAAAATCCGGGGATATGCCCATTTGATACAGATAAGTATCAAATCGACAGTCTGAATCATATTCTTGATAAAGATTAAGTAGTCTATAGGAATAATCGGCAAATTTTTTTGTCAATCCTTTTTGAAAATGATCTGGAAGCCCTATGGAAGCCGCAAATATCGGAAAAAATCAGAATTATCCCCCTATTATCCCCCCTGATTGGAAGGAAATAAAAGGGGGTAAAATTCTAATTTTTAAAATGCCATTAATTTAAATGAGAACAAAAAATAATTGACTATGCTCATTGACACATGTATATCAAAGTATAATCATCTTGAAAAATATAGAAATTATCAATAAAATAACACCGGGGCACAGGCCAAACACAGGTAATCACTTGGGAAGCGCCATGTAATGAAGAAAGCAAAAATTCTCATAATTGAAGACGAATCCATAATTGCCATGGACATAAGGAATTCCCTCATGGCAAAAGGCTATGAAATCTGCACGATAGGGAATTCAGCTGAAGATGCCGTGCGCATAGCCTCAACGGAAAAACCTGACCTCATCATCATGGATATTATTCTCAAAGGAGATAAAGACGGGATAGCTGCCGCCGGCGAGATTAAAAAAATTCACAGCGCGCCGGTCATATATCTTACCGCCCATTCCGACACAGTAACCCTTCAAAAGGCCAAGGAAACTGCTCCGCAGGGATACATACTTAAACCGTTAAGCCGCAGCGAGCTTCATTTAACCGTAGAGCTCGCCCTGTATAAGCATGAGATGGAGATGAAACTCAAAAACAGCGAGGAGCGCTACCGCACACTTTTTGAGCAGGCCGGTGAAAATGTTGTAATTCTTGAAATGGGCAAAGAAGGGATCCCCTTTATAGCAGATATAAATGAATCGGGCCTTATGGCCCATGGCTATACACGGGAGGAGATCCTGGGCCAGCCGATAACATTCATCAGCCCTGACATTTCACCGGAAGAAGTCATGAAAAAGATGGCAAGTGCCGGTATGGGCAAACCTCTGATCTTCAAGACGAGTCACAGGAGAAAGGACGGTTCATTCTTTCACCTTGAAGTCAACGCCAGGCCCATTATGATTGACGGAAAACAATTTTTCATAAGTGTTGAACGGGATATTACCATTCAGAAATCCGCTGAGGATGCGCTGCGCCTATCCGAAGAGAAGTACAGGATCCTGTTTCAGAATAATCCCGTGCCGATGTGGGTTTATGATACTGAAAGTCTCGCTTTTCTTGCAGTAAACGATTTTGCCGTGGACCATTACGGATATTCAGCAGATGAATTTCTGAAAATGACCATCAAGGAGATACGGCCGGCCGAAGACATCCCCCGCCTCATGGATGTATTGAGCAGTGACATGGGAAACATAAGAAAAGTTGGAATTGCAAGGCACCGGAAAAAGGACGACTCGATCATTACCGTGGACATCAAGGGCCATAAAATAGATTTTGACGGGAGGCCTGCCATGCTGGTTCTGGCCCTGGATGTAACCGATCAGAAAAAATCAGAGGAACAGATCAGGGCATCGCTGATGGAGAAGGAGATACTCCTGACTGAAATCCACCACCGCGTAAAAAACAATATGCAGGTGATCATAAGCCTTCTCAACCTGCAGCTCGGCAACATAAAGGATGAAAAGGCAAGGGAGCATTTCATGATGGCCGAAAGCAGGATCCGTTCCATGGCCCTTGTCCATGAACAGCTGTACCAGTCGGACAACATGGCAGCCATCAATATTGCCGAATACTTTAATACGCTGCTGAGCAACTTCTTCGAGTCCCGTTCATCATCAGAAAACAATGTAACGTATTCAATTAATCCCGGCAATATATGCCTCGGCCTGGACAGGGCCATACCCTGCGGCCTCATCGTCACTGAGCTTATATCGAATTCATACAAACACGCGTTCCATAATGTTTCAGGAGGTGAGATAATTATTGATATGAAAAAGAACAGGGGTACCTATACACTTTCCGTCATGGACAATGGCATAGGCATGGAATCCGGGAGAGACAAGGCTGACTCCAGTTCGCTGGGCCTGCATCTCGTAGATGCCCTTGTGAAACAGATCAGGGGAACTATCACAATCTCCGGGGACAGCGGCACAACCATAACTGTGACTTTTCAGGAATAAGGGACCTCGAATAATTAAAAAATGGAAAAATATTCGGGATATTCGATTATGTCTTTATATATTCTTCCCCATGTATGGTAACAAGTTTTTCAATGAAGTATCTCTTTTTCCCTGAAGGAATTTTTATCTCCACTTCTTCCCCTGCTGTCCTGTTGCTCAGAGCAACGCCTATCGGCGATGTGAGCGATATTTTACCTTCCGATGGATTAACCTCATCCGATGAAACAATGATGAAATTTATCCGGTCATCGGTATCCATATCGATAACCGTTAATTCAGAGCCGAAACCGACTTTATCTGCCGGGATATCGGAATAATTAAAGTTATTCAATTTACTCAACTGCTCAGAGTACTGGCCAATTCTCGCTTTTACAAAGGATTGCCTCTCCCTGGCTGCATGGTATTCGGCATTCTCTTTCAAATCACCAAAGGCCCTTGCCTTGGCAATAACTTTAGGCAATTCCACCTTGAATTCATGTTTCAGCTTTGCCAGTTCTTCCTTAATGGAAGCTTTTTTTGCGTCAATATCGCTGCCCATTATAATCTCCTGTTATCAAAAGGGATCTAATCATCTTTTTTCAGTTTTATAAGGAGTTTTATCCTCTTTCCCTTATCTTTTTTAACAATAAAACCGTTTTCCCTGAGTGATTTCTCAATCTTATAAGAATTTAAATCAACAACTTTTTCAATCATTTTATTTCCTTAAAATAGATTATTTTTTTTCAGCCCGGAAATAATAAGCACACCCTGCCATTGTGACAGCAGGTGTTTTAATATTCCATTTCTAATCGGGGCTGATTTGTTACAGGGAAGTTCCACCGTTTTCCGGGCTTAGACCTGGGGAAAACGCATGGTTTGCGGCCGTCTGTCACCATCCATGGCTTCATCGACATCAGTACTTCCATGTACTTGATATTCATACTTCAAATCCTGCCATGGAAGCTCCATGGAAAGATTCTATCAGCAAACCACGCCAAAGGTTAGCGCAATGTTACTGATTAATTATATCTCGGTATATAAAGGGTATAAATTAAATCATTAGTCGTATAAATTTCATCATAAAAAAATTATTACCGGTTTCATTAACGGCTGAGACAGTCTATTTTAATATCACCACCTCGCCGAATTTTTCCAGCTTATCCCTGACTTCCGGGCTTCCAACTACAACCTTTATCAGCCCATCCCTGAAAATCAGCCCCCCCTCCCTGAGAACATCTTCAGAAGTGACCCTGTTGATCATCTTTGGATAATTCATGTAATAGTCATCAGGAAGGCCGTAAAAATCGATGTTCATGAAGTTATTTAAAAGATTGGTTACGGTATCAAAGGCGAAGATGAATGAATGATAAATAGAATTTTTTGACCAGGTGAGTTCATCGTCACTGACCTTGATTTTAGAAATATCGTCGATATTCTTCAGAAGCAGGCCAAGGACCTCATCAGTGGACGATGTTTTTGTCTGGGCAAAACCTATGAATACTCCGGTTTTATGTTTCTGACGCACAACAGACTGTACCGCGTAGGCAAGCCCGCGTTTAACCCGGATGTCGTTGCCGAGCCTGGAATTGAATGAACTGTGCCCCAGGATGAAGTTCATCACCGTAAGCGCGTATTTCCCTTCGTAATTCATATCAGGGGCATAGGTGCTTACAACCACTGTGGATTGGGGGACATTTTTTGGATAAAAGAATATTTTCCCCTTTTTTTCATTGATGCTGCTACGGATTTTCCCGTAATCCGAGGTATAATGTTCCCGTACTCCAGGGTTAATCTTCAAAAAATGCTTTTCAGTTAACTCGCTTATTTTTTCAAAATTATCACCTGATGAAATACCGATGAGCGTGTTCCCTCCATTGGCATACCTCTTCCATGTCTCTGCAAGGGTGTTTTTTGATATTGCATTCGTAATTTCAGCTGTGGGGACTGCCCCGTATCCGCTCCCGTCGAAAATAAGCTCCCTGGATTTTTCAAAGGCAATTGTTTCAGGGCTGTCCCATTTTCTCTTCAGCTCTTCTGCCAGAAGAGATTTTGCCATGGCAATATGCTTTTCATCAAAATTGGGATTTGCCATGATATCGGATATGATGTCAAAGGCCCTGTCACTGTGCTTCATGAGCACCTTGATGGATATGCCGATATTCTCCCACGAGGTGGATATGGAAAACTCGCCGCCTATGGAATCAATGGCTTCATGCAGCGTATTGCCCGGATATTTTGCAGAGCCTGAAAGGGATAATGTCTTTACAATGAGGTCAGATAAACCTGCATTGCTCCTGTCCTCATACAGCCTTCCGAAACCCAGCGACACGATTATATTGACCTTGGGGAGCTCATCATGGATATAAAAAATTTTGATCCCGTTTTTAAGGCTGATTTTTTTCACCTCCGGGAGGTTAAGGCCTTCCATGAGATCCACTCCTGAGGCCAGGGTTTTGCCTTCATGTACAAAAAACAGTATAACAAGAAATGTACACAAAGCCGCCTTCACGCTTTTCGATACATGAATTCCTTCCCTATTTTTTTCTGCTGTCATGTAAAACTCCCACGATCCTGTTTTTATGTATCATATATTTCCGGACAGCGCCCTGTATATCCTCAACGGTAATGCTTTTCAATACCTTCAGATAATCAGCCAGGTATTCCCAGTTTCCGTGGAGAGTCTGGTAATGGCTCAGGAGCCTTGTTATTCCCCTGTTCGTATCCAGGCCGAAGACAATCTCCGATTCCATTTTATTTATAATTTTATTCAGGTCATTCGATGTGATCTCCCTTGCCATCTTATCAATTCCGGCATAGATCTCTTTTTCGGCCTCCTCAATGCCTGCAGCCCCCCTGGGCGCAGCAAATACAATGAGAAGATTATCATACCTTGAGCCCGGCGTCCCGTTCCAGACCTTCACTGATGACAGCATCTTCTTTTCAAGAATCATGGACTTGTAGAGGACGGAAGATTTGCCTCCTGCCAGAATTTCAGAAATCATCTCGAAAATGTAGTCGTCCCTGGACGGGAATGTGGGCTTGTGCCACCCTATGATGATATAGGGATTTGACTCAAAGTAGTAGGAGAAGCGTGTCTCCCCGTTCATGGCCGGCTCTTTTATCGTGATCTCAGAGGGTTCGGGCCTCCCCTCTATCCCTTCAAAATATTTTTTTATTATGCGCTCTGTCTCGTTTACATCCTGTTTTCCGACAATGGTGATAGTCATCCTGGACGGGATATAGTAGGTACGGTAAAAATCCCTCACATCCTTTATAGATAGGTTGGGAATATTGGATTCCCATCCGATAATGGGATGCCTGTAAGGATGGGCATTGAATGCCTTCCCGATGAAAAGCTCATACAGGCTCCCCTCTCCGCTGGACCCGTACCTCATGAGCCTCTCTTCAATGACGTTATTCCTTTCAAGGTAAAACTCCCGGAGCACCGGATTCCTGAGCCGTTCCGATTCCAGCTGTGCCCAGAATTCCAGCTGTTTTGACGGCAGCTCAATATAATACCCGGTCTTATCCTTGGATGTGGAGGCATTGAGCCCCACACCTCCCCTTGCGGTATAGAGCGTGTCATAGGGAGCATTGACAATATATTTACCCTGCTCCTTCTGAAGCTCCTTCAGCCTCTTCTCAAGCCCGGGGATCATCAAATTGCCGGGGTTTATGAGCTTCAGCCTGTCCAGTGTCTCGCCTATGGTCTCTATCTCATCAAGAATCTTTTTTTCCTCTTTAAAATTTGTAGTCCCGACCCTGTCTGTGCCTTTGAACAGCATATGCTCAAGGAGATGCGCAGAACCAGCAGTCCGGTAAGTCTCATCTACTGAACCTACCTTGAAATCGATTTCAAAGGAGAGAGTCGGGGAAAACCCCCTGTTCAGCATGATCAGGCTGATACCGTTTGCCAGCCTCTTGTGGACGACGTTTTTTCTGAAATAATCACCTGGGTCCCCTTCCTCTGAGCGGACAGTATAGGGAAACAACAATACAATAATATACATGAGCACGAAAATTCTCATACAAACTCCAAAATATAAATTTATCTTTTACTCCGGGGCCTTCTCCCCCTTTGCTGCATTGTCCCTCAGGATCTCTTCGGCCAATATTTTGAGCTTCAGAGGAACCTTGAGCGGCGGGAGCTCTACTTTCGGCCCCGTATCCTTTCCAAGAAGCTTACCAAGGGCAAAAACCATCCTGTCGTAGATCTCCCTGACCTTGTCCTGCCTGTTGACAGCCTTGTAATATTTCAGGGCGGTAAGGGGCTGCCTTTTATCAAAAAAATAATAGTCAGCCACTCTTGTGAGGCCGTCCATGTATCGCGTCTTAATGAAAATTACCGAGGCCTTCTCTATGTCGCCCTCGTTGAAGAGCATGTTGCCCTTGCGTATCAATGCAACTCTTTCCTTGTCATCCATATTTTACCTGAATTTATGAGAAAATAAATGTAAAAATGTTACTTTTATTCTGTTATCCGGCAATATCTGAGATATGTATGTAATAGTGTCAATGATTATTATTCATTATATATTGCTTTAATCATAACACCAGCTTTTAGCTCAGAGTACCAGGAGAAGACGGATAAAAACAGGTTGACAGAGAAATATATCATACCATAAACATTATTGTGGAAATTTAATTTCCCGAAATCGCACTGGAAAACTCAATTTTTCCGAGAAAAATACAAGTTTGTGGCTCCCTTGTAGGCGCAAATATCAGAATAATCAATATTTACACCCAAAGTTCCTCCTTGTCAGGAAGGAAATAAAAAAGGTGGTTAAAATTTTGATTATAAAGGTGCCAATAATGTAATTTTTGAATAAAGGATTTACAAGACATGCCGCCGCTGACAGATGAAACCAAAAAAAGTATAGTAGCCCATTTCAGAAATACCGCCATTTTCTCACATCTCCCCGATGGAGATCTGGATGTGCTGGCAAATCATAGTTCATACCAGGATTACAGAAAGGGCGATGTCATCTTCGAGAAGGGGAGCCTGAGCAGGCAGCTTTTCCTTATCGACCGGGGAGGAGTTTTTATCACAAACAGCCCGGATTCGGTCTACCAGAAAGGGAGCGGTATGGGGGAACAGGCCATAGCCAGGTTTATCGCTGGAGAGATGTTCGGTGAATTCGAGTTCTTTGAGGAGGATAACAGGACCGCCTTTGCCGTGACTGAGGAGGATTCTCGCCTTCTCACCTTTCCCGGGGAGGGGGAAGACCTGGAGCAATTCTTTGACGAGTACGCCCACATATTCGCGAAAATATACCACAAACTCATTTCGGTAAATGCCATGAGACAGCGCCAGACGCACCGGCTTATAAGCGAAAAATCGGGCTGGATAGAGGAGCTCAAGAAGCAGATGTTCTTTGACAAGCTTACCGGGGTTTACAACCGGACCTACCTGGAAGACGAGCTAGCCAGAAATTTTGAGTTCCTGGGAGAGATATTCAGCATCCTTGTCATCAAGCCCGACAACTTCAAGCTGATAAACGACACCTTCGGGCATGAGGCCGGAGATGGGGCCCTCCAGGCCATAACGTGGAAAATCCAGAATCTTCTCCGTCCCGGGGACTTTCCCGTCCGTTACCGGGGAAATGAATTTATCATCGTCCTCCCCTCCACCGCCGTTGACGGAGCCTACACCATAGGCAGGGATATACTCAAAGAGATGAACGCCTTCGACATCGGGGCATGGATGAAGAGGGAGAGCCTCTTCCAGACCTTCAGTATCGGCGTTGCCTCATATCCCGAGCATGAAATGGCCTTCCTGGAACTGGTGGAAAAGGCCTTTACCAGGGTCTTTGACCAGAGGGAACTGGGCGGAAACGGGATACTAGTGGCATCGGCTGTCGAGGATGAGCTTGTCAACTTTTTAAAATCGGTCAAAATGCTCTCGAGTCTGAAAGTTTCCCATCTTCACCAGTTCTCCCAGAAACTTGAGCTGGTAAAGTTTAAAAAAGGGAGCCCCATTTTCCGCGAGAAGGAGGAGGGGAACGAACTCTTCATTATAAAATCGGGGTCAACCTCCGTGCGGATCCATATCCAGGACGGGACTGAAAAGGAAATAGCGCTTTTGAAAGAGGGGGAATTCTTCGGCGAGATGGCTATATTCGAGAACGCAACCAGGTCTGCCACCTGCATAGCCCATGAAGATTGCGAAATACTCCGTCTCCACAAGGACGACTTCTTCAGTCTCATGAAAACCTACCCCCACCCTGCTATCAGCATCATGAAAAACATGCTGAACAAGACCACGGACCGGCTGAACGCCAGCGGCCAGGTCATCACCCAGATGGTGAAGTGGGGCGAGAATGCGAGCCTCCGCGCAGTCACCGACAAGCTCACCGGCGTTTATAACCGCCGGTACATGGAGACAGAGATGGAGAACTGCTTCAATAGGGCGGTAAAGGAAAACCGGCCCATGGTAGTCGTCATGGCGGACATGGATTTTTTCCGGGAGGTGAACGAGGGATACAGCCATGAAGTGGGCGACCGGTACATCGTGGAAGTGGCAAAGGTTTTTCAGAATACGTACCGGAAGACTGACAGCGTCTCCCGCTACGGCGGCGATGAGTTCACCATCCTCCTTCCCGATACAGACCTGGACACGGCAATGGATCTGAACGAAGAGGTGAGAAAAAACGTGGCAAAGCTCGATTTTTTAAAATCTTTGGTTGGGCCTGAACTTCATATCTCCGTGAGCCTGGGGCTCTCATGCTATCCCGATACCGCCCGTACCCTGGCGGAGCTGAAGGAACAGGCGGACAAGGCTCTCTACGCAGCAAAAAACAATGGGAGGAACAGGGTAGAACACGCCCCGCTGATTAAGAAGGGGTAAGATACCATCCCCGCGCTCTGCGCGCCATCTTTCAGTATTTTACCATTTTGGTTGATATCAAAAAAGATGAAAGATACGAAGGACAATTCCCTAAAAAAGAAAAACTGTTTGTCCTCGCATAGGCTGAGTTACATAAAGTAACAATTACTCTGAGCACTAAACTGGATAAAAAAAATCAAACAAAAATAGATTCAGGAAAAATTCTTTTGCGGTGTTGTTCTTCAAATTCAAGAAATTTTTTCACTCTTTCTTTAAAAGATAATCCGAGATTTAAAAAATATTTATGATAAGTTAATTTGACAGGGGGCTCATAATCCTCATCCAGATAAAAATGTACACAGCCATACTTATAATCCCTAGCATCGAAAACATAATTTGCTCTAACAGGATTATTTATTATATAGCAATTTATGTAATTAAATACTGTTCCGGGATCTGCAGATTCCTCAATAATGGTATCGCAATATCTTTCATTCCAGAAAGGTCCGCTCCTCCCCATTAATTTATTATATCTGCGGGCATATTGAGCTTTAATAAACTGCAATATTCTGGAGATTGTTGCACCGTCCTCCACGGTTCTTATGAAAAAGTGAAAATGATTATGCATGATAACATAAGAAAATAATTCAAATCTGTATTTTCCCATGGCCATGTTCATGACCTTAATCATAAGATCCTTCATTTTATCCGGCTTCATCAGACTTGATTTATCAATACACCTTGAATAAATATGATACGTTAGATCAGGCGCACACTTTCTGGTTCGATTTGACATATTTCCCCCTGCATAATGAATAATAAAAAATAAATTTGGCCTTCTATATTTTATACGATTATAATAGGAGAATAGTAAAACTCAGATTTAGAATACCTTTTGAGACATTATAACCCATTTGACCTCACCCTCAGTCCCTCTCCTGGCAGGAGAGGGATGACTCTAACCAGTGAACAATCCGAAT